>NZ_CP108568.1:0-709166 GCF_036010485.1 Streptomyces sp. NBC_01198
CAGCGCTGCGCGCTGGGAAGTGAAAGCGCCCCGCGTTGCGGGGCGGGGCGCGGCAAGCCGCGCCAGGCTGTCTCCGCTTCGCTCCAACAGCCCATAAACGGGGCCGCGTTGCGGCCCCCTGAAGTGCCGCCGGCAAGCCGGCGGTGGGCTCCGCGTTGCGGAGCCCTGGCAGGTCCGCTTCGCTCCCTGCCTATCGGCCGCGTTGCGGCCGGGCTAGCTAGTAGGGGGCGCTTGAGCGGGTGTCTGTTGGGGCATGGTGGTCGTTGTGACTGATGTGTCTCAGCCTCAGGTTCGTTTACAGCTCCATGACTTCGTGCTCGACGCGAAGGACCCGGACGTCATGCGCAAGGTCCTGACGGTGGAAGCGGATGTTCTGACGTTTGACGAGGGCACAGTTACCCTCTGGCTGCGCGGGGTTGAGGTGGCAACCTTCCCTTGGAATGCGGTGCGCGCGGTGGAACTGGCTTCGAGCGCTCCTTCGGCAGCCGCTCGTGCGTACGCAGTGGACGAGGTCAGGAAGCGTCACGGCAATGCGTACCAGCGCTGGACGCAGGAAGATGACCAGCTGCTCGTCGAGCTTCATTCCTCGGGGCATGGCCTCGAGGCTCTTGCTCGACGGCTTTCGCGTCAGCCGAGTGCGATTCGTTCGCGGCTGACGAAGCTGGGGGTGGAAGAGCCTGGGGGCCAACAGGGCTCTCCTGCTCCCCCGTTCTAACGGTGGCTCACTCGTTGCCGGACACAGCCCGGGGGAAGTCGTGCAGTATCCCATGGTCGGCCTCTTGAGTGTGAGTATGCCCTGGTTCCGGTGTGGGTCCCGGGCGGCTTCTGCAACCGTGATGAGAGTGTTCCCGGAGGGCCAAGGTCGTTCGAAGATGAGAGGTCTGCATCATAATGGTGCGGGATAGATTTCTCTCTCAGGGCCTACTGCCCCCGAGGGGCGAAGAGAGGCAGGGCGGATCGTATGGCTAGGCAGCGGCCTCGTCCTCATCAGGTCGAGGCGGTGGACGCGGTAGTGCGCGCGCTGGCTCAGCCGGCGAGTCCTGTGCTCTCGGAGGGCGGGCTGCGCGCTCAGGTCATCGCTGCCACGGGAACGGGCAAGAGCCTTATCGCGGTCGAGGGGGCACGGCGGTTGCGTGCCCGGCGGGTGCTGGTGCTGGTGCCCACTCTTGATCTGCTGGGGCAGATGCTGGACATGTGGCGGGCGGGCGGCCGTGGCGGGCAGATGTTCGGCGTGTGCTCGCAGCGGGAGGGCGCCGGGCTCGGGGTTCCGTGCTCGACTGATGCGGCCCAGTTGGCCGGGTGGCTCAGGGATGCGGACCGGTGCACGGTGTTCGCCACGTATGCGGCGGTGGGGCTCGGGGTTGTCGAGCGGGCGCATGCGGCCGGGGTCGGCCGGTGGGATCTGGTGGTGGTGGATGAGGCGCATCGGACGTCGGGTGCGCTGGGTAAGCCGTGGGCGGCTGTTCATGACAATGGCCGGGTGCCGGCGGTGCGACGTCTGTATATGACGGCGACTCCGCGGTTGTGGGAGGTGCCGGCGGAAGAGCTTACGGATGGTGGGGGGCGGGGGGCCGCCCCCGCGCGGTTGGTGGCGTCGATGGACGATGCGGCGGTTTTCGGGCCGGTGGTGTACCGGCTGACGATGTCGCAGGCGATCGAGCGGGGCCTGATCGCGCAGTACCAGGTGGTGTGTGTGGACATCGCCGACCCCCAGGTCCAAGCCGCGCAGCTGGTCGGTGAGCAGGCCCGGACGGATGCGGTGCGCGGAGTGCGGCTGGCGGCGCTGCAGACGGCTGTGCTGAAGACCGGAGCGGAACACCGGCTGCGCAGGATCTTGACCTTTCACCATCGCACCAGCGAAGCGGAGGCTTTCGCGAGCGGGCTGGGTCGGGTTGCGAAGGCGCTGTGGGAGAGCGATCAGGAGGTATATACGGAGCCGGGGCTGGTGTGGGCCGACTGGTTGTGCGGGGAGCATAAGACGGTGCACCGGCGCCAGGTGCTTGAGGAGTTCTCGACGGGGATCGTGGACGAGACGGTGATGGAGCGCTGTGTGCTGTCGTCGGCACGTGTGCTCGGCGAGGGCGTCGATACCAAGAACTGCGATGCCGTCGTCTTCGCCGATGTCCGGGGGTCCACGCCCGATGTCGTTCAGGCCGTGGGGCGGGCGCTGCGGATGCAGCCCGGGGAGGGCAAGACAGCATCCTTGGTCGTGCCGGTGTTCCTCGGGCCGGGTGAGGAACCGGACGAGATGCTTGTCTCCAGGGCCTATACCGACCTGGCCAAGGTGCTGACCGCGCTGCGCGCACACGACACCGAGGCCGTCGAGCAGCTCGCTGTCCCTCAGGCTCCCAGTCGTCCGACCGCCGGTGGAACCGCGATGGCGGCGGACGGTGAAGGAGGGGTCAGCGGGCCGGCTCAAGGGCTGCTGACCTTCTCCACACCGCGGGATCCGGTGAGACTGGCGGCGTTCATCACCGCGCGGGTCCTCAAGCCTGAAGGCGAATACTGGCGCCGCGGGCTGCAGGCCGCACTTGCCTACTACGAAGACCATGGGCACCTGAACGTTCCCATCGGGCACACGGCGCCCGATGGATTCCCCCTCGGGGCATGGATCGGCCGGCAGCGGCACGCGCACCAGCGCGGGGACCTCGCCGAGGAAAGGGTGCGGCAGCTCGACGAGCTCTCGATGATCTGGTCCCACCACGCGGTGGCCTTCGACGAAGGACTGGCCGCGGCACGCGGGTGGGCCGCCGAGCACGGGCACCTTCTGCCTCCCACCGAAGCCACCTGGCAGGGCTACCCGCTCGGCATCTGGCTCAAGAACCAGCGCGCCGCCGCCCGGCGCCCTGCCCGGTCCCAAGAGGAGGGACGGGCGGACGGTGCGGCAGCAGGTGCCCTGAGTGCGGAACGGCGTCGAAGGCTGGACGATATCTACCCGGCATGGTGCCCCGTGTGGCCAATCGCATGGCAACGCTGCTTCCACCTCGCTCGCACCCACCTCGCCGGTGGCGGGTTCCTGCCCGAGGAGGACGGCCTGCTCATCGTCCAGGGCGAGGACATCGGACGCTGGGCCCGCGTCCAGCGCGCCGAGTGGGACACGCTGGCTCCTCCGCAGCAGTGGCTGCTCACCGAGATCCTCGGCCTCGGACCGCTCGACGAACCGGAGCCGGCTGCTGTTCGGACGCCTGTGCCGCGGCGCAGCCGGGCCGAGATGTGGGCCGACAACCTCACGGCCGCACGCCAATACGCGCAACGCGAAGGACACCTGAACGTACCCCGATCGCACATCGAGAACATCGGCGGTACCGAGCACGCACTCGGCGTGTTCATCGCCAACTCCCGGGCACGCAAGAGCGGCCTCGCGCCCGAGCGGGTCGAGGAACTGACCGTGATCGGCATGAGATGGAACTGACGGGCAAAATGGACTCGCCGATGGATGCCAGTGGCGTGTGAAACGTGCTCGCCGCTGCGCGGGCGTCCTACCTGTCCGAGGTCTCGCCGCACTACGATGAGGTGCTCTGGGACGCCCCCACGTGACGCTCGCATGCAGGCCCTAACGACGTCCTGCCCTGCTCCGAGATCCAAGAACACGGGGATAGGACACCACGGCCGGCGTTCGTTGGAAAGGCATGAACGCTGAGGTTGAGGGTCACGCTGTGCTTGCTCTCCTCCAGTGCGACGGCGGGGTGCCTCGCAGGAGGTCAGTTGGCGGCGTCGTTGAGCAGGGGCGAGAACTGCAGGTATCCGCGGTAGGCGAAGCGGTTGATGATCTCGCCGGCGGTGTCGCGGTGGGCTGCCGAGCGTCGTCCCGCCAGCAGGACCAGGCGGATCTCGTTCTCGCGGGCCTGCGGCACCCAGGTGTGCTGGTCAAGGGTGTGCACCCACGCAGCGAGCAGGTCCAGGGCCGGACCGGGGTCTGTTCCGGCGAGTTCGGCCAGGAAGGAGAAGACCCTCAGGTCTCCGCCCAGGTCGCCCCGTACTGTGAAGGCGGCCTGCAGCTGCTCCAGGCGCCAGGCCATGGTGAAGGCGTCGCTGGTCAGCAGCGCGCCGAGGAGCATCGCGACGTCATCGTTGCGGCGGCCGGTTGCCGTAGCCGGGCGCGGGGTGCCAACGGCGGCCTCCAGGCGCCACGTCCACCAGCGTTGAATCCGCTGCAGCGTCTGGGGCGGCAGGCCGTCACCGCTGCGGAGGGTGCGGGCGACGGAGGAGGCGAGGTCGGCGGCGGTCTCGGCGGAGCAGTGGGCGAAGAAGTCCGCCAGGGTCGTGTCGGGCCCGTCGAGGGTGATCATCCCTGCCAGATACAGGGCGACCAGGTGTTCGCCCAGCCTGCGGTGGAGGTCCTGGCGATGGTTGTCGCTGTCGGGTGCGGTGCGCGCCTGGGCGCGGTAGGTGTTCATCAGCAGGCCGACGGAGGTCTGTTCCAGGTGTGAGGAGTTCAGATGGGCGTTCCAGGCGGCGCGCCCCAGCGTGGTGCCCGTGTCAAACAAGGCGGTGATCTGCGACCGGGCCCATTCCGGGTTCAGGGTGGTCAGCCGCCCGATGTATGCCCCCAGTGCGGTGCCCACCGGGTGCGCGGCGGCAGAGTCCGGCTGGCGGGCTGCTGTCAGCTGCTCATCGAGGAGTGCGAAGGAGGCGGCGGTGTCGCCGTCACGGTCTTTCTGCCAACTGGCCCAGAGGATGAGCGCGCACACCGAGGCTTCGCTGGCCTGGCTCCACCTGCTCGCGCTGTCGTCGGCGGGGCTCGTACCGGTGGGTAGCGGCGCGGGGATACGCACGAGCGTGCTCAGGATGTCGAACAGTTCGTCACCGCAGCTGGTGGGGATGCCAGCGCCGGTGTAAGCCAGTACCGCGAGCCACAAACGGGCCAGTGCGCAGTGCAGTTGGTGGCTGCCGTCGCTGTGAGCGCGCGGCAGGATCTGGGTCGCCAGTTGCACCAGGGGCGGGCAGTCCACCGGCTGCCGCTCCTCGACCGCGCGGGTGAAACCCTCCACGACAGCGGCCAGGTGCTCGTCGCTCAGGTTCGCGAACAGTTGCGCGTCTGCCTGGTAGCGCACGGCGTCGCCGGTCACCGCGGCGCGCAGCCGGAGCGCGAAGTCGGCGGCATCGTTGCCGAACATGGTGCGAGACGGCTTCCACTGCTGGGCGTGGTGGACGAGATCGGCCGCGCTTTTGCCGGCCAGGTCCTCCCCGCCACCGTCGTTGTCGCCGCGCCAGACCATACGCGAGCTGGCGGGCTCGTCCAGCGACTGCGCCGAGCCGAGACGCTCGCTCAGCTCCTGCAGCCGCAGGTTGGGGGCCTCGGGAAGCACGGCGGCCAGCGCCGCGTACCGGTCACGGCGCCACAGGTCCTGCCACTTCTCCACCAGCGCTGCCGACTCCGGGCCGGGCTCCTGGCCAGTGAGGCGCTGCAGCCGCTCGGTGTCCGGACCGGCGTCGATCACCGCCAGTACCCGTCCCAGGTCGGGCGGGGTCAAAGCTGTGGCGTGGGCGCGGGCCAGGCGCAGCCACTCCCGGCTCGCCCCGCCAGTGTCGGCCCACAAAGCGTCAGCCAGCGTCTCCACCACTGGCAGTGCCGCCGCGGTGGCGGAGTGCTCCAGCACATACAGGCGCAGGCGCCGGAAGATCAGCCACGGGTAGGCGTCCAGGACATCGAGCACACCGGTGAGGTCTGCTGCCGCCAGGGGCCGGGCGGTGTCCCGGACGGCCTCGGACAGCAACTCACGGGTGTCGGTGGCGTGCCGGGGGCCGTTGGCCTCCAGATCGCGGAACCACACGCTGGAGATGTCCTCGCGGAACACCAGTGACGGCGTGCCGGGTTCGCCGGGCGCCTCCGGGACTGCAGCCGTACTGCGTTGGGGCGCGTCGGCGTCCACGGCAGAAGACAGCGCGGCGGCCAGCGCCTGAAGCCAGGCAAGACCCGCGTGCTCGGCCAGGGCGGCGTTGTGCTCCTGCAGGAGTTCGGAAAGCTCGTAGGCGTCGATCCCGGTCCGCGCCCGGCCGGTCGCCGCCGCCAGCAGGGCCTGCATCACCTCCACGGCCTGGTCGCGGTGTCCGCCGCGGGCAAGCTGGAAGGCCAGCTGTGCGTACCGCTCGGGGGCGATCAGGTAACTGCTACGGGCGGCTTCGGCGATACGGGGGGCCAACCGCACCGCATCATCGGGTGGAAGGAGCAGCGCCACCTCGACCAGGTTGAGGTTGATCCGCGGATTGGCGGTGGACGGGATCGCCTCGGCCACCCGCAGCGCCTCGTCGGGGGCGGCACCTGCCACGCGCACCAGATACGCCGACGCAGGCCAGGCGGGGAACGCCACCGTGCCGGCCTCGTCATCGACTTCCGGTTCCACCGGGGCCGAGAATAGGCCCGCCTCAGCCAGGTGCCGCAGCCACGCCGCGCTGCCGAGCAGGGAGAAGAACCGCTCCTGCGTCAAGAAGTCCTGGGGGAAGGTCTTGCGCAGCAAGTCGACGTCCCCCTGGTTGGGGGACGTCTTCGCCGCCAATGCCTCCAACCGTTCGATGACCGTGAGATAGCGGGCCTCGAACGCGTCCAGGACCACCTCGAGCATGTCTTCGAACGCCACCAACCGCTCCCGCGTCGGGGCATCCAGCGCAAACAGATCCATGCGGCTCCGGTGAGCATACGCATGCAAGTTCTTCGCCTCGCCCAACCACAGAGCACCCGCGTGGCTGTCTGGGTCGATACCCAAAGACCCAAGGATCCCGTTCACCTGGAACAGGTGCTTCCCACCCTTGGGAATGTCCTTCTCCGGGGTGCGGCGCACCTTATCCGGCAGCAGAACCTCACGTACCGCGCTCTCCAGCTCCCGGAACAGATGCGACACCAGCATCCCGGCCGACACAAGCGGGAGGTCCTGATCGAGCAGTGTGCAGATGTCGGTGAACCAGCCCACCGGGCCCGGCCCGAAGCGGCTCAGCCGACTGCGGATCCGTTCACGACGCCCTGCATCAACCGCGCCCGCCGCCTCCGGTACCTGCACACCAGCGGACCCCTCAGACCCAGACACCTGCGACACCCAGCACCCCCACACCGATCCGCGCCCAAGCCCAAGATTCTCCGCCAGGCACTGCGCCAACTGCCCCACGTTTGGGCTGCAGACAGGTCTCTGTCAGCCAGCCTATCCCCCACGCCACAGCCCCCAGGCGAAAGGCACCACAGATCCCGGGGTCGCCAACCTGAGCTCATCCCTCAGACGCAGTGAGACGCCACAGATGTCTCCCACCACCAGTAGCACGGCGTCGCAGGGGTCGGCGGTGACTCAGTTACGGAGTCGGCGTAGGGCTGGAGCCGAACCCACAGCACCGCCAGGCCGGCCAGCACCCCACACTCCAGCCGAGCCCTCTCCGAGCGTCAGCGCTTGGCCGTCCCTGCGACGGGTCCTCAGGGGCAGCGGTGGCCCGGGGCGGGGTGAGCCATCCATACCGCGACATCGGCGACACGTAGGGCGCTGACCGTCTCGGGCAGGCCCGCGTTCTGCCGCAGGCCAAGGAGCCGGTGGTGCAGGGCTGCGCCGTGCTCGCGCAGGGCGGTGCGCAGATCGGTCCAGAACGACGGCGGGTGGCCGAGCGCACAGCGCACGACCCGGTCGTAGACCGGCAGCAGCCGCGGCCGCTTACGGGCCAAGAGCTTCCCGGCGATCGCCCACCCGACCTTGTACTGGCCCTCCAGCAAGCGCCAGGCCCGGTACGCCGGCGAGCCGTCCGCGATGACCGAGGCATCGGCGTCGGACAGGTCGGTGTCAGAAGGGATGTCTCGCAGCAGTTCGGACAGTTGGGTGCCCAACGGGCCTTCCAGCAGGTCGAGGGCGACGCGCGGAGGGACGGTCACCGACAGGGTCTGCACCGCCACCAGGTCCTCTGCGGTGAACTGGTCCGCGACCTGCCGACGGTCACCCCCGCCCGCCAGGTGCTCGAACCGGCCCCCCGTGAACGCGCCGGCACCTGGGGGCAGGTCGATCGCGAAATAGCGGCGCAGGTCGTCCACCACTCGCTCCGCATCCAGGAAGACTCGCAGGCGCTGCCCCACCACGGACGGTTCCACGCCGGAGGAACCAGGCCCCGCGACGAGCTCGTTCATCTCAGATACCAGTGCCCTCATCTGTGTCAGTTGAGGCCGGTGGCGCCGGCTGGGCCGCCCATACCTCGCTGATCAAGGTGAAGGACGTGGTGAGCATTCCGGACCCCCAGCGTGGGGGCATGAAGTTCCCCCCTGATCTTGGACAGCGGATGCTTACGCTGCGGGGGTGAGGTCGTGCCGCAATCTAGCTCGGGTTTCGAGTGGGGTGAGGTACCCGAACTCGGGGTGCTTGCGGAGCCTGGTGCGGTTGTACTCGACTTCGATGAAGCAGAAGACGTCGGCTCGGGCCGCCTCACGGCTTTCCCAGACGGTGGTGCCGATCTCCGCTTTGAGCAGTCCGAAGAAACTCTCGGCTGCAGCATTATCATAGCATATGCCGGTTCGTCCCATACTCTGCCTCAGATTCAACTCCCTTATCACGGTGCGAAATTCGCCACTGGTGTACTCGCTGCCGCGGTCGGTGTGCATGATGCAGCCGGGCTGCAGGCCGCCGCGGCCGGCAGCCATGCGCAGGGCGTCGGTGACCAGTTCGGCGCGGTGGTGGTCGGCCATCGCATACCCGATCACCTCACGGGTCGCCAGGTCGATGACCGTGGCCAGGTACCACCAGCCCTCGACCGTGGGGAGATACGTGATGTCGCCCACCAGCTTCCGGCCTGGCTCGTATGCGGTGAAGTCGCGGCCGACCAGGTCCGGGGCAGGGGCTGCCTTGGTGTCCTGCTGCGTCAGGTAGCGGCGCCTGCGGCGGGTGACACCGCGAATGTCGCGCTCGCGCATGATCCGCTCGACCCTTTTCCTGTTGATCGCGAGGCCGCCCCGCCGCAGCTCCGCATGGACGCGCGGGGCGCCGTAGGCACCTCGCGAGGTGGCGTGGATCTCACGGATCCGGTCGGTCAACTCGTCTTCGGCGCACTGCCGTTCGGCGGCTGCGGGCCGTGAAGCGAGCCAGGCGTAGTAGGTGGAGCGGTGGAAGCTCAGCACTCGGCACAGCCGGGCGACGCTGTAGCCATCGGGGTTCTCCTCGGTGGCCTTCTCCGCATCGATGAAGCGGCACACAGCGCCTACTTCACGATCTCCTTCGCGAAGAAGGCCGCGGCTTTTACCAGGATGTCGTTCGCCTTCTTGGCCTCAGCCAGCTCGCGGCGCAGGCGCCGCAGCTCCTCACGTTCCTCGCTGGTCAGGGCGCCCGCCGGCCCCTCGCCCTGGTCGATTTTCGCCTGCTTGACCCAGCCACGCAACCCCTCGGGGCTCACTCCCAGTTCCCGGGCGATCTCGGTGACGTTCCGATGCGGCGACGACCGGACGAGCGCGACCGCGTCCCGCTTGAACTCGGCCGTGTACCGCTTGCTCATGTTGCTCTTGCCACTCAACTTGGACTGCTTCCTCCGGGACGAACCGTCCCAGTATCAGGCTGTCCAACTCACTGGGGGAACTTCACCCTCCCGGCAGATCAGCGACGACATCCACCAGCACGCCCGGGGTCTTCTCACCACGGACGCCGAAGTCATCGCCGTGCCGCACGCGTTCACGGGAGCGGACCTGCATGCGGCGCGCACGGTGGCGGACAGTGACCCGCGCCTGAAGGCCGCAACCGTCCACGCAGCGAACGGCAGGATCGCCCAGTACCTGGCCGGGGTTCCCGCGCTCCTGGAGCGCTGCCGGCACGCCGAGGCGCCAACTGAGGCAGTCCTTAAGGCAGCCGCTGACCTTTGCCGCTATGGCCACGACCCGGAGAACCTGCCGTACGCCCTGCTTGGACACGCGGCCAGTGCCTACTTCGGCAGGGAGGAGTGGGACGGACTTCCGCCTAGTGTCGCGTGAATGAAGTCCTTGGACGCTTGGGGGTTGCGTGTTCGAGGACTTCGTCGGCAGTTTTGGTCCATGTGAATGGCTGGCAGCGGTCGTTGTAGGCGTCGATGTACCGGCGGATGGCGTCGGTGAGGTCGGCGACCGAGGTGAAGGTGCCGCGGCGTATGGCCTGGCGGGTGATGATGCCGAAGAAGATCTCGACCAGGTTCAGCCAGGAGCACGAGGTCGGGGTGAAGTGCAGCGTGATCCGGGGGTTCTTCGCGAGCCATGCCTTCACGCGGGGGTGCTTGTGGGTGGCGTAGTTGTCGGCGACGACGTGCAGTTTCACCCTCGGGTGGGCTTTGGCGACCTGCTTGAGGAAGCGCAGGAACTCATCGCTGCGATGCCGGTTGTAGCAGGCGTCGGCGGTGATCTTCCCGGTGGCGACCTCCAGGGCCGCGAACAAGGTGGTGGTGCCGTGCCGGACGTAGTCGTGGGTGCGCCGCTCGGCCAGGCCCGGCCGGACCGGCAGCATCGGGGCGGTCCGGTCCAGCGCCTGGATCTGGCTCTTCTCGTCGACGCAGACCACTACGGCCTTCTCCGGCGGGGCCAGGTACAGCCCGACCACGTCGCGGACCTTCGCCTCAAGCTCCGGGTCGGTGGAGAACTTGAAGGTCTCGCTGCGCCAGGGCTGGATCTTCCACTTGCGCCACACTTTGGCCACCGCGACGTTGGACAGTCGCAGCTCGGCGGCGAGCAGCCGGGAGGACCAGTGGGTCACGCCGAGCTTGTCCGGCGGGCCTTCCAGGGTCCGCACCACCACTTCTGTCTCGTCCACCGTGCCGGGCCGGCCCGAGCGCGGCCGGTCCTCCAGCCCGGGCAGGCCGGCCGAACGGTAACGGCCCCGCCAGGTCACCACCGTCTGCCGGGACAGCTCAAGACGCCGCGCGATCTCGGTGTTCGAAGCGCCTTCCGAGGCCAGGAGCACGATCCGGGCCCGCATCACCAGCCCCGACGGGGACGACGGCGAGCGGATCCACGAGCGCAGGACCTCACGGTCCGCATCGGAGACGACCAGCGGCAGGGCGACAGGCATACGCCATTCAACCGCACACCAAGCCACCGTCCAAGAACTTCATTCACGCGACACTAGCTGGTTCGAGGACGCTCTTACGTACCTCGGCCGGGACTGCCTGGGCGTCCCGGGACCTCTCGTCCGGCGGCGTCCCCTCCCAGGCCGCCCTGATGAGGCGTGCTACCGCCTGGCCGGTGTCCTGGTGCGGTGGGCCAATTCCGGGCGGGGCTGGGGCTTTCCCCCGGAAGGCTTCTGGAAGGCGGCAGCGCTGCACGCGCGGACCCCCGCCGACCGGTTCGCCATGGGGGAGGAAGCCCACGAGTACGGCCGCTACCGCTACGCCGCCCTCCTGTTCGAGCTGGCCGCCCAGGACGGCCACCCAGGGGCATGGAAGCACCTGGTCGAGTTCCTTGAGATCCTGGGCCGCGCGGATGACGCCACGGCCGTCGCGCAGCGCAGCGGACAGCCACACCTCCCACAGGAGCTCACCGAGCTCCGGAACTCTATAGAGACGATCGCGTTTGCGTGGACTCGAAGGCAGTGGTCGGAGACCTCTGCCCCTCAGCCGAGTGCGGTGGAGTTGGAGATGCGCCGACTGCAGGAGGCCGGCCGCTGGGACGAAGCCGTTGAGTACGCCATGAACGCTGCCCGCGAAGGTGACATCGAGGGCCTGGAGGAGGCCCTCCGGCTCTTGGAGGAAGCCGGGCAGCGCGAACGAGCCGAAGGCATCGCGATCAGCCACACGAGTATCCCCTACCTTCTCGGGGATCTTGTCCAGATGCGCGTACGGGCAGGAGATCAGGCGGGAGCCGAGCAGGTAGCTCGCGAGGCCGTGAACGGCGGCCACCCGGACGCACTGCATGAGCTTGCCCGAGTGCGGGAGAGCGCCGGGCGTCCCGACGAGGCCATGGCGATCAGACGGTACGGGCTGACAGCGGACGGATCTCCGTCTGCTCCGTGGTGACACCGGGGTTCCTTGCCCTCGCGCGACGCCGCGGGGGTACTCAGGCTTGGTGTGTCACTGACGAGCGGGGCACGTCTGTGCTGATTGACGCTTCCCCAGCAGTGATCATTTCTTGAGGCCCTGCCCGTGCAAGAGGCCTCAGTTTTATTCGAGGCTACGCAGCCGCTTCTCAGGGCCAGTCAGACAAAGCATCTCAATGTTCCGCTCGTCTCTCCCGAGAATATTTCCAAGTTCAGCCAATGTCTCATCGTCAAGAAACGACGGATTCGCCCTAAGCGCCTTAACGATGTTAGCAATTTGTTGAGGGATGAGCTCGCCAACTGTGCGTTTCAGTTCCACAAGGCCGTCATCGTCTTTGATGTGGACATTGGAAACTATTCTTACCTGCTCCTCGCTGAATGCCTTAGCCACAAGAGCCAGCAGGAGGCACGCTCGCGCTTCTGCGCTACTCATGCTGACTCTATACACATCGGGCAGAGTAACCACTTCTTGCGAGGAATCTATGACTGTAGCCTCACCCACAGTCGACGCCTCGTCAGTGGCAGGTTGGCTACCGACCACGCGAGTTCTAGAAAGTCTGTTCCACTGAGACTTGATGATCGGAAGTGCCTTGTTCCACCATCTCTTGACGTGTGGGTAGGCCTCGGCGACAAGAATAAGCAGTTCAACGAGATCAGAGATCGCCTCGGCAAGGTCGTCGTGCTTGTCTGAGCGTGAATCCGAACTGTTCTCGTCGGTGACGTAGATGAAAACTGGCGGCGGGTCAGTTAGTGGATCTTCTTCGTTCTCATCGTCGGGAATGAACGTGCCGTGGTCTACCAGGCGTCCTTGGCCGTCGTAGAGATTTTGATGGAGACCGCCGTCCTTTGATCTCCCAGGAGTCAGGCCATCAGAGTATTCAAAACGACCCTTGATACTAGGCATTTGACACCTCCCGCCTGCAGGCGCGCGGCCGTTCGGCGAGGGCGATCAGTTCATCGGGAGCCATGCTCCGACTGTACTTGCGACCGCCGACCTTCCCGCAGGGAACCGCAATGTTCATTGACGGGCCTCGGTGACGTTCGTGGCGCACCAGTGGGTTGGCTCGCTTCGATTGAGCCGCACTCGGCGGAAGCCGTTCTTTTCGATCTTGAGGTGGACGCGGCGGCCGAGGGTTCAGCTCTGGAAGCCCCACGCTGCGGCGCCGACCCGTTGAACCGGCCCACTGCCATGTACGGCTTCGACGCCAACCGGCGCCGCCTCAAGCTCACCTTGAATGATCTCGTGGTCAGCCGATCCTGAACGACGTGTGCACATCCGCCGACGGTCGCTGGCCCGACCTCGGCACCCGCAGCCGGAGCACGGCTCTCCTCGCCGTCTTCGTCCTTCCACTCCTCCGTAACCCGTCATCAGTGTCCTCGAAGTCGTACGACACCGCGGGATGCCCGTGACCGTAGTGCACTGCAACCCGGGCTAGATCGACGGAGAGTTCACCGACCGGGCGCGTGGGCCTCGCTGACGTTATGTCCACACCTTAGGAGCGCGATCACTGGATTAGCAGCTCAGCGTATTACGCAGGCAGTCGTCCTTAGCGGATTCGTCAGATCGCCATCGCTCCCTCCAAGCCGGGGGCGGGTGGGCGACCGCACACCGGGGCGTCACGCGCTTCACGCTGGCAGGGGCGGCCTGTGACGGCTGTATTGAGTGGCGTCGCTCTGGACACAAACGGGACGATGACCTTGATCGTGGGACGTCGAGGTCCTGGCAGCTGTGGCCAGCGACCCTCGACGTCGTCGAAGTGGCTGGAGGCCATCGTGTGGGAACAGAGCATCGGGACCTTCCCCGTGGACTTCACCGAGCAAGGCAACGAGTGGGCTCACCACCTTGGGAACGCCATGGGCGGAGGTTTTCGCAGCATCAGCGGCGCTGACAGCCACGGCGGCCCGGTGGAAATGGGGCCGCCCCTCGACGACTCCATGACGAGCATCTTGCGCGTCCGTCCTCACCCCGACGGCATCAGCTGCACGGTCGTCGGCGGCGTCGGCACCCCGTCATCGGACCAGGTAGACCCCTGGCGGACTGGCGCGCGGAAGGCCTTGGGCGAGATTGGGCACCACCAGCGGACTCACATATGGGATGCGCTCGTTGGGGTCAGCCCGTCCGCCGTACAGGGATTCCACCCCTTGGGGCAGATCAGGGCGACAGACGTAGGGCCGCTGACCCTCGCCCCCGGTGGTGTCCACATGCGCGAGTTCCGAGGGCAGGACCGAGTCGACTCGCAGTTCATCACGATCTCCCGCAGCTTCCCCGTCGTCGTCACCGGTCAGGTCGAGACTTACCACTGGGACCCCGTTGTCCCAGTCGCTCAGGCGCATTTGCGCCGTCTCTGCGCTCTCCTGACGCTGCACCGGAGGCAGCTGTGGGAGCCCCGGACGCTCCCCTGGCCTCAGGGCCCCGACGGGTCGGTTCTGAAGATCCCGACTTCGGTCGGTCCCGAATTCCCGAGCCCGCACGGGGAGGAGTGGACCGGGGAGGTCCCTCCGGGGACAGGAAACTGGAGGCTGCCGCCGTGGGTGCTTGGGGCGTGGGAGAGGCTGGACGGCGACCCCGAACTCGAGACCGCGCTCAGCGCGTACTACGAGGCCGTACGCCTGGGGAGACGTCATCCGTCGCTCTCGCTGCTCACCTTCGTAGCCGCGATCGAGGGCGTCGGTATGAGGTCCGTCCCTGACTCCATGTGCGACTGCCATCCCGAGTGCAAGCACCGCAAGGGAGTTGCCGAGAAGCGGTTCCGGAAAGCACTCAAGACCGTGCTGACGCAAAAGCAGGTGAAGGAGCTCGCGGGCCCGCTGTACGACCAGCGCTCGCATACGGGGCACCGAGGGACGCTGTTCGGATCGGAGCAGGTCCTCGGCTACGGCGGCCACGCGGGGCCTTTCCAGGCCAACCCGTACTTCCAGTTCGAGGCGGTGCAGCTTGGCCGACTGGCACAGGTCGCCAATGACGTTCTGGTCAAGGTGTTGATTGAGCCGGCAGTGGACCCGGGCCATAGCCGACCGAATCGGACCTCGCTCACCCACGTAGAGAAGAAGGAAGAGGAATCTGCATGGTGACCTGCGGGACATGCCATCATCCGGGCTCGCACGCGTCCGTCAGACCTCCTACTCAACAAGGCGTCCGACTAGCCCTGAACAGGGCAAACCTACCGAACCTAACCGCGCAGGCATAACCAAATCCTGCAACGATCACCACAATCCGAAACGATCACCACACTCGCAGCCCAGCACCCACCTCGACTCCCCCGTCCTACGAAAACCCCCGCTCAGAACAACACCACATCACAGGCCAAAATCCCGAAACGATCACCAGATCCGCAGGCCAGAACACCACTCGCTCAGTGATCAACAGCGGATTTGTCACAGCAACAAGCGGATCGATGCCGCGCTGGCCGAGGCGGCACGGGGACGCGCGGGAGCACCTGACGGCGCCGGCCTCGTGCCCGCGACCACGTGATCACACGCGGACACCGGGAGCCGGTGCGACGGTCAGCATCGAGGCGTCAACTCCGTTCAGCGGGGGGTCAGTTCCCAGGGGACCGAGTTCACTCGTCCGCGACGGCAGGGGCCATCGGGAAGCCGGTCAGGCGCAGTTGAGCTGCCGGGGCGCCTGTGCGCGTCAGCCGCGTCGTTGCCACCAGCGCCGCTTCAGTTCGGGTTCCTGAGGATTCGGTCCGTCCGTCTCGGGAACTGACACGGCTGCCGGAGCGAGGGCGCGCAGGGCGGTGCGGACGCGGTCAAAGGTTGCGATCGGATGATGACCGTCGCCGGCCAGTACCACTCCTGCACAGACCAGCTTGAAGCTGTCCCCGCCGAGCTGGGCGCCGATGAACACCGGTGCGCCGACACACCCCTGCGGTACGTCGCCGACCCAGCGGACGCCGCCGCTTTCGGTACGCGTGACGGCACCGACCACGACGACCAGGTCCCGGGCACCCGTCTCGGCTCCGACTTCGTGGCCCAATAGATAGGCCGCGACAGGCTCCGCGCCGAGGACGGCAATGTCCTCCTCCTTGGCCGCCATGCCGTCGGTGATCTCGTCGGTCGTCCAGCTCCACCCCTTGCGAGCGCCGTGCGCGTGCAGCCCGGCGGTGGGCATGACTGCGACGCCCAGGTCCTCAAGGTGGGTCCACCCCGCGGCAAAGTCGACCATCATCAGCTTCTCCGCGCTCATCGCCGGATCGCACAGGTCCGGCCGGAGGGTGAACTCGGCAATCTCGAACCGAGTCGGCCCGCCGGCGGTCACGAGGTACTGCCGGATGGCCTCGCCTTCGTCTGTGGTCTCCACGAGCTCGTTGAACCAGAAGGCCGTCGCGTGCTGTTCCTCCCGGTGCGCCCGCTGGAAGGGAAGCGTCGCGCGGCTCGCGTGGTCGATGATGGCGTCGATGGTCGCGCCCTGAACGTTCGGAAGGTCAGACACGCCTCGGGAGCCTAGCGAACGGTCGAGGCCAGCTCCCCGCCAGGCCGGCCGTCTACCGGCACCGGCCGGATCGGGCGCCCTTCGGCGCCCCTCGGCCGGCTTCTGCGATTTCTACGCCGCCGGCCGCACCCAAGTCCGCCTCGCCCTCTGCAAGGAACAGGACATCCTCACTGAGGCCGCATCGAGGCTCCGCAAGGCCTTCAACGGCTGAGAAGGCGTCCTCTTACCGTGTGGGTTGGTGCTGGTGTTCGGAACGGCGTGATGGATCGGGTGAGTTGATCGTCTTCCGCGCATGAAAGAAGGGCCTCCTGGTAGTACGCGGGTGTCGAATCCGTTGGCACCACAGGAGGCCCCGTGTCGCAGTTGTACGTGGTCGGATCCGCGCAGTCCAGTTGGCCGGCCCGGGAGTGTGACTGTCTCGCGCACCGGTTCGGGAACGCGGCCGACCATCCCGGCCGCCGGCTCCGCTACGGCAGCGACATGACGGACGCGGAGTGGGCGGTGGTCCGGGCCGTGCTGCCGGTGCCGGCGTGGATGGACGGGCGCGGCGGCCGTCCGGAAGGCTATTGCCACCGCCAGATGCTCGATGCGATCCGCTACCTGGTCGACAACGGTGTGAAGTGGCGGAACCTGCCCGCGGACTTCCCACCCTGGAAACGCGTCTACGCGTTCTTCTGCCGCTGGCGTGACAACCAGCTGATCGGTGAACTCCACGACCGGTTGCGCGAGCAGGTGCGCGCGTCGGAGGGCCGCAACACCGAACCGACCGCGGCCGTGATCGACTCGCAGTCGGTCAAGGCCGACGCCACCGTCAAGAACGACTCGCGCGGCTTCGACGGCGGCAAGAAGATCAACGGCCGCAAGCGGCACCTTGTCGTGGACTGCCTCGGGCTGCTGCTGGCCGCGGCTGTCACCCCGGCGTCCACCACCGACCGGGACGCCGCCACAGCGATACTGCCCGCACTGCGCAACCGCTTCCGGACCCTACGGCTGGTCTGGGCCGACAGTGGCTACACCGGTCACCTCGTCGACTGGGCCGCCAACACGCTCGGCCTCACCCTGGAGATCGTCAAACGCACCGACAACCTGCACGGTTTCCATGTCCTGCCCCGCAGATGGGTCGTGGAACGAACCAACGCCTGGCTGATGCGCTCCCGCCGCCTGACCCGCGACTACGAGACCCACACCACCAGCGCCCAGGCCGTGATCCTGTGGTCCATGACCATGCTCATGAGCCGCCGCCTGGCCCGCCGCACCACCACTATCCGGCAGCAGCACCCAGCCCAGACGGCGACGGCGACGGCAGCGTGAACACACCCGGCCGGTCCTCACACAGCCAGCCCCGTTCCACCAGCCGCTTCATCCTGCCCCGCACGCCCTCGACCCGCGAGGCCAGGCCCGTGTCCCAGCCCAGATGCACCGCCGCCTGCTTCGCCGTCAGCCCCGGCCCACCCGGGCCGTCGAAGGCCTCCATGATCCGCCGGTAGTCCTGCCCCAGAACCTGAACCGACACCCCGCTGTCCCTGCGGGCCACCAACCTGCGCGGCTCACGCCCAGCACGCGACACCGCCCCCCCGGCCGCAGCCGGCCCGCCGTGCTCCGCAACGACAGGCACCGCATCACAAGTCCCGGCCAGCGCCTCGAGATACTCCTCCAGGCCGATCGCCCGACGCCGCAGCACCTCCTCCGCCCGCACGAGGTCGGCCCGGAGCTCCTCAACCCGCACCAGGGCGGCCTTCTCACGACCTTCCAGCACTGCCCGCATCGATGGCATCCACGACCTCCACACCCGCCAGGAGAACACGACACGACCAGCCTGCCCCAGCCCCACAGACATCACCCCTGACCTGCGGAAACCCACACATCAGATGCGGAAAGAGGACACCTTCTGACCCGGTGGGAGGCTCTCGCCGTCGGGGCAGGACTGAACGCGCGCGGAGTCATCCAAATCGTCATCGCAACTGTGGGACTGCATCTGGGCGTCCTGACCGGCCGGACTTACACCGTCATCATCCTTGTGGCCATCTCCACGTCCGCCATGGCCCCGCCGCTGATCCGTATCGCCATGCGACACATCGACCACGCGGTTGAGGAGCGGCTGCGACTTCGCGATGCGGTCCCAGCCCCCGCGGCTGACACGCTTCGCCCCGCCCTGAAGCGCGACGCCGCCGCTGTTGACCGTGACGTGCCTGTTCGGACCGAGTCGATGCCCGAGCTTTAGGCGATCCATTGAGGGCGGCGGTGACTGGAGCGGCAGGGATCCTCGCCGTGGGCTTCGGCGAGGAGCCGGGCGGCCTCACGGAGCACGGAGGGGGGCAGGGTGTAGGGGATGCGTAGGCGTGTCTCGCAGACGCCTGGATCGGCCGAGAACCAGGAGCCGCTCTCGATCCGCACGCCCAGGCCACCGGCCCGCTCCGCGATCACAGAGGCTGCGGGCCGGCCCACGTCCACCCACAGCGACAGCCCACCCTCGGGTTGCCGCCACGACCAAGAAGGCAAGTGCTCCTTGAGAGCTGCTTGGAGCTCGGCGCGCTGCGCACGCAGTTGCTCCAGCCGCGAAGGGAGGAGATCACCTCGGCGTCCGAGCAGGTGCTGTGCTAGGAGCTGATCCACAACCGAACCCCCGAGGTCGGTGGCGATGCGATACGAGGCCAGTTCGTCGATGAGGTTGGCCGGCGCGCGGAGCCATCCGACCCGTAGCCCCGCCCAAAAGGACTTACTCATCGAGCCGATAGTGATCATTCGGCTGCTTTCGGCGGGTGAGGCGTGGCAGGCGAACGACGTCGGCGGCGCCACGTCGAGGGCGAGGTCGGCCAGGGTTTCGTCGACCAGGAGCCAAGTCCCGGTGCGCTGCGCCGTGCGCAGAATCCGCGTGCGCGTCTGGGCAGGCATCACCAGTCCAGTTGGATTGTGGAAGTCGGGGATCAGAAAGGCCGCGTGAGGGACGGTTTGCCGCAATGTGGCGTCCATGATGTCTGGATCCCAGCCGTCCGGTCCGACGGGAACCGTCACGGCGTGAAGACACTGCCGACGCAGCGCCTCCAGGGCGTTGGGGTAGGTCGGTGTCTCCACCAGGACCCTGTCTCCAGGAGAGCACAGCAGCCCCAGGGCGAGGCTTACTGCGTGCTGCGCACCGGAGGTGATCAGGATCTGCTCCGGGATGGTGGCAAGCCCGCGCTCGGTGAAGTGTGCGGCGACCATGGCTCGCAGATCAGGCAGCCCGTAGGGGTGGTAGCCCGGGGTTGGGGACTGTGCGATCAGCTGCTGGGCAGTTGATCGCAATGCCTCGGCGAGCTCCTGTGGCGGGAGCCCGGGCGAGGCTCGGGCAAGGTCGATCACGCTGTCCTCCGCGCGGACAGTGCGGGCGACGTTGGTGGGCGTGCGTCCCTCAGGCAGGGATGTGAAGGTTCCCGAGCCGCGGTGGCTGCGGGCGAAGCCGGTCTCTTTCAGAAGGTTGTAGGCGTAGTTGACCAGGGTGCGGCTGGCTCCCAGAGCCTGTGCGAGCGCCCGTTCGGAGGGCAGCCTGACGTGCAAGGCGATCCGCCCGTCCAGAACAAGCTGGCTGATGGCCTGTGCAAGCAGACGATAGGGGGTGTCGCGTCCGTGCAGGGCTGGCAGCAGCGAAGCGAGCTGTCCGCTCCCCAACGCCTGCTGGGCTTGGGGAGCCGGGGCCGGTCGCGGATTTGGACTGCGCATGGCTCGCCTTTCGAGCGGAGGAACACCCAGAAGAACGGTCAGTTGCTGCAAGGCGTCCCTGTGTAGGCCGTCAGGTCGATGGTCGAATGGCCGTCCTCCACAGGACCGCCCCAAGGGCACTCATGGCGAAGAGCGCCAGGATGCTGAAGTCGGGGACGAAGCTGCCAGTCGAGTCCTTGAGTAGTCCCAGCCCCGGAGGGACCAGGATCACCGCGATCTGGTTGACAGCCATGGCAAGGCCGAGGGCAAACCCCGACTTCCCTGGTGGCGAGCAGTCCGCCACGTAGGCGACCCACGGTCCGTACCAGCCGAATCCGAAGAACCCCAACCAGGCCACCAGCCCACCGACGAATAACGCCGAGTGCAAAGGAGCGACGGCCCACACGAGCAGCCCGGTTGCGGCACAGCTCATACAGGTCAGCACTGGAACCAGACGGCCGGTGCTGCGATCACTCCACGCGGCCAGGACGATACGACCGACCACACCGCAACCGAGCATCAGCAGAAGGAACGAGGCGGCCTGACCCACCGGCATCGACGCCTTGGTGTGGAGGTATAGCTCCGTCAGCAGCGACAGTCCGTACTGGAGTGACGTCATGCTGACCCCCGACAAGATGATGGTGATCATTGCTGGTGCCCGAGCCACTTCGAAACGGGCTGCCAACTGCACCCGCAGCGAAGCGCTGCGGGACGCATCCGCCGACGGGAGATCTGGCGAGCGGTAGAAGCCCATGAACACCGCACCGCCTACCAATGCCAGTGCGCCGGAGGCCACAAGCGGTGCCCGCCATCCGTAGGATCTCGCCAGCCAAGGGAGCAGGGCCGCCGCCAGCGCACCTCCCAGGGGCAGGCCTGCCTGCCGGATACCCATCGCGAAACCGCGCTGCGACGTCGCGAACCAAGAGGCTACCGACTTGCTGCCGCCGGGCTGAGCTGTGCTGTATCCCGCCCCCACGACCAGCAGACCCACCAGCAGCCACCCGTACCCCGGTGCGGCGCTCCCTCCCAGCAGCCCCGCGCCCACGATCACGCTGCCCGCGCCCACGACCCATCGCTCCGGGTAGCGGTCCAGCAGCTCGCCTGCCACCAGAAGTCCGGCCAGCGGCACCAGCTGCGCCGCGGTGACCAGCAGCCCGATCTGCGTAGTGCTCAGATGCATTTCCCGCTGCAGGTAGACGGTGATCGAGCCGAGCCCTTGGACGAAGAAGCAGGCACACGCCTGGGCGAACGTCGCTATCACCAGGACCACCCAGCGATAGCCGGACCGCCGAGCGCTGCGTGATCGCTCCGCGTGTTCCGTGACAGTCACATCGAACTCCCGTGTATTGCAGTCCCTCGACACGAGGACGCCCAGATAGCGGCACGGCTCAGCCGACCCGGCACCCTTTGTGGTTCGAGCGCAGCAACTATCCAGGGACTGCCGACCCGTGCAGCAGCCGACCTTCGACATACGCTGAGGCCGCCGCAGGCAGTTCCTCCACACGCCCACTGCGCAGCACGGTGAGACTGCCGGTAGCGGCGACCCCCGGCTGGGGTTTGAGGCCCACGCTTGCCAGTGCCCGGCGGGCCAGAGCATCAGCCGAGCCGTGCAGCGCGGGCCCGGCCCCGCCACCGCCTCGCAGCAGCACAGCACGGATCTGAGGGGCGACCAGCTCGTAGTGCGTACATGCAAGGACAACCGAGCGGACAGCGATGGGGGTCTTGGCAACCGCGGCAGTGATGGCGGCAGTCGTCGCTTCCGCGTCCGCGGTTTCGATCGCGTCCGACAGCCCATGGCAGGCGACCTCGGCCACTGACACGCCCGCTGCGAAACGCCCGAGCAGACGCTGCAGCCCTTCGCTGCGGACCCCGGTCGGCGTGCCCCATACAGCGAACGGGCCGCCGCCAGCAGCGGCCTCTGCCACGGCGGGCAGGGTCTCGACCACCACCACGCTGGTTCCCAGGCTGGCCCGGATAGCGGGCATGGCAAGCAACGTGGCCGTGTTGCACGCGACAATCAGCAAATCCGGCTGGAAGGCAGCCGCCGCCTCAGCTACCAAAAGCGCACGTGCCGTGAGGTCCTCGGGAGTGCGCACCCCCCAGGGCATGCCATCAGGATCTGTGGACAGCACCAGATCCACATCAGGACGAAGCCGCCGCACAGCAGCCGCGGTGGCCAGCAGCCCAAGCCCGACATCCATGACCGCAACGCGTGGCGGCCCATCGCCGCTACGAGCCCGCCATCTCGACGCGCTGACGCCATGCAGCAGATTGTCCACGCTCTCCACCATGCCCCACCTCCACACAGGCGCCACGCACGCCGAAGAAGCCAAGTCTTAAGCCGGCCCGAACTCACGAGACATAGCCAATCCGCAGCAAGTGGTCGAGCCGTACCCCACATCCCGCCTGCCGACATTCAAGGCGGCGCGTCCGGTGGTGCCCGCGTACACGCGAATGTGCCCTGGCAGGTAGAGGTGGTCGCCTTCCCGGCCCCGCAGGCGTCGTCCGGCCAGGATCCCGCCGGCCGCGCCGTACGCGACGTCTCCCGGCCCGCCAGCACTGCTCGCGTTACGTGGGACGACGAGGCAACGCCGCCGGGAGACGCGCCACTGCCGGCGGCGCTCGTCGCCCTCTGGCGTGCGGGCCGGGTCCTCATGGTCTTCGATCGGTACCGTCAGTCCTGGGAACTTCCGGGCGGGTGTATCGAGCAGGGTGAATCGCCTCGTCAGGCAGTTCTGCGTGAACTGTTGGAGGAGAGCGGGCAGGAGCCTGACGGACCGTTGCGGTTCGTCGGCTATGCAAAATTTGTACTGGCACCCGACCAGCGAGTCGAATACCTGGCCGTGTTCGCAGGTCACTGTGCCGGAGCCCGCGCCTTTCAAGCCAACGAGGAGACCGCAGCCGTTCACTGGTGGGATCTTCACGAAGCACTCCCAGGGCATGTTCAGCGCCTGGACGCCTGTCTCGCCGAGCTCACGCGCTTGCCCAGCAGATCGCCCCACCCGGGCTGAGCGGCCGACGCTGTCGGGGCCTGGGATGTCCCGACCTGGCGGGCGGTCGTTGGACTTGGAGCCCCGCTTCGGCGGGCTCTGGGGCGGGCCTGGACCTCACCAGCTGGTGGACCATCGGCTGCCAGTACGCCGCCCGGGACTAACAGATCGCGCCGGCAGCACCGCGGCGGAGCAGTGGCGCGGCCGGTAGCCCGGGCGCTGCGGCGGCACCGGGTTGGTGCCGCCGCATCTGCTTCGAGTTCGGCTTCGGGACGCTCTGCCACCACCCCCGCCGCGCACAGCATTCAGTCCTGCTGCTGGGAGACCGCCGGCTCGGACTCTTCGGCCTCGTCTGGCTGCGTCCAAGCGTCAGGAATGAAGTGCGAGTAGCTCTCGCGCAGGTGCTGGGTAACGCGGTCGTCGGTCGCCTCGTAGTTGAGCTGTTCCTGGAAGAACCGCAGCTTCTTTTCCCCGGCGTCAAGGATCTCGCCCCAGTTCTTGACCCAGACCTCGTAGTCCTCCTGGATGTCAGCGAGACCGGGCGGCCGGTCCTTCTGTCGGATGTCGCGAAGGATCTTGTCGGAGTATGCGTAGGTGATGAGGTAGAAGCGCCACTTGGCGCCCACCCCGCTGTACTGGGGGTCATCGATGATGGCTCGTGCGTAGCTCTTGATCTGGTCGAGTTCCTTCGGGCCGACCTTCACCGTGGGTCGCTTGAGTTCGATGACGAGCCGCTCGGTGGAGTTGTCATCCCGGCGACTGCGGAAGAGCAGAATGTCGACCCGGCCGCCGCGCCCGTCCGGCTGGGTCACAGTCTCGAGCTCGTGTTCCAGGACCACGTCTTCACCGAGGTGGTCTTCCAGGTGCGCACGCAGGACGTTGGTGAGCCCGAGCTCGCTCCTGGTCATGTTCCAGTCTTCGCCGAACAGCCAGAGGTTCTTGTTGACCATGGGATGGAGCTGGTCGACCTCTCGCAGGTCCTTCCGGCGGTGTTCGTCGGCGAGGATCCCGCGGAGTGCCCGGATGAAGTTCAGGCGGTTGGTGACCGTGGTGGCCGCGCCGATGACGTGCGTCAGGTCAGTGCTGTCCAGGAGATTCTTCAGGTGCCGGCGATCGTCGTCGCTGAGCGCCAGGACCTTTTCCAGGATGGTGTGGAGATCACCGGGGCTGCTCTCCAGGGCGGTGCGGATGAGGTTGACCGACAGGCTGCGGGCCGCGCCCTTGCTGGGCAGCGCGTGCCGGGCGGCGGTGACGACGACATCGAAGGTCTGGCGCTCCACGGCGAGAGCGCCGGTCGCCAGCTCGTCATCGTAGGGGTAGATACCTTCGGACTTGAGCTGCCGCACGACCTCTGCGGAGATCTGGGCCCCGCGAACGGCAAGGTGCTGCTGGACCGCCTTGACGGCTGCGTCCAAGAGGCCGGAGTGAGCCATGGTCAGGCCGTGCAGGTCGTCGACAGACAGGCCGTTGAAGAGGTTGGCGCGCAGGTAGGGGGTGAAGCTGATGATGCCGTCGGACCAGTCCTTGCCGTGCTCGCCCAGCGCGATGCCGGCAGCGTTGCACAGGAGCATGGCGCGGTCACCCATGCGTTTGTTCCACTCGACAAAGGTGACGACCGGGGGCGGATCCTCGCCTGCGTATTCCGGTGGCAGGTCCAGCTCCAGGTCGACGGGGTCGCCCACGATGATGTCGCTGGGGTCGAGCTGTTTGCCGTCGAACGTGACGCGCACGTGCGGGTACGCCAGGAGATAGAACGCCAGCTTCGCGGTGAGGTTCGCTGCGGCGTCGTCACGCTCCAGGCTGCTCAGCGGCTTGCCCTGCGGTACAGAGATGCGAACGACCGTGCCGGGCTTCTCCCGCGCTGGCCCTGTCTCCTCCACCTGCCAGATGGTGGCGTGGTCGGCGTTGCCGCGGATCCGGACCCCGACCAAGGAGTCGTCGGCCACGGCTGCAGACTCCCAGGTGAGCTGGTCTCCCAGGGCAAAAGCGAAGAGGCGGCCTTCGCCGTTACGGCCGTGCAGGATGCGTTCTCCGCCTTCGGTATGTGTCCTGCTCGTCTTCCAGGTGGTGCCGAACGCCTGGAAGGCGGTGCGCGCCCGCTCAGGTGTCATGCCGTGGCCGTTGTCGGTCACGACGACGTCGGTGATCGCCTTCCACCCGGAGCGCCGCAACTCGACGTCGACCTCGGTGGCATTGGCGTCCAGGGCGTTCCACACCAGTTCGGCGACCGCCGTGATCTGGGGCCTCTTCTTGAACTGGAGGATCTTGCGCTCGCCGACCGAGAGCTCGAACTCAGTCGCTGTTGTCGTTCCGAATTTGAGGGCGGCGTTTTCGCTGGTCAGGCATGGGTTGGGTGGTTCGGTGGGAGGTGTGGCCTGTCGGGTTGTCGCTCGCTGGGGAGGCCGGGATGCCGTCGGTTGTCGGACTGCTGGAACGGCACGAGGTTGCTGCTCGTCGTCGTGTCGACGGGCTGCGGGAGGAGGCCGACCGGATCCACGCCGAGTTGGCCGAGGCCGAGCAGGAATGGCGGGAGTGGTCGGTCGCCCGCAGGCGGGTCGACGCGGTGCTGGCTTCCGGCGGCGATGACCAGGCGGAAGCCTCCCAAAGCTCGCGGGATGCGGTGCAATCGAGGTCACAGGTGCCTGTGTGGCGCGAAGGGCTTGCCCGGTCGGTCCTGTCGGTGGACTACCAGCGGATCGTGCAGGCACTCGCCGACC
This sequence comes from Streptomyces sp. NBC_01198, assembly GCF_036010485.1. Classification (NCBI taxonomy): domain Bacteria; kingdom Bacillati; phylum Actinomycetota; class Actinomycetes; order Kitasatosporales; family Streptomycetaceae; genus Streptomyces; species Streptomyces sp. NBC_01198. The sequence goes on from NZ_CP108568.1 coordinate 25,757, forward strand.
GGTCCCGGCTTCGTCAAGGGCCCTTGACCTGCCAGGAGATGGCCGCGGTGTTCGGGATGGACGTGGTGCCGGCTCGGGTGGAGGCCTTGCGGGCGAAGGCGAAACGCCTGGTCGCGCGGGGATGGCTGACCGAGCCCTCACCAGGCCGGTTCACGCTGGCGAAGGGTGTTGCCGGGCCAGCCGGCGGGTCATGAGCAGGGTCATCGACCAGTAGACGATCGCCTCCGCGCTGGTGGTGCGGCGTTCGTAGTCGCGTGCCAGCCGGCGGGTGCGCATCAGCCAGGCGTTGGTGCGCTCAACGATCCACCGCTTGGGCAGGACCACGAAGCCGCGTCGGTCGTCGCTGCGTTTGACGATCTGCAGGACCAGCGCGAGGACGGCCAGGCAGTGCTTGACGAGGCTGCCGGTGTATCCGCCGTCTGCCCGGACCAGGACCAGACGGTGATGCGCCTCGGTCACCCGCTGGAGCAGGACCTTCGCGGCGGTGCGGTCTCCGACGTCCGCAGCGGTGACCATCACGCCCAGCAGCAGGCCGAGACTGTCGACGACGAGGTGCCTTTTGCGGCCGTTGATCAGCTTCCCGCCGTCGAAGCCGCGGCTGTCGGAGCCGACGACCGCGTCCGCCTTGACCGACTGGGAGTCGATCACGGCGGCCGTCGGCTCGATGTCCCGCCCGGCACGGGTGCGGACCCGGTCGCGCAGCCGGTCGTGGAACTCCCCGATCAGGCCGCGGTCGCGCCAGCGGCGGAAGAACGCGTAGACCCGGTCCCATGGCGGGAAATCGGCCGGCATCGCGCGCCACTTGATCCCGTTGTCGACCAGATACCGCACCGCGTCCAGTATGGCCCGGTGGCAATACGCCTCCGACTGCCCGCCCCGGCCCCGCATCCAGCCCGGCACCGGCAGCAACGGCCGGACCACCGCCCACTCCGCGTCCGTCATGTCCGACGGATACCGAGGCCGGCGCGTGCCGTGGTCGGCGGCGTTTCCGAACCGGTGTGCCAGGCAGTCACACCCCGGAGTGACCGAACTGGACGGCCCAGCCATCGACACGGAACACTCCAACACCGGGGCCTCCTGACGTTGTTCGTTGATTCGACACCATCGAACTGTTCAGAAGGCCCCACCCTTATGCACCGACCATGCCGTCACCACCCAAACGGGAACCCCGGTTCGAAGCCCACTCCCCAAGGCCGGAACGACAACAGCGACTCAGTCAGCGGCGGCTCGCTCTGCGCCGGCAGGTGGGCGCTGACCACGTCCACGCCAACTCCGTTGCGGGCAGCGCCTTCTGTGCTGTTCTCCCCAGACATGCGGTGACCGTACCGGTTTCACTCAGTGCGGTACACCTCGCCGTGCGTGAAGGGGGTCGGCGTGCCATGGGGAACCACTCTCAGGGCTGATGCAGCGGCCAGCGGCTTGGCAGGGCCCTAGGCCGGATGCTGCGCTGGCATCCTCCCAACCCGCTCGGGCTAGGCTTCCGCGCCATGTACTTCGCGTTCATGGACGACAGCGCACGCAAGGCAAAAGACGTCCCCCGGCAAGGCCTTGAGGATCTTCACGCCTACGGCGCGGTGATCTTTCCCCAGGACGCACTGCAGCCCTACCGCGAGCAGCTCGCCCAGCTTCGCAAGGAGCTGGGCATCCCGACCGGCACCGAATTCAAGTGGGCACCGGACGGCGGGCCTCTGCACAAGAAATGGAACGAGATCCACACAGCCCGCGTGCGGATGCTGGAAGGAGCAGCAGCGCTCGGAGTACGGGCGTGCGTCGTCGTCTGCGCGCCCCACTTGATGCCCGGCTGGTCCGAATCCGAGCTGAAGAGCGAGATGCTGGAGTACCTCTACGAGCGGGTCACCTACGCGTTCGGCGAGGAAAAGGGCGTGGTGATCGCCGACCAGCCAGGCGGCGGCCGGTCAGACGAGACCCGGTGGCTGGCTGACGCACTGGCTCTCGACACCGACGGCACCCAGTACGTGAAGCCCGCGGACAAGCAGATCCTGCTGCCCATCATCACCACACGCTCCGACCATGTGGACCACCTGCAGCTCGCGGACCTGGTGGCCGCCGCGACCACCGCGCTCATAGCCGGCGCGCCCACGGCCGACCGCTACAAAGACCTGGTCTACAAGCTGCTCATGAAGAACTACCGCGACTACGCCGGCGGGACAGGTCTGAAGTTCATCCCCAGCGCCTCGTACAACTCAAGGGCGCTGATGAACCTCGCCCACTGGGTGTTCGGCGAAGACGCCTACGTCATCCCTGACACCGGCAGCTCCATGGGCATGACGCTTCCCTACGGCGGGTGGATCTTTGCAGGCAACAACGGCATGGATGATCCGGCCGATATGGGAACACAGCAGTCAAGGAGCTAGCGGCGACGCCGATAGCCCGGCCGGTGCGAAGCGGCAGCAGCTCCGGGGTTCTTGTTCGACTTCGCCTTGGGGGCGTCCCCCGCGAGCTCACCGACCCGGCGCTGTAGCTCTTCCAGCCACGCCCGCCGCTCCGGGCTGATGACGAACTTCTGCTCCTGGTCGTCGTCCTGGCCCTAGTCCTGGACGTCGTCGGCGACGTCGAACGCCAGCTGCTGGTACAGCACGGTCGCGGTCTCCTGGTCCTGTGGTGAGGGCTTGCCGCGCCCCGCGGCCCGGCCCGGCCGGGCTGCCGGGGTGGGAGTCCTGGAGGCCCGCAGGATTGAACACTTGATGCTCAAGGCGCAGCCCGAGCGCGACGCTGGATCGGGCCAGACGTGCCGGCCCAACCGGCCGCTGCGTACGGCCGGCGGCCAAGGGCCACTGGTGAGGGTCCGGCTGCCGGACGGCCAAAAGTTTGCGGTTGACGGCGCATCGACGGCGCGGGCAGGCGACGGCCGGGTTGCTGCGCCGCCGCCGGAGCGGAACCGCTTCACCCGGAGGGGAGCGGGTCCGAGGCGTCGCGGGCCGGTCCGACCGCCGCTCGGACCGGCAACGACCTCGGCGAGCAGCCCGAGTACCACTTCTCGGGCGGCGGCCGCCGTCGCGGCTCGCGGCCCGGTGGCTCCGACAACTCCCGGCCGGGCGGGGCGACGACAGAACACGGGCTTTCCAGCCGCCGGGCAAGCTGCGGTCCGTCTCCCCCAGCGGCCAACATGGCTGCCAGCATGTGCAGTAGCGGGTCGCCTTCGAGCCGCGACCACGCGCCCGAGGCGTCGACCAGGCGCTCACCGGCCTCGCGGAACCGGTCGCGGTGCGCCTCACACCAGGCGTCAGCGTTCCGCTGACGTGCCTTCTCCAGGCGCTGAGCTGCGACATCCCGGCCGCCGACCTGTGCGGTGGCCCGCTCCAGGCGCAGCGCCCTGGTATCAGCCGACTGCCGGGTGGCCAACCCGACGGCGTCGGCGATCCGCTGCCACGAGGCGCGGCGCTGCCGGGCCGCCCGGATCAGATCCCGCTCCAGGGCGTCCAGGTCAGTGCCTGTGTCTGAACCTCGCCCCGGGGCAGCAGGCGAGGGTTGCCCCTGGGTGGGCGGCCTCGTGGAAGGTGGTGCCCGCCCAAGGCGTCTGCCCACGTCGCCCAACGGTACAGTTCTCGCGGTTTGAGGCAGGGCGCAAAGCCGCCGCCCAACCAGTCCTACCCAAGGAGCAACCGTGCGCGCTCGCACCGCAGCAGTCAGTCTCGTTCTCGCCGGGTCTCTGGCCGCTGCAGGGTGCGGTGGCGGAGAGAGTTCCGAGGCGGCACCGACGACCGCAGCAAGCACGGTGCCGTCGGTGGGTTCCAAGCACGGTTCCCCGGTCGACCCCGTGCCGACCGGCACTGCGACTCACGCGGCCACGGTTGGCCCTCCGCCGGTCGACACCCGCACTGTGGCGATTGCCGCGCGTGCCGCCGGAGTACCCGCCCCCAGCCCCGAAGCGGTCGCGGCCTTCCTCGCCGACCTGAACGCGATTGACCCTGCCATCGTGGCGGGGCGCCCCACCATGGGGTCCCTGCTGTCGAACAGCCTGGGCCGCTGCCGGGCCCTGGCGAAAAACCGGGACCCGCAAAAATTCCTGGTCGAGACGATGCTGAGCTTCGGCAACGAGCAGATTCAGCTCACCCGCGAACAGGGCACCCGCGTCATCGACGCGATCCGGCGCAACCTCTGCCAGGCGTAGAACGCCTTGAGTGCGGGCCTCTGAAACCGCTTTCAAGGTTGGCCCGACCCGGGTGGTGCCAGGGATCGTCTTCAATGACCGTTGCTCGTCTTGAAGTTCCCCCAGTGAGTTGGACAGCCTGATACTGGGACGGTTCGTCCCGGAGGAAGCAGTCCAAGTTGAGTGGCAAGAGCAACATGAGCAAGCGGTACACGGCCGAGTTCAAGCGGGACGCGGTCGCGCTCGTCCGGTCGTCGCCGCATCGGAACGTCACCGAGATCGCCCGGGAACTGGGAGTGAGCCCCGAGGGGTTGCGTGGCTGGGTCAAGCAGGCGAAAATCGACCAGGGCGAGGGGCCGGCGGGCGCCCTGACCAGCGAGGAACGTGAGGAGCTGCGGCGCCTGCGCCGCGAGCTGGCTGAGGCCAAGAAGGCGAACGACATCCTGGTAAAAGCCGCGGCCTTCTTCGCGAAGGAGATCGTGAAGTAGGCGCTGTGTGCCGCTTCATCGATGCGGAGAAGGCCACCGAGGAGAACCCCGATGGCTACAGCGTCGCCCGGCTGTGCCGAGTGCTGAGCTTCCACCGCTCCACCTACTACGCCTGGCTCGCTTCACGGCCCGCAGCCGCCGAACGGCAGTGCGCCGAAGACGGGTTGACCGACCGGATCCGTGAGATCCACGCCACCTCGCGAGGTGCCTACGGCGCCCCGCGCGTCCATGCGGAGCTGCGGCGGGGCGGCCTCGCGATCAACAGGAAAAGGGTCGAGCGGATCATGCGCGAGCGCGACATTCGCGGTGTCACCCGCCGCAGGCGCCGCTACCTGACGCAGCAGGACACCAAGGCAGCCCCTGCCCCGGACCTGGTCGGCCGCGACTTCACCGCATACGAGCCAGGCCGGAAGCTGGTGGGCGACATCACGTATCTCCCCACGGTCGAGGGCTGGTGGTACCTGGCCACGGTCATCGACCTGGCGACCCGTGAGGTGATCGGGTATGCGATGGCCGACCACCACCGCGCCGAACTGGTCACCGACGCCCTGCGCATGGCTGCCGGCCGCGGCGGCCTGCAGCCCGGCTGCATCATGCACACCGACCGCGGCAGCGAGTACACCAGTGGCGAATTTCGCACCGTGATAAGGGAGTTGAATCTGAGGCAGAGTATGGGACGAACCGGCATATGCTATGATAATGCTGCAGCCGAGAGTTTCTTCGGACTGCTCAAAGCGGAGATCGGCACCACCGTCTGGGAAAGCCGTGAGGCGGCCCGAGCCGACGTCTTCTGCTTCATCGAAGTCGAGTACAACCGCACCAGGCTCCGCAAGCACCCCGAGTTCGGGTACCTCACCCCACTCGAAACCCGAGCTAGATTGCGGCACGACCTCACCCCCGCAGCGTAAGCATCCGCTGTCCAAGATCAGGGGGGAACTTCACATCCACGCCGCGACGTAGTCGCGTTTGCGGAAGCGGACCCCGCGTGTGGTGAGCGTGCGGGTGCCGGCGTCCTCCAAGGTGAAGGTCCACAAGTCCGTGGCCGGTACGTCCCGCAGCGGAGTGGGATCGGCCTGCCACGCCTGAAGCGGGGTTCTGCCCGCCAGCGGCGCCGGCTGGTGGGAGGTGTTCCACCACTGCACCCATTCCAGCAGCCGGGCGGTGAAGTCCTCGAAGTCCAGCAGGACTTCGTCCTTGGGGCGGGAGGGGCGTTTGCCGGGGCGGGGCTGGCGGGCGTAGCCGGGCAGGGCCGCCAGGAACATCGACTCCACCGCCCGGTTCACCCCCTCCACCGTGCCCTTCAGGTGCGGGGTGTAGGCGGGCAGGTCCTCCACACCCACGTCCAAAACGTCGAACACGGCCATCACCATGGACGACAGGAAGTCCTTGCCGCGGTCCATACGGACCTTCTCCGGCAGCCCGCCGAACGGCCCGTAGGGGTCCTCGCGCAGGACCGCGGCGCGCAGAGCGGCCAGCACCGACTCCCGCGACGGATGCCCCGGTGTCACAGCAAGGCCGGTGATCGCGTTCGTCGCGCAGTCGGTGAACCACGTGATCCACGGCCTGCGTGCGGTCCCCTCCACGTCGACCAGCACCGGCGCCTGGACGTGGTCGGTCTCCCACACCTGGTTGCGCCAGCCCCGCGGCCTCGCCAGGAACACGTCGTGCTTGCGCGCCGCCCGCTCCCCCGCCGCAAGACCGGCCCGCTCCCCCGGATCCAGATCCCGCTGGATCGCCCGGTGCAGGGTGGGCAGCGAAGGTACGTACCCGGGCGGAGAGCGCCGGGCAGACCGCGCGACCAGTTCGCGGTGGACCGCGGCCACGTTCCCCTTCCACAGCGCGAACAGGTGCCGCACCTCCGGAGTGACCGTGTACCGGGTGCCGGTCTGCTCCCGCGGGCCGGTCACGACAACGCCGGCACCGCCCCGCTCGGCGTCGGCCAGCCACCGCCACACCGCCCGCTCCTTCACCCCCAGTGCCTCGGCCACCACCCTCACCTGCCGAGAGATCGGCCTGCCCTGACGGCGCACCTCCTGCAGCCGGCGCACCGCCGGTCCACGCAGCGCCGACAGCGATGCCGCGGGCAGACCCGCATCAGGGGGTGCGGGAGTGGCACCGGAATCGGGAACAGGCGCGCGTCCTGCCGCCGGGTTCTGCCGGCCCGGCCCCGGGCGCGCGCTCACAGCGGTCCTGCCAGCCGGCCGCAGACCCGCTGAAGCATCCGCCGGTCGACCACCGCGGCGGAGCGCCCCGATGTCTCGGCCGTCAGGTGCGAGGTGACCTTCGCCCAGGTCCGGAAGTTGCCGTGCCCTACGTACTCCTCCACCCACGCCATGTCCTGATCGGCCACCTGGGACCACAGGGGATGGAAGGCCTGCATCACCGTGGCGACCTCGCCCGGGGCCATGCGCGGGACCAGCTCCCATGTCAGGACCCGCGACGCCAACGCCGGAACCCTGCGCAGCGCCCGCTCACTGCCCGCTCCCGCGAAGACCAGCGCCGTGTCGGTGTCCGGGTGGTCCCACAGTCCCCGCAGGAACTCCAGCGCCGACACCGACAGCCGCTGCGCCTCGTCCAGGACCAGTACCCGCGGCTGCCGCAACGCCTCCACCAGCACCGCGTCCGCCTCCCCCGTCCCGTGCGGCAACCGCCCCCGCAGGTCCAGCGCCTCGGCCAGCGCCCGTCGCACCTCCGCCACCGACGAATGCACCCCGACCTGGACCCGCCGCACCCGGGCCGGGCGCGGCAACTGCGACAAGGCGTACTGCAGGGCGACCGTCTTGCCCTGCCCGGCGTCCCCGTACACGCACACCACCGCACCCAGCGCCGCCGCGTGCGCGACCGTCCGCACCACCGACTCCACCACCGGCGTGACCACCACCTGCGCACCCGCCACCAGCACCGGAACCTGCGCCAGATGCTTCTGCTCCCGCACAAACACCCGCCCGCCGGCCCCCGTGACGACATCCAGACCCAACTCACCCAGAGGATCCGGCCGCCCCGGCCCGGCAACCTCCGGCTCCCGCCCGGTCACCAGCACCCGCCCCGCCCGCCGGTCCCTGCGCACCACCCGGCTCAACGTCGACATCGACGGAACCGGCACCCCGCTGTCCCCGCCCGCACCGGCCAACAGCCGGCGCCGCAACTCCGAGACGTTTCCCCCCGCCTCACCCAGCAGCTCCCACACCTCGTCCGACACCGCGTACCCCTGCCGGACCCCCGGCTCCACCCGCCCGGTCGCGTTCGCCTGCTCCAGCCAGCGCCACACCGTCCGCTCGGACACACCCACCGTCTCAGCGACCGCAACCACATGCCGGGTCGACAACTCCCCCGCCCGCTGCCGCTCCAGCAGACGCCCCACCACCAACCCCCTCGGCAACCCCACCCGCCCCGCGCCCAGAACCCGCTCGTCCATCCCCCCATCACACCCCCAGCCACCACCGCCACCGCATCAGAACCCTCGAACCTGAGACAGCATCACCCCCCATCAGATAACGCACCCCGGACAGTCCTCCACCCCCGAACTCCCACCCCCAAAAACAGCAACCAACAGCCCACAAAGAAGCCACTGACCAGCAACAACAACCCCACAACCAACTGTCTCTCACCACCACTGCCACAAAACCGAGACATCGCAGCCAAGGCGGTGTCGCTGGTGACAGCACGCGGATGATCCGGGTCGGGAGGCCCGCGTCGAGCAGGCCGCGGACCTGGATGACCCGGTCGACGCAAGCCTCGTCGTAATCGCGGTAGCCGTTGCCGAGGCGGCCGGCGACGATCAGGCCCTGCTCCTCGTAGTAGCGCAGGAGGCGGTGAGGGGTGTCGGTACGGGTGGACAGTTCTCCGATGCGCATCGGTGCGGCCTCGCAATCCGTCTCGTCGGCCATGGCTTGACCTTCACATACCTGTGAGGGTCACGACCCTAGCGGGCTTGCGCGACGGCAGGCTTCGACCGCCGGCCAGGTCGCTGTCGGCGGTCGATCGCCGACAACGGCGGTTCACCGGGGTGGGTGGAGACGTTCTGTTCGGGGTGTCGCGATCACGCCTGGGCTTCTCGGCCGCCTTCGCCGTCAGCCCCTTCCGCCGCTTTCAGAACGTAGGAGTCGCGATACGTGACCGGCAGGCCTTCGTCGTCGGTCGGTTCAAGCCTACGGAGCGGCCGCCCGGTGTGGACGTCCAGCAACACGGAGTGCTGCTCCCCTTCCTCGAAGAGATGCCCTTCGCCCCACTGCCGCAGTGCCACGAGGATCGCGAACAGGTCAGCGCCCTTCTCGGTGAGGACGTACTCGTAATAGGCCGTGCCGTCCGAGGCTGGGCGGGTCTCGAGAACTCCCTGCGCGACGAGGGTGCGCAACCGCTCCGTGAGGATGTTCCGCGCGAGACCGAGGCTGCGCTGCAGCTCCCCGAAACGGCGGATCCCGTCGAACACGTCGCGGACGATCAGCAGGGACCACCGATCCCCGACCACGTCGACCGCGCGAGCGACCGGGCACGCCGCCTTCGCGAGAGCCGGCTTCGACGCCCCCATCTGGTCCTCCTGTCTGTGCCCGTCGGAACAAGCCGCTCCGAGGTGGTTGCAAAACCAGACCACCCATCCTACTCTCCTGCTATCCAGTCTTGTTTTGAAACTAGCTACTGAGGGGTAACTGATGTCCGACGGAGCGGCCGCGAAGAACGAGGCCCGGGTGAGCCCGGCCCGGGTGGCAGTTGTCCAGTTCGAGCCACAGGTCGGGGCGGAGAACCTCAAGGCGAACGCGGCGGCAGTCGAGCAGCGTCTGAACGCTGCCGGCGAGTCGGGCGCGAACCTGGTCGTCCTCCCCGAACTGGCGACGACCGGCTACGTATTCGAGACCCGTGAGGAGGCTTTCGCGCACTCCGAGACGATCCCGGACGGGCCGTCGCTGCAGCTGTTCGAGCGGACCGCCGCACAGCACGGCATGTACATCGTCGGCTGCGTCGTCGAGCGCGATGGCGAGCGGCTTTACGACACAGCGGTGCTGGTAGGGCCCGAAGGCTACATAGGCCGCTACCGGAAGACGCACCTGTGGAACACCGAGAAGCTGTGGTTCACCCCCGGCGACGAGGGGTTCAAGGTCTTCGACACCCGCATCGGCCGCATCGGGTTGCTTGTGTGCTGGGACATCTGGTTCCCCGAGACCGCCCGGATCGTGTCCCAGTTGGGTGCCGACATCATCTGCATCCCAACCGGCTGGGTGTGGACCCCGCCGCCGCTCTACGACGCGAGCGGCGTCTGCATGGCCGCCCATCTCACGATCACGGCGGCGCACGTCAACAACGTCTTCATCGCGACGGCCGACCGCATCGGACAGGAGCGGGGGGCCGGCTTCATGGGCAACTCACTGATCGCGGGCACCAACGGGTGGCCGATCGACCGCATTGCCGGTCCGGACGAGGACACGATCATCTACGCCGACGTGGACCTCACGGCCACCAGAACGGCGCCGATCTGGAACCAGCTCAACGACCTGCACCGGGACCGGCGGACGGACCTCTACGACCAGATGCTCGGCTACCGCGGCGCGCCGCCGTTGCCGCGGTGACGTCGTGAGCGCCGTCGTCGATCCGACGAAACCCACTCACGGGGCCGCACGCCTGGCCCTCGTAACGGTCGCGTTCGTCGTTGTGGCGAGCGCGGCCGCCTGGGCCTCGCTGACCGGCGGGCCAAGCTGGCAAGGCAACTACCGCGACCTGCCGGGCTTGGCCCGGTGGGTGCTCGCCGCGATCTCCGAACCGCAGTTCTACGCGGTCGGATCGGCGAGCGCCCTCCTCCTCGCCGGCGGCCTGATCGGCCACATCGCACACCACCGCGGCTGGTACCTGCAGGGTTTCGTCCAGGCATGCGGAACCGGGATCTGGCCGTCGGTCGCCGGCGCCGCACTGCTCAGCGTCGTGCTCAGTGCCCTGCTCTGGGGAGGGACGCTGGCGGGCGGGACCTGGCAGCCGCTGTCCGCGCCCCTGGTGTCGGTCGCACCGGCGGTCGTCGCCCTCTACGGGCCCGGCTGGCGAGTGTTCCTCACGGCCGCTGTGTCCGGGGCGCTGCTAGGCACCTCCGGCGGCAATCGGGCTGGTCACATGGGTCGCCCGACCGAGCGGTCTGCCGCCGGTCGCCGGTGCGACAGCCGGCATGGCGCTGGCCGCGTCGACAGCGTTCATGATCTGTCCCCGGCTTTCGTGGATGCCCGAACCATGGGCGTGGCGGGCCATGGCGTCTGCTGCGCCCGCTCTCGGGCGGTGGCCGGCGCAGCAAGGACCGGTGTGGGTGCTCCGGCGCGCACTGGCCGACCTGTCCGAGGCCCAGTTCTTCGGTAACAAGTGGGCGAGCGCGGCACTCATCATCGGTCGCTCCTCGCCTATGCGACGGCACCGGAGTCACTGGTCTACGGGTCAGGCCTGTTCGTGACGGTCCTGATCGGACAGCTCATCACGGCCTTGACCGGTGTGATCATCTGGCGGCAGCGCTGGCTGGAAGCCGGCTTCTACCCGACTTTCGTACCGGTGGTGTCCCTCGTACCCGCCGCCGTCCTCACCTACAACGGCGCGATGGTCCCGACCGTGGTCGCCGCCCTCGTCGGAGCGCTCGTCTCGCCGCCGACCGCCGCGGCGATCTCGGCCCGCCTCCCAGCCGGTTTTCACCCGTTCGTCGGCAACGTCGCCGCCACGAGCATCTGCACGGCGCTGATAGTGCCGCTGCTCTCCTTCCTCCCGGGAGCCCCCTGATGAACAGCGCCAACACCCCACCCGTCACGATCTCCGAACTCGGTCTCGCGCTGCGTCGAGGGACGACGTCGTCTGTCCAGCTGGTCCGCGCCGCGCTGCGGCGTATCGAGGACCGGAATCCGACGGTGAACGCCTTCGTCCTCGTCGACTCAGCCGGAGCGTTGGCCGCCGCCGAGCAGGCGGACGCCGAACTCGCCGCCGGGCGCGATCGCGGGCCGCTGCACGGCGTGCCGGTGGCAGTCAAGGATCTCATCGACATCGCCGGGCTGCCGACGACGTGCGGATCAGCGTCGTCGTTCGGCACGGCACGGGCGATCGAGGACGCCGAGATCGTCGCCCGCCTACGGCGAGCCGGCGCCGTGATCGTCGGGAAGACGACGCTGCACGAGTTCGCCTACGGTGCCACCGGCGATCGCTCGGTGCACGGTCCGTCCAGGAACCCGGTCGACCCCGGACGCATGTCCGGCGGCAGCAGCGGCGGCAGTGCCGCCGCCGTCGCCGCCGGGATGGTACCGCTCGCTCTCGGCACCGACACCGCCGGATCGGTGCGGGTGCCGGCTGCGCTGTGCGGTGTGGTCGGCTTCAAACCGGCCTTCGGCGCACTTCCGGTGAGCGGAATCCATCCGCTGGCACCTACGCTCGACCACGTCGGCCTGTTCACGGCGACCAGCCAGGATGCGCTGCTGGCATCACTCGCTCTCTCCCGTTCCCCCGAACGCACTCCGTCGAGCGACCTCCCGGATGCGCCCGTCGCCTGGATCCCCCCCGAGGACATCGCGCCCACCGATCCACGAGTCGCCCAGATCGCGCACGACTCCCTGATCCGCGGCGGAGCGAACCCGCGCGCCGTCTCCGGGGTCCTGGGCCGTACCGAAGACCTGTTCCGGACGTTCTCGACATTGCAGGGACACGAGGCGTTCGCCGTCCATGCCGCTCACCTCCCCGGCGAGGAGTCCCTGATCGACCCCGACGTCCTCGCCCGGCTTCGAACCGGAGAGTCGGTCAGCACCGAGCAGTACGCGGCAGCCGATCGTGCGCGGCGCGACTTCCGGGACCTCGTTCTGCGCCTGCTCGACCAGCACCCGGTCCTCGCCGTACCGACCGTTCCGATCATCGCTCCGCGGATCGATCAGCGAACTGTGCGTGCCGGCTCCGCGACGCTCGAAACTCGCACCGCCCTCCTGTCGCTCACCAGCCCGTGGAACATGGCCGGCGTGCCCGCGCTGAGCGTGCCCGTGGGACGCCTCGACGGACTGCCCGTCGGGATCCAGCTCATCAGTGCTGAAGGTGAGGAGAAGCGGCTCTTCGGGATCGCCTCGATGATCGAGGACCACTCCGCAGCCGTTCATGGCTGACGCCCGCCGGACCACCAGCGAAAGGCACACCACCCATGCCATCCATCCAGATCGACCTGCCGCTCGACGTGCCGGCACCCGCCAAGCAGGAACTCGCGGGGCGTGTGGGAAAGATCTACGCCGACCTCATGAAGGTGAACGCCGACCTGCTCACCGTCTCCGTCCACGATCTCGGACAGGGCGGCGTCTGGCGATGCCATGAGGACGGCCCACCCACACCGTCCGCCCTCATCATGTGCGACATCCGGAGCGGACGTCCCCGCGAGACCCGAGCAGCGCTCGCACAGTCACTGATCGACGCCTGCGCCGGCCTGCTCCCGCTCGACACCTTGTGGATCAAGGTCGAGTTCACGCAACACTCAGGTGACGAGATGTACCACCCGCATCTCGGAGGCTTCAACAAGGACTGGACAAGTGACGAGCGCGACTGACCGAGACGCCGGGGGCGCAGCGCCGACATCGCCGAGGGCGATCCTTCCGTCCATTCGATGATGAGCCACTTGTGTCTTCACCGCAGGTTCAGGAGGCATAGCCTGGTGGCATGGCTGGTGCCTCGGACGCGGGGGGCGTAGGCGCAGCGCTGGTGGAGGCGCTGACCCGGCAGCGACACGTCGGCGTGCTGGTCCTGGACGAGGACCTGCGGGTAGAGCAGGTGATCTCCGAGCTGGGGACGCTGCACGTCACCACGGGCAAGCCGGTCACGGACAGTTTCCTGGAGGACGCGGACAGCACACGGGACATGCTGGAGGGCGTGCTCGCCGGTGGTGAGCCGCTCTTCGATCTGGAGCAAGCCGTGGTGCAGGACGGTGGCGCGGAGGCGGTCGAGCTGACCGCGCTGCGCCTGGACAGCGGGAGTGCGGGCGAGGCCGCTCAACTGCTGCTCGTGATGTCGGACGTCACCGAGCGGTGGGGGGCGCGCCGGACGCAGCTGCGGGCCCGCCAGCGGATGGATGTGGCGCTGACAGGGGCGGCCCGGCTGGGGGCGTCGCTCGATCTCCTCACCATCGCGCAGCAGCTCGCCGAGGCGCTGGGGCCCTCCGCCCCGGTCTTCGGCGACATGGTGACGGTGAACCTGGATGCCGGTCTGTTCCTCGGGGTCACCCCTGCCCGTGAACGGGCTGCCGGGGATGTGGGACTGGTGCGCGCAGCTATGGTCACCCGGCCGGATCATGCGTGGCCGGATGCCACGGTAGCGCCGCCCCGGGGCCGCCCGGGCCGCCTTGACGGGACGGGTACAGCACGAAGCCCGGGCCGCCGGCACCGGGCTTCATCGTGGGGGGGCTGCCGTGCTCAACGAGCCCGGCCCGCGTCGGTTACGGGGCGGCAGGCTCTCAGCTGAGGTGACCATGTGATCAGTCGGCCGGAGACCCGGCGCGTTGCCACGGTCGGTGAGATCCAGGCGGGTGTAAGGCTGTCACGCTCGCACCCGAAGTCCTCGGATCGGGCCCCCTGGGGCCCGCCCCCGGAAAGCACGTCCACCCCCAAATAGCGTCATTCCAGGACCCTGACATGCCTTCACGATGGCGGCTGCTCAGTGTTTAGTCCCTTGGTAGGCACTCGCTCGATGCGGATCCAGCCCCTCCAGCCCCGCTCCTCCAGGATCGCCCGGAGTCGCTCGGCGACCGGTGAGGAGTTGGCCGTGGTCGAGTCCAGCAGGTCGACGAACTGGTCGTCGATGCCGTCGTCGGCACCCACTTCGCCGGCCTCCTCAGCGCGAATCATCAAGCGCTCCATGATGTCGGCGACCTCGACGATCTGCGGATCGTCGGTCGGCCAGTCGAGTGCCCCGCTGAGAAGGCTGTAGAGCTTCACCATGTCGGGGTCGTCCAGCTCCACGTGCTTTTGGGCGATCACGGCGTCGATCGAGTGCGGCAACTGGGCGGCGATCATGATCCAGGCGTCCCGCTCCATCTCGATGTACCGCTCCTCAACTCCGAGACCGCGCAGCCGGTCGAGGTAGTCCACGACGCTCTGCGGAAGCGCCAGGTGCTCTCCGGCGGCAAGCCTGGCGAGTCGGCTGCGAGTGTCCTGCAGCCGCCGGATCTCGGCATGCAGGGTCTTGTCGATCTCCTGGACGCCGCCGGCGAAGTCCTCCGGGCCGGCGGCGAGGAGTTCCTGTACCCGGGCCAGCGGCACGCCGGCGTCTGCGAGGGTGCGGATCCGGATCAGTCGCACGACCGCGGCAGCGTCGTAGGTCCGGTATCCGGACCGGTCGCGCTCGGGCTCCGGCAGCAACCCGATCCGGTGGTAGTGGCGTACGGCCCGCACCGTCACCCCGGCGTACGCCGCAAGCTGGCTGATGGTGAGCATGGGTCTCAGCCTGCCTCAGGCGATCTTCCGGCGATAGGCGGTCATCGCGAAGATGTACGCCACGACGAGGATGCCGATGCACCATGCGAGGGCGGTCCAGATGTCGTCGCCGACCGGCTGCTGGGCGAACAGGTTGCGGATCGTGTTGACGATCGACGTAACCGGCTGATGTTCGGCGAACCAGCGCACCGGGCCGGGCATCGTCTTTGTGGGCACGAACGCCGAGCTGACGAAGGGCAGGAAGATGAGGGGGTAGGCGAACGCGCCAGCTCCCTCGACCGACGACGCGGAGAGCCCGGGGATCACGGCGAGCCAGGTCAGCGCCAGGGTGAACAGGAGCAGGATGCCAGTGACCGCGAGCCATGCTGACACTCCTGCCCCTGAGCGGAAGCCCATGAGCACAGCGACGCCCACGACGAGCACGAGGGCGATCAGGTTGGCGACCAGGGAGGTGACGACGTGGGCCCACAGCACACCCGACCGCGCGATCGGCATGGACTGGAATCGTTCGAAGATCCCGCTCTTCACATCGGTGAACAGCCGGTACGCGGTGTAGGAGATGCCTGAGGCGATGGTCATGAGCAGGATGCCGGGCAGCATGTAGTTCACGTACGGAACCGACCCGGTATCGATGGCGCCGCCGAACACGTAGACGAACATCAGCATCATGGCGACCGGCGTGATGGCGGTCGTGATGATGGTGTCCATGCTGCGTGTGACATGGCGCAGGGTCCGCCCCGTGAGCGCGGCAGCGTCGCTGAAGAAGTACGTGGTCATCCTTGTCCCCCAGTTGTCGTGCCAGTGACGTCGCTCTTGTCGGTGCCCCCGATGACTGCGAGGAAGATCTCCTCGAGAGTCGGCTGCTTCTCGACGTACTCGACCTTGGCTGGTGGGAAGAGTTGCTTGAGCTCGGTGAGGGTGCCGTTCACGATGATCCGTCCCTGGTGGAGGATCGCGATTCGGTCGGCCAGCTGCTCGGCCTCGTCCAGGTACTGCGTGGTGAGCAGCACCGTAGTTCCGTGGCCGGCGAGCTCCTTGACCGCCTCCCACACCTCGATGCGCGCCTCGGGGTCGAGTCCGGCCGTCGGCTCGTCCAGGAAAATCACCGGCGAATTCCCGATGAGGCTCATCGCGATGTCCAGCCGGCGGCGCATCCCACCCGAATACGTGGACACTCTCCGCGCGCCCGCCTCGCTCAGCGAGAAACGCCTCAGCAGGTCATCCGCAGTCGCGCCAGGGTCCTTGATGTGGCGCAGCCTGGCGACCAGGGCGAGATTCTCCCGACCGCTGAGGATCTCGTCGACGGCCGCGAACTGCCCGGTGAGACTGATGGACTCCCGCACGTTCGCCGCTTGCGTGGCGACGTCGAAGCCATGGACGCTCGCCGCCCCCGCGTCGGCTTTCAGGAGCGTGGCGAGGATCCTCACGGTCGTGGTCTTGCCCGCCCCGTTGGAACCGAGCAGGGCGAAGATGCTGCCCGGCACCACGTCGAAGTCCACACCGCGCAGCACTTCGAGCTTCCCGTACGACTTCTTGAGACCTTGCATGCGAATCGCCGGACCGGCGATCGATTGGGCTGTCATGGGTCATCTGCCTCCTTCGCGGAGTTGTTCCAGGCGACTGCGCGGAAGCTCCTCCCGGGAGGATGGAGGGTTGACCTAGCGTCAAGGTCAAGCCCGTTCCGACCACGGCACTCAGATCGCCGACCGGCCAGACACACTGCAGCGATGACGGGCCGCTCGCCCCGAGCTCGTTCGGCCGCGAACCCGCCATACTCATAGCTGTCGGTGAACCACTCACGCGTCGGTTCCTGCGACTCACCGGCCAGAAATCGACGAACCCGCCTGCTTCGCCCGGGGGGAAGGTCGACGCAGGCGAGACACCGCGTGAGGCGGCGTCCCGTGAGCTGTTCGAGGAGACGGGCATCAGAACCGAACTCCTTCCTCAGCCCGCAGCTGTCCGCCTGCTTGACCCAGCCACGCAACCCCTCGGGGCTCACTCCCAGTTCCCGGGCGATCTCGGTGACGTTCCGATGCGGCGACGACCGGACGAGCGCGACCGCGTCCCGCTTGAACTCGGCCGTGTACCGCTTGCTCATGTTGCTCTTGCCACTCAACTTGGACTGCTTCCTCCGGGACGAACCGTCCCAGTATCAGGCTGTCCAACTCACTGGGGGAACTTCAGTCGCTGTTGTCGTTCCGGCCTTGGGGAGTGGGCTTCGAACCGGGGTTCCCGTTTGGGTGGTGACGGCATGGTCGGTGCATAAGGGTGGGGCCTTCTGAACAGTTCGATGGTGTCGAATCAACGAGCAACGTCAGGAGGCCCCGGTGTTGGAGTGTTCCGTGTCGATGGCTGGGCCGTCCAGTTCGGTCACTCCGGGGTGTGACTGCCTGGCACACCGGTTCGGAAACGCCGCCGACCACGGCACGCGCCGGCCTCGGTATCCGTCGGACATGACGGACACGGAGTGGGCGGTGGTCCGGCCGCTGCTGCCGCTGCCGGGCTGGATGCGGGGCCGCGGCGGTCAGCCGGAGGCATACTGCCACCGGGCCATACTGGACGCGGTGCGGTATCTGGTCGACAACGGGATCAAGTGGCGCGCGATGCCGGCCGATTTCCCGCCATGGGACCGGGTCTACGCGTTCTTCCGCCGCTGGCGCGACCGCGGCCTGATCGGGGAGTTCCACGACCGGCTGCGCGACCGGGTCCGCACCCGTGCCGGGCGGGACATCGAGCCGACGGCCGCCGTGATCGACTCCCAGTCGGTCAAGGCGGACGCGGTCGTCGGCTCCGACAGCCGCGGCTTCGACGGCGGGAAACTGATCAACGGCCGCAAAAGGCACCTCGTCGTCGACAGTCTCGGCCTGCTGCTGGGCGTGATGGTCACCGCTGCGGACGTCGGAGACCGCACCGCCGCGAAGGTCCTGCTCCAGCGGGTGACCGAGGCGCATCACCGTCTGGTCCTGGTCCGGGCAGACGGCGGATACACCGGCAGCCTCGTCAAGCACTGCCTGGCCGTCCTCGCGCTGGTCCTGCAGATCGTCAAACGCAGCGACGACCGACGCGGCTTCGTGGTCCTGCCCAAGCGGTGGATCGTTGAGCGCACCAACGCCTGGCTGATGCGCACCCGCCGGCTGGCACGCGACTACGAACGCCGCACCACCAGCGCGGAGGCGATCGTCTACTGGTCGATGACCCTGCTCATGACCCGCCGGCTGGCCCGGCAACACCCTTCGCCAGCGTGAACCGGCCTGGTGAGGGCTCGGTCAGCCATCCCCGCGCGACCAGGCGTTTCGCCTTCGCCCGCAAGGCCTCCACCCGAGCCGGCACCACGTCCATCCCGAACACCGCGGCCATCTCCTGGCAGGTCAAGGGCCCTTGACGAAGCCGGGACCGGTCGGCGAGTGCCTGCACGATCCGCTGGTAGTCCACCGACAGGACCGACCGGGCAAGCCCTTCGCGCCACACAGGCACCTGTGACCTCGATTGCACCGCATCCCGCGAGCTTGGGGAGGCTTCCGCCTGGTCATCGCCGCCGGAAGCCAGCACCGCGTCGACCCGCCTGCGGGCGACCGACCACTCCCGCCATTCCTGCTCGGCCTCGGCCAACTCGGCGTGGATCCGGTCGGCCTCCTCCCGCAGCCCGTCGACCCGACGACGAGCAGCAACCTCGTGCCGTTCCAGCAGTCCGACAACCGACGCCATCCCGGCCTCCCCAGCGAGCGACAACCCGACAGGCCACACCTCCCACCGAACCACCCAACCCATGCCTGACCAGCGAAAACGCCGCCCTCAAATTCGGAACGACAACAGCGACTCAGGTCGAGTAGGAACCGCGCAGAGAGTGCAGTTTGGTGTCACATGAGTTGACACCTGCTTGGGTCGTCTCCGTCGGGGCGGATCGGGGCCCTGCCTCTCGTTGTGTCATAAGCATGAATTTGACACAGGACCCGGTGACTGCGAGGTGACCACGTCGACACAGGTCGACCTGTGTCAAAAGATGGTTTCACAACATCGTGTCAGAACCCGTGCTGCAGCGTCAAGTTATGGGACAGTGGCGCGCATGGACTTGGCGTATTGCAGGGTAAGTACGACCGCACAGGACCTCGCGCGGCAGATCGACGCGATGCGCGCCGCCGGTGTCGCCGAGGAACACATCTACGTCGACAAGCGCACCGGCGCCAACATGGACCGCGAGGGCCTGACCGCACTGCTCGGCTTCGCGCGGCCCGGCGACCGCATCAACGTACTCACCCTGGACCGGCTGGGCCGCAACATGCGCGAGACCCTGAACCTCGTACACGACCTCACCGAGCGCAGCATCTTCCTGCGCACGCTCGGCGACAAACTCGCCGTGGACACCAGCGAGTCGGGACCCGGAACGGACATGGCAATCGCGCTGCTGGCGATGTTCGCCCAGATGGAGCGGATCTACATGCTGGAGCGGGCAGCCGGCGCCCGCGCGTCCAAAGAAGCCCGCGGGTTGCCGACCGGGCGGCCGGCGAAGCTCAACGCAACCACCCGTGCCGGAGCCGCCCAGCGCATCAAGGACGGCGCGATCCCCGAACAGGTCGCCGCCGAACTCGGGGTAAGCCGCTCCACGCTGTACCGGGAACTACGCAAGCACCGCGAGGGAACTGTCGCGGAACACTGCGGAAGAGAAGGCTGACCAGCGGTTCAACGTGCATCGCCCCAGGATGTTTTGCGGCATATACCGCGGCCCCTTCATGGCCGCATTGTCGCCCTACTTGCCCACCCATCAAGGCACCGATTTGCGCCTATCCAAGTCAGAGGTCCTTCAAGGGCGGGTGATGCCGAATGACTGCACTGTTGCGCACAGCTTGTCGATCTCATCGGCGGTGTTGTAGTAGTGCACCGATGCTCGAACTACGTCGGGCAGGCCTCGGGGGGCCAGATCGAAGCGGGCCGAGCTCACTGCGGAGACTGTCGTGTTAATGCCCGCTGCGCTCAGGCGGCTTTGCGCTTCGGCGGCGGGCACGCCGTTGACGGTGAAGGTGACGATCCCGCAGAGGCGCTGGCCCTGGTCCTGGACGGTCACTCTGGGTAGATCCCAGAGACGCTGCCGTAGCTGCCTGGCGAGTGCGGTGACCCGTTCCTCGATCGCTTCGATGCCCCACTCCAGCGCATAGTCAACTGCGACTCCGAGACCGATCTTGGCCGCGCAGTTGGTCTCCCAGTTCTCGAACCGGCGGGCGTCAGTCCGTATTGTGTACTGGTCTGGGGCTGTCCAGGTCGCCGCGTGCAGGTCGAGGAAGGGCGGCTCTAGCTGTTCGATGAGCCGGTCTGAAACGTAGAGGAAGCCGGTGCCGCGGGGCCCGCGCAGGAACTTACGTCCGGTGGCGGACAGCAGATCGCAGCCGATTTCCTCGACGTCGACGGGCAACTGCCCGATGGATTGACACGCGTCGAGCAGAAATGGAACACCGGCGGCACGGGTCAGTCGTCCGATCTCGGCCGCAGGGTTGACCAGGCCGCTTTGGGTGGGCACATGTGTGACGGCGACTAGCTTTACGTCGTCGTCAAGCCGACGCTGCAGGTCTTGCACGGACAGTTGGCCGTATTCGTCGTTGTCGACTACTTCGACTCGGGCGCCGGTTTGCGCTGCGACCTGCAGGAAGGCTATGACGTTGCTGGCGTACTCGGCACGGGCGGTGAGGATCCGGTCGCCGGGGCCGAAGCGCATTGCGTAGAAGGCCATGTCCCAGGCGCGGGTGGCGTTTTCGACCACCGCGACCTCGTGCGGACCACAACCGATCAGACGGGCGATTGCGTCATAGACGTTGTTCATCTCGGAGGCCGCCGCAGCGGCGGCCTCGTATCCGCCGATCTGCTCTTCCAGACGCAGGTGATCGATGACGGCGTCGGTCACCGCGGCGGGTGCAAGCGCCGCGCCGGCGTTGTTGAAGTGCACGACGTTTGTGCATCCGGGGGTGTCCTTGCGGGCGCGATCCACATCCAGCGTCATCGGCGCAGCCTTCCTGTTCATCTTTCTGGTTGTGGACCACTGGCGTGATGAGCCATTGCCATCCCCGCTCCGGCAATCGGGGACGCGCGGTCCAGGTCCACCAGAGGGTCTCGTGCCGGTCGGCAGGGGCATGTTCGGGACCGACCGGCTACTTGTCTGCGTGCAAGGCGCCTTCGCTGGTCAAGCCTGGGTGCGGCGGGGCCTTGTGCTGTTCGGCGGGGTGAACATGGCCGGTACTCCAGCAGAGACTTCCTTGCTTCAAGGCAGCCGCGGTCCGGCTTCCCGCTGGACGGCAAGCCAGGACTCGATCTCGTCTGCTTGTCGTGGCAGGTCCGCGGACAGGTTGACCGCGCCCTCGGCACTGACGAGTATGTCGTCTTCGATCCGGATGCCCATCCCCCGTAGCTCGGCGGGGACTAGTTCGTCTTCGGGCTGGAAGTACAACCCTGGCTCGACGGTGAGCACGTAGCCTTCGCGGAGTTCTCCCTCGCGGTATTTCTCCGCGCGGGCTCCGGCACAGTCGTGCACGTCGATGCCGAGCATGTGGCCGAAGCTGTGCAACGTCCAACGCCGGTAGACCAGGGACTGCGGGTCCATGGCCTCGTCGACGCTGACCGGCAGGATGCCCAGTTCCTCCAGGCCCTCTGCGAGGACGCGCATGCAGGTCAGGTCAACATCCTTGAATTTGACGCCCGGCTTGATCAGGTCCATGCCGGCCTGCTGCGAGGCGTACACGATGTCGTAGACCTGACGCTGGAGCGGGGTGAAAGAGCCGGAGACCGGCACGGTGCGGGTCACGTCGGCGGTGTAGAGATGGTTGTTCTCCACCCCCATGTCCATCAGCAGCAACTCGCCGGGCACGGTGGTGCCATGGTTTCGCTTCCAGCACAGAATCGTGGCGTGTGCGCCGGCGCCGATAATCGAACCGTACCCGACATCGTTGCCGTCATGCCGGGCGCGCAGGCCGAAGACCCCTTCGATCAGGCGCTCGGACACTCCGCGGTCGGCCGGCACCACCCGGGCTACATCCTCGAAGCCGCGGATGGTGGCGTCGATGGCGTCCTGAAGCTGGGCCAGCTCCCACTCGTCCTTGACCAGCTTCAGCTCGGAGACCGACGCAGTCAGCTCCCGGTCACGGGCGCGCGACTGCCGGTCGTGCGGCGGTACAGCGGAGTCGACACGCCGGTCCAAGCCGCGCAGTACCCGGGTGCGGCCGGGTGCGCAATCGGCGAGGGCGGCATCGACATCGGCGAGCGCAGCCGTCTCGACGCCCAGTTCGGTGGCCTTCTCCTTCAGGGTGTGCCGACGGCCGACCCACAGCTCCCCATCCCGGCTGCGGAAGAACTCATCAGTGTCACGGGGCGACCAGGGCCGGGTGTAGAGGACTGCGTCGTGACCCTCCCCGCTCGGCCGCATGATCAACACACCGTCTGGGTCATGGTCGCCAGTGAGGTAGGCGAAGTCGCTCCCTGGCCGGAAAGGGTAGAGCGTGTCGTTCGCACGTACCTTGGCCGTCCCGGTGGGGACCACCAGCGTCTCCCCGGGGAACGCAGCCGACAGAGCGGCGCGGCGCCGGGCGTAGTTGGGGACCGCCGGCCGCGGCAGCACGCCGAGTGCATCATCTCGCCAGCCGATCCGCATGAACTCCATCAACTTTTCGGGGAAGTCCGGGTCATGCGACGCCGTACGCGTCTCACTCTGCCCACCAACCTGGTTCACAATCTGCTCCCTCTCGGCCCGCCTGCGTGACCTGCTTCCCCAGCGCCGAACGCGAAGACGGACGCCGCCGACGATCCCATACAAAGAGGGCACGACAGCAGCATCGCTGAACAGCTGACCTTGAAGCAGGGTTTCACGATGCGCAGTATTCCTCTATTGCACATCATTTGCAATAACACATCAGTCGCAGACTATCCTGCCCACCCGTCGATACCGCAACTGCAGATCATGATCACGACAAGTAATCTTGGCGCAGGCGCACCAGGGCTGTGTCTGCGGCGGGCGCGGTGCCGGTAGGCGTCGCATGATGGGCAGGTCAGGAGCGCAGGGATACGGCAGCAGCACTTACCTGCATCCACGAGGGGAGGGCCGGCCGGGCCCCCCTTCCCAGCGAGCGTCAGGAATCTCTCGAGCAGGTGTGCTGGGCTGCTCAGCCAAGACCGATCACCCGCCTGCCCCTGGCATCCGGTCGCCCGATCATGTGACCTATCGTGAGCGCGGTCACACCACAGGAAGATCCAGGGGGAGGGACAGGTGCCTGTCGCGTTCCTGACCGAAGAACAACGCCGCAGCTACGGCACGTTCAGTGCGTCACCCGATGATGGACAGCTGGCCGGGTACTTCCTGCTGGACCGGGACGCCCGCCGCCGGGCGATGACCTGCCGCGGTGCCCGCTCACAACTGGGCTACGGCGTGCAGCTCGGCACAGTCCGGTTTCTGGGCGCCTTTCTGGACGACCCGGAGCGGGCCCCTGCCGTCGTCGTCGACTATGTGGCTGGACAGTTCGGCCTTGATCCGCGCGCGCTGGCCGGGTACGGGTCCGAGCGGACCCGCTGGGACCACCAGAACGCCATTAAAAAGTCGTCTCATTTGGTGAGTCTGCGGTAGCAGATGAGAGTGCAGGCGATGCTGGCGAAGGCGAGGAAGTGCTCGGCTTTGCGTTCGTACCGGCGGTGCAGACGGCGGCATCCGGCCAGCCAGGCCATGGTGCGTTCGACGGTCCAGCGATGACGACCGAGGCGTTGGGAGGACTCGATGCCTTTGCGGGCAATGCGGTGCGTGATCCCGCGTAAGGCGAGCCATCTGCGCAGGTGGTTGTAGTCGTAGCCCTTGTCCGCGTGCAGTTTGGCGGGATGCCGGCGACGCGGACCGCGCTGGGAGCGGATCGGCGGAATGCCGCAGACCAGTGGGATGAGGGCCTGGCTGTCGTGCAGGTTCGCCCCCGAGATCCCGACGGATATGGGCAGACCGGTCCGCTCGGTGATCAAGTGGATCTTCGAGCCGTACTTGCCCCGATCGACAGGATTCGGACCTGTCAGGTCCCCCTTTTCAGAGCCCGCATGTTCACCGAGTCGATCGCGCAGCGACTCCAGTCCAGCCCGCCGCGTGCGCCGAGTTCGTCCAGGACCAGGCGGTGAAGCTTGGCCCACACCCGGGCCTTGCTCCATTCGGTGAACCGGCGGTGGGCCGTGGGTCCCGATGGTCCGAAGGAAGGCGGCAACTGCCTCCAGGTACAGCCGGAGGTGGCGACGAACACGATGGCCGCCAGCACCTCGCGGTCTCCGTACCGACGCCGGCCGCCACCCTGCGGCCGCGACGGCGCAGGCGGCACGACCCTCTGGAAAAACTCCCACAGTTCATCTGGCACCAGGCGCTCCACGATCCCCACGACCGCAGATTACCGAACTTCCAAATGAGACGACTTCTTAAGGACTTCCGCGCACAGGCCCTCGCCCGGCTCACCGCCCAGCACGAAGAGATCGTCCACCTCCGGACCAGGGCCGCTGAGACAGCATCCGTGACTCGCCTTCCTGGCGCCCGCACCGCCGCGATCGGATCATGCAGCTGACAACGCGGGCGGGCCGGCGGCGGCTCCCCGGCATCAGGCCGGGGCGTCGGCCCGTCGTATATGCAAGTGGCCGTCCCTGGGGAAAGGCGGCCGAGCCGGAAGGACCTGGTGAAACCCGTATCGGGCCTTCTCCGCAACCCGGCACGAGGCGAGGTTATCCACCTGATGGAGCAGGTCGAGACGTTTCATCCCTTCGACCGCGAAAACCTCGAAGGCCCAGCTGGTGAGAGCTTCGAGGGCGCGAGGGGCCACACCCTGGCCTCGGGCATGGGCTGCGGTCCAGTAGCCGACTTCTGCGGATTCGTGGCTGGGACCGGTCCGCTTCATGGCCACTTCACCAACCAACCGGCCTTCGCCGGTGCCGGATTGAACTTCATGCACGGCGAAGCTCAGCCGGTCTCCACTCTCCCAGCCGCGTCTCTGAAGCTCCAGCCGCTCTACTGCATTCTCGATGCTCTCTACAGGAAGCCTCGTCCAACGACGCAATGTGGGATCGCGATACGCCTCGACCAGTGGCTCGACGTCGTCATCATTCCAAGGGCGCAGGAAGAGCGCAGAGGCAGACGGCGTCGCGTCCACCTGCAAGGTGATGCTCATCAAGGTCCTCCCCGAACGGTTCACCTGATCATCATCCCGTGAGCTGTGATCCGCGCGTCGCACGGTCGACAGAACGCTGACGCGAGGAACCGATCTGCGCAATACGTACCAGGGGCCGACACAGGGCCAAGGAAGAGGTGATCTGCACCGCATCGTTGCTCTTGGAATGCAACACGCGCACCGGACTGCATCGCGAAACTGTTCCCGCCGACGCGCCTGCTCAATCGCAACACGAAGTCATCCGCACACGGCCTCTGTGGACACAAGGCACGGTTGCGCCATGGCACTGCTGCAAGCCGGAGTCGACACAACCGTCATCGCGCTCTGGCTCGGCCACGCCGGCGTCCGATCCACCGACGCCTACGTCCACGCCGACATGACCATCAAAGAGAAGGCCCTGGCCCTCACGACCCCCGCGACAGCCCGGCCCGGTCGTTATCGTCCCACCGACTCCACCCTCGCGTTCCTCGACAGCCTCTGACGCGACCAGACCAGAGCTTCCTTCCAGGTCATGCCACACTCAACGCGTGACAACGCCCGAGGAAGCGCCCGCAGCAAGCCCGCCCGGCGCCAGCCCGTATGCCTGTCCCTGCTGCAAGCTCCTGACGCTGGAAGCCCGCGGACACTTCCAGATCTGTGACGAGTGCAGTTGGGAAGACGATGGCCAGGACGACCCGAACGCCGACGAGGTCTGGGGCGGCCCCAACGGGTCGGAAAGCCTGAGGGACGCCCGTCTTCGCTACGCGCAATACGTCACGACAACGAGGACAACAGATCCGAGATCAGCAGCGAACGGCGGGCCGGGCAGGTGGCGCTCACGCCCCAGGCGTCGTCGCGGCTGAGCGCAGATCTCAGACCGCACCGGAATTCTTTCTCTGCCCTCTCCGGCACCGCAACTATGCAGAACAGAACAGCCGTCGCGGGAGCTACAGCCTCGTGCAACGCCAGCACACTCGGCATAGTCACAGCCTCGGCATAGGTCCACCTATGCGGATATCCGCATAGGTCGACGAACTCGGCTACATGGAACTCGACCGCCACGGCGCCGAACTCCTCTTCCAGGTCCTGACGGAACGCGAGGAAAGAACAGCGTCGCCATCGCCTCCAACGAGTCCTTCGGCAAAGCGCACATGTTCCGGCGAACCTATGCCAGGCGGTGCCGGAACTCACCAGGTTCTGCAGTGAGCCTTTTCCAACCTGCCCTGCCGGTCTGGTAGTTGGCGTGACAGACGAGTGAAGCCTTTGGTAGACGGGTTCACGACCAAGATCACCCGCGCTGCCAGAGGCTTCACGTGTTTGTTTACCCGTCCGGGCTGGACCTGTCCAGCTCGCATCTTCGCTTCCTCACCGCCCGTCTGCGCGAGCGTCGCCGTGCGATCGGCAGCCGGTGGCGCCGGTTGAGCGCCGGCCGACAGGCGCTGCTTGCCCTCGCCCACTTGCGCATGGGACACACCTACGCCCAGCTCGCAGCCGGGTTCGGCATCGGCACGACGACGGCGTATCGGTACATCACCGAAGTCGTCGACCTCCTGGCCGCCCTGGCACCCACGCTCGAACAAGCCGTCCGCCAAGCGTCAGCGAAGGCGTTCGTCTTGCTCGACGGCACTGTCCTGCCCATCGACCGGATCGCTGCCGACCGACCGTTCTACTCGGGCAAACACAAGAAGCACGGCATGAACGTCCAAGTCCTCGCCGACCCGGCCGGACGTCTTCTCTGGGCCTCCCCCGCCCTGCCCGGAGCCGTCCATGACATCCGCGCCGCACGCGAACACGGCATCCTCGACGCCCTGACCTCAGCAAAGATCCACTGCTGGGCCGACAAGGGCTACCAGGGCGCCGGACCTGCTGTCCGCGTGCCGTACCGAGGCCGATGGGAGACCCTCTCCGAGGGCCAGCAGGCCGTGAACCGCTCACAGGCCAAGATCCGAGCCCTGGTCGAACCCGCCATCGCCACCCTCAAAACCTGGCGGCTCCTGCGCAAGCTCCGCTGCTCGACCACCCGCATCACCAGCCTCGTCCAAGCTGTCCTCACCCTCCACCTCACCTGCTCAAACTGAGGTTGGAAAAGGCTCAGTGAGGGTGTGTCCAGTTAACGGCTGATCTTGGTTGTTGGGGTTCAGTTGTTGGTCGGGGTGAGCCGGCCCTCGAAGGCGATCTGGAAGGCGTTCAGGGGTGCCTTCCAGCGCATGGTCCAGCGTTTGCGGCCCTTGCCGGTCGGGTCGAGGCTCGTCAGCGCCATGTAGACACACTTGAGGGCGGCGGCCTCGGTGGGGAAGTGTCCGCGGGCCCGGACGGCCTTGCGTATCCGTGCGTTGACGGACTCGATGGCGTTGGTCGAGCAGATGACTGTGCGGATCTCGACGTCGAAGGAGAGGAAGGGTACGATCTCGGCCCAGGCGCTCTCCCAGAGCCTGATGATCGCCGGGTACTTCCTCCCCCAGGCGTCCTGGAATTCTCCGAAGCGTTCGGCTGCGGCGCTCTCGCTCGGCGCGGTGTAGACGGGCTTGAGCGCCTTGGCGATCTTGTCCCAGTCCTGACGGGCCGCGTAGCGGAAGCTGTTGCGCAGGAGGTGAACGATGCACGTCTGAACAATTGTTCGAGGCCAGACCGCTTCGACCGCGTCGGGCAGGCCTTTCAGCCCGTCGCAGACCAGCATCAGCACGTCGTCCAGGCCCCGGTTCTTCAACTCGGTGAACACCTGCAGCCAGTACTTCGCGCCCTCGCCGCCGTCGCCGGCCCAGATGCCCAGGATGTCCCGGGTGCCCTCGACGGTGACTGCCATCACGACATAGATCGGCCGGTTGGCGACCTTGCCGTCTCTGACCTTGACATTGATGGCGTCGACGAACAGGACCGGATAGACACGGTCCAGCGGCCGGTTGGACCATTCGGCCATCCCGTCCATCACCTGGTCGGTGATCGTGGAGATGGTCTGCCTGGAGACCTCCGCGCCGTAGATCTCGGCCAGGTGCGCGGAGATCTCCCCATGGGTCAGGCCCTTCGCGGACAGCGACAGCACCATCTCGTCCACGCCCGTCAGCCGACGCTGCCGCTTCTTGACGATCTGCGGCTCGAAGCTGCCCTCCACGTCCCGTGGCACCTTCACCTCGACCGGCCCGACGTCCGTCAGCACGGTCTTCGCCCGGCTCCCGTTACGGCTGTTGCCACTGTTCTTCCCGGCCGGATCGTGCTTGTCATAGCCGAGGTGGTCGGTGATCTCGCCCTCCAGCGCGGACTCCAGCACCCGCTTGGTCAACTGCTGCAGCAGTCCGCCGGCACCGGTCAACTGCACGCCCTCGCTCCGGGCCCGGTCGACCAGCATCGCGATCAACTGCTCGTCCGACGAGGCCACACCGGCCAGCTCAGGCGCGGACTCGTGCTCGATCGTCATCTCACTCACTTGGCGTCTCCATGATCAACAGATCCGCCGTTTATTAGACACTCCCACCTATGGATCATGGCTGAACTGGATCGAGTCCGAGTTCGCCGCCTTACGCTACTTCGCGCTCAACGGCACCGACCACCGCAGGCACGGTGAGCAGAACGCCGCCATCGCCGCCTACATACGCTGGCGCAACGCCCGAGCCGAACCGAAAACAGCGTTCGCTCCCGAGTCACCCATCCGTGCCTGGACCCAGTACCCGGCGAAGCCGGCCTGAGAAGTCCTCCACAGGCCCCTCCGGGACCGGCGCCCACGTCTCCGTGGCCGCCACGATCTCCGCCAGCCGGGACTCGAAGGTCACCACACCGATCTCGCCAGCTCTGGATTCCTGCCACAGTCCGACGAGATGATGCTCCCGCTCGCCGAAGTCGATCAACTTGTCGGCGAGTGCGAAGCCGTCCAGAGAAAGCTTCCCGACCTCAAGCACCCAACGGCTCGCTGCCGCGTCCGCGGTGATACCGCGACCCGCCAGTTCGACGATGCCGAACGGCATCCCGGGGTGAGCTGCCACAGCCAGAAACACATTCAGCGACGCTGAGTTCCGCACGGCCTTCTCCGCCACCCGCCAAACCCTCCCTACAGCAGCAAGCCGTGCGGTGATCACGACAAGTCGGCAGCCTACAGAGATACCCGGCCAACTGGTCGAGCCGCCAGATGACCACCAGGCCCACCCTTGCTGCTGCGTCGGGGAGGGCACCGACGGTCGGCACGGTCCGGCCGCTCCCCCCGCCCGGTCGTCAACAAGCATCCTCCCAGGTCGAGTTGAATACCCAGGACATCCGACGGCCAACGGGGAGCAGCGGAAGACCCGGCGAGCACCGGAAGGCCGATGCCCGGCCGCGGCCCCCGGGCTGCTCCCGGCCGCTCGTGGTCAGCCGAGTTCCAGGGTGGTCGTGGCGAAGATGCCGGCCGTGTCGATGCCGGGCACCGGACCGGTGTACATCCGGGCGCACTCGAAGGCCCGGTTTGAGGCCGAGGCGTTCCATCAACCGCACCGAAGCGGTGTTCACATCGGGTACGTTGACAGCCGCTGGGGTCCCCGTCACGGTGGCCGCGAGCCCGTTGACCAAGGCATGCGCGACCTCCGCCACCCCGCGTACAGCGGCCCGATCCACCCCGACCGGGCCGGCCGCAGCTGGAGTGACCCACGAACACGCCCTCTGGATCTGGGGCATCTCCGACAGCCCGCCCCTACGGGTAACTTGAAGCCGCCCTGGGGGCTCGACCGCCGGTGGACGGTCGGGCCCCGAGGGCGTTGCGGTGGACCAGGTGAGGGTCCAGATGGTGGCCTTGTGGCTGGCGGCGCTGTCGAACCGGCTTCAGTAGACGCTGTTCATGGCAGCTCGGACATCGGTAAGGGTGGCGTCGGCGACGGCGGTGGCGCGTTCGTTTCCCTCGCGCAGGACCTGGCGGATAAGGCCGCGGTCTTGTGCGAGTTGCTTGCGGCGGGCCCGGATCGGGGCCAGGTATTCGTTGACGGCCTCGCTCACTGTGTTCTTGAGGGTCGCTGCCCCTGCGTTGCCGATGTCGTCAGCGATCTGGTGGGGGTCGCGGCCCAGGCAGAGTGCGGCCAGGAGGACCAGGCTGGAGACCTCGGGGCGGTTGACCGGGTCGTAGGTGATGTGCCGGTCGGCGTCGGTCTTGGCGCCGCGGATCAGCCGGGCGGTCTCGTCGGCGCTGGCGGCGAGGGCGATGGCATTGCCCCGGCTCTTGCTCATCTTGGTGCCGTCGGTGCCCAGCAGCAGCGGTGCGTCCGACAGCAGGGCGTCGGGCTCGGGAAAGAGACCCGCTCCGGTACCGTAGCGGTCGTTGAAACGGCGGGCGATGGAGCGGGTGAGTTCGAGGTGGGGCAGCTGGTCCTGTCCGACGGGGACGAGGTTGGCCTTGCAGAACAGGATGTCCGCAGCCTGGTGGGCGGGGTAGGTGAACATCAGACCGCTGACGGCGGACTGCCGCGAATGCGCGATCTCGTCCTTGACGGTGGGGTTGCGGCCCAGCTCCGCGACAGAGACCAGGCTGAGGAACGGCAGCAGCAGCTGGTTGAGGGCCGGGATCGCACTGTGGGCGAAGACAGTGCTCTGGTCGGGGTCGATGCCGATGGCCAGGTAGTCCAGCACCAACCCCTCGACGTGCTCGACCAGGTGGTCGGCGACGTCGCGGTCGGTCAGCACCTGGTAGTCAGCGATGAGCACGAACATCTCCACTCCCAGGTCTTGCAGGCGGACCCGGTTGTGGAGGGTTCCGAAGTAGTGGCCCAAGTGCAGCTGGCCTGTCGGACGATCCCCCGTCAGCACGCGAAATCGACCGGGGTCCTGGCGAATCAGGTCTTCCACTGCAGCACTGCGGGTCTGTGCGGCAGATGTTCCAAGGGAGTCCGATGAGGAATAGTCGGCTGCGGCGCTGCCGACAACACCGGGCATGCTGGTCATGAGGTTCTCCTGGCTGGTCGGTAGTGTGCCGTCCGCACGGAACAGGCCCCTGACCAGGGAATGCAAAGGGGCCGTCCATCCGAACGGCCCAGGTCATGCGTAAGAGGTGGCCGCTCCTTAAGTGGAGCGCCACCAGCTCAGACACGACGAATGATGCATGCAGGAAGCATAGCCTTCGCTACCGCTCCAGGTCCTGGTGCATCTCGGCGAGAGAGTCCGGGGCGGTGGAGGCCAACCGGCATCGGATCACTTACCGGGTCAGCCATCTGCCTTGCCAGGATCGGCGATCTGGGCTTCGAGGTCGGCGACGCGGCGGTCCTGGAAGCGGAGGTTGGAGCGGGCGGCCTTGGTGAACACGACCGTCGGCCCGCAGCCTTCGGAGCAATGCT
This sequence comes from Streptomyces sp. NBC_01198, assembly GCF_036010485.1. Taxonomy (NCBI): domain Bacteria; kingdom Bacillati; phylum Actinomycetota; class Actinomycetes; order Kitasatosporales; family Streptomycetaceae; genus Streptomyces; species Streptomyces sp. NBC_01198. The sequence continues at coordinate 57,170 of NZ_CP108568.1, forward strand.
CAGGACTTGTGGATCAGCCCGAGAGGGTATGCGGAGGGCGTACCTTCCCGATGATCCTGTGATGGTCTCCGAGTAGGCCCGCGTTCGTAGCGCGGGTCGGGAAGGCACGCCCGTGCTGAGCGTAGTCACCGACGAGGGCTCCACCCAATCCAGCTCCCTGATCGACGAGATCGTCCGCGAGGGCGCCCGCCGCATGCTGGCCGCCGCGCTGGAAGCGGAAGTCAACCAGTACATAGCCGAGTTGGCCGCCGAGACCGACGATCACGGGCGGCGCCTGGTGGTCCGCAACGGCCATCACCGGCCCCGCACCGTGGTCACCGCGGCAGGTCCGGTCGAGGTCACCGCGCCCCGGGTGAACGACCGCCGCGTGGACGAGGCCACCAGCGAGCGCAAGCGGTTCTCGTCGAAGATCCTGGCGCCGTGGTGCCGCAAGTCCCCGAAGATCTCGGAGGTGCTGCCCCTGCTCTACCTGCACGGACTGTCGTCCGGAGACTTCGTGCCCGCGCTGGAGCAGTTCCTCGGCGGCGCTGCCGGTCTGTCGCCGGCGACCGTGACCAGGCTGACGAAACAGTGGGGCGAGGACCACGCCGCCTTCCAGGACCGGGACTTGTCCGACCGGGACTTCGTCTACGTGTGGGCCGACGGGGTGCACCCGAAGGTCCGTCTCGGCCAGACGCACTCGTGCGTCCTGGTCCTGCTCGGGGTGCGCCTGGACGGCACCAAGGAGCTGATCGCGCTGGCAGAGGGCCTACGCGAGCCCACCGAGTCGTGGGCCGACCTGCTGCGCGACTGCCGGGGACGCGGAATGCGTGACCCCGAGCTGGTGGTCGGCGACGGTGCCATGGGCTTGTGGCGGGCACTGGCCGAGGTGTTTCCCGCTGCCCGGCAGCAAAGATGTTGGGTTCACAAAGCCCGCAACGTCACGAACTGCCTGCCGAAGTCCGCACAGCCGGGCGCCACGAAGGCGATGCAGGAGATCTACAACGCCGAGAGCCGCACCCACGCGGAGAAGGCGATCGAGGCGTTCGCGAAGACCTACGGCGCCAAGTTCCCCAAGGCCCTCGCGAAGATCACCGATGACCAGGACGAGCTGCTGGCGTTCTACGACTTCCCGGCCGAGCACTGGATCCACCTGCGGACCGCGAACCCGATCGTTCTCGACGGTCAAGCTCCGCACGAAGGTCACTCGCGGCGCGGGCAGCCCGGCCGCAGCCCAGGCGATGGTGTTCAAGCTGGTGGAGTCGGCCCAGGCTCGCTGGCGGGCGATCACCGGGGCTCAGCTTGTTGCTCTGGTCCGGTCCGGGGCGAGGTTCGAGAACGGTGTCCTGGTCGAGCGCGAGGAGGTCAACGCTGCCTGAAACCGGTGGCGCGAACGGAAGCCGTCCGAGAACATCCAACCGTGTCCCAAGACGAGTCAGGACGTTACCGAGCAGGTCAGACCGCCTTGCTTGCCACGGTGGCGGAAGCCGAACCACTGGTTGAGAACTGGCGTCGGCGATTCGACGCCTCCGCAGCGGCCGGGATTCCCGCCCACGTGACGGTGCTCTTCCCGTTCCTCGACGTCGAACTCATCAGTGCCGCGGTCATCGGTGATCTCACGACCCTGATCGCCGGGCATGACTCCTTCACGGTCCGGTTCGACGAGTCTGGCCGCTTCCCTGATGTGCTCTATCTGGCGCCGACCCCAGACCAGCCGCTTCGCGCGCTGACCGAGTCCATTGCCACACGATGGCCGGAGGCGCCGCCCTACGGGGGACAGTTTGCCGAGGTCATCCCGCACCTGACCGTCGCCCATGGGCAGCCATCCCGGATCTTCGGCGAGGTGGAACTGGCCGACCGGCTGCCCGTCACCGCGACGATTTCGTCGGTGAGCCTGTTCGTGAGCGACGGTCAATGCTCGCGGTGTCACGCGAACTTTCCGATGCTCGGCGCATCGAGCAATACCCCGCCTCGCCAACCCGGCAGCGTGTCAATCCACAACTCTTGACAATTGCTCCAGCCTTCGACGCGCCACCGCCAACCACGCACGAGCTCGTTAGACGCGATCTTGGGCAGCGGCGTGCAACGCGCGTTCCTGCCCTTCAGTGCCTGACGCTGTCGGGGATCTTGGTATCCGGGTTTGTCGAACATGATGGAGATGCCGGGCAAGCGATCCACTTCCCCTGCTCACGGCCCCAGTGAACAGGCCGGCGGCTCGATGGAGAACGCGGCAGCGGCCTGGTGACCGTTGGGCGAACGCATCATTCGTGCTCTCTGGTGTTGAGTGTGTCGATGGTGTTCACCCGTTCGTCGTAGCCGCTCCAGGAACCATGACCCTCGTGATTCGGGCGGGTGGGAAGGTTGGCGTCCGCGATTTCGGAGGTCCGAGATGTGTGTCCGCTCCCGTACCGGCCGCGTGGTTCCTGAGCTGACAGTGCGGGTGGCGCGGGCGAGCAACCCTCAGGGCACCACGGCCATGGCCATCCGCGACCACCTCAACGGCCTGTGGAGCGATGAGGACTTCGAGGAGTGGTACCCGCGGGACGGCAACCCGGGCCTGTCACCTGCCCAGTTGGCGACCGTGTCGGTCTCGTAGTTCTTGCTGGAGCTATCCGACCGGCAGGCCGCCGAGTCCGTGCGGAACCGCATCGACTGGAAATACGCCCTGGCCATGGAGCTGGAGGACCCCGGCTTCCACCACAGCGTTCACAACGACTTCCGCGAACGCCTTACCGAGGAGGGCCGGGTCGACAAGCTGCTCGGCCTGGCGCTGGAGAAGATCCGGGACGTCGGCCTGGTCCGGGAGCGCGGCCGGCAGCGCACCGACGCCACCCGCGTCCTGGCCGCGGTCCGTGACCTGACCCGACTGGAGCTGGTCACCGAGGCCATGCGCACGGCCCTTGAAGAGCTCGCCCGCCGGGCGCCGCACGAGCTGGTCGGCCTGGTGACCGGGAACTGGGGCAAGAGCGACGGCCGCACGGCCCGGCTCGGCAAGAACCCTCCAAGCCCAAGACCCGGATCAAGGACACCGGCGAGGACGCCCGCCTGCTGCTGCGCTACGTCCACCGCTATCCGCCCGCCCGCCCTCCGCGACGGCGAGCAGCTCCAGGCCCTGCGCCAGATCTTCGTGCAGAACTACGTCCTCGACGCCCAGGACCGGCCGAAGTGGCGAGACTCCGAGGAGACCGGCCTGCCGCCCTCAGCTCTCGCCATCGTCTCGCCCTACGACGTGAGCGCCCGCTACGCCCGCTGCGACGAGACCCGCTGGAAGGGGCTTCCTCGCCCACGTCACCGAGACCTGCGACCCGGACACCCCCAGCGTGATCACCGACGTGACCACCACCAGAGCCCCGGTCCACGACACCAAGGCCCTGCCCGGCATCCTGGCCAACCTCGATGACCGGAGCCTGCTGTCGAAGGAGCACTTCGTCGACGGCGGCTACCTCTCCGTCGCACTCAAGCAGCAGGTCGCCCGCGAGCACGGCGTCGGCCTCGTTGGACCGATCCGGGCCAGGAGCACCCGCCAGTTCCGAAAAGGCACCGTCTTCCACCGTGAAGTCTTCACCATCGACTGGGACGCACAGCAGGTCACCTGCTCGCAAGGCAAGGTGAGCCGCGTGGTCGACACCGCCCTCCCTCGCGCCCTACGTCAACGCCGAGTTCTCACCGGACGACTGCCGGCAATGCCCAGTGAAGGCCGCCTGTACCCGCACCGACGCCCGGAAGGTCTCCTTCCTCCCGCGCGATCTCTACGACATCCAGTCCGAGTCACGGACCGAGCAGCAGACCCAGAAATGCTCTCGCGCTACGCGCTGCGGGCCGCCATCGAGAGCACGATCAGCGAGTTCGTCAACGGACACGGCATGCACAAGCGCCGCTACCGCAGCGAAGAAAAGACCCACGTCCAGCACGTCCTGACCGCCATCGCGGTCAACCCCGAACGCATCGACGCCAATCTGCCACCAGCACCGGCCCGCCAGCCCAGGAACCCAACCGCACTCCAGGACTTCCTCGACTGGCAGCACATCCCCCGGCCCCGGTCCTGGCGCGTCGCCACCCACCCCCGCAGGATGAACTGATCGTTCTCAAGATGGTGGTCACCACCCTCACCCAGGCCGGACTGCACGGAGCAAGTCAACTCTCCCCATGACCGCCTCAGTGCCGCCTGCCGCTGAAGCGGACAGCCGACCTCCCACGAAGCCCATCGGGACTGATCAACCCAGCGTCGCCTGCCACTGGGAAAAGGTGACAGAGTTCCGCGCGTCACGGACGGTCATCAGCTGTATCAAGCACGGGTCACCTGCGTGTTGCCCGTAGCTCACGCCAGCCTCCCAGCAGAGCCAGCAGTGCTGTCCCAGCGGAGAGGCCCTCTACCCAGGCGTCATCTGTGATGCCAAACGTGATGCAGGCACAGATCACGATGATGACGGTCATCACAAGACTCAGGATGTTCAGGTCACGCATCTTCATATACTTCCTCACGGCAGATCCACGGCCGGTCGTGATCAGGTTATCCGAGCTATGGCCGTTGACTATTACTCGTCGTGAAACGTCCCGCAGGGCTTGAGCTGAAGTCCGTACTCGCGAGCGCGGCCAGCCGCCTCGGCAATGACCGGATCGACACCACGCACTCCCGAACTCCGCTGCTCCACCTCAACGATCATCCGTCAGCTCGGGCCTCTCGAAGATCCCCGACATCGTCAGGCACGGAGGACGAAGCGGTCGTCGTGTACTCCTGGTCGGGCGGCAATCGGTGGGAGCGGCCGGTGGGCGGTCCGGTCGTCGCACGGTTCCGGCACCACGACTCCCGGCACCGGATGCCACTGCTGCACGACCACTCCCGGCCGCCACGACGTGCGCGTCCAGCCGCCGCGAGTCCAGGTGGCCCCACTCGCCGTCGGCGCGCAGCACCTTCACCGACACCGCCTCCCCTGAACCCGGCGTCGTAGCGGCGCGGCATTCTGCCACGCTCTTGGCCATACTTGGCCAGGCGGGCGTCAGTCGCTGTTGTCGTTCCGGTCTTGAGAGATGCGTGTCGAACGGGAGTCCCGATTGGGTGGTCTCGGAGGCTTGGGCGCATAGAGGTGGGGCCTCCTGAACAGCTCGTTGGTGTCGAATCACCGAGCAACATCAGGAGGCCCCGGTGCCGCAGTGTTCCGTCTCGACGGCAGCACAGTCCAGTTGGGTCGCCCGGGAGTGTGACTGTCTGGCTCACCGGTTCGGAAACGCCGCCGACAACGGCACGCGTCAGCAGTGTTATCCGTCGGACATGACGGACGCCGAGTGGGCTGCTGTTCGGCCACTGCTGCCGGTACCGGGCTGGATGCGCGGGCGGGGCGGGCAGCCGGAGGCGTACTGCCACCGGGCAATACTGGACGCGGTCCGCTATCTGGTCGACAACGGAATCAAGTGGCGTGCGATGCCGGCTGATTTCCCGCCGTGGGACCGGGTCTACGCGTTCTTCCGCCGCTGGCGCGACCATGGCCTGGCCCGGGAGTTCCACGACCGGCTGCGCGGGCAGGTCCGTACCCGTGCCGCCCGGGACAGCGAGCCGACGGCCGGGGTGATCGACTCACAGTCGGTCAAGGCCGATGCCGTCGTCGGCGCCGACAGCCGCGGCTTCGACGGCGGCAAGCTGATCAACGGCCGAAAGCGACACATCGTGGTCGACACGCTCGGCCTGCTGCTGGGCGTGATGGTCACCGCCGCGGATATCGGCGACCGCACCGCCGCCCAGGTCCTGCTCCAGCGGGTGGCCGAAGCCCACCACCGGCTAGAACTGGTCTGGGCCGACTGCGGCTACACCGGAAGCCTCGTCGAGCACTGCCTGGCCGTACTCGCCCTGGTCCTGCAGGTCGTCAAACGCAGCGACAACCAGAAGGGCTTCGTGGTGCTGCCCAAACGGTGGATCGTGGAGCGCACCAACGCCTGGCTGATGCGCACCCGCCGGCTGGCCCGCGACTACGAACGCCGCACCACCACCGCCGAGGCGATGGTCCACTGGTCGATGACCCTGCTCATGACCCGCCGCCTGGCCCGGACACACCCGCAGCAGGCGTGAACCGACCCGGGCCGGGCTCGGCCAGCCAGCCCCGCGCGACCAGGTCCTTCGCCTTCGACCGCAAGCCCTCCACCCGCGCCGGCACCACGTCCATACCGAACGATGCGGCCATCTCCTGGCAGGTCAGCGGCCCTTGATGAAGCCGGACACGCTCCGCGAGGAGCTGCACCATGCGCTGGTAGTCCACCGACAGAACCGACCAGCCGAGGCCCTCACGCCACACCGGCACCTGCGACCTCGGCTTCACCGCATCCGACCGCACCGACGGCACGTGCTCGCCCAGCGGATCCGGAGTGGTCTTCGTGCCGATGGTCTCGGCGCTGCCGGGTGCCAGCACCGTATCGACGCGCCTGCGGGCGATCGCCACTCCTGCCATTCCAGCTCGGCCGCGGCCAGCTCGGCCTGGATCCGGTCGGCCTCCTCCCGCAGCCGGCCAACGCGACGACGAGCAGCGAGCTCGTGCTGTTCCAGCAGTCCGACAACCGACGGCATCCCGGCCTCCCCGGCGAGTAACAACCCGACAGGCCACAACTCCCACGAAATCACCGAACCCATGCCTGACCAGCGAAAACGCCGCCCTCAAGTTCGGAACGACAACAGCGACTGACGGGGCCGCAGGGGGCGGTTGGAGGGTTCTCGGAGGTAGCTGGCAGCCTGGGGCGGTGCTGATCGACGGATATGAGGACGCCCCGCTCGTTGCCGGGGAAGAGCTGCTTTCCCTGCCGGGGTTCTGGGCTGCCTACCTGATGTGGCTATGCGAAACGGAAGAGGACGAGCCGGACCCGGCATGGTTCGGCGTGGACGAGGCTGACGCCGATGCGGCGTATGAGGCACTGGCCGAGGCGGATCGATGGCCGGTCTTCCGGATTCCGTTCGGCGAAGGCCACACCGCCGTCGTGCTGGCGCGTAATCTCGCCGACGACGCGGGGACCGAGTACCTGGTGACCCATCCCTCCTGGAGCCGCCTCGGACATCTGGCAACGCTTGACGGGCACCAGGCCGGCCCTGGCCTGTCGTGGCGCGAGCTGATCCACATTGCCCGTACGCCCGATCGAACTGCCGCAGGAGTCCTTGACCCGAACGCCCGCCTGCTCCTCCTCCTGCCCGCCCTGGGCGACAGCGAGCTCCCCACCGACGCAGCCGATGTCCTCCGCGGCGCCCTGATATGGGCGGGAGCACCGGAGACGGAAACTCACCGGGTGACCGAAGCCCTGCTCCTGGACCATCCATACTGGGAGCCGGCCGCATGGTCACTGCCGTCCCCGTCGCCGCTCTCCGGCAGCAGCGAGGAATCCTTCACTGGCATCCTCTACTGCGACGAGCCCGGAAGCCCCCGGTGCGGAACACGCATAGCTCAGGGCATCACTCGGGAGCAGAGCAACCGGCTGGCCCATGCGCTCGGCACGTGGCCCACCACCTGACCCCAGCCCTGTAGCGCGCGAGGTGACCAAGTGCAAGTACCGAGGTGTTTCCGGAACTCGGCGACATCGTTTCTGCCGGCTGCAGACCGCTCTCGGCGCTGACCAGCAATCGCTGCTGGATCTCGGCGACAAAGCCAGCGCGGGCGTGGGTCCACTGCTTGAGCTCGACGATGACGTAGGACGGCTGGGAGGTATGGGGGTGCCAGCCAGCCGGCCAGCACCATATCGGCCCGCAGGCTGGACAGGGCCAGCTGGTACTCGATCAATACCTCGACATGCTGCAGTCCGGCTTCGTCCAGCACGTGGGCCAGGGCGGGCAGGCTGTTGTGCCAGGACCGTATCTCCGCGTCCTCCAGCCGGCCCAGTCGTGCCTGCCGGTGACACTTGGCCAGGTCATCGGCCAGCGTGTCCTGTTGGCAGCGGTCGATGAACTCGTGCACGGGCATCCGCAGTAGGGGCATCGTCGTCTACTCGGTCGGATGCGTTTCATGAAGCGGCGCGGGTGGCCCCGCGCGCGGTGGGTGCGGCCCGGTGATCGTCGGGCGGCGTTGCCTGGGCACGCGCGGTCCCGGCCCGACGAGGTTGCCCCCGCCCAGCACCGGAGCGGCCCGCCCGCACCCGCGTATGCCGCGCGTGAATGCCGTACAGGCCCGCCCCTGGGTGCAGCGGGCTAGATCGGGCGAGCCGGACCGCAGTTTATGGATAGGGGGGCGGGCGACTGGAAGACCTCATCGAGTATCTCGTCCATGGGCAACCTTCTGCACTCATGGAACCTCATACCGTGGGTCTCGTCTTCACCGGGGCGCCCCTTGCTGGTTACGGAACGGCGACCGGTTCTCGTAGATCCACATCTTGGGACTACAGATGAAGCGGGGGTACTGCTCTTCGTAGGGGACATCGGTCCAGACGTCCTGGTTCGCAGCGAAAACTCGGCACAGGCTGGCTTGGGAGTCCTCGTCCAGCCCATCCGGGGCCAAGATGATGAACTCGTCGCCCAGCCGGTTCATGGTGAACGCGGTGATGTGCTCCAAGTGGCCGGAGAAGACGTTCAAGAGCCGTTGGGCGTCGGGCCACTTGTTGAAGGGCGGAGTGGGAAGCATGACGTACTCGATGAACCCGTGACCTCGCGCGACGAACGCCTGGAACCTGCTCCAGTCGTTGTCCTCGAGCAGGTCCGCGAGGTACTCCCCCAGATAGCCATCGCCACCGCCCAGGATGTCCGATTCGCATAGAGGAGGCAGGACCGGAAGTGGTCGACGACTCCCTGCAGACGCACGGTGCTACTACGGAGGAGCGCGTAGGTCTGTGGCGACAGCGCACGGTTGTGGGCGAGCACGTTGCGGATCTCGCGGATCTCATCGAAGTCCCGCGCGATCGCCTGCTGATCCTGCCCTGCCAAGTGGCCGATGTCGTCCGCGATCTGCGGGGCGTTCAGCATGCACAAGAGCTGGCCCAAGTCGGACTGCCAAATCAGATCCCCGCTGGTCTCGGCATCCAGGTGAAGGCGCTGGCGACTCTTCTCCGCAAGGCGCTCGAGGTCCCTGCGCAGTTTCGGCTCCAGGTGCTGACGCCACAGACCCCCGTATGCGCGCATCCAGGATGCCAGGCAGAGCCTGCGCAGCCATCCTTCCAAGGTATAGATGTCCCGATATGCCTGCTGGTTGATCCGTGGCACGAGGAACTCGCCATCGAATTCGAGGTCAAGTTGCTGCTCAGAGTCCATCGTCCCGTCCGTTCCATCAGCCACCGCCTCAAACTGATGCCGACCATTGTTCCGGGCTCTTGCCTTCGCGGACACCGTCCGTGAAGGCCCTTGATCAAGACCTGCCATGATCAAAGTGCAGCATGGAGATCGGACGACCCAGCAATGCGCCGGCCTGGAGCCGTCTGCAGCGATACCCATGGCCTCTAGTAGCCGCACCTGGACCGAGCAGCGACGTAGGTACTGTCACAGCGGTGAGACATCCGGCCCCGGCCACCGTTGCCAGGTGAGATGTGCGGGCCGGCGGATCACCGCTCGTCTGCGTTCTTGGGCTCGTCCCACAGGCGGGCGAGCTTCTTCACCTTCCTCTTCCGCTTCTCGAACCACTCCGAGCGCTCCCACTCCTCATCCGGCTGCTGCTGCTCGGCTGCCTTGCGGCACTGCCTCTGGGCTTCGGCAGCCTCCGCCGCGCGCTCGCGCTGGTTCCTGCGCTGGCGGTACTCGGCTGCCGTGTGGGTGTCGGTGAGCGCTTGGAGCAGCGGTTCGGGCTCCCTGCCGCGCTCCTGTGCGACGCGGAACCACACCGGCCCCATCGGGCCGTGCTGCTGCAGGCGGTGCAGGGTCGTCATCACCAGCGGGACCTTGGCGGTGAAGTCGAGGGAGAAGTCGCCGTCGTCGGCGTCGCTCGTTCCGTAGCTGTACTCGGCGTGCTCCTGCCCGGCCCAGAACTCGCGGGACAGCCGGCCGACCGCGCGCATCCGGCCCTCCAGCGCGGTAGGGCCGGCCCCGGTGAGCACGATCGCCAGCGGCGGCAGACCCGCAAGGCCGGTGCGGCGGCAGAGCGTCTCCCAGAACGGCACCGTGTTCATCTCGCCGATCGTGCCGTGGCCGGTGCCGGGAGGAAGTCCCGGGGCCGCACCCGTCGGGCGTAGAGGTCGGCGTATGCGCCGGCCTTGTCCGCCAGGACGTGCGCGGACTCGGTGGACCGGTCGACCTCCACCATCAGCAGCGGCACACCGGCGTCCTTGTCCTGGAACACCGCGTCCACGCGGACGTTGCGCTTACCCGAGGACGACAGCGGGTCGCGACCTCGGTGCGCCAGGAGTCGAGGCCGCCGATCCCGGCCGGGGAGCCGGGGAGCCTGCCGCCGCGGGTGAACGCCACGACCGCGGCGTTGACGGCCATGGCGTGCGGTGCGCCCCCCCGTACCGGCGCCGCGGGCGTGGCCGCCCATCACGTCGGGCTCTCGCTTCAGCTTGATGGCGGCGGAGCCCAGGCCGGCTTCGTCAGGCCCCACAGCTTCTGCGACGGCTCGCCGCGCCGGTCCGGTGCCCCGAACTTCCCCGCAGGTCCCGCAGTGCTCCCCTCCGAGAGCACCAGCCTGTCGGCCCGGAGCGCCAGCAGGGCGTTGCGGATCGCCTGTTGTCGGACAGGTGCGGCCGTACCAGCTTCCCACCGGGCAACCCCGGCGGTCCAGAAAAAACGCCGGTGCCAGCCGACCACGGCACAGCACGGCGTGGCGTGGCGTGGCGTGGCCACGGGTCGGACAACGGGGTGGCCACGGGGGTGGGCAAGGGGCGGCCCGCCACGAAAGCCCGCGACACGACCCCTGCCCGGACGTCACACCAGTCACACCCCGCCTCAAATCTGTTCACTGCCGCCAGGAAGCACCGGCGGCTATCACGGGCAGCCTAGGACCAGGGGCAGCCAAAGCCCCCCGGCACCCGACCCGAGGAGAAGGCCACGAGACGCAACCCGAGGCCCGGCCACCTGACACGGCTGGTCCACAACCTGCCGGACGCCCTGGCCGCACACGACCGCCCCACACCGACCCACCCCCCAGATCCACGCGATCCTACCGGAGCTCCAGCACAGCCCCCGCGGCCGCCGTGCCGCTGGTGAAGGTGCGCCTGCCCCAGGGCCAGGAGCATCGTGGGAGGTAGAGAACCTCATGAAGGAGTCTGAGATGAGTGCCTTGGTACGCCCCCGCGAGGGCCGTATGGTCGGCGGCGTGTGCGCCGCGCTCGCCAACCGGTTCGGCACCTCCGCGACGACAATGCGCATCATTTTCCTGGTGTCCTGCCTGCTGCCCGGGCCGCAGTTCGTGCTCTACATCGTGCTGTGGATCGTCCTCCCGGACGAGAACCGGACCGCGACGCCAGCCCATTAGCCCCGACACAACACGCCGCCCCCCTGCCGTGACAAGGGTCGCGCAGCCCACCCGCACAGGCGCGGGTCAACCGCGATCGAGAGACAGGCGAGCAGCCCGCCGACCGGCCCGATCCGGCTCCCAGAGGGAAACAGACCGAACGAACCGAACCGGCCCGGCGCAACCCAGTGCTGACCGAGGGACCACCCTTGGTGACCACCGAGCAGGCCCCCGTCACCCTGACGCGCGACGACACCGCCCCGCCCCACCGGCACCAGGCAGGCCCGCACCGTCCTCGAGCGCCTCGACACCGCGCCGCGCCAGGTCTGCCGCCCCGACCGGCCGCTGCGCGGCCGCGTGAGGCGCTGCCCGACCACCCGGCGATGCCCGCCGCGTTCACCCGTGACCCGCGCACCCCCGGCAGGACCGTGACCCAGGCCGCGCCGGGCGGGCCGGGAACCGCCGGGGGCCGCCGGCTCTCGCAGTCCGCGGTGGTGCCGGATGTTCTCGACGCCCGGCCGGAACGCATTCTGACATCTCCGGAGCAGCGGTGAGGAATCCCGGCCCCACCCCTGCCGATAAGGGACAATACGCGCAGGCCGAGCCCCTATCGAAAGGCACCTCGTGCGTCTCGCAACCGCCCGTGACAGCGCGGCGCGGAAGTTCGCCGTCACCCGGCAGAGAATTGCCCGCCACGTAGCCCCGGCATTCGGCGCGCGCGTCGCCTACCAGCCGAACGGCGACGTGCCCTCGATGGGCCGGGACGGCCCGCTGTTCGTCTCCATTGCGCTGATCACCATCATCCTCGTCCTCGGCCTGCTGCTGCGGCCCGACCAGCACCTGGCCTCGCTGCTCGTCGCGCCGCCCACCATCACGGCCGCCGCGTGCGGCATCCGGGACACCGCGATCGTGGCCACGGCGTCCGTCGGCTTCGCCCTCCTGCTCGACGCCGTCGACGGGAGCTGGGGCACGGCGATCCCCGCCATCCACGTCGTCTCGATCCTCTTCGTCACCGGCTTCGTGATCGCCCTGCGCAGGATCCGGGAACGCAACATCGGAGAACTGCTCGAGATCCGCGCCGTCTCCGACGCCGTACAGCGAGTACTGATGCGGCCACTGCCGGAACGCGTCGGCGCGTTGCGGATCGCCTCCGTCTACCACTCCTCACAACCCTGGGCCCAGGTAGGAGGCGACCTGTACGCCGCGATCCGCACGAAAACCGGCCTGCGCTGCGTCATCGGAGACGTCCGCGGAAAAGGCCTCCCCGCCGTCGACGACGCCGTCACCCTGCTCGGCGGATTCCGCGAAGCCGCCCCCAGGGCCGCCGGCCTGCCAGAACTCGCCGCCTACCTCGAAGAAAGCATAGAGAACCACTTCCAAGACATCGAACAAACAGACGAAACCGCCGGAGAACGATTCGTCACCGCACTCTTCCTGGAAATCTCCAACGACTTCGAAACCGTAAAATCAGTCAACTGCGGCCACTACCCGCCACTCCTGGTCGGCGGCCCGAAAAGAAAAGCAGAAAACGACGTACGGAACCCGCCCCACCACTCCCCACCACTCGGCCTCAACAGCCGCAACAGCTCCGACTACCACATCGAACAACTCCACCTCGGCATCGGAGAGACCCTCCTCCTCTACACCGACGGCGTAACCGAAGCACGAAACCCCACCGGCACCTTCTACAACCTCATCGACCGAACCAGCCAATGGACCCACACCACACCCCAACGCCTCCTCCAACACATCCTCAACGACCTCCACCACCACACCAACAACCAACTCAACGACGACATCGCCATAATCGCCATCACACGCGAACCCACACCGCCAAACAACACCCACACAACATAAACACCACACCCAAACAGAACACCCACCGAGCGCACCGGCACGACCGGCCGACTCCCGATCCAGAAACACCGCCCGGCCCCAGGCCCACCCCGAACACCAGGCCCCACAACCGGCCACCCGCACTACACCACCGACTGACAAGGAACCAGGCGGTCAGCCCGAACCGCACCCCCACCCCAAACCCGACAGCACCCGAGACGTCAACGCCACCCGCTGCCTGCCAACAGGCTCACAGGCAGTCGCAGTTCGTCCCATACAGAAGGAACCACACGACGAGCACGACGAGAACGGTCACCAGGGTCAGACCCACCCGGCGAACCCGAAACGGCCCCGGATGCCGCAACTGCGTGAACACCACAACGGCACCCGGGAACAGCACCACGACAGCCCCCGAGGTGAGCGCGGCGCTCCGCTGCCACGCCCAGTAGAACCCCGCCCCGACTCCGATCAGGAACAGACAACTCACGATCTGCACAACGACCTCGCCGACAGACTCCACGACGAACTCCCCGATCCACGACCGGGGCGCACGCAGGCCGCTCTCCTTCCGGCTCCGCGCAGCCGGCCGAGCTGTACCTTCGGCCGGTTCGTCGTCCACCCCGCCGCCCATCCGCCCCCCGGGTGCCCATGGCTCCTGCTGCAGTGAACCTGATCCTGGAGGCGCGGCGCGCCCCGGGACGGAGTCTCGGGCAATCCGACGACACCCCCCGCCCCCGAGCACTTGAAAGTCCCGCAACACCTGACAGGAATTCGCCCGCACAGCCGCGCCTACGAGACCGGAACCGCCCCCGCAGCCCACTGTCGACTCCAGGTAGCACGAGACGACAGCGTTCACCGTCCCCCAGCCCCGCAGATCCGACCACACGCTCCCCTGAGCACCAGCACACCGAACCGAACCCGATCACCCACAGCCACCGGCTCAAGAACGTCCGAAACACACCCCACCAGCCCAGCAAAGGCCTCAGCCTCACGGCGCAAGGTCCACATGACAAGCAGGACAGCGATACCGCCCACGTAACGCCACCTGCCACATCCACACCCGCCACCAACCACCAAGACCGACTCCCAGGCGAGAATGATCAACCCCCGCCGCGACCGGTCACCCATCCGGTGACCCCGGGCTGCACGAACCCCCGGGGAGTCCTAGCCTGCGGGCAGGGGGCTGCTGCCTGCGGGAAGGACCGGTCGTGCCGGCGATCTGGAGCGGGACCCTGACCTTTGGCCTGGTCGCGATACCCGTGCGTGTCGAGCCGGCCGTCCACTCGCACAAGATCGGCTTCCGGCAGATCCACCGGGAAGACCAGGGGCGAGTCCGGAACCGGAAGGTGTGCGAGCTGGAACTGGACACGGAGGACGGACCGCACCCGCTGGAACCCGGCGACATCGGCCGTGCCTACGAGGCTGCCGATGGGACGCTGGTGCCGGTCTCCGACCAGGAACTGGACGACCTGCCGCTGCCGACCGCGAAGACCGTCGAGATCAGCGGCTTCGCCGACCTGGCCACCATCCCAGGCGAGCAGTTCGGCACCCCGTACTTCCTTGCCCCCGCGAGCCCGGCCGCGAACAAGCCCTACGTCCTGATGCGCGAAGCCCTCGCCCGCGCCGGCAAGGGCGCCGTCGGCAAAATGGCCTTCCGCGGCTCCGGCGAGACCCTGGCCGTCATCCACCCCCAGGGCGACGTCCTGGTCCTGCACCGCCTGCACTGGCCCGACGAACTGCGCGCCGCCGATGACGCCGCGCCCCGCGGCGACGTCGACGTGACCGACGACGAGCTCCAGGCCGCCTTGGATTACATCGGAGTCCTCGGCGACATCGACATGGCGCAGATGCACGACGACTACGCCGCCGCGGTCCGCGCGCTGATCGACGCCAAGACCGGACACGGCGCCCCGTCCCAGCCGTCCCGACCCGAGCGTGAGGACGCCGGGGTCACCGATCTGATGACCGCCCTGCAGCGCGCCACCGAACAGGCCCGGGCCGACCGCGGCGAAGACGCCGACGTCCACCCCATCGGCGGCGAGCGCAAACCGGCCAAGAAGACCGCCGGCAAGCGCACCACGAAGAAGACGCCGGCCAAGAAGACCGCCACGAAGAAGACCGCACGCAAACGGGCCGGTTGATCGCCTCGCATCAGAGCGGCGATAGGTCCTCGATAGACTTGCGAATGAAACGCGGATGCTACCTGCGCCTTCTGGTGGACGTTATTGAGCGCGATCCGATAACCACGGACATTACGACGGCCGCGCAGACGAATTGCTGCCAGAAGACCCACGAGGCCTGCCAGATGAGAGTCATGACCAGCACGACCGCCAGTGCCAGAACGAACCAGATGGCGAACCTGGCTATACGGTGTAGTTCGATCGAAACTCTCCTCTCGGACAGTTGGTGCTTCGCGGCGCCAGGGAGCACGGCCGCATCTGCGCCCCGCGCGGTCAGAGTATCGCCACGATTTCCCGCGCAGTCGACACAACAGAGAGCACCGCCAGGATCAGCGCGAAGGTCCATACGATGTTGTAACCGTCGTACGGCACAGGGGTGGGGCCGGCTCCCCGCCTCAGCCGGTCACGCGCCGAGGTTCGCATTCCTCCGGCATCGAAGAGGAACGAGCAGCTCACAGCGGCAATGAGGATGCTGATGAGGATGAGGCCGACCGAACCGCCGATACCGTCGCCGACTTCCGTGGCGCGGAACATCAGCGCGGCCCGCCACTGCCGGCGCCGCTTAGGTGCGTCCCTGCGAGGATGCAGCCGCCACAGCCGAGGGCGAACACGCAGACCGCCGGATCTGACCACCGTGACATACGGCCGCCCACGAAGAAGCACACGAGGTCTGGGTCCGAGTTATTCATTGTCTTCCTCTACGCGTGCGGTCCCAAAGCAGAACGGCAGCCAGCCCTATGACGGCCACGATGAAAATCACGCCCGGATGGTGGCCAGGGAGCGTACGGGCTAGATACAGGTGATCCATATTTCTCCCTTGTGACGGAGAACCGACCGCAGCCGGGACGCCCCAACTGCTGCCGCTGCCATGATGCCGACAACAAGTCCGCGCAGCCGCTTGCGGTCAACGTTCCCGCAGCTACCCCGTACCGCGGACGTGCGCGGTCAGCGACAGCCGGATCCGCATCAGCATCATCCACCTCGGACGCCTGCCCGGAATCAGTCAGCATGTGCCTCCTCCCCAGCGGAGGCCCGTCGCCGTGGCCCGGATCGAAGCGTCTGCTTGCGGCGGCGAATCGTCCCTGACCGCCACCATCATCGCCGCCTGGCCGAGGGCACGGGGGCACGGGGGCACGGGGGCACGGCTGAGGCTGCGGGGCGAAATCCTCGCCCACCCGGTTGCGGCCTCTCACAGGTGGACGTCCAGGAACTCCCTCAGCGCGGTCGACGACATCGGACCGCTCTCGGACGCCGTCGCCTCGCCCTGGCCGATCAGCACCAAGGTGGGTGCTCCGGTGACGCCGTACCGCCGTACGGGGCCGGGGCACCTCGCGATGTCGGCCCGCACGACGACCAGCCGGCCCCGGTAAGCGTCGGCGACCTCGCGCACCAGAGGATCCATCGCCCTGCAGGCTGCCACCGCCTTCGGCCACACCCCGAAGAAATACGCAAGCACCGGAAGACCCGCCCTCGCCAGAACGAACTCGAACTCGGCGTCCTCCTGCGGTTGATGGACCCTGCTCACCATCGACACTCCCTGACGTTCCACTCGATGCGAGGCCCCCACAGCCGGTCGATTTCCCCGGGCCCAACTCGACTGCAGGTAGCGGTTGTTGCCGGACCCGAGGAGCACCCGACGGCCTCTCTGGGGCATTGAACCGATCGGAGTGCGCCCACGTATCAGAGCACGGACGCGATGTCCCCACTCGGTCTGATACGCCGCCTTGGTGGCGAGACAGGAGCTCTATCGTGTCACCCGACATACACGACGCCAGAACGCTCGAGCCGCGGCGGATGCGTCGCCGTATTCTGGCCTGCGCGATCGCAGTGATCACCGGCTCCGGAGCGCTGCTGGCCACCGGATCGAACGCCGACGCGGCCACGGCCGGCATCGTCTTCTCCCCCGACGTGATCAGCGGCGGGCAGTCCTCGACCGCCACGGTCGCCCTCGCCGCCGTCTCCTCCAGCCCGACGGTGCTGAGCCTGGAGAACTTCGCCCCAGGCATCCTGCATATTCCCGCCACCGTCACCGTCCCGGCCGGATCGCTCAACACCACGTTCCCGCTCACCGCGGGCCCGCTCACCAGCGGCGCGGGCGAGATGTGCGTGGAAGCCGAACCCGGCGACCTGGTCGGCTGCCTCTTCGTCAACGTTGTCGGCGGCCCCACCCTCAACGAGGTCACCTTCGCGAATTCCCCGGTTCCGGGCGCGGACACCGACACCGGACAGGTGTCCTTCACCGACCCCACCCCCGGTGCAACCGTCACGCTGAGCAGTTCCAACCCCTCCGCCGCCGCTGTGCCCGCCACCGTCACCCTCCCCGACGGCGCGCGCACGGCGACGTTCACCGCGACCACCGGCACGGTCACCACGGCGACGAGCGTGACCGTCACCGCGACCTCCGGTGCCGTGAGCCAGCACATCACCCTGATCGTCACCCCACGGCCAGGAGCGGCGGGCTCCGACGTCGTGCACATCACCAAGGCCCGGTGGAACAAGGGCATCGAGACCATCGAAGCCGCCAGCACCAACTCCCGAGCGACCCTCTACCTCGGCGATGACCCCACCAGCCAGTCCACACTGACCAACCAAGGAAACGGCACCTTCAAGACCCAATTCGCCCAGGTCAACAGGCCCACCCAGATCGCCGTCTTCAGCAGCTTCGGCGGCAACGCCACCGCCACCGTCACCCAGTAGGGCGACCCGAGCCGGATCAGCGGCGGGGTAGGCACAGCACGCGGGGTGCCGGTTGCAAGGAGACCAGGGTGCTCCCGCTGGCCACGGCGAGGATCAGCTTCGTGCGCGCCGACCAGCGGGGCATCCGCTCCTTCCGCAGGAAGACGCAGTACACGGGGCCTCTCCGGGCCTCTGCGCATCCATCTGCGCAGAGGCCCTTGGTGTCTCAAGAGCAGGCCGAGCCGGTGCTGATCCCTCCCAGAACCGCTCTGCGGATCGCCGCCCAGCCGTCGACCCGCCACCGGTTGCCGGCCCGCGGGGGGTGCGGGCCGGCCGGTGGGATGTCAGCGGAGGCCGAAGGCCCGGGTGATCGTCTGGGTGACGCGGTCGCCCGAGGCGTCCCGGGCTGCCACCCGGAGGGTGGCGAAGGCGGCCGACTTCGGTGCGTGCAGCGAGGTCCGCCAGGCGTCACCGTGGCGGTCCAGGGCGACGTGCTGCCAGGTTGCCCCGTCGTCGTAGGAGATGTCGACGGACGGTTTGGTGACCGCCGCTGTCACTCCCGGCAGTTGGGAAGGGGTGATGGTGAGCGCGGCGTGCCGGTCCGCGCGGCCCGCGGTGTCGGTGGCCACACCGTAGTCGAGCTGGATCAGCGGCAGGGCCGCCGAGGAGTCGGCGCCGGTAGCGGCTGAGGTGAAGTCCCATTCGGTCAGGGTGTGGGTCGAGTACGGGTCGGTCCACGCCGCGCGGTCGTTGTCGACCACCAGCCGGTACGGCAGGCTGTCCGCCGCGAGCCCGGGGACCTGGAGCCACTCGGCGTTGCCCCAGTCGAGCTGGGTGTCGCCCTGGTAGAGCGACACCCAGTCCTTGACGTCGAAGTTGCCGCCGGCGTCGCCGACGTGCCCGGAGCCGGAGTCCCCCCAGCCGGGCGCGGTGATGTACATCGTGTCCAGGTACCGCACCGGCTGGTAGCCGGCCGGGCCCATGCGGGGCCGCTGGATCGGCCCGAACCAGCTGACCTTCGCGGGCTTGCCCGCCGTGTAGTGGAGGGTGTCGATGGAGTGCTGCCCGGTCTCACCGGCGATGAAGGCGTTGTCCACCCAGTCGACGCCGGAGGTGACCCAGTCGGTCCGCTCGCCCTGGGCGGGGGCGGTCAGCTGGTTGCCGTCCACCCATCCGTGCCATACGTCGTTGCGGTACTCCATCGCCTTGCCCTGCCGGTAGTTCCGGAAGGAGACGTCCACCCTGGCCAGGCTGCCGGGGGTCTCGCGCCAGGTCGGGTCGGCCGGGACGTCGCCGGTCCAGTGGCGGACCACGTCGTAGAGGTAGTCGGTGGTGGGGTGCGAGGCGACACTCAGCGTGCGGTCACCGCGTCCGATAGCGGCGATCAGTTCCGCGCCCTGGTCGGCGTTGAGGGTGGCCACCGTGACGGGCGCCGCGCTCTGCGGACTCCACGGGTTCTCCTCCCAGGGGTCCATCCGGCCGACCCCGTTGTTGACCACGACGAGCAGTTCGGCGCCGGCCGCGGCCGCGGCCTCCGCCTGGGGCCCGATGTCCGAGACGTTGTCGGCACGCACCACCACGGCCTTGCCGCGTACGTCGTGGCGGGCCGCCAAATCCGCACCGTCCCCTGCGTAGACGGCAGTCAGCTTCCTGTTGCCGGTGGGCAGCGGCACCGCCGCGCGCTTGACCAGGGGATCGGCGTACCCGTGCGACCCGCTGGCCAGGGTGAGTGCCGGCTCCTCCATCCGGAACCGCGCGCCGAACTCGAAAGTGCCCTCGGTGACCTTCTTGCCCGTGGGCAGCGCCCAGATGCTGTCGTACGACTCGTTGGGAAGCATGGTCGTCTCGACGAGGCTGTCCGGGTAGGACCGCAGCACCTCAAGGCGGGGGGCGACGGCGGTGGTCTGCCCGGGTACCCGGGCCGCGATCTGACGGGCCTTTCGGGCGTCGAGTGTGACGGTGCGGTCCTGGTCGAGGGAGACGTCGTTGAAGCTGAGCAGAGCCATGCCCAGCGAGTGGGGCCCGTTCGCGCCCTGGACGTTGGAGATGAGCCAGCCGCTGTAGCTGCCGACGGGCATGCGTGCCGCACCCGTACCCGACGCGTCCAGGTCCAGCGAGGTCCACTGGTTCGCCGCGGCCAGCACGACCGTGCCCGAAAGCGGCTTGCCCGAGCGGTCCTTCGCCGTGATGGTCAGGTTCTGCCGCCGTCCCTCCTGGGAACCGCCGATCAGCGTACGGGCACGGACCGTGCCGCCGGAGTCGGTACCGACGACCATGCCGCTGACCGGCTGGTCGGCCGCCAGGAGGTCCAGGTGCGTGGTCAGCTCGACCGAGGCCGTGCTGTGCGCCGGGATGCTGACATGGCTGGCGGAGAGGCTGAACAGCCCGGCCGGTGCGGCTGCCGCGTCGACCGCCAGGTCCAGATCGGCCGGCGCGTCCCCGGTGTTGGTGTACGTCACCTTGCGGACGTCCGTGCCGCCCGGGGTGGCAGGCCAGGTGTGGAAGCCGGCGAAGGCGCTCGCGGTGGCGAAGAGGGTGGTGTGCACCGCTGCCAGGGCGTCCACCCGGCCGGCGCCCGCCTCGTACGGGGTGTAGGCCGGAGTGGCCTGGGCACTGCTGACCAGGGCCTCCTTCAGCTGCGGGCCGGTCCAGTCGGGGTGGGCCGCGGCGAGGAGTGCGGCCGTACCGGCGACGTGCGGTGTCGCCATCGAGGTGCCGCTCATCGTGGTGTAGTAACCCGAGCCGCGGGTGTAGGACGAGCGTGCCGCGACGATGTCGACTCCCGGGGCGGTGATCTCGGGCTTCAGCCCGTCGTCACCCAGCCGCGGTCCCTGGCTGGAGAAGTCGGCGAGCTGGTCCGAGGAGTCGACCGCGCCGACGGTCAGGGCGGCGTCCGCCGCACCGGGACTGCCGATCGAGTGCGGGCCGCCGTTGCCGGCCGCGATGACGAACAGCGCGCCGGTGTCGCGGCTGAGCTGGTCGACCGCCTGGCTCATCGGGTCGTCGGCGTCGCCTCCGCCGCCCAGGCTCATGCTGATGACCTTGGCCCGCTCGTCCTGCGCGGCCCACTGCATGCCCGCGATGATCCAGGACTCCTGCCCGCTGCCGTCGGAGTCGAGCACCTTCCCGACCTCCAGCTGGGCGCTCGGGGCGACCCCGCGCTCCTTGCCGTCGGAGGCGCTGCCGGTGCCGGCGATCGTCGAGGCGACGTGCGTTCCGTGGCCGTTCCAGTCGGTGGTGTCCGGCTCGCTGGGGACGAAGCTGCTGGTATCCCCCACCTGGCCTACAAGGTCGGGGTGCTCGGCGTCGATTCCGGTGTCCAGCACAGCGACCTTCACTCCGGCGCCGGTGTCACCCTGCGCCCAGACCTGCGGTGCGCCGATCTGCGCGGTGGAGTCGGCGAGGTCCGCCGTCACCCGGCCGTCGAGCCAGACCTTGGCGACGCCGCCTGCCAGTGCCGGGTGCGCCGACCGGGCGGTGGAGGCCGCGGCACCTCCGGTGAGCGCGGACCAGAACGCCGGGGCCTGTGCGCGGTTCTGCGCGAGCGCCGCGCCCTGGACGCTGTCCAGCCGGCGTACGACCGAGGAACCGGCCACCTTCGGCTGTGTCCTGGCACGTCCGGCGGCATTGGTGTAGCGGACGATGAGCGGCAACTGCGCGGAGTGCGCGTCGTCGTAGCCGTCCGCGATCAGCCGGGTGACGTTGAACAGCTGCTTGTCCAGCGTGCCGGCGGCGACGTACGGCAGGGCGGCGTCGGGGTAGACGTAGGTCGCGCCGTCGACGACGGCGCGGTGGTATCCGGTGGAGGCACCCTTCGGGCTCTCGAAGGAGTTGACGGGGCTGCCGTCGGCGGCGGTGCCCATCGTGACCTTGTCGCCGGTGATCAGCGTGACGGTGTGCGAGGCGCCACCCGGCAGTTGGGGCGCGGCGGCGGCCGCCGCCGGAGCCGCGGGCACCGCGGCGGTTGCCGGCAGGAGGCCGACGGCCAGGGCGGCGACCGCGGCGAGCACGATGGGCCCAGGTCGGGGTACGGGAACGATTGCCAAGGAGACTCCCCATGCAGTGGAAGAGCGGAAGACCTTCCGGATCATGGGGTCGCCCAGAGTGCCGAACAATAGGTTCGGGCTGGCACCGTCGTGCCATGACCGTGATGTGCCACGGCACAGTTGCCCCGCGCCGGGACGGACCGTCACGAATCCCTGTTGCCGCGTCCACCGGGTGATCCGCCATACTCCAGGGGTGACTGCACCGGTCGGCCCCGTGATCCTCTTCGACGACGAGTCTCACATGTACGTCCTCAGAGATCAGGCGTTCGCCGAGGCATGGTGGGAGATGCCCGACGAGTACACCCGTGGATTCGACGCGCTGGCCAGACCACTACGCATGACCGGCGGACCCCACGAAGCCCGCCTCGGACTGACCGGTGAGGAGCCGGACGAGGCAGAACTCCGCCGCCTGGTTGCCGGCCACTATCAGCGCTATCTCCGCGGGCAGGTCCCACCCGAAGGAACTGCCCTTCCGGAGTTCCTGGCAGCCCTGCCGCGCGAAGGCATGTGAAGTGAGCGGCAGCGCCCGCCCCATCTGGTCGGCGGTCGAGCGCGACGCCGGCGCCGCCGACCTCGGCCGGATCACCCAGGTCGTGCGACGCAAGCCCAGGATGCCGCAGTGCCGCCCCGCAGTGAGCGACGCTGCCTCATGAGCACCGGTACGACCTTCTGACGGATGCTGCGCGGGTCACGAACTGTCTGAGCGGTAGGCGAAGGGCCTGCCGGGGCAACTGGTGCATTCGAACAGGTAGATGCCGCCCATGTCGCCGAGCGTGAGCCCAGGGGGGCATTGGATCTCGGTGCGTTGTTCGTAGGGGAGGTCCCAGATGGTTCCCGTGGCCGGCGTGTCCTCGATGGGCAGCCACGTGCGCCAACTCTCGCCGCCGAACTCCGCACTGTTGATCGTCAGGAGATGCTCCATGTGCACGTTGCATATAGGGCAGGTCGGCCAGTCGGGCTCTTGCGTCCACGTCGGGTACCCGCCGACCTTGACGCCGTCCGACACGGAGAGGTGATACCAGTAGGACCAGCCGGTTTCCTCCTTCAGCTGTTCGAACCTGGCTTCGAGCGCGTCGGCGACCTCGTCCGGGAGGTCCCAGTTCGGGTAGTCGGTGACGCGCTCAGGGTGCAGGACGCAGGGGGCCGGGAGGTAGTCGTCGTGAGGGCCGGCCGGGCGGGGTGGATCGGCCGGCCGCAGGTCGCTCAGGGAGCTGTCCCGCCAGTGGATCTCGGGGCGGGGAACGTAGCCGTCCTCGTGGTCGAAAGGGCACCAGAGCACCTGCAGGAGATCGGTGCCGCCGGGAAAGGCCAGGTCGGGCACGTCGGTCGCGAAGAGCTGGAGGACCGGGACGAGCGGGATCGGTCCCTGCGCGGGAGGGGAGAACGCCGTGCGCGGGTGGTCGTCCTCGCAGTGCGGCCAGGGCTCCGGGAGCGGCCAGAGCATGGGTCCGCCGAGCGAGCTCTGCCGTGCGCTCGGATCGCCGAGGCGCGGATGCAGGCGGACGGCCGTCTTCCGGTAGTCGGCCACTTCCGGGCACAGCGCCTCGACATCGATCGGTCGTGGCGGGGTGGTACGAGCCATCGGAGGTGCTCCTCACAGACCAAGACGTTGGCTTGGCCACGACCGAGGCCGCGGTGGGCTGAGAGTAGCCGCAGGATCCGTCGGATCCGCCCGCAGGCCCCGTTCCGGGAGGAGGTCGGCGCGCGCGAGGGCTGATGGTGGGGGCGGCCCGGCGCACCGGTCGCGAGCAGAACCGTCCGGCGCGGGTGACGGGTGTCACATGAATCGGACATTGGCGAAGGAATGGGACCAATGGGTATCTGGTTGAACCCTAAACCAACCCCGTATCGAAGGATCACGTCATGGGCCTGTTCAACCGCAAGACCGAGACCACCGCACCTGTCACCGCACCCAGTGCCGCTGCCGCCACGGCCGTCGCCGACCCCGAGCTGGCGCGCCTGACCGGTGACTACGTCATCGACACCGCGCACAGCGAGATCGGCTTTTCGGCGCGGCACGCGATGGTGACGACGATCCGCGGTCGCTTCGCCGACTACGAGGGCACCCTGCACCTCGACGGCGCCGACCCGGCCGCCTCCACCGCAGCCCTCACCATCAAGGTCGCCAGCATCGACACCGCACTGGGTGCGCGCGACGAGCACCTGCGCAACGGCGACTTCTTCGCCGCCGACGAGTTCCCCGAGATCACCTTCCGCAGCACCAGCGCGGAGCAGATCGACGCCGAGACCTACCGGATGCACGGCGGCCTCACCGTCAAGGGGATCACCCAGCCCGTCTCGATCGACCTGACGCTCAACGGCCAGGTCACCGACCCGTATGGCGCCGTCCGCGTCGGCTTCGACGGTTCCGCGACCGTCAGCCGCGGTGACTGGGGTCTGACCTACAACGCGGCCCTCGAAGGCGGTGGCGTCCTGATCAGCGACAAGGTCAAGCTCACCTTCGACATCTCCGCGGTCAAGCAGGTCTGATCCGGCCGCACGCGAGTAGACCGGCCCGGGCGGCGGCGCGTTCCCGCGCTCCCGCCCGGCCGCGTGCTGCCGCCGCCCGGACCGGCGCGGGCCGCCCCTCGCCAGGTGCGAACGCGGAGCACCCGCCGGCCGGTGACGGCCCGTCGCGTCCCAGCACCATCGGACCCGTGCCCGTCGGCGCCGGGGGACGCCGCCGACCGGCGCGAGCGTTTGGCAGGGAGTGGCAGGAGCGCGGTCACCAGGGCTCCCGCCGCCGGGGTCATCCCGACCCACCATCCTGGAACGCCGACTGACATCGAACGCCGGGGCCACTACTGCTCGGCGACAGGGGGGCGGCGCCTGCGCGGGGTGGCCGAGCGGGGCGGCTGGGCGCGCACGCGGGTCATGACGTCGCCGAGGCGGTGCAGGTCGTCGCCGGCCATGGGGTCGAGGAGCAGGCGGCGGACGACCTCGACATGGCCGGGCAGGACGGCTTCGACGAGTGCCCGGCCGTCGTCGGTGACGGTGACGAGGGTGGCCCGGTCGTCGTCAGGGCTGGGGTCGCGGGTGATGAGGCCCGCCTTTTCCAGCAGCCCCGCCTGATAGGTGAGGCCGCTGCGGCTGTAGACGACGCCGTCGGCCAGTTCCGTCATGGTCAGCGGACCGTCCCCGTGGGCCGGGCGGGCCAGCAGCTGGAACTGCACGTAGCTGATCCCGCCCGTGGCGCGGAGCTGCTGCTCGACCTGGTGCTGGAGCAGACTGACAGCTTCCATGAGGACGAAGCAGGTGCCCAGTTCCGCCGGATCGAGCGGCCGGACGCTCGGCCCTCCGGCGCCGGTGGGGGGCTGGCTGTCGGTCATTCCCGCACGCTACATGGTGCGAATTCGTATCACTGTGAGCTTCCCCACCGCCCCGCTACGACGTGGCCGGGGTCGTCTCCGAGGTCGGCGAGGATGTGCGCGGCTGGCCTGTCGGGGACGCGGCCTGGCAGGCGCCGTTCGAGCACGCCGGGGTCACGGCCGGGCAGAGCGTCCTCATCGACGGCGGAGGCGGCGCGGTCGGCGGTTACGCCGTCCAGCTGGCCAAGCAGGAGGGCGCCACGGTGACGACGAGCGCCGCCCCGCGCAGCCACGACCGCCTCCGCTCGTACGGCGCCGACCGGATCGTCGACTACACCGCGGGCCCGCTCGCACAGGCCGTCGCCGGGCAGCACTCGCCCGGGCACGGTCGACCTGCGCCCTCGCCCTCCGGGGCCGGGACCTGGTCACGCCGCCGGCGCCTCCGCGCTCTCCCGGAGGCCCGCCGGCGCCGCGGCCTGCGGGACGGCGCGGTCGTCGTAGCGCATCAGCGCGGGCAGGGACGCGGCCAGCAGCCCTACCGCCGCCACACATGCGACACCGCCTGACCACACCGAGGCGCGGGCCGAGCTGAGGGCGGCCACGGCGCCGGAGCGGACCTGGCCGAGCTGCGGGCCCACCGAGTACGAGAGCAGTTCGATGCCCGCGAGGCGTCCGCGCAGGGCGTCCGGGATGGTCTGGTTCCACATGGTGCTGCGGCCGATCCCGCTGACCATGTCGAGCCCGCCCGCCGCGGCCAGGCACAGCAGCACCAGCCACACGTTGCCGGTCAACCCCGTACAGGCCATCGCCGCACCCCATCCGGCCGCCGCGAGCACCACCATCAGCCCGTGCCGGTGCACCCGCACCGCCCAGCCGCTGGTGAGGCTGACCAGCAGTGAACCCACCGACCCCGCCGCGTACATCAGGCCGAGCGACCAGCGGGCGTGCAGGTCGTCGGCGAGGAAGGGGAAGATCGCCGCCGGGTACGCGAAGAACATCGCGGCCAGGTCGATCGCGTAGGTGCCCAGCAGCTCCTTGCGGCTCCAGGCGTAGCGCGCGCCCTCGGCGATGCCGCGCAGCGAGGGCTTTGCGGCGTCGTGGGCGGCGGGCGAGCGGGCCAGGCCGAGGCCGAGGCAGACCGAGACCGCGAAGGTCACGGTGTCGGCGCCGTACGCCCAGCCCGGCCCCGCCCAGGCGATCACCAGGCCGGCGAGCGCGGGGCCCGCGATGGCGCCGACCTGGGAGCGCAACGCGTTGAGCGACGCGGCCGCGGCGAGCTGGTCGCGCGGCACGATCCGCTGCACGATCGCGTCGAGGGCGGGGCGCCGCAGCCCCGTCAGCGCGCTGGACAGTGCCGCCACCACGTACAGCAACCACACCGCGGGGTGCGGCAGCAAGGTGTTGGCCAGCAGGGCGGCGGCCAGCAGGCCCTGCGCGGCCTCGGTGGCGTTGATCAGCAGCTTGCGGTCCATGGCGTCGGCGAGCGCTCCGCCGTACAGCCCGAAGACGATCAGCGGCACCAGCTCCACCGCGCCGATCGCCCCGACCGCGGCGGCCGAACCGGTGAGCTGCTTGAGCTGCACTGGCAGGGCCACCAGGGTCAGGAAGCTGCCGAAGGTCGTGATCACCCCGGCCATCCACATCAGGCGGAAGTCGCGCGAGGTGCGCCAGGGGGTCAGGTCGGGCAGCAGCCTGCGCGGCCGCCCGGAGGGCGGAGCGGGGGTGGGGCCGGGGCCGGGGGAATCGTCCGTCACGTGGATGCATGGTCCCGGACCTGCGCGGGCGGGACAAAGTGTTTTCCGCGACGCCGACACCCGACCACCGTCCACGCCCCGGCGGCAAGCGGTTCCCGTACGGCGGGGGCGGATCCCCCGCGGTCACCCCGCGGTCTGACCCCGGCGCTGGGGATACGCGTCGGCCTGAACCCGATCCGCTCCGCAGTCGCCGGCGGCACCGGTCATCCGGTCCTGTGCGGCGGTGCTGAACGCGGTGACCGGGTCGCGCATCGCATTGTCCCGGGGACGAAAGGCGAGTTCCGCGGTGGTCCTGAGGCGTTCCGGCACCGTGCGGCAGGAGCAACTGCTGTCGGGCCGGCGAGGTGTTCCCTGGTGTGCTGGGTCCGGGTGGAGCCGCCGCAGGTCAGCAGTGGTAGGGCACGAAGGGATGCCATTGGGAGGGACTACCGGTGGTGAGGTACCAGTCATTGACGTAGCCCTGGACGGCGCCGGTGTCCACCTTGAACCAATAGGTGTCGCCGTGCCCGTCGATGTCGCCTGCCCCTGTCGTCCAGCAAACGAGGGATACCGGGGTGCCGTTTGCGAGTCGGACTCCCGCGATGGTGCCGCTGGTGTAGTTGGGACCCTTGTGGAATGCCAGGTATGACCCTGGATTGATAGCCGTAACTTTTGCGCAGTAGTCGCCTTCGTGATTGCCGTCCTGGCAGAAGTAGGGGCCAGCAGCCGACGCGGTGGAGGTGGATACGGCAAGCACACCACCGACCACCATCCCCACGGCAGCCAGGCGGCCGGTCAACCTCCGCCAAGTCCGCTCTTTCGTTGCACGCACCTGTGTCTCCCTTCGTGTGGGATCACCTGAGCTACCGAAGTTCACGGCATACTCAGCCTGCGAGGATGATTACGCCTCAGGACGAGACCGACCATGGACCCCCACTGTGGCAGCGCGAGGCCACCGCTGGCGAGACGTCTACGCATTCTGACGCGGTTGGCAGGACAAGCGCTGGATCCGCGATGTAGCCGGCGGGCGGTTCACGGCCAATTGCTCAGGCGCTGCCGCGTCGAAGCCATCAGGATGAGCGCGGCCTTGAGGCCGGCTATGTCGTCGCGATCGAATCCGATCCAGGACGCGAGCGCGCCGGCCTTCCCCGGCAGCGGCGACCGGGGGAAAGCCGGGCCCACGAACTCCGTTTCGCCACCCGAGAATCCCCGCGCGTAGGCGTGCATCGCTTGGGCGTACCGGCCGGCGGTAACGTCGGGCGCCGCAAGAGCGAGCGGACGGCTCGTCCACGCCATGGACAGCAGCACCGCTGAGCGCGTCTCGTCTGCGGCCCCCGTCCAGCTCCGCAGCAGGGCGTTGTCGGCAGCCGCGAGATCGACGTCGTTGTGGTGCTCGTTCAACGCGATAGTCAAGTTCATCGTCACATCGGGAATCTGGACGGAGGTTCCCAGCAACTCCGCTGCCATGGCCATGTGGTCGTCGAAGGCGCTCACGGACATCCCCTCGCTCGTCGTGGTGAACCGGGCCGTTGGTGATCCCCACCCGACCCGAGTGCTACAGGCGACCGTCACAAACAGCCTGGAACTGCCGGCCCTTCACCGGATACGACTCAGGTGTACCCCGTCGACGTTCGGGCGGAACGGGGGGACTTGGCGGCGGCTGTGGGTCGACAGATGTGGACGCTTCGGCTCCGCTCGCTTCAGCCCGCTCGGGCAGCGGCTACCGGGCCTTATGGGACATCAGAAGAGACAGTCGGCTTCACCCCATCCCTGCTCCCCCGCCGGACCGTTGCCTGCCCTGGTCCGGGGCAGGAGATGGGCATGGGGAAACAGTGGAGGACTCGATACCCGCTTTCCGAACCGGTCGTCAGGATGCTGCGCTGGGCTCGTTGGAGCTACGTGGGGTTTTCGCTGCTGGTCATCGTCACCTTCATCCTCACCCTTGTTGAGGACGGCACCAGCTGGGAGCTGTGGGCCGACGGTGTCGGGCTCATCGTGTTCCCGGGCTTCTTTTTTCTCACCAGCCACCTGCTTCGGCGCAACGCGGAGTTCCTCCAGCAGCGACACGCAGGGCCTTCCTGACCGGCCTGTTCGCCGTCCTACGGCGCGTGCCGTATGCCCGGTCATCGAGGCGCGTGGTTCCAGCCCCCACGCGTCACTCATGGCCGGGGCCGCCGCAGCCTCACATCCGGGACCTCAGCACGTCGACCTCACAGCCCGGCGCGAACGGGTCGAAGCCGTGCTCGGTCAGCCAGCGGATCACCAGGAGGCTTCGCAACGACCACCACGCGCGGATCACATCGAGGTCGACGTCGCTGCCGTAGCCGGCGAGAACGTCACCGAGGTGCTCCTCGTGTCCTAGTGTCGCGTGAATGAAGTTCTTGGACGGTGGCTTGGTGTGCGGTTGAATGGCGTATGCCTGTCGCCCTGCCGCTGGTCGTCTCCGATGCGGACCGTGAGGTCCTGCGATCGTGGATCCGCTCGCCGTCGTCCCCGTCGGGGCTGGTGACGCGGGCCCGGATCGTGCTCCTCGCCTCGGAAGGCGCTTCGAACACCGAGATCGCGCGGCGTCTTGAGCTGTCCCGGCAGACGGTGGTGACCTGGCGGGGCCGTTACCGTTCGGCCGGCCTGCCCGGGCTGGAGGACCGGCCGCGCTCGGGCCGGCCCGGCACGGTGGACGAGACAGAAGTGGTGGTGCGGACCCTGGAAGGCCCGCCGGACAAGCTCGGCGTGACCCACTGGTCCTCCCGGCTGCTCGCCGCCGAGCTGCGACTGTCCAACGTCGCGGTGGCCAAAGTGTGGCGCAAGTGGAAGATCCAGCCCTGGCGCAGCGAGACCTTCAAGTTCTCCACCGACCCGGAGCTTGAGGCGAAGGTCCGCGACGTGGTCGGGCTGTACCTGGCCCCGCCGGAGAAGGCCGTAGTGGTCTGCGTCGACGAGAAGAGCCAGATCCAGGCGCTGGACCGGACCGCCCCGATGCTGCCGGTCCGGCCGGGCCTGGCCGAGCGGCGCACCCACGACTACGTCCGGCACGGCACCACCACCTTGTTCGCGGCCCTGGAGGTCGCCACCGGGAAGATCACCGCCGACGCCTGCTACAACCGGCACCGCAGCGATGAGTTCCTGCGCTTCCTCAAGCAGGTCGCCAAAGCCCACCCGAGGGTGAAACTGCACGTCGTCGCCGACAACTACGCCACCCACAAGCACCCCCGCGTGAAGGCATGGCTCGCGAAGAACCCCCGGATCACGCTGCACTTCACCCCGACCTCGTGCTCCTGGCTGAACCTGGTCGAGATCTTCTTCGGCATCATCACCCGCCAGGCCATACGCCGCGGCACCTTCACCTCGGTCGCCGACCTCACCGACGCCATCCGCCGGTACATCGACGCCTACAACGACCGCTGCCAGCCATTCACATGGACCAAAACCGCCGACGAAGTCCTCGAACACGCAACCCCCAAGCGTCCAAGGACTTCATTCACGCGACACTAGCGTCAAGATGGCCAGGTCGAACAGGGCGTCACCCGCGCCCGCCTCGGACCAGTCGATGACGCCGGTGACCTCGTCGTCGTGATCGACGAATACGTGGGTGATCTGCAGGTCGCCATGTGTGAACATCGGAGTCCATGGCCGGAGCGCGGCTTCGGCGACCTGGCGGTTGCTGGTGACCAGGTCGGTGGCCAGAACCCCGTTCGCCACGAGCCGCTGACACTCGCCGTCGAGATCCGCCGTCAACTCGTCGACGCTCTTCCCCCGGTCGGGCCAGGGCGGCAACGGGGCGTCGTGCAACGTCCGGATGGCCGCGCCCGCCGCGGCCCACGCCGCCGGGGAGGCGGTCGACGGCTCGCCGAGGCGGCCGAGTGCCGTCCCGGGGACCGCCGCGATCGCGAGTACCGGCGGCTTGTGCCACAGGACCTCCGGGGTCGGGACCGGCGCCAGGGCCATCGCTGCGACCTCGACGTCGATGCGCGCCTGGTCGGCGTCCACCTTCAGGAACACATCACCGACGCGCAGGGTCGCGCGCTCGGAATGGGCGACGACAAGTTCGACCTCATCCATGGACGATCAGTATCCCGGGAGGGCCCGCCATCGTCGCCAGGTTAATGACGTGCGATTGCGCACCCGTTCCCGCTGCCCTGGATCGACTCAGCTCTGTTCCTGGAGTCAGTCCCGGGGAGATCCCCGATCTGGTGGAATGGCCGGCCCGGGTCCCCGACCCTTGATCCTCGCGGAGTGCGCTGGCGGATGTCCACGGGAAATGGCGTCACTGCCGTAAGCAAGGGGTTCGTGCCGATCATGAGGCGACCAGAGCTCTTGGGGAAATCAGGCGCGGTAATCTCGGGACATGCCCGAGGCATCGGTGGCGGACTTCTACGACGAACTGGCCGACGACTACCACCTGATCTACCCGGACTGGGACGCGAGCATCCGTCGGCAGGGGGACGCCCTGGGCGCCCTGATCGGCCGGGATCGCGCGGTGGTGCTCGACTGTTCGTGCGGCATCGGTACGCAGGCCCTCGGCCTGGCGCTGTGCGGGTACCACGTCACCGGGACCGACCTCAGCCGTCGCGCAGTGGCCCGCGCTGCCCGTGAGGCCGCCCACCGGAACCTGAGCCTGCGCACGGCCGCCGCTGACATGCGACGGCTCCCGTTTCCCGATGGCCGGTTCGACGTTGTCGTCTGCGCCGACAACTCGCTGCCCCACCTGCTGACCGAGCAGGATGCGCACGCAGCCCTGACTGAGATGTGCCGCGTGCTGCGTCCGGCAGGTCTGCTGCTGGTCAGCACACGTCCCTACGACGACCTGCTGCGCGACCGCCCGGTTTCGACGCCTCCCCAGGTCCATCGGACCGCCGACAGCGGAGAACGAACCGTCACCTTCCAGCTCTGGCACTGGCACGAGGACGGCGAGCACTACGACCTGGAGCACTTCCAACTCCTCCCGGCAGGAGCGGGATGGCGCGTCCAGGTCCGCCGGACCACCTACTGGGCACTCGGCCGGGACCGGCTGGCCGGCCTCGCAGCCGAGGCCGGGTTTGTCGACCTCGGCTGGCGGATGCCGCAGGAAACTGGCTTCTTCCAGCAGCTGCTGGTGGCCCGCGCCGGGGAGTAGATGATTTCAGCGGCGTGTGACGGTGGGTGGGCTGCGTGCAGAGTGTGTCATCTCGGCTGGGAGACCAGGGGATTGACGGCGGGTCTCAGGTGCACACGATGGGGCAGCCACGTCGGATCGAGTGCTGGGCAGCGCGCAGGAACAGTGCGACGTAGAAGGCTGCGTCCAGGTCCTTGCTCCACTGTCCTGTTCGCGTAGTGGCCAGGTCCTTTGCCTGGTACCTGAACCACATACTCAAGTCGAGGTTGTCGCATGTCGCCGGGGTCTCGGCCGGCAGATCGAGGGCTGCCGCCAGCTTCTCGGCGAGCGGTAGCACCTGGGGGGCGCCGGCGACCATGGACTCGTACGCGCCTGATTCGATGGGCAACCAGATCTCCTCATCGAGCGAGAAGGGTACGAGCACGGTCCAGCCGCAGAGGATTTCCGATTCCTCCCGTGACAGATGCGCCCGGCACAAGGCGAGGAACCCGGTCATGGATGGGGCCAGCTTCTCCTCGAAGGCGTGCCCCGAGCCCGCTGCAAAGTCCGTCTCCGGGGGCACGTCCTCGTAGGGCGGCAGGCCCCGCCGCCTGAGATCAGCGTTGAGCGCTGAGGCGACTTCGCCCCATCCGTCTTCCTCCTCACCGAACCACTCCTGCGCGCCGACACTCACCAGGTACACACCCATGGAAAGAACTTACAGCGCGCATCTGACATCGATCAGTGAGCGTTTTCAGCGCTGCCTCTCCAGGGGGAGGACGGCTTTGGTGATGACGCTCATGCGGTTGGGGCTGATGCGAGATCTGCGGAAAGCTGCCAGGACTTCACCGTTGCGATGCCGCGTTCGACGGGTGCTCGGGTTGCGGAAGTCGCCGCCCCGCAGGCGGCAGCGGCGCAAGCGGCGTCGGGTCTACGGGCGTTCGACTCGAGTGATGAGCAACTGCTGCTGGCGAGCTGCGGCCGGACCTGTGTCGACCAGTACAACCAGGCCCAGGCACTGGTCAGCACCGACCTGCAGACCTTCATCATCGACAGCGGGGGATAGCGGATCCTGGACTTCATCGGTGTGAACGATGTGGAGGACTGCTTCGGTTAGCGCGGCGGGCGGGTCCAACCGGGGAAGATCGATTACAGTCCGCCCGGACCCGGCGGCCGGGCCACCATCGGCGTCGCCTGCCTGACCTACCCTCTGGCCGGGGGCACGCGCGTGCCACCTGATGAGCGACGCGCTCGACAGTAAGGGGAACATAACGGACAACAATCTCGCGGCATGCACCCGGGCACTTGTGAGGTGGGCTGCTGGCTGGAGCCCGCCGCCACAGGCCGGGGACTGGTCGGACGTGCGGCACGGCTGATCATCGACTGGGCGTTCACCGAGCGCGGCATGCACCGTGTGGTGTGGCTGGCGTCACCGAAGAACATCTCCAGTGTCAAGGTGGCCAGGCGGCTCGGCATGACCCGCGAAGGAGTCCTGCGCGAGACCTACCTCTACCGGGGCGTCCGCCACGACGCGGAGGTCTGGTCGGTGCTGGCGCAGGAATGGCAGGCCTCGGGCAGCTGAGCCGTCCCGGCGCCTCAGCCGAGCAGTCGCTCCGTGGTGGGCGCGGGCGGTCCTATCCCCCGGTCGGCAGCCGGCGCAGCAGCGCCTTCTTGTCCGGCTTGCCGCTGGGCGCGACGGGTACGGCGCTGAGCAGGGTGACGGTGGCGGGCACGGCGCCCTCGCCGAGTGCGGCTCGTACGGCGGCACGCAGGTCTGCGGGAGCGGGCGCGCGGCCGGCGACCGGGACCACGAAGGCGTGCACGGCCTCGCCGGTCCGCTCGTCGGGCGCGCCGACCACGTAGGCCTGATCGACGTCCGGGTGGGCGGTGAGCGCTGCTTCGATCGCGCCCGCGTAGTGCAGGATCGCGTTGACGAAGATCACCTCGCGGGCGCGCCCGGCCAGCCGCAGGAAGCCGTCGGCGCCGAGTGTGCCGAGATCGCGGGTCCTGATCCAGCCGTCCCTGACCACCTCGCGGGTCTCTTCCTCGTCGTGCCAGTAGCCGGACATCGCGCCGGCCGCGCGGACCCAGATCTCGCCCGCCGCGCCGGCCGGGACCGGCGCTCCCAGTGAGTCGCGGACGCTGATCCCGACGCCGGGCATGGGGCGCCCGACGGAGTCGAGCACCTTGTCGCCGTGTTCGGCGAGGTCTTCGGGGCCGAGCAGGGTGAGCATGCCGGTCTCGGTCTGGCCGTAGCCCTCGTAGACCACCGGGCCGAGGCGTTCTACGGCCTCGGCCAGCCGGTGCGGCGGCAGTGGCGACCCGGCGACGAGCAGCGCCCGCAGGCTGGAGGTGTCGACCTGCTCGGTGCGCAGGGTGTCGAGCACCTGGTAGAGCCTGGCCACCGTGCACAGGCATGCGGTGACGCGGTGGCGCTCCCAGGAGTGGGGGAAGGAGACGGGCTCCTCGGGGATCACCGCGGTGCCGCCGCTGAGCAGGCACAGCGCGAGGTGCTCCAGTATCACCGCGCTGGTGAGCGTGCCGAAGACGAGGAACCGGCGGTAGGCGCCCGCGAGTCGGCGGGTCGGCTCGCTCCAGCGGCTGGGCTGCCAGGACCAGTGCTCGGTGAGCGCGCGGTAGGTCTGGGCGGAGCCCTTGGGGTTGCCGGTGCTGCCGCTGGTCAGGCAGATCAGGCCGACGTCGCCGGCACGGCCCCGTGCCACCAGGGCGTCGTCACCGGGGTCGTCCGCCGTGCGCCCGCCGGTCCGCCGCACCACCTCCCCGGCGCCGGCTTTCAGCAGGTCGGCGTCGAGGTCGAGTACGAAGGCGGAGGCCGCCGCAGCGGCCGCGGCGAGGTCCGTGGTCGCGGTGCTGCCGTCGGTGATCACCGCCTGGACGTCCTGCGCGAGGGTGTGGCGCAGTTGAGAGGGTGTCAGGCCCGGTCGCAGGCCGGTGACCCGGCATCCGAGCAGGTGGGCGGCGATCTGTGCGGCGAAGCCCGCCGGGGTCACGGCCGTGGTGACGGCGACCCCCTGGCCCGACCCGAGGCCCGCCGCCCGCAGGCCGGCGACGCAGCTCCGTATCAGGTCGAGCACCTCGGCACGGGTCACGGGTCGTGACCGGAACTCGAAGGCCGGCGTGCCGGGATCTCGCCTGAAGGCGTCGACGAGGGGTTGCGGAAAGACCGGTTCGGCCGGTCGGTTCATGATTTTCTCCGATCCGGGCACCGGGTCACCAGGTCGAATTCAAGCCACCCGCAAAGAGGACGGGTGCACGCGCACAGTATCCGCACAGCCTCGGCCGTCACTGTCAGGCACCTTATCCCGTCGCCACCGCTCCATCATCCGAGCCCGTTCCGGAAGTTATCCATCTCATCCGATTCCCAACACCGCAATGCGGTGTGACATGGATCACATTTAGGCCCTCTGGATACATCCTTTAACCCTCAACTAGGGTGGACCGCATCCTCATCAGATCCCGGGAGGGCATGTGTCCGGAGAAGAGCGGGTCGACTATCTGGTACTGGGCGGAGGACCGGCCGGAATCCAGGCGGCCTATTTCCTGGAGCGATCCGGGCGCAACTACCTCCTGGTAGAGGCGGGCGAAGCCCCCGGCACCTTCTTCACGAAATTCCCCCGGCACCGGACGCTGATTTCCATCAACAAGGTGCACACGGGCTGGGACGACCCCGAGCTGAACCTGCGCACCGACTGGAACTCGCTGCTCTCCGAGGAGCGCCACCCGCTCTTCACCGCCGTCACGCCCCGATACTTCCCGCCCGCCGACAGCTTCGTCGGTTACCTGCGCGACTTCGCCGGGGCCCACGGGTTGCGCATCCGCAGCAACACCCGCGCCACAGGCATCTCGCGGCTGCCGGCGGCGGACGGTTCGGCCCGTGGCGACTTCGAGGTGACGACAGGGGACGGCAGCGTCCTGCACGCCGGACGGCTGATCGTCGCGACCGGCGTCTCACGGCCGTACATACCGCCCATCGACGGCGTCGAGCTGGCCGAGCGGTACGACGAGGTGTCCGTCGACCCGGCCGGCTTCACCGGCAAGCGGGTGCTGATCATCGGCCGCGGAAATTCCGCGTTCGAGACCGCTGACAACCTTGTGGAAACGGCGGCGGTGATTCACATGGCCGGGCCGGGATCACTGAAACTGGCCTGGCAGACTCATTTCGTGGGCCATCTCAGGGCGGTGAACAACAACTTCCTCGACACCTACCAGCTCAAGTCGCAGAACGCGCTGCTCGACGGGGAGATCGCGTACATCAGGCGGGAAGGGACGGATGGCCCGTACCATGTCGCCATCAGGTTCCTGCGGGTCAATGAAGTAGTGAAGGAAATCACCTACGACCGTGTCATCCTTGCCACCGGATTCCGCTTCGACGCCTCCGTATTCGCCGAGGACTGCCGCCCCGAGCTGATGATCAACGATCGGTTCCCCGCCCAGACCGATGCCTGGGAATCGGTCAACATTCCCGATATGTACTTCGCCGGGACCATCACCCAGGCCCGCGACTTCAAGAAGTCGACCAGCGGATTCATCCACGGCTTCCGCTACGCCGTACGCGCGCTGCACCGCATCCTGGAGCAGCGGTACCACGACGTCCCCTGGCCGCGGCGCGAGCTGGACGGCGGCCCGGCGGCCGTCGCCGACGCGGTGATCGAGCGGATCAACCGCACCTCGGCGCTGTGGCAGATGTTCGGATTCCTCTGCGACGCCGCGGCGGTGGGCGACGACGGCGTGGTCGGCTACTACGAGGAGGTCCCCGTCGGCCATCTCCACCGGGTGGCCGGGGAGGGGGTGTTCGGCGCTGCCGACCGCTATCTCACGGTCACCCTGGAATACGGCGAGGACCACGACAAGGTCAACCCGTTCGACATCTCGGTCGGCCGGGTGTCGCAGCAGGCGGCCACCGGTCTCGACGGGCGCTACCTGCACCCGGTGGTCCGGCTGTTCCAGGACGGCAAGCACGTCGCCGAGCACCACCTCACCGAGAACCTGGAGAACGAATGGGACAGCGACGACGTCCACCGCGCCCCGCTCGTCGGTTTCCTGACCGAGCACCTCGCGCCCTCCCCTGAGGAGCAGCCGCGGACCCCTGATGACCGGCGGTGAAGCCGTCCTGCCCGGCCTGCTGGCCGAGCTGCGGGACAAGGCCAGGGCCCGGCTCGACCCGGTGCACTGGGACTTCTACGAGGGCGGCGCCGGTACGGAGACCGCGGTGGCCGAGAACGTCCTGGCCTTCCGGCGGCTGGCCCTGCTCCCGCGCGTCCTGCGCGGTGCCGGGCCGGTCGACACCCGGGTCACGCTGCCCGGCGCGCGCGCCAGGACGCCCGTCGTGATCGCCCCGACCGCCTTCCACGCCCTGGCCCACCCGGACGGCGAGCGCGCCACCGCCCGCGCGGCCGCCGCGGCAGGTGCCGTGCTGATCACCTCGATGGCCTCGACGACGGCGGTCGCCGAGGTCACGGTGGCGGCCCGTTCCGTCTGCGAGGACGCCGCCGTATGGTTCCAGCTCTACCTCCAGCCCGACCCCGAGGTCACGCACACGCTGGTCCGGCGGGCACGGCAGGCAGGCTGCACCGCCCTGGTGGTCACGGTGGACTCCCCCGTCTTCGGCCGCCGCCCGCGCGACGACCGCAACGGCTTCCACGGCCTGCCGCCGGGGTGTGCCACCGAGAACATGCGTGACCTCCCCGGCGCGCCGCCCGACGGCACCCTCGACATCGCCATGTCGCCCGCGCTGTCCTGGGACGACCTGCGCAGGCTCCGCGACCACCACGAACTGCCCATCCTGCTCAAGGGCGTTCTGCACCCCGACGACGCACGGCTGGCGGTCGCCGAGGGGATGCGGGGCGTGATCGTGTCCAACCACGGGGGCCGCCAGCTCGACGCCGCGCCCGCGTCCGTGGAGGCGCTTCCGCGGGTGGCGGACGCGGTGGCAGGCCGGATCCCCGTGCTGCTCGACGGCGGGATACGCAGCGGCTCGGACGTGGTGACCGCCCTGGCGCTCGGCGCCACCGCGGTCGGTGTCGGCCGGCCCGTGCTGTGGGGGCTCGCCGCCGAGGGAGAGGACGGCGTGGCGCGGGTGCTGGCGGAGCTGCAGGCCGACACCGCTCATGTGCTGGCGCTGTGCGGCGCCGCCGACTGTACGGCGCCGACCCGCGACCAGGTGGTCGTCCGCGGTCCGCACGGGGTGGCCGGATGCTGAGGAAGGCCACCGCTGTCGCGCTCGCGCTGTCCACCCCGTACTGGCTGCCCAAGACCCTGATCGCCCTGCGCGTCCGGGTGTTCGCCCGGGTCAACGGCCCCGAGGGCGTCGTGGTGCCCAACGCCGAGGTCGGCCCTGAACGCTTCGCCGAGCTGTACGCGCACCCGGCGGCCAACGGCCGCAGCAAGGGCGCCGGGCTGTCGGACCTGTTCTGGTACTGGCTCGCCCCGGGGCCCGAGGTCCATCAGGAGCACCTGGAGCCCGGGCCGCGCTACGACGCCGTCGCCCGCGGCACCGCCGCGATCCTGGCGGGCACCAGCGCCGAGCTGTCCGCCGCGGCCGCCCGCTGTGCCAGGAAGGTGCTCACCGAGACCGTCCCCGGCGAGGTCTCGCTCGTCCGGCTGCGGGATCTGATGATGCCGGTGTGGGCGGAGTTCTTCTACGGGCTGGTCTTCCGTGAGCCGTGCCCGCCGCACGCCCGGCAGCTGATCGTGGACAACGCCGAGGACGTCATCAACTCGCTGAAGAACACCCGGCTTCGGCACATGCGCCGCCGTGACCGCCTCACCCGCTACCTGCTGCGGCGGCTGGCCGCCGGCGAGGTTCCGCACACCCTGCCCACCGAGCTCGCCACACCGCTGGACCGCGCCCACTACCTGCAGGGCACCTTCTTCAACACCGCGGTCGTGCAGATGTCGGAGGCCATGGCGCACCTGCTGCTCGTACTCGCCGAGCATCAGGACGTCCAGCAGCGGCTGGCCGCCCACCCCGACGACGACCACGACCTGGGCAACGTCATGAACGAGACGCTGCGCCTCTTCCCGCTGTTCGGCATCGCCCACCGGATCACCAGCGCCGACATCGATCTCGGCGGGGGCACGCGCTACCCGGCCGGCACCGTGCTGTGCTTCGACTATCCCGCCTACCACTCCACCGGCCACGCCAGCCCCGAGGTCTTCGACCCCGGCAGGTGGGACCGGATCTCGCTGAAGGACGCCCACCACATCCCCTTCGGCGTCGCCGCGAACCGGCCTTGCCCGGCGTGGCGGCTGGCCCCGCTGGCCATGAGGGCGGTGACACGCGAAGTGCTCGCCCGGTTCGCCCTGCACACCTCGGTCTCCCACACCCGTCCCATCCCGCACCGGGCACCGTGTCTGCTGGTGGCACGCGGGCGGACCCTGCCGCGCCACCGGATGGCCGCCGTGCTCGTCTTCCTGCGGCTGCGGGACCGCTGGGAGGACGTGGGCCGCAGCCTGCTGCAGCTCGCTCTCGGCAGCTGGATGGTGGTGGAAGCACGGCGGCTGCGGATGACCACGGCGTGGTTCGCCGGCCACGACACGCAGGGCCGCCCGCTCGGGGACGACGCGGAAACCACCGGCGGGGCCGCACCATCTCCGCCGCCGGGCTGTCCATACCACGACGGCTGATCCGCCCCACCCCCCACCGCTTCATGCCGAAGGGTTGTCTCCCATGTCCGCGACCGCACTGGGCACCGCCTTCCTGCTCGCCGTCGTCGTCATCCTCGTCGTCTGTCGCGGTGTCACCCTGCTGCTGCGGCCGGTCGGCCAACCGCCGGTGGTCGCCGAGATGATCGCCGGGGTGGCGCTCGGCCCCTCTGTGCTGGGAGCACTGCTCCCGTCGGTCGAACACCACCTCTTTCCTTCCGAGTTGCGGCCGACGCTCTACGTCGCCGGGCAGCTGGGCCTCGTCCTGTTCATGTTCCAGTCGGGGTACGAGTTCCGGCTGGACCGGATGAAGTCGGTGGCGAGGCCGGCGGCGATGGTCTCTCTCGCAGGCATCGTCACGCCGCTGCTGCTGGGCGTCGGGCTCACCTGGGCCGTGCACGATTCGGTGGACACCTCACCGCCCGGAGTCCCGCTGCACGTGACCGTGCTCTTCGTCGGTGTGACGCTGGCGATCACGGCGTTCCCCATGCTGGCCAGGATCATCATCGAGCGCGGACTCAGCGGCACCGTCTTCGGCACCATCTCGCTCGCTGCCGGCGCTCTGGACGACGTGGCCGCGTGGATCATGCTGGCCGGCGTGGTGAGCCTGGCGCGCGGCACCTCGACGGCCCTGGTACTGGCCACGGCGGGAGCCGCCGGCATGGTGGTGGCGCTGTACTTCCTGGTCAGATACCGCGCTCCGGTGCTGCGCGCGACCGAGCGGCTCACCACGGAACAACTGCTGCTGGTGACGCTGCTCGTGCTGTGTCTGGCCGCCTGGTACACCGACCGGATCGGCCTCTACGCGGTCTTCGGCGCCTTCAGCCTGGGCGTCGCGTACCCGCGCTCGCCGCGCATCGACCGAACCATCGAGACCACCGCGCCGTTGAGCGGGATGCTGCTGCTGCCGCTGTTCTTCACCTATTCCGGCCTGAACACCGACACGGGCCTGCTGTCCGATCCCGCGCTCCTGCTGTTCGCGGCGGGCTGCACGCTGGTGGCAGTCCTCGGCAAGTTCGGGGCGTGCTGGCTGGCCGCGCGGCTGGGCGGCCAGCACCAGGGGGTCGCGCTGCGGATCGGGACGCTGATGAACGCCCGCGGGCTGATGCAGCTCATCGCCATCAACGTGGGGCTGGCCGAGGGCATCGTGTCGCCCTCGATGTTCACCGTGCTGGTCGTGGTGGCGGTGGTCACCACGGTGATGGCCACACCACTGCTCACCCTGTGGGACCGGCTGGACGGCGGGTTCCCCGCCGTGCCGGGAGACACCGTCAAGGCCCGGGCCGAGGACCCGGCCGCGGTGGCGGGACTCGCCGTGCCACCGGCCCCCGGGGGCGGGTAGCCGCGCCGGGCCCGCGCCTGTCGGCTGGACGCCTCGGTGTCCCGGGGGCGCCTGCGGGTAGCCGGTGGGCATGAGGTGGATACGGGGTGCGGGGATCGTGGTCGGAACGTATGCGGTCGGGGTGCTGGTGTGGCACTTCGGCGGACGCACCGGCGGCGGACACCCCTGGAGCCAGTCCTGGCTCGGCGGACTCGCCCTGGCGGCCGTGGTGGGGCTGTGGGCGCTGGTCAAGCGCCAGTGGAAGAAGCACCGGGCCGCCGGCGCACAGAACTGACTCCGAGGGGCGTCCCCCGTGTCCTACCGGTGCGGGGTGCCCTCCGGGGCCGCGCCCGGCACGGCGTGGCGGTTCAGTACGGCGATGACGGCCGCCGGGTCGTCCGGCGTGATGTACGGCCGGATCCGGCGGCCGACGTCGAGCAACAGCCCCTCGCGCTTGCGCATCCGGTGCGGGTCGAGGCTCGCCCAAACCGTCGGCTTCGCGGTGCCCCACAGCCGGAACTGCCCGGTGGCAGCGCCCTGTTCGATCCGCTCGACCGAGCGGATCGCCTCGTACGGAATCGTCTTGGCGCCCCATGGGAAGTAGTAGCCGCGAATCCGTATCGCGTCGTCGGCACAACTGATCCATGCATCGCGGTAAGCGTCCGTCATGGGTTCCAGTCTGCACATTCCTGCGGTGCCAGGGGATGCCGCAAGGACGACACGCCCACGCCGGCGCCGAAGCCTGCGTCCAGGACCGCGTCGGCAGGCCGGTTCTACGGCCGACCCCGGTGAGGTGTGAATTTGGGAGAGTACGTGGGAATACATCGAAAGATGAGATTTGCCCACGAAAGGTCGTTGCCATGCCCACAGGGATCGTCGAGCTGGCTTTGAGCGGCGAGGTTCAGGAAGACATCATCTGGTATTCGATCATCCTGGTGATCTTCATCGTGGGAGTGATTTTCGCCATCCGGAGCAACTGAGGCCCTTCACCCCGCGGCGGGTGCAGGCCCCCTGTGAAGGAACTGCTTCGCCGCGCCGCCACAGCAGGATCCGGATCCGTCCGCGATCTGACCGGCGACCCAGTAGGCCTGTGCCCACTCCGCGGCCCCGGGGGTCAGCAGGCGGTTGTCGGATCCCACATGCCGACCGAATGCTCTCTCGCGCGCGATGTGGCTGAGCTGCCTTGAGAGCTTCTTCGCGGCTCATCGCAGCCTTCTCGATCGGCATCTCGGAGAACGAGAGTCGCACACTTCCACACGGCGCTGGGCGGGCACCCGGGGCCGGCCAGCGCCGCCCCCATACCGGACGATGACGTTCCGGAAGGCCGTGCGGGATATCCCTTGCGCAATGGTCAAGGATCGTTGACCATTGCGTGCATGCCAACAGACGAGGTTCCCGAGACCTTTCACGTCACCACGGACGAGCAGCTGCGCGCCGTCTCCAATCTGACGCGTCACCGGATCATGGCCGTGCTCCGCTTCGAGCCGGCGACGATCACGCAGATCGCCGGGCGGGTGGGCCTGGCGAAGGGGAGTTCGAGCTATCACGTGCGGCTGCTAGAGCGGGCCGGCCTGGTGAAGGTGGTGCGGACCCGGAAGGTGCGGGGGGTCACCGAGCGGTACTACGCGATGGCCGCGCAGTCGATCGTCCTGCCCGATACGGGGGCGGGACAGCGGGATGTGCTGATGCGGCACGCGGTGGCGGACCTCGAGGCGGCGCCGGCGGACAGCGAGCGGCACGTACGGATGGCGCATCTGCGGCTCACCGAGGAGCAGTTCGCGGAGCTCGGGGCGCGGCTGGACGCGCTGGCGGACGAGTATCGGGAGCTGTCCGATCCGTCGCTGCCGGACGCGTCGCTCGCCTTCGCGCTCTTCTGGCCGGCGGCGCCCGAGCAGACGGAGGGTGACTCCAAGTGACCAACGACGAAGCGAAGTTGCCGACCGGTTTCGGACGGCTGTGGACCGCGCAAACGGTGTCCTCGCTCGGTGACGGGGTGACGAACGCCGCACTGCCGCTGCTGGCCCTGGCGTTGACGCGGGATCCGATGGCGCTCGCCGTCGTATCGGCCGCCGGGACGCTGCCGTGGCTGCTCTTCGGCGTGCTCGGCGGGGCGCTGGTGGACCGCTGGGACCGCCGGCGCACCATGTGGGTCGCCGACGCGGCGCGTGCCGTACTGCTCGCGATACCCGCGGTGGCGGCCGTACTCGGCGTGCTGAGCATTCCGCTGCTCGCGGCCGTCGCCTTCCTGCTCGGCCTCGGCGGACTCTTCTTCGACACCGCCGCCACGGCCTACCTGCCGCATCTGCTCGGCCGCGACACCGTGCTCCTGGAGCGGGCCAACGCCCGCCTGCGCGCGGCACAGACCGCCGGGTCCGGCTTCGTGGGGCCGCCGGCGGGCAGTGCGCTGCTCGCGCTCGGGCGGGCGGTTCCGCTGCTCGCGGACGCGGTGTCGTTCGCGCTCTCCGCACTGCTCGTACGGTCGCTGCCCGCCGCGCCGCGGCCCGTACCCGAGGCCCGCGAGTCGCTGCTCCGGCAGGCACGGGCCGGGGCCTCCTACGTCTTCGGGGACCGGCTGCTGCTCGGGCTCGCACTGCGTCCGGCGGTCGGGAACGTCGCCTTCCTCGCCGTGGAGACCGTACTGGCCCTCTTCGCGCACGACCGTCTCGGCATCCACACCTTCGGCTTCGGCCTGCTCCTCACGGCGGAGGCCGCCGGCGGCCTGCTCGGCGCGGGCATCGCCTCCTTCCTCGGCCGGCGGCTCGGTACCGGTACCGCGCTGACCTGCACGGCCGCGGTCGAGGGACTTGCCGTCCTGGGACTTGCCGCCGCCCCGAACCCTTACGTGGCCGGGCTCGCGCTCGCCGTCTGCGG
The DNA here is from genome assembly GCF_036010485.1 of Streptomyces sp. NBC_01198. Classification (NCBI taxonomy): domain Bacteria; kingdom Bacillati; phylum Actinomycetota; class Actinomycetes; order Kitasatosporales; family Streptomycetaceae; genus Streptomyces; species Streptomyces sp. NBC_01198. Next base: position 101,189 of record NZ_CP108568.1, read on the forward strand.
GGCGGGCATGGGCGCGACGATGGTGCTCGCCCCCTCCCTCAGGCAGGCGATCGTCCCGGCCCACCTGATGGGCCGGGTCGCCTCCACCTCCCGCATGCTGGCCATGTGCGCTGCCCCCTTCGGTGCCTTCCTCGGCGGCTGGCTGGCGAGCGCGTTCGACATCCGCACCCCCCTCTACGCCGCGGGCGGCCTCCTCCTCGCCATGACCGCCGTCACGGCGACCATGACCAGCAACCGCCGGGTCGAGGCGGCACTGCGTAGCGCTGCCCCGCCCGCGGGCCCGGATCACCCAGAATCCGCGGTTTCCGTCCAGCACGGGGTCCTCGAATCGTCGTGACGCTCACGAAGGGCTGCGGCGGGAGCTCCGCCGCGCTCCGGCGGTGTCCGGCCGGGGATGCGTGGCGGTCACGCCTCGGTCGGGCGACGGTAGGCGCCGTACCACCAGATCCGGGCGAGCTCCCGGGCGAAAGCGGCGTCACCGGCGCCGTCGTCGACGCGGATATGGTGTGCGATCGCCTGCGCGCCGCCCCAGACGATGATCCGGCTGGCGCTGACCGGGTCGAGATCGGCGGCGGTCGCGCCGGCCGCCTGTTCCGCCAGCACGGTCCGCAGCGCGGTCTCTTCGAAGTTCTCCAGGTCGGCGGTGTAGAAGTCGCCCACCGCGGGGTCGTAGGTCGCCGCCTCCTGGACCGCGGTGAGCACTCTGCGGTGGGCGCGGTGAATCGCGATGACGTCGGTGAAGAACCGGGCGAACCGTTCGGCCCCGCCCTGCTCGGCCGCCGGGTCCCACTGCCGTGCCAGGGCCAGCAGTGACTCCCGCAGATCGTCGGTGAGCCGCACCAGGACGTCCGACTTGCCCTGGAAGTGGGCGTAGAACGTGGCCCTGGACACGCCGGCCTCCTCCAGGATCTGCTGGACGCTGATCTCGGAGAAGGCCTGGCCGGAATCGAGGAGTCGTTCCATGGCGGACATCACCTGCACCCGTGTCGCGGCCGAACGCGCGGCGTGATGGTCGGCCTGGCGTCGGGTCACGGGTCTCATCAGGCACCTTCCAGTGGGCATCTGTGCTCGGATCGGTCCTCGGCCCGGCGCGGCCCTGTTCGATTCCCCCATGGTGGCAGGCGCCACCAGGTCAGCGCGCCACCGGCAGGGCGTAGTCCCACAAGCGGTCCGCGGCGGCGGGGTCGACCGACCACTTCGCGACTCCCGCCATCACCTCGGGGCCACCGTCGACGACCGCGGACTCCTGGTTGTCCTCGAAGTACCGGCCGGTCACGCCGTCGAGGAGCGGTGACGCGGCCAGCAGCACGGTGGTGGCCGCGCCCTGGGCCGGGGTCTTGTAGAAGTCCGGCGTGGTGAGGTTGCCGTCGGCGTCCATGGCGCCGTAGGCCTGCATGGTCGCCTGGTCGAGGTGGCGTGCCAGGTTGGTGTGGATCACCCCCGGCGCGCAGGCGGTGGCGGTGATGCCGTATTCCGCCCACCGGCGGCTGATCCCGACAGCGAGAAGGACGTCGGCGGTCTTCGACTGCGAGTAGGCGACGAACGGGTCGTAGGAGCGCCGTTCGAACTGCGGGTCGTCGAAGTCGAACTCCGCCCGCAGCTGGGCGCCGGAGCTGACCGCGACCACGCGCGGCTTCTCGGCCGCCCGCAGGGCGGGGAGCAGGCCGAGAGCCAGGGCGAAGTGGCCCAGGTAATTGGTGGCGAGCTGCATCTCCCAGCCCTGCGCGTTGACCTGGCGGGTGGGAAGCATCATCACGCCGGCGTTCGCGATCAGGCTGTCGAGCGGGCCGCTCCAGGCGTCGCAGAAGGCCTTGACGGAAGCCAGGTCGGCGAGATCGAGTGCGACGGCCCGCGTACCGGGAAGCTCCGCGAGCAGCGGCTCGGCGGTGGCGACGTTCCGGGTGGCGATGGTGACCTGCGCCCCCGCGGCTGCCAGCGCGCGCACGGTCTCGACGCCGAGACCGGAGGAGCCGCCGGTGACGATCATCCGGCGCCCGCGCAGATCGACTCCGTCGAGCACCTCGGCCGCGGTGGCGCCTATTCCGAAGGGCGTGGTGGTCAGGGTCATACGGGGGTCCTGCTTTCAGGAGAGGGCTTCGTGGCCGCCGAAGCCCGCACGCTGCTTCCGGCAAGGCATCGTCCATGAGCAACCATACAACATGTTCAGACACGCGTTCTGGCGAGGCGAGGAGGTATGAAGTCGCTGGTCAGCGGGGTCCGGTGCGGGTGGATGCCGGGCCCGTGGCGGCACGTCGCCGAGCTCGCCGCGGCGGGGGTCGGTCCCCGATCGGCTTCGCAGCGCTGCTGGTGGACGCGATCATGAGATCCCCGTCGGGGCTGGGTAGGGTTGCCGTCCATGGAGAAATGGGGCGCGAGCCTGTTCGGGGATCCGTGTGGTGGGTGCGGGTTCCAGTGGTCGCTCAGCCCGCGGGAGGCGATCGGGGTCGTGGAGGGGCTTCCGGCGCGCTTTCGCGGGCTTCTTGCGGGGCGTACGGGATTCGAGCGGCATCCGGATCTGGGATGGACACCTGCGGCCTACGTCAGCCACGTCACCGACAACCTCCGGAACTGGGCCGAACGGCTGGCCGGCGCACGGCTGTCCGGAGCCGTCGACGTACCCGGTTACGATCCGGATCTTGTCGCTCAGGCCAGGCACTACAACGAGATCGCCCCCGGCGCGGCCCTGTGGTCCCTGGAGCACGCGGTCGAGGCGTGGGCGGCGTCGGTGTCCGCCGCGCTCGACGAGGGGGTCGTCCTGCGGCATGCCACCCGCGGAGTCCAGCGCGCGGAGGACGTCGCGCGCAACAACGCCCATGACGGACACCACCACGCATGGGACATCGAGCGCATCCTGCGGGACACGCAGCCCGAGGTGCCGCCGACACGCCTCTGACGGGTCACGGACGGGCAGCGCCCTTCCTGATGGTGTTACGTCACGACCGGCTCCAGCCGGCAACGGTCCCCCGTCACGGGTCGGCCGTCACGGTCGGGCTGCCTGCCGCTCGCCCGCCCCCGTCCAGAAGGCAGAAACCCATGACCACGCACAATCCTTCCGAGCAGACGACCCAGGACATCACCGACCGGTACGAGATCACCGACGCCATCCACCGCTACACGGCCGCCCTGGACGAGGGCGACTCGGCACTCCTGGAGTCGTCCCTGACCGAGGACGCGGTCGTCGATCTCACGCCCGCCACCGGCAAGATCGGCTTGGACTTCCCGGTGCTCAGTCCCCGCGAGGTAGTGGTCCGCGCCCTCATCGGGGCGGTGGGCCCGCTCGACACCAGCCACTCGGTCACCAACGTGCGAACCGAGATCACGGGCGACACGGCGACCGTCCGGTGCTACGCGCAGGCGCAGCACTTCCTGCCGGGCGACGGGCCGCGCCCGGAGGCGACCCGGCACGCGCTGATGATGAACCGCTACGTCGCGGACGTGGTGCGCGACGGACAGCGCTGGCGCATCCGCCGCCTGGTCATCGACAGCGCGTGGTTCACCGGCGACCCGCAGGTGCTCGTCGCGATGGCCTGAACCGCCGTGGTCGGCGATCGCGCGTCCCGACCCGTGGCCGCGCGAAGCCGCCGCCCGGCCCCCCTGGCGGAGGTTGCGGGCGTCCGGAGCGTTGCCAGGTGGGGTGCGGCGCCGTCACCTTTGGTGTCGTCAACTCTTCGCGCACCTGTGCTCGTTCTTCGCTCCTCCCCCCGTCGTCCCGCTAGACCGGGCAGGCACCGGCCGCCCGGTCGTGGAAGGAAAAGACGTGTTACGCAGACTGTTCGCGATCCCGGCGACCGCCGCGGGTGTCGCCGTCCTGCTCGCCGCCGGCTCGGCCGCCCCGGCGGCGGCTCGGCCCTCCTCGCCGCCACCGAGCATTTGCTCAGGTGTCCTGCGGGTCAACAGCTTCGCCTTCGACCCTCCGTCGGTCTTCGCCGGCAAGTCCTCGGCGGCGGCGCTGACCGCGACGAACTGCACCGGCCAGTCGCAGGCGGTCGCCGAGACCTGGACCGGGCGCTTCAGCTCCGACTCGAGTTCGGGGACCGGGATCCCGCCGGGCTGCCCGGTGCTGGATCCGTACCCCCGCCCGGTGACCTTCGGGCCGCACGAGCGGGTCACCACGAGCACCACCTACACGACCTTTGCCGGCTGCACGGCCACCCGCCTCACGGTGACCGTCACGATCACCCAGGGCGGCACGCAGCTCGCCCGCAGGAGCGCGGACCTGGTGATCATGTAAGCGGGGCGGCGCGGCGGGCCGACGGGCGACCCGCCGCGTCACCCGTCACCTGTGGTGCGTCCCAGGGGGAGTTCACCGGAGTGCCACGACCCCGGGAGGGACGGTGCGCCTGGCGACCGGTCAGGGAATGCGCAGGGCGAGGATCGCGACATCGTCGTCGTTCTCCTCCTGCGTGGGACGCGTCCGCTCCACCAGCAGGTCGGTGAAGGCCGCCAGCGGGCGGTGCGCCAGCGAGGCGGCGTGCTTGCGGAGGCGTTCGAGACCGTCGTCGATGGGGTGGTCGCGGCTCTCGACCAGGCCGTCGGTGTAGAAGACCAGCGTCGACTGCGGCGGCAGAATCAGGCTGGCGTCGGTCCGCGCCCGGGTGAGGCCGGTGCCCAGGATCATGCCGTGGCCCTCGGTGAGGAAGTGGGTCTGCCCGTCGTGGGTGATCAGCAGGGGCGGCGGGTGGCCGGCGTTGGTCCAGGTCAGCAGCCATGCGCCGTCGGCTGCCGGCTCCAGGACGCCGAACACCAGGGTCACCATCGACACGCCCGCGAGGCGCGTGGAGCCGTCGAGCCGCCGCACGATCACGCTGGGCGCTTCGTGGTGGCTCCAGGCGTAGGCGCGGAGCATGCTGCGGATCTGCGCCATGCCCGCGGCGGCGTCCAGGTCGTGCCCGACCACGTCGCCGATCGCGACTGCTGTCATACCGTCGGCGAGGGTGAAGGCGTCGTACCAGTCCCCGCCGACCTGCGACTCGTCAGGAGCGGGCATGTAGCGCGCGGCCATGTCCAGCCCGGGGACCGCGGGGAGCTGCGGCAGCAGGTGCCGCTGCATGGTCTCGGCGACCTTGCGCTGGCGCTGGTAGAGCCGGGCGTTGTCCAGGGCCAGCCCCGTACGGCGGGTGAGGTCCTCCAACAGCGACAGGTCCGCCGGGGTCAGGGGGGCGCGCTGTTTCGACCGCCCGAGGGTCAGCGCACCAAGGACGTCCCGCAGACCTCTGATCGGGGCGATGGCGGCCGAGTGCATGCCCGTCGCCTCGAACAACCTGGCCTGCTCGATGGCGATGCCGGAGTCCGGCGGCCCCTGGTACGTCTGCGAGGTCACCAGCGTGGAGGCGGCACCGCGCAGGGCGCGTGACAGCGGCATCGGCGAGTCGGCGGGCACCGGTGGCATCGGTCCCTGCAGGTCCTCCCGGGTGCTGAGCACCCCGTCCTCGTAGTGCATGACGATGGACCGTTCGACCTCGTCGCTCTCGGTGATCAGATCGACCACGGCCCAGTCGGCGATCCGGGGGACGGCGAGCCGCACCAGGCGGCTCAGTGCCTCGTCGATGTCGAGGGTGGAGGTCAGCTGGGTGGTCGTCTCGGCCAGCATCGCCAGTCGCTCCAGCTCCGACATCGCCGACCCGGGCTCGCGCGGCAGGTCGCCGTCCACGGGACGGCCGTGGTCGGCGAAGACGACCACCATGTCCGCCGTGGGGCTCGGCACGGCGTAAGGAGCGATCAGCCAGGACAGTTCGACCAGCGCTCCGTCGCCGCGCTCGAACCATCCGGCGCCGGCCTGGGCGCACCGGTCCGAGGGCGTCCGGGCGGTACCGCCAGGGGTCCCTTCGGCGGCAGCGGGCTGTTCGCCCCCGCCCCGGCGCAGCAGATCGTGGACGTCCTGACCCAGCAGATCAGCTGCGGCCCTGCCCAGCAGCCGTTCCGCATGGCTGTTCACCCGGGCGATCGCTCCGTGCTCGTCCACCTCACACACCGCTGCCCCCAGCAGATCGGGCAGCCCGGCCGGAGAAGCCATCCCAGCTGCGGACCCGTTGCCGGTCCCAGCGCTCGACACGATCTCCCACGCCTCCTCCGGGCCGTCCCGTTCCCTCCGGGCCAGCCTCTCACGGCCGGTGCCGGCGGGCCGCCGCGCACCCGTGACCTCCGCCGGGGCGGGCCGTTCAGGCGGCCTGGACGAGTTCCGCGCGCCCGAACAGCAGGGCGTAGCCGGAGGGGAGTTCGCCCAGGGTCCGGGTCAGCAGGTCGGAGTCTGCCAGGTGGGCGAGGGCACTCAGGACCGTGCCGGTGTTCCAGCGCGCGACAGCGGGGGTCACATCGGTGCGGGCGGCCATGTCCTGCACGAAGCCCCAGCCGGTGAGGGGGTGCGCGGCGCGGGCTGCCGAGGTGAGGATGCGGGCGGCTTCGGCGGGCAGTTGTGCCGCGAGCTCGGTGCGCAGGTCTTCTGCCAGCTGGGATCCCAGGGCTGCGAGGACTCGGCGGGTGACCTGCTCGGCTCGTTCGCGGGTCGGGTACGCGCCGTCGTAGCGGATGCGTTCCAGCAGCTGGTCGTAGGTGAGCGCCGGTGCGTCCCGACGCTGTCCGGGCATCGTGTGCATGGGCGGAGAGCATGCCTTCCGTCTCGGGCGGCGGCCGGCCCGTCGAAGGGGCCGGCCGCCGGATGGGTGGTCGGGTGACGCGGTCGGGGGGAGCGGCGCCGGGGAAGCGCGATCACTCCCCCGGACGGGGGCGGGCCGGCGTCAGCCCGCGATCTCCTGCCGCTCGGGTCGCGCGCCGACGGCGATCTTGCGGGCCTTGGCGCGCTCGGCGATCGGGATGCGCAGCGTCAGCACCCCGGCCTCGTAATCGGCCCGGATGTGCTCGGTGTCCAGGGCGTCGGCCAGCAGGATCTGGCGGGAGAAGACGCCCAGCGGGCGCTCGGAGACGTCCAGCTGCACGCCGTCGCCGTGCGCGAGGGGCCGTCGTTCGGCCTTGACGGTCAGCATGTCGCGCTCGACGTCGATGTCGATCGCTTCCGGGGAGACGCCGGGAAGGTCGAAGGAGACCACGTACTCCTCGCCGTCGCGGTAGGCGTCCATCGGCATCGCCGCCGGCCTCGACCAGGTGCCGGGGCGCAGGAGCTGCTCGGTGAGTCGGTCCAGTTCACGGAAGGGGTCGGTACGCATCAGCATCGCGGAACACCTCCAGGTAGTCGGGCAGTTGCTGCCGGGTGTCGTTCACCTGCCCTCTGTTGTAGCATGTCATCCATCCGATGACAAACAGCTTCGTCACCCGGAGGGTGACACTGGGGGCCAGATCCTGTGACAGCCGACCGTTCCGCACCGCCAGGACCGCCGGAAGGAGGCGGCACGGCCGCCTCCTTCCTCGCCGCCGCGGCAGCCCTGGAGACCATCCGGGCAGCACTGCAACGCGCCGGCGCCGCCTCGCCCGGCGATGACCCCGGGCCTGCCGAGGGCCCCCGGCAGGCCCTCGCCTCCCTGCTCCTGCTGCGCGAAGTACGCGAACAGCTCGCGGGCTGGGAAACAGGCCTCATCGAGACCGCAAGGACAGCCGGCGCCAGCTGGGCGGACCTGGCCGCTCCCCTCGGCGTCGCCAGCCGCCAGGCCGCCGAGCGCCGCTACCTGCGCCTGCGCCCCGGCCCGCCCGGCTCGACCGGCGAGGAGCGGGTCAACGCCACCCGCAACCGGCGCGCCGCCGACCGCAGCATCGACACCTGGGCCCGGGCCAACGCGGCCGACCTGCGCAGGCTCGCCGGGCAGATCACCGCGCTCACCGACCTGCCCGCCGTCGCCGGCACCGCCGTCGGCGACCTCGACACCGCTCTCGCCGCCGACGACGCCGCCGGCCTGCTCACCCCGCTCGCCGCCGCGCTCCCCCATCTGCAGACCGGCCACCCCGACCTCGCCACCCGCATCGACGCCGTCACCCAGCACACCGACCACATCCGCGACAGCCGCGGCGGCGCCGCACCCGCGCCATGACACAGGCCGTGGGCCGGGAGCCGCCGGCCGCGGTCCGTGAGCGGGCCGAGCCGGGCGTGACACGCCGTGCAGCCGGGACGCGGCAGCAATCGGACATGCCAGTATTCAGCGGGACATAGCAGCATCACCTTTGTTCGCCGGTGCGAGGGTCGACGGGTACGAGGAACTGCCCGCCGCCGGTCGGCTCAGAGCGTCCGGTGTGTGAGCGCCAGGAGGGTGGACGATGGCGGAGGACAGGCCGGAACGGGGCGGCGCCGGTCCCGGAGGTGCGCACCTCGCGGAGACCGCGCCCGCGAAGCCCTCGCACCTGCCGAAGGGGGCCCTGCGCGGGATTTTCCGGCGCACGCTCAGGGAGTACAAGGACGACAATCTCGCCGACCTGGCCGCGGCGCTGACCTATTACGCCGTACTGGCGATCTTTCCCGCGACGCTGGCCCTGGTGTCGATCGTGGGCCTGCTGGGCCCTTCCGCGGTCAGGTCGCTGACCGACAACATCGCCACCCTCGCCCCGGGGCCGGTGCGCAGCGTCCTGGACAGCATCGTCAGGCAGGTGCAGAACAACGCGGGGTCGGCCGTGATCGCCCTGGTCATCGGCGTCGTGGTCGCCCTGTGGTCCGCGTCCGGTTACGTGGCGGCCTTCATGCGCGCCGGCAACGCCGTCTACGACATCGGTGAGGGCCGCCCGGTGTGGAAGACCGTCCCGACCCGCGTTGCCATCACGGTGTTCGTCGTCGTCATGCTGGCCGCCATCTCGGTGGGCATCGTCTTCACCGGAAAGCTGGCCCGCAGGACCGGGGGCGTCCTGGGCCTGGACGGCACCGCCGTCACGGTCTGGAACTTCGCCAAGTGGCCCGTGATGGTGATCTTGTTCGCGCTCGTCGTCTCGGTGCTGCACTGGGCGGCGCCGAACGTGCGGCACGGCTTCCGGTGGGTGACGCGGGGCAGCCTGCTGAGTGTCGGCCTCTGGCTCGTCGCCTCGGCTGCCTTCGCCGTCTACGTGGCCCATTTCAGCAGCTACAACAAGACGTACGGCACCTTCGCGGCCATCATCATCTTTCTCGTCTGGCTCTGGATCTCCAACATCGCCCTGCTTCTGGGCCTGGAATTCAACGCGGAGACCGAACGCGCCCGAGCCATCGAGGCCGGCCACGCCGCGGAGAGGGAGCCGTACGTCGAACCCCGCGACGACCGCGGACTCTAGGCAGCGCCCAGCCGCCCGGGTGCGGAGGCAGAAGCGGCCCGTGCGGCCGGGAAACTTCGTCCGCATGCGGCCCGCGACCAGGGGCAGACGGCCGCGTGGAGGTTGATAATCATGGGACCGTTGCTCATTGTTCTTCTGCTCGCGCTCCTTCTCTTCGGTGGGGGCTTCGCGCTTCACCTTCTGTGGTGGATCGCCATCGTGGTGCTTGTCCTGTGGCTGCTGGGATTCGTCGCCCGTGGCACGCATTCCAGCGGCCGCCGGGGCCGGTGGTATCGCTGGTAGTACCGATACAGCAGGTCAATGGGGTGCCCGCATCCAGGCGGGCACCCCTCCTCCGTTGGTCGCTGTCAACGACGTACGCGGACATGGGCCCCAACCCTGCGGCGGGTCACTCGGTGCCGCCCGGCGGCCTGGCCGCCGGCGGCCCGTAACCGCCGGCCACCGGCGGTCGCGCGTTCTTCTGCTCGCGCAGTCGTCGCAGGCGAGCGGTCAGGGACCGGATGATCGGGAGGCGGTTGCGATGCGTCTGCTCGTAGCGGAGAAGATCTGACAACTCCTCCTGGCCGAGGCTGGGGAAATAGCTCTCGGCCGTCCGGCCCGGGAGGTGGTTGTAGCCGACGATGGGCAGCTGCTCCGTCGACGGGCCGCCTCGCTCGTCCTCGAACATCTCCATGGAAACCTCCCCGAACTTCCCTCGCACGTCTGCCCGCTTCACCCGGCCGAAACACCCGGATCTCCGCGGTCGCCCCTGTGGTGCCGGCTCGCCGGGAGCGCGTCCCGCACGACGCCACCCCTCCCCCGCGCCCCCTCCGGGCGTGCCGCTGCCTGCTCCGAGTGCTTCCGGGTAGGTGATGACTGCGGCGATGCCTGTGCGGCATCGCGCATGACACTCGGTGGTTCAGCAGTCCGTGGGAAGGGAGCGCCGGCAATGGACAGCGATCTCAAGGTGGCCGTGGCGGAAGAACGGGGGGAGCTCACGGTGGTGGCGATGACCGGCGAGCTCGACATCACCACCGCCGCCGAGGCCTACGTCAGTACCACGGCGCTCCTCGTCGGCCGGCCGGACCTGATCGTGGACCTGTCAGGCGTTACGTTCTGCGACTCCTCCGGCTTCAACGCCCTGCTGCGCCTGCGCCGCCGGGTGGTGGAGGCCGGCGGGTGGCTGGCGCTGGCTGCCTCGCCGAAGCCGATCGGCAGCCTGCTGACCCTCACCGGGACCGACACCGTCTTCGCGGTCTACCGCAACGTCGCGGAAGCCGTGACGGACTACGAGCGCCCCGAGGGCCGTCAGTGATGTCGCCGGGACGCCGGGCAGCTGACGCGGGCTCACGGCCTCGCCTGACGCGCCGGGGCAGAGCCGTCCGGGCGGAGTCGCCACCGGATGGCTCAGCCCATGCGTATCGGGGGCCGCCCGCCGGGTACTCGCCATGGGCGGTCGGCGCAGGACCTCCGGCCACCGCATGCTGTGGAGCTCCCCGAGACGGATCGGAACACAAGGTGACTGCGAAGAAGAAGAATCCCCTGGCGGCGACTGCCGACAAGGTGGCCGAGACGGTCAGGAACGCGGTCGAGGCAGGTCACACGATTCCTGGCGCCCCCGGCCCGAAGGCACCGTCCGTCGAGGAGCCGACCGCGCCGACCGGCCCCCTGCCGCCCAAGCCCGACCAGCGCGGCCCGGAGACGTACAGCCCCACCGGCCAGGAGACCAGGGTCGCGCAGAAGAGGATCGCGCAGGGCGGCGACCGGCTGACCACCGCGCAGGGCGCCCGGCTGTACGACACGGACCACTCGCTCAAGGCGGGCCCGCGCGGTCCGGTGCTGCTGCAGGACCACCACCTGCGGGAGAAGATCACCCACTTCGACCACGAGCGGATCCCGGAGCGGGTGGTGCACGCGCGCGGCGCCGCCGCCCACGGCGTCTTCCGCGGCTACGGTGCCGCGGAAGGCATCAGCAAGGCCGCTTTCCTTGCCAAGGGCGTCGAGACGCCCGTCTTCGTGCGGTTCTCCACCGTGCTCGGCTCGCGCGGCTCGGCCGACACAGTGCGGGACACCCGGGGCTTCGCGACGAAGTTCTACACCTCGGAGGGCGTCTTCGACCTGGTCGGCAACAACATCCCGGTGTTCTTCATCCAGGACGCGATCAAGTTCCCCGACGTGATCCACGCGGGCAAGCCGCACCCCGACCGGGAGATCCCGCAGGCGCAGAGCGCCCACGACACCTTCTGGGACTTCGTCACCCTGCACACCGAGGCCACCGCCCACACGCTGTGGAACATGTCCGACCGCGGCATCCCGCGCTCGTACCGGATGATGGAGGGCTTCGGCATCCACACCTTCCGGCTGGTCGCCGCGGACGGGGCGACCACGCTGGTGAAGTTCCACTGGAAGCCGAAGCTCGGGGTGCACTCCCTGGTGTGGGAGGAGGCGCAGATCACCAGCGGGATGGACCCGGACTTCCACCGGCGCGACCTCGCGGACGCGATCGAGTCCGGCGCCTTCCCGCAGTGGGAGCTCGGGGTGCAGACCTTCCCCGACACCGAGGACCAGATGTTCCAGGGCATCGACCTCCTGGACCCGACGAAGATCGTGCCGGAGGAGCTCGCGCCCGTCCAGCCGATCGGTCTGATGACGCTCGACGCCAACCCGTCGAACTACTTCGCCGAGACCGAGCAGGTCGCCTTCCACCCCGGCCACCTCGTGCCCGGTATCGACGTCACCGACGACCCGCTGCTCCAGGGCCGGCTCTTCTCGTACCTGGACACCCAGATCAGCCGCCTCGGCGGCCCCAACTTCGGCCAGCTGCCGATCAACCGTACGCACGCCCCGGTCAACGACATGCTCCGCGACGGCATGCACCAGACCGCCGTCCACAGCGGAGTGGCGCCCTACCGGCCCAACTCCCTCGACGGCGGCTGCCCGTTCCTCGCTGGCGCCGACTCCGGCGCCTACATCGAGTCCCCCGTCGAGGTGGCGGCGGGCCGCAAGGTGAGGGAGGCCCCGGCGTCCTTCGACGACCACTTCAGCCAGGCCCGGCTGTTCTGGCTCAGCATGACGCCCACCGAGCGCGAGCACATCATCGCCGCGTACACCTTCGAGCTCAGCAAGTGCTACGAGACGGCGATCAGGGAACGGGCGCTGAGGGTACTCGCCAACATCGATGCGGAGCTGTGCGAGCAGGTCGCCACCGGTCTCGGGCTGCCCGCGCCCGAGCCGGAGTTCCGGCTCACCCATCCTGCTCCGAGCCCCGCGCTGTCCCAGATCGGGCGGGAGTGGCCGCTGGACGGAAGGGTCGTCGGCATCGTCGTGGCCGAGGGTCAGGACCTCGGCGGTGTCCGTGACGTTCGCCAGGCCGTACGGGAGGCCGGCATGGTCCCGCTGGTCATCGCCCCGACGGGCGGCGTGCTCAGCCCGGACGACGGCCCCGTCACGGTGCAGCGCACCTTCGGCAACGCCCGCTCCATCGAATTCGACGCCGTCCTGGTCGCCGGCGCGCCTGCCCCGGGGGCCGACGCCTACGGCGCACGCGACGCCAAGGTGGACGACGGCGCGGCCGGCGCGCAGGGCGTCGACCCGCGGGTCGTGCTGCTGCTCAACGAGGCGTACCGGCACGGCAAGGCGATCGGCGGCTGGGCCGACGGTTTGCGGGCGCTGGAGTCCGCCGGCATCGCGGCCGGGGCCGAAGGTGTCGCTGTCGGCACCGAACCCGGCACCGTCCTGGAACGGATCACGGCGCTGCTGGCGGGCCACCGCGCCTGGGACCGCTTCGCCCCGGCTGTCTGACCCCTCGCACGGCTCCCGCCCGGTACGGGGCGGGAGCCGTGACCATGCCTGCGGGCGACGGCCGACTCGGGCCCCGCGGACAATGGGAGAGAACCGTTGCGCCCAGGTCCGTCGGGCGCGCGGGGCACCCATCGACCACCAGCGCACCCGCGGAGGCCTCTTCATCGTGATCAGCGAGCACGAGCACCCGGGCGCCCTCGTCGTCCTGGCCAATTTCGTCTCCCCGCTGGCGGTCGACCTGCGGGAGGAATCGGTCCTTCGCCAGTGGTCGGAACAGGCACCTCGCAAGCTGTGGCTCATGCGGCCCGGCGATGTCGTGATCACCCCCGTCCCCTTCAACGACCCCTTCCGCCGCTACGTCTTCGACCGGCTGGGAATCCCGGACGGCTCCGTCACCGTCATCACCGTGCCCGACACGCCGCACCTCCCCATGGCCGAGGCACTGGCCGCGCACGGTCTGCTTGAGCCCCTGCGCGCCCTGGTCCGTGAGCGCCCGGGAGCCCGTCTCCTGCCGACCGCGCTGGATGAGGCCTCCGTCGCCCTGGCCGCGGACCTCGGCGTGCCCGTCGCCCCTTACGAGCACGGCGTGCCGGGCCCTGGCGTCCTGCAGCGGGTCGCCGACCTGAACACCAAGTCCGGCTTCCGCGGCATCGCCGGCGACTTGGGCTTGCGGCTGCCGACCGGCCGGGTGTGCACCGGGGCGGAACTCACCCGGGTGACCCGCGAACTCCTGGCGGCGCACGAGCGGCTGGTCGTCAAACCCGACCGGTCGGCCGGCGGCCACGGCATGCACTTCGTCGCCCGTGACGACCCGGCCCCGCACCCGGCACCACCACCTGACAGCCGCTGGGTCGTGGAGGAATACGTCGACCACACCAGAGCGGTCAGCGCCCAGGGGTACGTCACCGCCGCCCGGGTCGAGGTCACCTACGACGGCGAGATGAGGATGAGCGGCGGCTCCTTCGCCGGCTACCGCTCGCCGCTGGACGGGGTGTCCGGCACAGCACGCCGGGAACTGGCCCACTGGACACGGGCGCTGGGCCGGCATCTGGCCGCCGGGGGCTACCGGGGGCCCTACAGCCTGGACGCGGTGTGCACTGAGGACGACGTCCTCTACGCCCTGGAGTGCAACGTGCGGCGGACCGCGACCACCACCGCCCAGGCGATGGTGACCCGGCTCGTCCCCACCGGCGGTGCGGTGCCCGCGTGGTCCACCGGGACGATGGCCGCGGTCTCACCGCTGTCCTTCGACACGGCGCTCGCGCGCCTGGGCGAGGCGGGACTGGACTTCCGGCCAGGCGATACCGAAGGAGTGCTCCTCTACGCCGACTGCCCGCCCGACGGGCGAGGCTGGCGCTACGCAGCCCTCGCACGCGACCACACCCGGCTGACCGAGCTGGAGGTCCGGCTGGCGGCGTCGCTCGGACACGAAGCCCTCTGACCCACAGGCGCCCCGGTCCGCCGTTCGCACGGCGGTGGACGAGACGGGGTGAGTCATCGGAGTTCCCGGGGGTAGTCGCCCCCGCGCCGGCACTACGGACGCATCGTCGCGCCGGCGAAACCGCCGCCGGCGCTCTGCCGCGTGTGGTCCGAACAGGGAACACGGAGGTCACGATGGATGCGATCGTGCTGCTGAAGGACGACCACAAGACGGTCGAGAAGCTGTTCAAGGAGTTCGAGCAGGCCGGCGACCGCGCGTACAAGACAAAGCGACGGATCGCCGACACGGTGATCCAGGAACTGACGGTCCACACCTGGATCGAGGAGAAGATCTTCTACCCGGCGGCCCGTGCGGCGGTACCGGAGACCACCGACCACGTCCTGGAGAGCGTGGAGGAGCACCACGTCGTGCTCTGGATGCTCTCCGAGCTGGCCGGCCTCGACCCGGAGGACGAGCGCTTCGACGCCAAGATGACCGTCCTGATGGAGAACGTGCGCCACCACGTGGAAGAGGAGGAGCAGGAGTGGTTCCCGCAGGTGCGTGCCGCCCTGGGCCGCACGCGCCTGACGGAGATCGGCGAGCAACTGGAGGCCGCCAAGCCCACCGCTCCCCGCGACCCGCTCAAGGTGCCCAGCGCCGACGCGTAGCCGGTTGCCATCGATGCACGAAGCGGGCCGCCTGGCAGGTCGCGGGCGGCGAGCAGGTCAGACGGACTTGACCTCGCCGCCGTCCATCCGCAGGGTCGAACCGGTCATCCAGCGCGCCGCCGGCGAGACCAGGAAGCCGATCAGCTCGGCGATCTCCTCCGCCTGGCCGAAGCGCTCGATCTCGGCCTCCTGCGGGAATCGGCTGATGGCGTCCTCGACCGTCATGCCGTGGGCGGGCGCCCAGTGTTCCAGGTAGGAGCGGCGGCGGCCCGTCAGGACGGCGCCCGGCATCACGCTGTTGACCTGGACGCCATCGGTGATGCCGCGGTCGGAGAAGGCCTTGGCGAGGGCGGCGATGGCAGCGTTGATCGTCCCGACGGCCGCGTACGGCGCCTTGGGGAAGATCGCGGAGTTGCCGGACATCAGCACGACGGAGCCCTTGGCCTCGACCAACGCGGGCCAGGCCTCGATCGTCAGCCGCCGGGCGCCGTGGAGCTTGAGGGCCATGCCCGCGTCCCACTGCTCGTCCGTCATCTCGAACAGGTCGATCTGCGGTACGGCGCCGGCGATGTTGACCAGCGTGTCGATGCGGCCGAACGCCGCGAGCGCCTCGTCCACCACGGTTCTGGCCGCCGCGGGCGCGGAGAGGTCCAGGTCGATGACGCGGGTCCCGGCACCGGCCGCCCGCACCTGGGCGGCGGTGTCCTCCAGGTGGGACCGGTTGCGCGCGACGAGCACCACCGAGGTGAAGTCGCGCGCAAGCCGGATCGCCGTGGCGCGGCCGATCCCCTGGCTCGCCCCGGTGACCACCGCTACGGAGTCGGGCATCGAACTTCTCCTTGGGTATTGACGGGTTGCGGGCCGGGTCGGGACGCCCGACCGACGGGCGAGGACCGCACCCGGGCCCGCGGGCAGGTGGACGGCGTGACGCTCATGCCGGCAGGAAGGCGCGGATCGCGCCGGCGATCTCCTCGACGTGGGTCTCCAGCGCGAAGTGGCCGGTGTCGAGGAGGCGGACGTCTGCGTCCGGGATGTCGCGCCTGAAGGCCTCGGCCCCGGCGGGGAGGAAGAACGGGTCGTTCCTGCCCCAGACGGCGAGCAGCGGAGGCCTGCTGGTCCGGAAGTACTCCTGGAACGTCGGGTACAGCGCGACGTTGTCCGCGTAGTCGAGGAACAGGTCCAGCTGGATGTCGTCCGCGCCTGGGCGGGTCAGGTAGTGGTTGTCCAGCTCGTAGCCGTCCGGGCTGACCCGCGTCTCGTCGGGAACCCCGTGGGTGTACTGCCAGACCGTCGTCTCCGGCTGGATGAGTGTCCGGATCCCGTCCCTGGTGGCCTCCGACGGGTCCTTCCAGTACGCCTGCACGGGAGCCCAGCCGTCGCTCAGACCGTCCTCGTACGCGTTGCCGTTCTGCGAGATGATCGCGGTGATCCGCTCGGGGTGCCGGGTGGCGATCCGGAACCCGACGGGCGCGCCGTAGTCGAAGACGTACAGCGCGAAGCGGTCAAGGCCGAGTGTCTCCGTCAGCCGGTCGATCACGTCGGTGATGTGCTCGAAGGTGTACTCGAAGTCGCCCCGGGCGGGCATGTCCGACTTGCCGAAGCCGGGCAGGTCGGGAGCGATGATGTGGAACCGGTCCGCGAGCAGCGGGATCAGCTCCCGGAACATGTGGCCGGCCGACGGGAAGCCGTGCAGCAGGATCAGTGCAGGCGCGTCCGCTGCGCCGGCCTCGCGATAGAACACCTTCAGACCGTCCACATCCGCGGTGCGGTATGCGATGTCCGCCATCGTGGGTCGCCTCTTCCTTCGGGAACGCGGCCGACGGTGCGTGGCCGCGGTGGGCTGGGGATCACGCCCACCGGTAACTTTCTGGGTCTCGTTCGTAGGGTTACTCAGTGATGCGGCACGGCCGTCAGCGGCCGGATTCGACCTCGCGCACCGCTTCCATGACGATGTCGACGACCGCCGAGGGTGCGGTGACCATGGGCACGTGATCGGCCGGGACCGTGCGCACCCGGGCCTTCATCCGCTCGGCCATGAAGCGCTGGGTCTCCGCGGGGATCATCCGGTCCTCCTCTGCCACCAGGAACCAGCTCGGCGCGTCCTTCCAGGCCGGACGCCCCACCGGGACCCCGATCGACGCCGCCGCGAGAGGCCGCTGGGCGGCGGCAAGCACTGCCTGGTCGTCCGTCGAGGCCTGCTGGGCGAAAGCCGTCGCGAAGGCCTCCTCGGGCAGCCAGATCAGCTGGTGGCGGTCCGGGCCGAGTTCGGGGGCCTGCGGATGCGGCTCGTTCCGGTAGAAGACATCGGCGACCGTCTCGCCCTCGTCGGGGGCGAGCGCCGCGACGTACACCAGTGCCGCGACCTTCTCGCTGGTCGTCGACGCGATCACCGCGCCGGCGTAGGCGTGCCCCACCACGACGACCGGGCCGTCGACCCGCTCCAGCGTCCGGTCGAGCGCCGCGACGTCGTCGGCAAGCGAGGTCAGCGGCAGTGGCACGGCGACCGCGCGCACCCCCTCGGACCGCAGGCCGGCGATCACCTTGTTCCAGCTGGACCCGTCGGACCAGGCGCCGTGCGCCAGTACCACCCTGACCGCGCTCTCCTGCATCGCTACTCCTTCTGAGTCGCCCTGCTCAGGCGACATACGGACGCTCCATGGGTAACTCCCTTGACGTCGTCAGCGAGGTTACGAAGCAGATCCGTAACTTGTCAACAGGGCGCAAGCCGGTTACCTTGCAGGAACGCACCACCAGGCACCAGGAAGGGACAGACAGGATGGTCCAACACGCTCCGGCTCTCTTTCTCGCCGACGCGCTCGGCCTGGACTTCCTCAACTCGATTGCCACACCGCTCGACAGGGAGATCGACTGGATCGAGGACGGCGACGGCCTCCTGTCCTGGCTGGAGCAGGCGGAAGCGGCGCCGCCCCGGGTCCTCGCGGAGCTGCGCGAGCAGGCCCTGCCCGGCGAGCTCGACAAGCTCGCCGCCCAGGCGCGGAGCCTGCGCGAAGAGCTCAGAACGTTCGTCCACCAGCGCCGGGGCCGGCCCCTCCCGCCGGAGGACCTCGGGGAGCTGGCACCGCTGAACCGGCTGCTGGCGCGCGACGAGCAATTCCTCCAGCTCACCGCCGGGCCGGAGGGTGCACCCGGCCTTCACTTGCACAGGACGCGCCGCTGGCGCTCACCCGATGCGCTGCTCCAGCCCATCGCCGAGGCGCTGGCGCGGTTCCTCAGCGAGGAGAACTTCGTGGACGTCAAGGCGTGCGAAGGGCCGGCGTGCACGCTCATGTTCGTCGACCACACCCGAGGACGCGTCCGCAGGTGGTGCAGCATGGCGATCTGCGGCAACCGCGCGAAACAGGCCGCACACCGGACCCGGCTCAAGACCACCTCCGGCGCCGGCAGCACCGCCTGACGTCTGCGCAGCTGGGTGCGTCGGACGTCAGATGTCAGAGGTCAGAGGCCGTCCGGAAAAACCATGCAGCGGGGAACCGCGACAGGTGGGGATACTGGCCCGGTGAGCAACGCCATGGCCGAATACGAAGCGGACACCGAGCAGTTGAAGCGAAGGGTCTACCTCGGCCTGCGCGAGGGCAACCTCGACCCGCAGGACGTCGTCGCTCTCGCCTGCGAGCTGCTCGACTGGTCCCGCTGCACGGAGGCGGTCCTGGAGGTTGTCGAGCGGAACCCGGCGGAGGTGCCGCGGGCGGAGATGACCGCGCTGGCCCGGCGCGTCCTGGACGACGCGGGCTTCGATCCCGGCTTCGACCTCGCCCCCGGGCGTCTGGAGACGTTGCGCGCCGCGCTGCGCATTGCCGCCCGCGACCTGCCCACGCGCGGGATCGAGGGCGAGCCGCAGATCGAGGTCCTGGAGGACTGGTTCGCGGTGGGAGCCGGTGTCCGCCTTGCCGGCGGCGAACGGCTCGACTGGGGCGGCCACATCCTGCCTGGCATGTGCGACGACCCGACCACGGCACTGACCAGCCTGGCGGTCCTGATCCAGGAGAGCCTGCTCGAATGGACCTGGCAGGTCTGGCCGGTGTGTCCCCGGCACGACCTCGGTGTCCACGGCTCGCAGCGGGGGCGCGAGGCCGTGTGGTGGTGCGCGGGCGACGGCGGACACGTGCTGGCGCCGGTCGGCGAGCTCGCGAACGTTCTCGGCCGCCGTCGTCCCACGTAGTGCTGCGGCGCGGAGAAGTGCGTCTCATCGGCCGCTCGTAGCCCGTCACAGCCTCCCGGTAGTCCGGCGGTTCCGCCCCCCGGGAGGTTCCTGGCGTGCGCACGGCCCCGGACGGCGTAGTGCCGATTGCCACGCGGGCGGTGTGTCGTTAGCGGAAGGAGAGGAAGGAGATCCGCCATGACGACACAGGGATCCGCAAAACAGCCCACCGCCGAGCTCGACGACCGCTACAGCTCCGCGCTCAATCCCCGCCCCGGCGCCGCGGCCGCCACGGCGACCGAATGGGATCAGGCACAGCAGCACCTCGAGGCCGCCGGGATCTTCTGGCTGTCCACAGCGCGACCCGACGGCCGGCAGCACGTCACTCCCGTGATCGCCGCCTGGCACGAAGGAGTGCTGTACTTCTCCACCGGCACGCACGAGCAGAAGGCAAAGAACCTGGCCCATGACGGCCACTGCGCACTGACCACCGGGGGGAACTCCCTCACCGAGGGGCTCGACCTCGTGGTCGAGGGCACGGCGCAGCGGGTTGCCGATCCGGCAGCCCTGGAGGTGATGATCACGGCGTACGAGGCGAAGTACCGGTCGCACATCACGTCACCCGAGGGCACCTTCCACGGCATCGGGGACGCCATCCGCGGTGGCCACGTGGCGGCTTTCGCGGTGACCCCGGCCGCCGCGTACGGCTTCGGTCGCAACGGTGGGGTGTACACCCACACCCGGTGGACGTTCTGAGCAACGGCGCCTGCCCCAGCTGTGGATCGCGACCCGCGTGACGGCCGGGAGCCGTGACGGCGGCCGCCGTCACGGCTCCCGTGGTCCGCGCGCGGACCACGGCGGGATCACCTCGGCGCAGCCCGGCTGCGGTCAGCGGCCCCGTCCGGCCGGCACGCGGGCTCGCGTGGGGCGGCCGGACGGGGCAGCAGTACGCCGTCGCCTTCGCCGCGGCGCTGGGCGAGCCCGTGGGCTACCGTCCGATGAGCATCGAGCAGTTCCGCGCACAGGGGCTGCCCACCAGCAACGAACTCGCCAACATGTTCCGCTACTACCGCGACGCCGAGGCCGAATTCATCGGCGCCAGGCAGTTGGACGGAGTACGCGAGCTCAACCCGCGGCTGGAGTCGTTCGCACAGTGGCTCCGGCTCCACCAGGGCTCCTTCACCGGCCTGTGAGATGCTCCCGGGCGACCGGCACGGCTACTGTGTCGCAGCATGAAAGCGGACAGCTGGTTGGTGGACACCTCGGTCTCGTACGACACGGTGGCAGCAAGCTACGCCGACAAAATGCGCGGCGTTCTGGGTGACGAGCCCTACATACGGGCAGCTCTGGCCCTGTTCGCCGACGCCGTCCGTGGCGCCGGCGGAGGGCCCGTGGCCGACGTGGGATGCGGACCGGGCCATATCACCGCCCACCTCAACAGCCTGGGCGTCGACGCCTTCGGAATCGACCTCTCCCCCGGGATGGTCGAGGTGGCTCGCGGTGACCACCCGGGAGTCCGGTTCGAGGTCGGCTCGATGACGGCTCTCGACCTCGACGAGGCGTCCATCGCCGGCGCGCTCTCCTTCTGGTCGCTGATCCACATCCCTGACGAGGCCGTCCCGGCGGTGCTCGCCGGCTTCAGGCGAGTGCTGCGTTCCGGAGCACCGCTGCTGATCGGCTTTCACGTGGGCGACGGGTCGAAGCTCAAGACGGAGGGCTACGGCGGTCACCCGATGAAGGTCCACGTCCACCGGCGCCGGCCCGCCCGAGTGGGCGCTTGGCTGCGCGAGGCCGGGTTCACGGTCGAGGCCGAGATGCTGCTCGATCCGGAAGGAAGCGCTCCGGGTGCGATCCTCTTCACTCGCAGTTCCGGCTGACGCGTAGCTCTTTCATCCAGGTGACGGCAAGGACCGCCGGACCACCTCCAGAAGACGCCGGGGCCCGGGCCATTCGGTTCCGGGGCAGGGCTCAGGCCTTCTTGACACGACTGCGCTGCGCCCGTGCCGCCGTCCGGGCCGGCGGAACATCCTTGTGCCGGCCTCGCACCGGGTCCGATAATCATGCGTTGACACGAGTCGATCTCTTTCGAGGACCAGACTCCAGCCGACATGACATGGGGGGAGAGACCTCGATGCCCTTGACCGATCTCACGGTCCCGCAGCTCGCGGCGTACCGCTGCGCCACTCCGGAGCCAGCGGATTTCGACGCGTTCTGGAAGCGCACTCTGGCGGAGGCCCAGCCGTCGGCGAGCTTCGCGTCGCATCCGACACCGCTGCGTACCGTCACCGTCCAGGATGTGACCTTCACCGGCTTCGGTGGAGCGGCAGTACGCGGGTGGTTGCTGGTGCCGGCCCACGCCGAGGGGCCGCTGCCCTGCGTGGTGGAGATCCCGGGCTACGGCGGCGGGCGCGGCCTGCCGCACGACTCGCTCGTCTACTCGGCCGCCGGGTACGCACACTTCATCATGGACCTGCGCGGTCAGGGGGCGCACTGGCTGGTCGGTGACACCCCCGATCCGGACGCCTCCCCGGAACCGCACTACCCCGGCTTCATGACCAGTGGCATCGCCCTCCCGGAGAGTTACTACTTCCGACGGGTCATCACGGACGCGGTGTGCGCGGTGCGCGCGATCGCCGCGCATCCGGCTGTCGACGCGGAACGCATCGCTCTGATGGGCGGCAGCGCCGGTGCGGGTGTCGCGCTCGCGGCGACCGGGCTCGGCGCTCCCGTGCGCTGCCTGATCGCCGACGTGCCCTACCTGTGCGACATTCGGCGCGGGTGCGAGCTCGCCACCGAGGGCCCCTACCTTGAGGTGGTGGGCTTTCTGCGCGCTCGGCGCGACCTCGTCGACCAGGTCATGCGGACGCTGTCCTACGTCGACGGGGTGTTCTTCGCGCGGCGGGCATCGGTTCCGGCGCTCTTCAGCGCCGCGCTGATGGACCCGATATGCCCGCCGTCGACGGCGTACGCGGCCTACAACGCCTACGCCGGCCCCGCGGAGATGAGGCTGTGGGAGTTCAACGGGCACGAGGGCGGCGAAGGCTTCCAGCAGTTGCGCCGGCTGGACTTCCTCGCCGAGGCACTGTGAGACGGTCCCGCTTCTCGCGGGCGGCGCGTGCCCGGGCGTCCGAGGCGGCGTCAGCGCAGGCCCAGGCCCTTCATCGTGCGCGCGTCGAGGCTGCCCGCGCGACGCCGGAAAGCCGAGAGCGAGACGGTGCGCAGCTCGTTGGTCTCCAGGTAGCTCCGCCGGCCCTCGGCGTCGTCGACGGTGCCGACCGGAAGCGCGACGACCCCGGGGAGTTCCTCGTGGAAGCGGGAGGTGATCTTCGCGACCCTCGCCTTCCGGCCCCGCACCGATATGACCAGGCACGGGCGGTCCTTCGCCCCGACGACGTCCTCGTAGGGGACCTCGGCCCACCACACCTCGCCACGCCGAGGGCCACTGCCACGAGCCGGGGCGGTGGAGGGCGTGGACCCCTGGCGGATTCGCCGCCATGCCACCACCACGGCTGCCGCCACTGCCATGAGGACGACGGCACCCGTCACCACCCAGATCTGCGAGCTCATCGGCGGTTCCTCTTCCGTCAGGCACGTGGACACCTGGGAGCGGCCTGCTCCCTGCCCGGACGACTTCCCTCGTCCGGCGCGCCTACCCCCCGCGCCGGCGCCCAGCTCGCGGTGACGCGGCCGCCGACGGGCTCCGTGACAGCTCTCAGCCGCCGAGGATCCGCTCCCACAGCAGCCCGTCCCGCCAGCTCCCGTCGAGGAAGATCGAGGAGTGCGCGACGCCGTACGGGGCGAAGCCGTTGCGGCGCAGCACCCGCTGTGAGGGCAGATTCTCCAGGTTGGTGGACGCTTCGGCCCGGTGCAGGCCGAGTTCGTCCGTCATCACCTGGAGCAGCAGCCCGACGGCGCGCCCCGCGTGCCCCTGGTTCTGGGCGACGCTCGCGATCCAGTAGCCGACGGAGCCGCGGCGCAGGTGCGGCTGGGGCAGGATGCCTCCGACGGTGACCTGCCCGATCACCTGGTCGTCGGCGAGGACCACACCCGGCCAGACCGCGCCGGCCCGGTGCCCGGCCAGCAGGCCGTCGATCCGCGCGGCCTGGCCCTCCGGGGTGAAGAAGTCGGCCGGATGGGCCGGTTCCCACGGCCGGAAGGCCTCGACGTCCCGCACCCGATGCGCGGCGATCGTGGCGGCGTCGGCGGGCTCGATCAGGCGGATCCTGGTGCTGCTGTGCATGGGGGCTGACCTCGTCGCGACGTCGGATGAAACGGTTAGCCTACGTGAGCTCCCCGGCCCGCCCCGAGGTCGGTTCGTCTCCGGCCGGTCAGGCGGCGGCCCCGGCCGGCAACGCGACTGCGACGGCGCTGCCCCACCCGGCCGGCAGATGGACAGGCACATGCGTGAGTACGAAAGGCATCGCGATGGAAGAGGCACGACTGCCGGAGATTCTTGCCGAGTGGACGGACTTCGACGTGGCGGGATATCGGCTCGGCAGATTCATCGGGGCGGTACCGCAGGAACGGAGTTTCGGGTCCATGAAGGGAGCGTTCTGGATCGACGGTTTTCCGCTCGGCATCATGCTGGACGAGATGCTCGAAAGCATGGTCAAGGCAGGGGTCCTGCAGAAGAACGACGACCTGCAGTACCGGTGGAATCCCGTGCAGCCGGATCCCGACGAGTCCCTCGACGAGGAGCCGCTGCCCCCTTTGCGGTGACCCGCGGCGAAGTCCGCCATCGGCTCGGGCGACGGCCTCCGTACGGGCGACGGCCGGGCTGCTCCGGATACCCGACGCGACACGGCCGGCGAGTCGTGTCCTCCCGGCGATTCTGCGATGGGGCTCATATGCTCGTCTGCGCCGCCTTTTTGTACGGACCCTTCCGCCGGTGGGGGTGCCGCTCCCGGCGATAATCCGCGCGCCATACATATTCTTCGCGGCCGGCGCATCCCGAACGACGAAAGGACCGTGGAAGTGACGACCCTGACGCTGCAGGAGGCGATGGACCGCACGGCCGCCGGTATCGCCAAAGCCACCGAAATGGGCGTGGCCATGAACGTCGCCATCGTGGATGCCGGGGGCCATCTGCTGCACTTCTCGCGGATGGAAGACGCCTGGCTCGGCTCCGTCGACATCGCGGTCAAGAAGGCGCGGACCGCCGTGCTGTTCAAGATGCCGTCCGCGGCGATCGGCGAACTGTCACAGCCGGGCGGCGACCTGTACAACATCGAGATCACCAACGGCGGGCTGGTCTCCTTCAGCGGCGGCCTGCCCATCGTCGGCGCGGACGGCCGCATCGTCGGTGGGGTGGGGGCCTCGGGCGGCCTGATCTCCGAGGACGCCGCCGTCGCCGAGGCGTGTCTCGCCCACCAGTAGGCGGACCGGCAGCGTACGGTCCTCCGGCGGTCTCGGCCGACGTCTCGGGTGAGATTTGCCGTTCCTGGGTGGATTTCGGTGAAACCGCACGCGGAGATCGGCAGTTTTGTAGATTCGGCGCAGAGCCGGCGGCGTGACCCGTGCGGAAGTGCGGGGCGCTCCCCGGCTTGTTGTCACCCGGCCGACGGGGATCGGTCGGGCCGGGGTGGGAGTAGCTGGGGGGTGGGACATGCCTGTTGTCTTCGTTCACGGAGTGGCGACGCGGCGGTCCGCGGCGTACGAGCGGGCGGCGTTACGGCGCGCCGCGCTCTGGGAGGCGTTCCTGGCACCCGCGTGGGGCGTCCCGCCGGGTGGGCTCGGGATCGTGGACGCCTACTGGGGGGACGCCGCGGCGCGATTCGGCTGGAACCACGCGTCGTTACCGGGTGCGGGTGAGGAGCGGTTCGGTACCGCCGACCCGGACACGATGCAGGACCTCCTCGGCTTCCTGCCGGCGCGCGGCGGTGAGGTGGGTGCCGCACCGTTGACCGCGCTCGCGCGCGAGTCCCTGGCCGCCGCGGTCGACCTGCTGTGGGAAGCGGCCGGTCAGTCGGACTCCGGGGCGCAGGCACCGGAACTGGCCAGGCTCGCCGCGGAAGCGGCCGACTACGCCGAGCGGCAGCCGCAGCCCGCCTGGCTGGCGCAGGTCCGCGACGACCGGGACTTCCTCGCCGCACTGCTCGCGCACCTGGTCGAGGGCCGCGACACGGCGCCCGAACACGCAGGCCCGGCAGCCGTGGAGGCGTTCGGGCCGTCCCGCCGGCGAGCCGCGGTGGGGCGGCTGCGGGAAGGGCTGGCCCGGATCGCCTCCGCCGTGCCTCGGGCCGCGACGACCGCGACGCTGTCGGTCGCCCGCTCCCGTACGCACCGCTCGGTGTCCGTCTTCCTCGGCGACGTGCTCGCCTACCTCCGGCAGCGCGAGCAGCACGGCGCCGACGGCGCGATCGCCCGCGCCGTCGCCGGGGCCGTCGAGGAGGGTGCCCGGTCGCGTACCGAGGCGGATCCGCGGCTGGTCGTCGTCGCGCACAGCATGGGCGGGAACATCGTCTACGACCTCCTCTCCCACCTGCGCCCCGACCTGGAGTGCGACGCGCTGGTGACCGTCGGCTCGCAGGTCGGCCTCTTCGCCGAGCTGGACCTCTTCCCCGCCGTCGCACCCCCGCTGGACCCCGCCGTGGAACGGGTGCCCGCCCTGGCCGGTGTCGGGCGCTGGATCAACGTCTTCGATCCCGACGACGTCCTGGCCTTCGTGACCGCGGGCATCTTCGCCGGCGCCGAGGACTACCGTTACTCCACCGGTCGGGGGCTGCTCGGCGCGCACTCCGGGTATCTCCTCACGCCCAGCTTCCACCACCTGCTCGCCGGACGGCTGGGCAACGGCCCGGCCGCGCACCGCGTGGTCGCACCCGCTCCCCTGCACCCGGCTGCGCCGGCCGCGGAGCACGAGGCATGACGGAGCTCTTCCACGACGCGCGCCGCGACGAACCCGCCATGCACGCGCTGGTGATCGGCGTCGGCAGCTATCCGTACCTGCCCGGCGGCCCGCTCGCCGACCCGCGCGAGGCGTTCACCTTCGACGGCATGCGGCAACTGACGTCCCCACCCCGGTCGGCACTCGCCTTCGCCCGGCTGCTGGTGGACGGCGGCACGGCACGCTGGAACGTACCGGCGGGCAGCGTGGACCTGCTGATCTCCAGCCCCGACGGTGACGTCCCGCCCGGACTGCCGGAACCTGCACCCCGCGAGCCGACCATCGACCGTATTCGCGAGGCCTTCGCGGCCTGGCTGGCACGCTGCGCCACGCATCCGGAGAACGTCGCCGTCCTCTACTTCTGCGGCCACGGCCTCCAGGCCGAGAGCCAGCTGCTGCTGGCCGGCGACTTCAACCGCTTCGGGGCGACCCCCTTCGCCCAGGCGTTCGACTTCGACGAGACGCGTCTTGCCCTCCAGCAGCGCGGGCCGCGCACCCAGTGCCTGATCATCGACGCCTGCCGGACGGACTGCTTCGACCTGCGTCCCGGACCGGTCGCCCCGCTGGCCCGGCCCGAGGTTTTCGCCCCCCGCGTGTGCACGCACGAGTTGACGCTGCGGCTGCCCGCGTTCGAGGAGACCGGCGGTCGCCGTGGGGAGGTCTCCCAGCTGACCCGGGCGGTGATCCGCGCGCTCGACGGGGAGGCGGCCACCACGGATGACGCCGGGCGCTGGGTGGTCCGGATGGAGGGTGTCCGCAGATCCGTCGACACCCTGCTCAGGGAGGAGCTGGACGTCTCCTCGCTCCCGCGCGGGGTCGAGTCCAACAGCCTCGGCGACACCGTGCTGCGCCGGCTCGACGAGGCGCCCGCCGCGTCCCTGACCGTCCGCTGCCACCCGGCCGGCCCGGCCGCGCGGACCCGCCTGAGCTGCGCGCCGCACCACCCGGAGGACCTGCCACCGGTGGACTGCGGCGAGCCACGGCAGGCCGCCGCCACGGCGGACCTGCCTGCAGGGCAGGAGTGGCGGATGCGGGTGCGGGCCGGCGTCTACCTGCTGCGGGCCAAGTCCCCCGCTGCCGAGGTGTCACGGCCGCACAGCGTCCTGCCGCCGCACTCCCGGGCGAGCATGGAGGTGGCGAGGTGACACCGGGCGCGGGCACGGAACCGGGTGCGGTCCGGCCGCCGGGGCAGGCGGGAGCGCCGACGACGGGTCTGACCGTCCTGCTCGACGCACAGGACGCCTGGGCGGTGGGGACACCCGTCTGCGCGGACGTCCTCGACGACCGCCAGCGACTGGTCACCAGCCGTCTGGTCACGGCCGGGCGGCCGTGCCCGATCGCGCTGCCACCGGGTGACTACGCCGTACACGCGGTCCTGCCGTCCGGCCTGACCTTGGGCGGCGGATACACCCGGGTGACCGACGACCCCGGGCACTGGCGCGAGTGCCGGCTCACCCTGGAAGGCAGCGCCCCCCAGCCGTGGTTGGAGGCGACCGTGCTCCTGCTCCCCGCGCACACCTCCGCGTTCGGCCGCCTGGACGACCCCCGCTACGAGGACGTCTGGCTGCGGCTGTGGGCCCGTCAACCGGGCGGCTGGCGGACCTCCCCGCCGCGGATGTCGGTCGGAAGCTCCCCGGAGGGCGCCCGGGTGATCGTGGAGGACCTGCCGCCGGTGCCGTGCGCCCTCCAGTTCGGCAGCTCCCGCGCCCCCTGGCAACTGCTCCACCTCCCCCGCGGCCGGACGGCGGCGGCGACCCTCCGCCCGGCGGCGCCCGGACCGGTCCGGCTGGTGGCCGGCGTGCTCGGCACCGACGCGTCGGCCGATCCGGTCGCGCGGGCCCTGCTCGGCTATCTCGCCACCGGGGCGGCCCGGCAGGCCGCGATGGTCGCGGACCTGATCGACCCGCCGCGCACCTGGTCGCAGGCGGCGGCCCTCGGATACCACCTGGTCCGCACCCGGCGTGACCCGGCCGCCTGGCCGCCAGAGGTCCTGGACCGGACCGCGGACACGCCGGACGGCGCCGTGCTGGCGGCGTGGCACCGCCTGGAGCGGATGCGTACCGGAGCCGAGAGCCCGTCAGCGGTCGCAGCGCGCGCGGCCTTCGTCGCCGCCGCACAGCGGGACCTGCCGGTCTGCACCGATGGCCTGCGCATCCTGGTCGAAGGGATGAGGCTGACCCGCCTGGCGGAACCGGACCCGGGGGTGGCCGTCCCGGCGAAAGCGGCCGACCCCGCTCTGGCCGGTGCCCTCGCCAGGTGCGCCCGCTACCTGGCCGCGGCCGACACCACCGCGCCGCTGCTCAGTTACGAAGGCGCCGCCCCCGATCTGCCGGGGCCCGCCCGCCCGGCCCCCAGGCCGCAGGACGCGGTGGCACTGGACCTGGCCCCGGCAGGCGCGTTGGCGGACCCCTTCGACGAGCTCTTCACGCGCACCTTCGCGCGCGGCCTGGCCAAGGCCGTCATGACCACCGCCGACCTGCGGCAGGCCGAAGCCTTGGTCACCGAGGTGTACGCGCGGGGAGGGCGCCGGCCGGCCGCCTCCGCCGAGACCGGCTTCTACCGGGCGCTGGACAAGGCCGCCTGGCAGACCGGCCGGCGGTGGCGGTCGGGAGGGCCAACCGACCTGCGCTTCACGCCGCCGCGCGACGCGACGGCCGCCGAGACCGGTGCGGCACTGCGGACTCTCGACGCCGTCACCCGGCTGCCCCGCGGACAGCGCGTGGTCACCGAGATGGCCTTCGTCCAGGGGCTGGCGGAGGACGAGATCGCCCGGGAACTCGCCGTGCCGCGCGGCGTGGCGACCGCGTACCTCCGCCGGGCGCGCCGGACGCTGCGCAAGCTGCTGGGCGGCCCGGTCACCGACGCCGCCGGCCCGGCCGCCGCAGCGGACCGGCACCTGCAGGGGACGGCGGCCTCCACCCGGATCGACCGGCGAGCGCTGCTCGACCCCCTGCTGCGGGAGCGGCTGCGCCAGAGCCAGGACTGGCTCACACGCTGCTTCGCGCACGACGACCGGACCCGACGGCGCCTCGGAGCGCTGGTCAACGACGCCATGGAAGGGGGGACGCGGTGAGGCGCGCGCTGATCGCCGCGAGGACGCTGATCGCGGTCGGGCTCCTCATCGGCATCTACGTTCTGGCGCTCGTGCTGGCCGCACTCGACACGCTGGTGGTTTTCGAATTCCTCGTCCACCAGACGCGCGACGAGGCGGGTTCCACCACGAACCCGGTCGCGATCCTCGCCTCGGTGCCCGCTGTCGGAGCCGTCTTCTGGGGGCTGGCGACCGTGAGCCGGCCGTCGTTCACCCTGGCGGAGTCGGTCGCCCTCAGCGAGCAGGACGCGCCACGGCTGTGGCGGCTGACCGATGAACTGGCCAGGACGCTCGGTACCGAGGCGCCGAGCGAGATCCACCTCACGGCCGAGGTGAACGCCGCGGTGACCGAGGAGTCCTGGCTGCTCGGCCTGGTCGCCGGACGCCGCCGCCTGTATCTGGGACTCCCCCTCCTGCTCGGGATGACCGAGGACGAACTGCGCGCGGTCCTCGGCCACGAACTCGGCCATTACGCGGCACTCGACACCAGGCTGGCCGCCGTGGTGCACCGCGGCAGCCAGTCCCTGCACCAGCTCACGGCGAAACTCGAACTGCTCGGCCGGGCCAGCAGCTACACGCGCACCTTCGCCTGGGTGGTGCGCAAGGTCTTCGCGGGTTACACCCTGTGCTTCGACCTGGTGACGCTGGCGATGGCGCGCCAGCAGGAACGGGCCGCCGACGCCAGGGCGGTCCACGCGCTGGCCGTGCTGACGGTGCGACGCGGCGGGCCGTCGGCCCGGGGGGAGATCGACGCGGCCGGCGCGCAGGCCCGCCGCACCACGGCGGACGCCTTCCGGGCGCTGAGCGCCACGTCCCACGCCTGGGAGGACCTGGTCGTGAACTGGGTACGCCCCGGCCACCACCGGGGGATCGCGCCCGCCGACGTCTTCGCCGTCTTCGCCGCCATGCTCGGCGATCCCGGCTACGGCGCCCGCTTCGACCAGCTGAGGATGTCCCTGCCGGAGCCTCGCCGCTCGGTACGGGACACCCATCCGCCGCTGGCCGCGCGTATCGCGGCGCTCGGTGCGGTCCCCGAGCGGACGGACGCGCCGGGTCCGCCGGCGATCGGCCTCCTGGTGGACTGGGCGGCGCCGGCCGGCCGGCTCCAACGGGTCGCCGCTGTCGGCGCGCCGGACACCCCGGTCGAGCGGCTGCCGCTCCACGACTGGCGACAGCGGGTGGCGGAGATCGTCGCGGCGGCCGCCGCCGACCGTCTGCTGGCGGCGGCCGCCGGCCGCTCGGGCAGGCCGGACCCGGGCACCGGCACCGTGCTTGACCTGCTGCGCGATGGACAGGCCCCTCAGCTGGCCCGGGCGCTGGCCGTGGACCGCGGGCCCAGGCGTCTCGCGCGGCGACGGGACCCGGACCTCACCGAGCTGACCGGCCACCTCACCGCCCTGGTCGGCCAACTCCTCCACCAGGGCGGATACGTGCGCCGGCAGCCGTCCTGGCTCCACCAGGGGGGCATGGAGCCGATGAGCCCGTTCGGGCCGGACCTGGGGCCGCTGCCGGCTCTGATACGGGCGGCGCCGTACGATCCGGCCGCCGTCGAGGAACTGCGCGACCGCCTCACCGGGCTCGGCGTCGACCTGACCGCCCGCCCGCGCCTCACCGATCGTCCCGCTGCCCGTTCGGCCACCGGCCCCGAGCCGGCCGCACCGGGCGACGTGGGCATCCGCCGGGCCTCCCGCTTGCAGGCGCTGCTGGACTCGCGGGGCACGCCGCAGGAGCGCCGCGTCAGACTGTTTTCCGGCCTGGCCATCCTTGTCGTCTTCGCCGTGGGCCTGTTCGCGGCCGCCTACTGGGTCGCCGGACACCCATCGCCGGACCGGACCACCGTGATCACGCCGTACACGCCGCCCACGAGCAGACTCCCCGTCGTGCCGTCCATCGTTCCGTTCCTCCCCGGCAACGGGACCTTCAGCCTCCCTCCTGCCACATCCCCCTGGGTGGTGCCGCTCCACTGACCCGGGGGCGGTGGTGGCCGGCGGCCGTGGCCGGGAAGCTCTGCGCGGCTGCGGGGCGCGCTGCTAACGTCGACAGGGACGGGCGGGGGCCGGACCTGCGGGCGCCGTCGCGCAGACGCTGGGGGGCGGGCTATGGCCGGGATCGCGGTGGCGGGAGTCCACGGGATCGGGAACCACGGGTATCTCAAAGCCGCCAGGGGCGATCTGCCCGGTGCCACGGCCGCGATCGGCGCCGACTGGGAGCAGTGGATCGCCCGGGGGCTGCAGGCGGTGGGCGGCGACGTGGTGGAGCCAGGACCGGTGCCGGTCGCCTATTACGCCGACTGCCTGTTCCGCGGTGAGGCCATGGGCGCGGAGGATCCCGCCCGGCTCACGCCGTTCGGGCAGGAACTCCTCGCCGCCTGGATCGAGGAAGTGCGGCTGGCGCAAGAAGGCGCGGAGGCGGTGCCGCTCGCGCCGCAGGGGCGTCTGACGCTGCTGCTGCGCTCCATGACCCAGTGGTTCACCGAGCGGTACGGCCGGCAGGCCCTGCGGATCGTCACCGCGACGGTGGGCGAACTCGCCGCCTACTTCGACCCCGACACGCCGGACACGCGGACGCAGGCTCGCGAGCGGGTCGCCGGGATGCTCCGCCGGTACCAGCCGCGCGTGCTGCTCGCGCACTCCCTGGGCAGCGTCGTGGCCTACGAGGCCCTGTGCGACCAGCCCGACCTCGGCGTCGAGCTCTTCGTGACGCTGGGCAGCCCGCTGGCGATGCGCAGCGTGGTCTTCGACCGGCTGATACCGGCGCCGGCGGACCGCGGACCGAAGCCACCCGGAGCCGCCGCCTGGGTGACCGTCGCGGACCGCGGCGACCCCGTGGCCGTCCCCCGGCACGGCATCTCCCGGCGTTTCCACGACGTCACGCGCGACCACGAGACCAGCATCCACCTCATCGACCCGCACCGGGCGAAGCAGTACCTGCGCTGCCGCGAACTGGCCGCGGAGATCCTGCCCTTCCTCACGCCGGGGACCGTCTAGCGACGTGCTCGAGCGCGTACACCCGCCCTCCCGCACCCACCAGCAACAGCCCGTCGCCGCTGGAGGCGACCGCGACGACCGGCCGGCCGAGATCGATCACGCCCAGCGTGCGGCGGCCTTCCAGGTCCCACACCCGCACCGTGCCGTCCACACCACCCGACACGGCCACCGGCCGGCCGGCCAGACGCGTCGTCAGCAGCGCGGTGACGGCGCCGCGATGTTGGCCCAGGGCGTGCTCGCCGACCCGCACCTGCCCGTCGGGGTCGGCGTGCACGCTCACCAGGGCGCCGCCCACGAAGGACGTCCGCAGCTCGGGGCCGGCCGGCCGGCGGTCAGGCTCGGGCCACGGCAGCCGGTCGGCGTGGGCTCCGGAGGCGACGTCCCAGAGGCGGCAGCCCCGCGCCGAGCGCAGCAGCAGTACGGGGGCGCCGCCGAGCACGATCTCCTCCACGCCGACGACCGCGGCACCGTCGCCGGCCAGCGGCGGCCGTCGCGGACGGCCGGTGCGGGCGTCCACAGCGTGGCAGGCACCGTTGTCGTCGCCGTAGACCGCGACGGGTTCTCCCGCCACCGACACCAGACCGACGGCGGTCACCGGCAGCGCGGCGGGGCGGACGGGCGCGGCGCCCGCCGGGTCGGGACCCGCGAGGGCGACATGGGAGGCACCGTCCTGGCCGTAGTTCCGCAGCAGGCTCCGCGCGCCGAGGCTCCACAACGTCGTCGGGCCGTCACCGCCGACCAGGCAGTGCAGCTCCCCGTCGCGCGCGTCGATCAGGGCGAGGGACCGTACCGGGTCCCGGCCGACCTTGATGGCCTCCCCCACCTGCTTCAGGCCCGCCAGGTCCCACACCGTCACCGACCCGTCCTGGCAGCCGGCGACGACGACGCACCGGGAGTGCAGCTTCCCGAGGGCGACCGCGTTCACCGCGCCGTGGTCACCGCCCAGTGACCGCTTACGGGTGTGGATGCGCATGTCCCACACCGCCACCGCGCCGTTGGCGCACCCCGCCACGAGGACCAGCCGCCCCTCACAGTGGCCGACGGCAACCGAGAGCGCGGGGGCTGGAGTCGACCAGGAATGGGGCAGGGGTGTCTGGCTGCCGTCCTGATACCAGCTCTGCAGGCGTCCGCCGACGGTCGCGCACGCCACCGCCACCACCTCGCGGTCCGCGACGGCGGCCAGCGCGCCCGGTGCCAGACCCGCGAGCCGCACCGCGGGGCCCATGAGCTCGCCGGTCGCCAGCTCGCGGACCGTCACCTCGCCGTCGCTGGTGCCGCTGACGACGAGCGGGCCGTCCGCGCGGTCGGCGACCGCGAGCGCCTTGACCGCGGCGCCCTGCCCCGGCCATCCGGCCACCGCCTCGGCGTGGTCGAGGACGGTCACCCCGCCCTGCCCGGTGCCGACCACCAGCACCGGCCGCCCGTCGAGCCTGCCCTGGGCCAGGGCACGCGCGGCAGCGGTGCCGTCGGTGCACGGCACCAGCCCCTGCCCCTCCCACACCCGCAACACCCCGCGGCGGGTCAACACCCCGACAACAGGTCCGGCACCACCCGCGTCGTCCGCGCCGCCCGCCCACAACGGCGCCCACGGCAGCGGCTCTTCACCAGGAAGTCGCGCGACCCTCCGGGCGAGATCGTCCCGACCCTCCAGCGCCGCCGCCAGCCCCAGGCCCAACCGCCGGTCGGAGGTGGCGGCACCGTGCCAGCGCGTCACCACCCGGCGCAGCGACCCGTCGAGATGGGGCAGATAGGCCGACTCCGCCGCGCACAGCAGGTACCCCGGGTCGCCGAGGATCGCACCGGCACCGGCACCGGCACCGGCTGCAGCGACGCCCGCACCCGCGTCCGGTCCTGGGTCCCCGGCGTCCCTGCGGACGGGCTTCAACCCGAGTGCGTGGCCGAGGCTGTGGCGCAGGACGTACGGCTCGGCCGCCGGCCACTGCCGGTGCCCTGCGGGGCCGAGCCCGTCGAGCAGGGCCTGGAGGACCGGCTCGGCGTCCTTCTCCCGGCGCAGATGCTGGACGAGTTCGGTGTGGAAGAGCCGCTGGACGGTCACCGCGTCGTCGTCGACGGCGCGGCGCAGGTAGGTGTGCCCTGCCGCCAGGGCCTCCTGGACGTCGGCGAGCGAGGGTCCCGGCTCCGGGTGCAGGGCCGCGGCCACCCGCTGGATCACCGAAGCGGGCATGCCGTCGCCGCGGGCGTGCGCGAGAGCGGTCAGCACCGTCAGCAGCCACGGGTGGGCGGCAGGCCCCGCCAGGTCGAGATCGAGGATCTCCGGCAGCGTACGCGGCGCGGCGGCGCCCAGGCGCTCGGCCTCGTCGGCTCCGCGGTCCGGGTCGAAGGACCCCAGAAAGTGACGCGTGTAGAGGCCGGCGACCAGGAACTCGCCCCACCCGTTGCCCCGGTGGGAAACCAGCGTCTCGGCGAGCGAACCCGCGAACGCTCCCGTCGTCTGATGCCGGCCCCGATATTCCGGCACGCCCAGCAGCAGCCCGCTCACGTACGCGTGCAGATCCCTCAGCAGGACCGCGGGCTCCACCGCGTCGAGATCGAAGCAGTGTCCTGCCTCGTGGGCGAGATCACGCAGCCCGCCGCTCTCCTCGTAGGGCCGGGTCGCGACCAGAATCCGCACCGTCCTGCCGTCCGCCGCGCGTATCACCCAGTCGCACACGGCCGCCACGTCGTCGGCCTCGTCGACCGCGTCGATCACCAGCGTGGCCGGCCCCGGCACGTCCGGCGCGTGCAGCGCGGCCAGCAGCCGGTCGGCGGACAGCTCGCCGAATCCGAGCTGGCGGCCCAGCTCCCCGGCGACGGCCTCCAGGCCGCGCCCGCCGGCGTGGGCCGCCGCCAGCCGGTCCACCGCGGGCGGGGACGCCGCGACGTCGTCCCACACCGCCCTGGTGGGCTCGCGCAGATCCCGGTGGGCGGCGCACACCAGCAGGCCCGCGAGCGCCGACTTGCCCGCGCCCGGACTGCCGGTGACCACGGACACCGGCGACGTGCCGTCGCCGGCGAGCCAGCGGGAGAGCCGACGCAGCTCATGGGCCCGGCCGGTGAACCCTCCGACGAGCCCGCCGGCCTCGTCCCGCAGTCCCTCGGATCCCGCCACCGAGTCGACGAAGTGCCGCAGATCCGAGCCGTGCTCCGCCCCGTCGAGGAAGGAGCTCAGCCTGCCGCCGGGAACTCCGGAGCCCGCCGACTCCTGCCGGCCGAAGGCGGGATTGCGGAACAGCGGCAGCACCACCGCCTCGTCGGTGAGCTCGATCCGGCTCGCGGTGACGTACTGCCGGTAGACGCGATGGGCGTCGGCCAGTTTGAGGGTGGTGCGGCGAACCGCGTCAGCCACGGTGCCCAGCGGGATGTAGGGCGCGCGGGACGTCACGTCGGTGCGCCGGGCGGCCAGATCGCCGAGGACCTCGGTGAGTGCCATGGTGAAGTGCCCGTTGAAGGCGTCCCTGTCGGGCTCGCAGGCGGCGATGACCCATCCGCGGCGGCCCGATCGGTCGTAACGCGACTGCCACGGCAGCTGGGTCACGGCGCCGGACTCGCACAGGTCGAGCGTGAACAGGACCTCCGGCCGGTCCTTGACGTGCTGCAGCCCGGCGAGCCAGCCCCCGATCTCGGCGCCCTCGTGCGGCATCCCGTCGGCGCCGAGGGCGTACAGGGCGCCGTCCCTGCCGTGGCCGTGCGTGAGCAGGTGGACCAGCAGGACGCTGTCGCCGCCGGCCGCCTCCAGGGACTCCCGCACCAGGGCGCCGAGCCGCTTCGTGCTGAGTCCCGGCTCCGCGGCGACGGTGACCGAGAACCCGAAGCCGTCCTCCAGGACGGTCGCCAGATCCCTTACGGCGTCGGCCGCGAAGTCCAACTCGGCCAGCGGCTCCTGGCCGTCCGGGTCGAATCCGGACACGCCGATCAGCAGCGCGCGCCGCTCCCCCGATCCCGGTGTCACACGCGTGTCTCCGCGAGCCGGCCGAGCATCCGCCGTGCCCGCTCGATGTGTTCCGGCGGCAACGGGTCCGCCGCGCCGAGCGCGGCACGCAGCGCGGCGCGGGCCCGGACCGTGTCGCCCGCGCGCAACCGCACCGCGGCGATCCGCAGGTGCGTGCGCGCCCGTTGCGGGGCGAGCAGCAGCGCGGCCCGCAACTCGGCCTCCGCCTCGGGGGTCCGGCCGATCGCGGCGAGGGACAGCCCGCGCGCGGATCTCAGGTCCGCGCGGAACTCCGGCTGATCCGGCTCGCGACCGGTCAGCCGGTCCAGATCCGCCAAGGCCGGTCGCGGACGGTCGAGATCGGCCTGAATCTGTCCCCGCGCCAGGAGTGCCGACGCCTTCTCGGGCGCGCTGCTCAGTGCGCGGGAGAGGTAGGTGAGGGCGTTGGCCTCGTGGCCCGCGTACCAGAGGGCGTAGCCCAGGCCTTCGAGCATCACCGGGTCGTCGGGCAGCAGGGCCAGCCCTTCGTGCTGCACGGCGGCGGATTCCTCGTAGTCGCCGGTGGTGAAGCGCACTTCGGCGAGGGCGTGGTAGAGACGGGCGGTCGACGTCAGATCGCCGACGATGTTGAACAGCGACAGGGCCTGCCGGTAGAGCTTCACGGCGGCGGCGGGGTCGCCGGCAGTCCGGGCCAGGGAGCCCTGCACGGCCAGGGCGTCCGCCTCTCCCCATTCGTCACGGGCGGCGTGGTAGGCCGTGACGGCGGCTCGGATGAAATGCCCGGCCGCGTCGAAATCACCGGCGCCATAAGCGCTTTCCGCGGACATTCGCAGTTCGTCGGGGGTGCGGGGGTGATCGGCGGCTTCGCCGACCGGGGACGGTGCCGGTTCCCGATAGGGCACCGACAATCCGTACCAGGGTGCAAGGTTGTTCCGCTTCGGGGCTGTGATGCCGCGGCTCTTCACGAGCGAATGCGCGGGCGCCTCACTCATGGCCGCCTCCCACCAGGTGGCCGGCCGAATGGCGGGATCTCCCCCGACCAGGCGTCCAACGGATTCCCCGGACACCAGTGTTCTTCCCGGTCGCTCGGCCTGTCAATCACGGCGACGGCCCCCGCGCCTCGTCGAGCCACCAGTCTCAGCCACCCTCGCCTCTGTACCCGGACGTCCGGCAATGGCCCCTGGGGGCCTGCCCGGGCGGGCCGGAAAACCGCCGCGAGGCGGTGCACAACATACCGGTCGGTCGGACGCGGGGAGCGGAGTTCACACAAAACGAATCACGTTCCTCTGGTAACACCTGAACGTGTGAAGGCCCGCGGCACGGTCATCGAGTGAACTTCCGACCGGCGTCGCAGCCCACCCGCTTCCACCCGAATCACGCCGTACCCTACAGATAAGCCGTGGCGGCATGCGGATTCCGCATTCGCCGGCCGAACGTCCGGCACGCGCACCGTGGGTACGACAAGGGAGTTGACCTCGTGGAGGACTTCACGCGCATTCTGATCTTCGGCGAGGAGATCCCGGCGAGGAATTCGCACTTCACCGGTCGGGACGAGGAGCTGGAGACGCTGCGGCAGCGGCTTGCGGCCGAGTCGGAGAAGACCCCCGGGCGGCCGCCCCAGGTTGTCTACGGTCTCGGCGGGGTGGGCAAGACCGAGATCGCCGCGGAGTTCGCCCACCGCCACGCCCAGGACTACGACATCATCTGGTGGATACGTTCAGAAGATGAAGACCGCGTCCAGGACGCCTTCGTCAAACTGGGCAGGCGACTCGATCTGCCGCACGCGGACGACTACCCGCCCGACAAGTTCGTCCCGACGGTGATCGACGCGCTGCACCACGGACCGTTCGAACGGTGGCTGCTCATCTTCGACAGCGCCACCGAGCCCGCCGTCGTCAAGCGCTATCTCCCCCCGGGCCGGCGGTACGGCCATGTGATCATCACCTCCCGCGAGCAGCACTGGCGGATCCACACCAAGGCCGAGGGGATCGAGGTCACCCCGTTCTCGCTGGAGGAGGCCGCCGAATTCCTCGGCAAGCGCGTCCCCGACCTGGCACAGCGCACCGAACAGGGTGCTCCGCTTGACCCCGCCGACCGGCGCAGCCGCCACGACGACGCCGTGCGTCTGGCGACCGCGCTGGGGAAACTGCCGATCGCCGTGGAGCACGCCGCCGCCTACCTGGCCGAGACGGGGATCGCCGTCGAGCGCTACCTCGCGATGTTCAGGGAGAACGCCCACACCCTGTTCAGCCAGGAGGTCGACATGGACTACCCGCACACGGTGGCGGCCACCTGGAGCGTGTCCAGCCGCCATCTGGGGTCCGACGCCGTCGAGTTGTTCCATCTCTTCGCGTTCTTCTCGCCGGAGCCGATGGCCGAGGAGCTGTTCCTCAGCGGTGGCGGCAAGGTGGCGGCGCCGGCCGCCCTGGCCGCGGTGCTGTGCGACGCCAGCCGCTTCCGTACGGCGTTGCGGCGCCTGCACCGCTACTCGCTGGTGAAGGCCGATGGCAAGCACGACGTCATCACCGTGCACCGTGTGGTGCAGCACGTCACCCGCGGCCAGTTGGAGATCGAGCGGTTCCAGGACTGCGAGGAGTACCGCGCGGCCGTCCACGCGCTGCTGGCGTCCACCAACCCGCACAATCCCGACCGGGAGAGCAACGACGACCAGTACGACCTCTCGCTCCAGCACCTCAGGCCGGCCGGGGCGCTGGAGACCGACAATCCGGAGCTGCGGCAGCTGGTCATCGACCAGGTCCGGCGGCTGCACCTGAGGGGCCGCCACAAGGAGTCCCTGCGGCTCGGTGAGGAGGCCCTGGCGTTGTGGCGCGCCAAGCTGGGGCCCGACAACGAGCAGGTCCTGCACCTGTGCGTCGAGGTGGGGATCGCCATGCGGCCGTCGGGGCGCTTCCCCGAGGCCCACGAGCTGAACCAGGAGACCCTGGAGCGGCTGACCAGGGCGGTCGGCGACGACCATGAGACCACCCTCATCTGCGCCAACAGCTACGGCGGTGACCTGCGCACCCTCGGCAGGTACACCGAAGCCCTGGAACTCGACCTCAAACTTCTCCCGTTGTTCGAGCGCGTCTTCCTGCCCGACCACCCGCGGACCCTCAACGTGCGCAACAACCTCGGCGCCGACTACCGGCGGCTCGGCAGATTCCCCGAAGCGCTGGAGCAGGACCAGCTCACCTACGACGCGCGCGAGCGCTCCCTCGGTCCCACCGACCTGCGCACCCTGAGGTCGAAGAACGCGCTCTCGACGGACCTGCGGGCCTGCGGGAAGTACGACCTGTCGCTGGATGTGGCCAGGGACGTCGTCAAGGCCCTCGCCCTGCGGTCCGGGCCCGAGACCGTCGACGCCCTCAACGCGCAGAAGTGCTTCGCCGTCGCACTGCGCAAGGCGGGGCAGTACGACGAGGCGCTGCTGCAGAGCGAGCGAGCCGTGCAGCGCTACGCCGACTTCCTCGGCGACCAGCACCGCTACCACCTCAGGGCGGTGATCAACAGGATCAACGACCTCCGCGTCACCGACCGGCTGCGGGAGGCCGAAGAACTGGCCCGCGGGGCGCTGCGGCGCTGCGCCGACCTCGACATCCCGAAGGGCGACATGACCTGGGCCGCGTCGGTCAACCTGGCCGTGGTGCTCCGATCCCGCAACCGGCCGGAAGAGGCCTACGCGCTGGACGACACGGCGGTCGGCGCGATGACGGAGCTCTTCGGCCCGGAGCACCCGCTGACCCTGCAGGCCACCGCCAACCTCGCCAGCGACCTCGCGGCGGTCGGGGACACCACGGCGGCACGCGAGCTGGGCGAGCGCTGCTACGAGGCGAGCTGCCGGGTCCTCGGCGCGGACCACCCCGACGCCCTCGCCGTGGGCGCCAACCTCAGCCTCGACCGGCGGGCCGCTGGCGACGCGGCGGCAGCCGAGGAACTGCGGAACGAGGTCGTGCTGCGGTTCGAGCAGGTGCTGTCCCCGCAGCATCCCGTGGCCAGGATCGTGCAGCAGCGCGGGAGGGTCAGCCTCGACATCGAACCCTACTGAGCCGCGGCGGGCAGATCGGCCCTCACCCGGTCGCGGATCACCGTGATCATCCGCAGCAGGTCGGGGCAGTACACCGACGGGTTCGCGAAGCCGGTGGCCTGGTCGTAGCGGTGGGTGAACAGCCCGCCGCCGCACGTCCGTACGACCGGGCAGCTCCTGCAGAGCTCGCAGAGGGAGTCCAGGCCGCCCTGCCTGAGCCGGGTGAGCGGATGCGCGAGCGCGGCGTCGAAGGGCGAGTCCGCCACGTTCAGGCCGAGATCGGCGGCGCCGGAACCGGCCAGGGTGAGCGAGTCGAGCTGCTTGACGGCCCCGTCGGTGTCCACCACGACCACGGTCGAGGGGCGCAGCCCGAGGCCCTCGACGGCCGGTGTCCCCCCCAGCACCGACTGGACGATCTCGCTGAACAGCCGCACCCGGGTCTCCCCCTTCGCGTACCAGCGGTCGAAGACCGCCAGCAGCCAGTCCGCGTAGGGGGTGCCCGCCGTCTCCGCGCCCCGGGCCGGCGGCGGATGCGACCAGGTGCCGTGCGGCAGCAGGAAGTCGACGGCGGGCGGCGCGTACGCCAGCAGCGCCTCGTACGTGGCGAGGGGCGGGTGGTCGAGATCCACCGTGCACAGAATCCCGCCGAAGGCGCCGCGGTAGCGATCCTTCTCCAGGAGCCGAAGCGCGCGCTCCACGTGCTGGTGGCTGCCGCGCCCGTCGGCGAACTTGCGGTGGTGGTCGGTCGCCCGGGCGCCCCCGTCCAGGCTGACCCCGATCCGGACGCCCAGCCCGGCCAGCGCCGCCAGCCGCTCCTCGGTGAGCAGGACGCCGTTGGTCTGCATGCTGACGTCCACCCGGGCGGGCACGACCGCCCGCAGCCGGTGGACGAGCTCGGTGAGGAAGTCCGTTCCCGCGAGCAGCGGTTCACCGCCGTGCAGGATCACCGCGAGCGACGGCAGCCGGTGGGTCCCGGCGTGCTCGGCGATCCGCTCGACCGTACGGTCCACCGTGACCGCGCTCATCCGGAGCGGCTGGTCCCGCCACGACTGGTCGGCCGTCTCGTAGACGTAGCAGTAGTCGCAGGCCAGATTGCAGCGGCTGTGCACCTTCAGGACGAACTGGCGGAACGGGACGGCGGTCATGTCGTCCTCCCGGGGGATCGGCCGCCGCTGGACGCGTACCGGCCGCAGACGTCGCCGGACTCGCCGCGCGCGAGCCAGCCGGCCAGCGCGAGGGGGTCGGCGGTCTCACCGGAGGCGGTGTGCAGGGCGGTGTGCACGGCGCTGACCAGAGGGACGCGGCGGCTCAGGAACGCTGCGGCGGGGTCGTCGCGCCGGCCGCGGACGGCGAGGGCCAGTCCGGACCACACCTCGGGTCCGCACGGGCGGCGCCGCAGGGCGTCGAGGTAGCCGGCCGCGGCGGCCGGGAGGTCGTCCCGCAGCAGCGCCGCGTCGGCCGGGCCGAGACCCAGCGCGCCCGTACCTGACGGGTTCTCAGCGCCCAGCAGGTCGCGGAAGCGCGCAGGGTCGGCATAGCGCAGGGTGAGCAGCCTGCTCCGGGGATGCAGGCCGCGCCGGTCGGCGGGGCGGACGCGGTACGGCGGCCAGGACCGGTCGGCGAGAGCCGCCGGGCGACGCGCGTTCCAGCGTGCGGCCAGCTCGTGGAGCGCCGCCGGGTCCACCAGGACATGCCTCACCTCCCAGGTCGTCCGGTGCTCGAACGACGCGCTCAGGCCCAGGCGCCGGGCCTCGGCGGGAACCTCGTCGGCGCGCCAGGCACGCAGCCGCCGGGCCATCTCCCCGACGAAGCCCGCGCCCTCCGCCGTGAGCCGTC
Source organism: Streptomyces sp. NBC_01198 (assembly GCF_036010485.1). NCBI lineage: Bacteria > Bacillati > Actinomycetota > Actinomycetes > Kitasatosporales > Streptomycetaceae > Streptomyces > Streptomyces sp. NBC_01198. The sequence continues at coordinate 143,145 of NZ_CP108568.1, forward strand.
CGGAGGCGAGCAGGTTCTCGGCGACGCCGAGCGTCTCGGCGCGCCGGCGGGCGAACTCCGCGTGGCCGCGGACGGCCTGCTCGGCGGGCAGCAGCCGGCGCTGGGTGCGCCAGAACCGGGTGACGCCGAGGAAGGCGTAGGCCCCCTGCAGCAGCGCTGCCGGTGGCCGCGGGTCGTCGCGCCAGGGTGCGTAGAAGAAGTCGTCACTCACAGGCCCGGGACCGGGACCGGCGCCGTCCCCTTCGCCTTCGCCTTCGCCTTCGCCGATCAGCGGGACCAGTTCGAGAACGGCGCACAATTTCAGGTGCTGCAACTCATGGACCAGGGTTTCGGCCATCGCCAGGTCGTCAGGCGGTAACGACGCGGCGACCGCGCCGAATGCCGAGGGAAGGGTGGCGGCGACACTGGAGCCGCTCCCCTCGGGCATCAGCGGCACCAGCGTGCGTACGACGAGAGAGATCGCCTCGGCGTCGGCTCGGTGGTGGCGGGTCAGAATGCGCCACGTCCCGGCGAGGGTTTCGGCCCACCGGCGTATTTCCACCGGGTCGAGCGATTCCACCCGGCGGTGACGGGGGCAGTCGAGCGACGGAGTCGAGCAGTCGACGGCGAGATCCAGCGTGAGCCCGGCGTGACGGGTGGTCAGGGTGATCGGGCGTGGCCGGTCGACGGGCAGCACGACGTCCGCGGTGACCAGTTCGAGCCGCCCGCCGTGACCGCGCAGCCGGACGGGGCCGCGCACGGCTGCGGGAGCCCGGCGGGCGGGACCGTCGGCGGCGGGCGTCAGCGCTCCGGTGACCGGGAGCGCGGGCACCCCGTCCGAGGAGGCGACCAGCAGGTCGAAGTCCACCCCCGCCCGCAGGCAGGCGATCGCGGCGAAGGCCCCGGCGTCTGCCAGGCAGGCGCGCAGCTCGGGGCTGTCGCCGTCCGAACGCGCCAGCCGCAGCAGGCAGTCGGCGGCCCATGCTCCGAGCTGGGGCATCGCGAGCACCGGGGCGACGGTGTCGGGCGCGTACGACTGGGCGATGCTCAGGGCCGTCCAGGACGCGGCCAACTCCAACTCGCGGTGGGCCGCGGGGAAGCGCTGCGCCGTCTCGGCGATCACCGCGTGCAGCAGCAGGATGTGCTTGCTGCGTTCGGCGTCGCACAGGCGCGCAGCGGTTTCCCTTGAGCCCTCGCCCGCGGCGAGCTGGAGCAGCTCCGCGGCGGGGAGTTCGTGCACGGCGATCGTCATGCGCCGGATCAGATGTTCGCGTTGAACGAATAGAGTGGTTCCTGGCCGTCTTCCATCCGGAGCAGCAGCGCACGCACGGAAGCGCGAAGTCCTGCCTGCGGCAGATCGTCGATGTCCGACAGTTCCAAACCGGCCAGATCGGGAAGACCGGGCCGTTGCATATCCGCTGATGGCTCCATTGGCACCCCCGCGGACGGAATGATGGAAACACCGCCCGCACTAGATGTTGCCCCTGCCTCCGCTCCCCCGCATCGGCAGACACCGTGGGGCAATCGTAGCCTCGATTCCGCTTCTGGGACTTGTAACGGAACTGCCAGGACAGGGGTTTCGGCGGGCCGGAGAGCAGGGGCGAGGCCGCCCGTGAGGGAGGTCAGGTCCGCAGCGGGTCACCGGCGAGATGGTGGGACAGGTCGGGGAGGATGGCGGCGTCCAGCGGGCCGCGCAGGACGAAGGAGAACACCGCTGCGGGGGCGCGGGCGCGAATCGCGGCCACCGCCCGGTGGGTGCCGTCCAGGATGAGATGCGAGCCGCTGTACAGGTAGTAGGCGGCCAGGACGAGTTGGACGGGCGCCGGGCTCCGCGCGGCGCGGTCGGTGTAGAGGCTCAGGTCTTCCTCACGCCGGGGGACGGTGCTCATGTCGAGCGCGGCGGCCTCCCGGACGGTCAGCGGGGAGGCGTTCGGGGCGGCGTAGTCGACAGGGCGACCTTCGGCATCGGCGTACCACATGGTGGTCATCTCCGCGAGGCGGTCGACCGAGGTGTGGAAGTCCTGTTCGACCAGCACGTCGGGCTCGGTGATGCGGGACCAGTCGAGCCTGGCCCGGATCTGACCCGATCCGAACATGCGGGTGAACTCGGTGGTGTTCATGCTGTGCGCTCCGGATCCGACTGCCACCATGGCCTCATGCGTCTGCCCGTATCGCGGCTGCGCGTGCGGCGAGCGCCGCTGCCTCGGCCGACCGGGGATCGCCTTCCGCCAGGAGCGCGGCCAGGTCGTCGAAGACGAATGCGAGCTTGGGATGGACCGGCCCGTAGGCGAGCTCGTTGATCCGCCAGGCCTCGCGCAGGTGCCGTTCCGCCTCGTCCCGCAACCCGCAGGCCAGTTCGGCCGCGCCGAGGGACGCCATGCCTTCCGCGGCGTAGGGGTGGGCCGCCCCGTAGTCGCTCTCGTAGACGGCCAGGGCGTGGCGGAGCAGGGAGAGGCCCTCCGCGCGGTCCCCCGCACGGCACAGCACGCTTCCCAGGCTGCGCTCCGCCCATGCGGTGCTGGGGTGTTCCGGCCCGTGACTGCGCCGCAGCCCCTCGACGCACTCCTGGAGCAGGCGGCGGGCCTTGGCGTGCTGCCCGAGCAGAACGGCTGCCTCCGCTGCCAGTTGTTTCCTGCCGACCAGATCGCGATGGTCCGGGCCGACCTGCTGTTCCAGCTCGTCGATGGACCGCTCCGCGCGCTCACCGACGGCCCGGATCAGGTCCTGATCCCCCAGCAGTTCGGCGAAGGCGAGCTCCATGGGTTCGAAGCGCGGCCTGCGCGCCCCGGCGGCGTCCCAGTGGGCGTCGGCGGAACGTATCCATCGCACAGCGTCCCGGTAGTCGCCGCGGCGCCACTGGATGACGGCCAGCGTCCTCTCCACCATCGGGGTCCCTTCGCCCACCGCCATCACGGTCGACGCGGGTGCGTCCCGCAGCAGGTGGTGGGCGTGCTCGGCATGCCGGTAGGCCTCGTCGAGTTCGGAGAACTCGACCAGGACACGGGACAGCGTGTGGAAGGCGAGGATCTGCGCCGCGGTGTCGGTTCCTTCAGAACAGGCGGCCACGGCGGACTCGGCGGTGCTGCGCGCCGCGGGAAGGTCGGCCAGCCGGTAGCGGGCCAGCGCGTGCCGGGCCGCCGCGGTGATGAAGGACGCGCTGGACCCGCCGGAGGTCTCCCGGGCGAGGTCGACAGCGGTCTGGAAGAGTGCGTCCGCCGTGGAGAAGTTGCCCCGTTCCAGCTGGTACTCGCCGCAGCGCAGGGCGAGCACGGAGATGCGGGCGCGTACGGCGTGCGAGGTGCCGGCGGCGAGCCCGGCGGCCGGCAACCGCGCCGCCCGCGCCACCAGGACGGCCGCGTGCGTGGTCAACCGGTCGCAGTCGGGCCACTGGTCGGGATCGTCGACGTGCTGGGGCAGCGCGGCGAGCACCAGAGCGGCCGCGTCGGCCAGCCATCCGGCGGCCTCCTCGGCATCGAGATCCGCGAGGACGGCGTCCTGCACGAGGCGGTGCAGTTGCAGGCTGTCAGGGGCGGCTTTCACCAGGGAGTATTTGACGAGACTCCGTACTGCCGCGTCGAAGGCCAGAGCGTCGCCGAGCACCGGTGTCAGCGCTCCGCTGACGGCGCTCGCGTGCTCGTGCAGCATCCGGCGCGGGATGTCGTCGGGTGCGAGCGTGGCGCACAACTTCATCAGCTCCCGCGCCCCTGGCGTCTCCTGATCGCTCCGCCGCAGGGACAGCTCCCAGGTCAGCGCGACCGGATGCGAGGCGGGGTCCGGCCGGTACCGGGTCAGCAACCGCGCGCGGGACGTACCGAGCAACTCGTCGAACTGCTGCAGTGTGGTTCCCGACTGGCGCACGTAGGCGGCCACGTGGGAGAGCGCGAGGGGAAGCCGGCCGAGCTGTTCGGCGATCGCCGCCGCCGCTGCCCGCGCCTCGCGCGCCGGGGGTCCCTCGCTTGCCGCGAGCAGCATGTCCGTTGCCGCCGACTCGCTGGGCAGCGGTACTTCCATCCGGTCGCGTGCTCTCAGCAAGTCGGCCCAGTCCGGTTGCCTGCTGGTGATGAGCAGGTGGACGCCGCTGCTGTGCGGCCACACCTCCCGCAGTTGCGCGTCGGGTTCGGCGTTGTCGAGGATCAGCAGGACGTCCTGGGAGCGAGCGAGGACGTGGAGCAGCTCGCGGAGCATCACCGGCATGTCGGGGTCGCCCCGGACGCCGAGTTCCGCGGCGAGGTCGGCGAGGTCGGCCCGAAGATCGGCCGCGGTCTCCGCTCTGACCCACCAGATGGTCTCGTAGTAGTGGTGGAACCGGTGGGCGTATTCCAGTGCGAGGCTGGTCTTGCCGACTCCGCCGAGCCCCCATAAGCAGACACCGCGGGGGCCCGCCGGTGCCGTGTCCGCCACCAGCGACCGGTGGATGCGGGCGAGCAGGTCGTCACGTCCGACGAAGGTCCGGTCCGCCGGCGGCAGGCGGCACAGCACGGGGCGGTCGGCGGGGAACGGCGCGGGATGCGGTGACCCGGGATCGGGGGTGGCCGGGTGGCCTGGTGCCGGTGGTTCCGCCGCTGTCGCTGTCGCTATCCCGAGCCGGTGCAGTGCCTCCCGCAGGATCTCGCCGGCCCGGGATGCGTCGGCGCCGCTGAGGTCGATGAGGTGCTCGACCGCGCGCAGGCCGGGGAGCGGGTCGCGGTCCACCCGTACGATCACCGTCCGGGACGCGGCCAACTGGTCGTCCGTACCGGCCCATACGGGCTCGGGCTGGGTGGTGCGCTGTTGCCCGGCGCGGGTGGCGGACAGCAGGACGAGCGTCCAGCACCCCGGCTCTTGAAGGCCGGGCGGAAGCCGGTCGGTGTCCGATCGCAGCAGGGCGTCGATGCCCGGGCCGGCCGACTCCGCGATCCACGTCGCCCACATGCGGTCGTACGGAGCGTGATCCACGGACACCCGTACCGCAGCGGCGGGTTGATGCGAGGCGGGCGCGAGGGGCAGCCGACGCCGGCCTTCCCGCCACAGGCCGCCGTACACGGTCCCGGCAGCCACGAGGGAGCTGAAGGCTGCCAGAGTGATGCTTGCGGCGCTCTGCGGACCCGACATCTGGGCGGCCAGACCTGCGTATGCCCCCAGGCCGACCAGTCCTCCCCCGGCGGCCGGGATTCCGTGCGCACGTGCCGCCCGCCGCACCCGCACCCAGCGCGGACGGCGCGGCGGCGAAATCGACGGTGTCATCGCGCTCGTCGCAGTCGACGGCGGCAACGACGCTCCTTCTTCCGGAACGGCCATGAGATCCCCCGAACCCCACCTTGCCACCGCTAAGGGGTCCGGAAACCTGAAGGCCTCATTCGCCCGGGCTAATTTCCGCGGGTCGGGGGCTTCTTCCCGGCCGACTCGGCGGCCGCCTGCTCGGCCGCCTTCCTGGCCATGGCCTTCGCCGCGGGCGGGTTCTTCGGTCCCGGCTTCCTCGCGGCCCGCTCGGCCCTCGCCTTCCCGGCCATCGCCTTGGCCTTCGCGGCCGGGGGGTTCTTCGCGCCGGCCGCGTGGGCGGAAGGCTTTCCGCTGCTCGCGGACTTCTGAGCCCGGCGCGGGGAGGACGGCGGGGGCTGCACTTCTTCCTCGGTGTCGCCAGGCTTCCCCTCGGCCGGCTTCTCCTCGGCCGCCTCGCCCTGGTCCGCCTCGTCCTGGTCCGCCTCGTCCTCGGAATCCCCGGCCTCCTGCCGTGCCCCGTCGGTGTCGTCGTCGCCCTCCGCACCGGTCTCCGCCGTGCCCGCGCCGGCGGCGGATGCTTCCTTCGCGGGTCCCTCGGGGGTCTCGGGCTTCCCGGGGGCGTCGGCCTCCAGCAGCATTCGCGTCCGCTGTTCCAGGGCGCTGGTGAGGGATTCGGTGACCCGCTCGAACTGCGGGCTCTCCGACAGTTTCCTGATCCCCTGGCCGATCAGGGACATGGGGTCCATTGCGCGGCCTGTCGCCAGGGACAGCAGGCCGAGAGCGAGCTTCTCCTTGTTGTTGCGGCCGACGACATATCCGGCCGCGACGCTTGCGGCAACAATTGACCTGGTTCTGGAATCCATAGCCATCGCCCTTTGGGAGAGTGCGGTCAGGCTCGTGGAGGCGTGCGCTGCCCCGCCGTCGACCGCTGCCTCGGCGGGATGGCGGACCAACTGACCGGGACGCCAGTTCGGAAAGCGCCGGACCGGGAGGGCGAGGCCTCGTCCAAGGACACGCCCACCACATCAACCATCCTGCACCTGGGCGGCACGCGCATCTTCCGGGCGGGCATCCGGTGCTCTCCGTGCCGGTTTCCGGGCGTCGCGGGGGCCCGAGGGCATGTCCTGGCCGTGCACGGCCCGGCCCGCTGCCCGTGACCGGCGCGGTCGCATGGCAGTGGGTCGGCCACCGTCCGCCGGCATCCACACACTCTCCGTCGCCGCATCCTGAACCGCGCCCCTGCCGGCGGTCCGGCGGCGGGACAGCCGGTATTCACCGTTGCGACAGGCTGCCTGGCGAATGGAGACTGCGGGCATGCAGTCGTTCCCCGCGAATCCGGACAGTCTCGACGGCCCTGTCACGCTGGTCGACGATCAGGGCACCTCATGGGTGCTCCACCGCAAGCGGGTTGACCTGCGTGTCGTCCGGCGGCTCGTCAAGGACCCCGGCACGCCGGTGGTGTGGGGGGACATGGCGGGCATCGTGCCGCGTCCCACGACGGATGCGGAACGGCCCGGGCTCTGGATCCGAATCAAGGGCGCGTACCGGGGGCCGGGGGGAGACGGGTCCGCCGGTCGCTATCTGGCCCATGAATTCCGCGCGGAGTCGGGGCGCCTTCTGCTCTACGTCGAGGACGACTGCTGAGGCCACCCGGGTGCCGCCGGCCGGACGGCGGGATGTCGGACGGGCCTGGGAGAATGCGGGCGTGATCGACACAGGGCAGGGCTCCGGGGGCGATGCCGGCAGCGGTCTGGGGCGTCTCCTGGCCGTCATGCCGGGGCTGTCAGCGTTCGCACGGACTGTCGTCGCGCTCCGCCCGCGGCGCGGGGAGCCCGGGGTTCGCGACAGCCATGTCGGCGGGCCGATGCTCTGGCCGGCGGAGGAAGCCTGGCCGCACTGCACGCACGGCGACCACGGGCGCGGGAAGGATCCGGCGCCGATGGTGTCCGTGGCGCAGCTGTACGCCGCCGACGTCCCCGGGATCGCCTTCCCCGAGGGCACCGGCCTGGTGCAGGTCCTGTGGTGCCCCGAGCCGCACGACCTCCCGGAACCGGCCTTCCAGGGCAAGGAGTGCCGGGTCCTGTGGCGCCGGTCCGGAGGCGTCGAGCACGGGCCGGGGGTGCAGCCCGACCCCTGGCAGCGCTGGGACCCGGAGTGGGACGAGGTCCCCATGCCTTGCACCGTGCACCCCGAGGCGGTCGCGGAATACCCCTGGTGGGAGGAGCTTCCGCCCGCGCTCCGCATCCGGTTGGAGGACTCGCGCGAGCTGATGGATCTCTACTGGCAGGAGAGCCTGACGGGTGGCTGGAAGGTCGGCGGCAGCAAGTCCTGGGCCTCCAGCGACATGCCGGCGGGCATGGACTGCCCGCGGTGCGGCTCACCCCTGGTCCTGCTGCTCCAGGTGGACTCCTACGAGAGCCTGCCGCTCGTGTCGGAGGACCCGCACACCTACCTGTGCACCGTCACCGGGCAGCGGGTGGTCTGGGGGACCGCAGAGTGCACTCTGGCGATGGAGCCCACCGGATTCCGGGTCGACGACGTCGCCGACGCCGGGATCGTCGTCTGCTCCACCGACCCGCGGCACCTGGCCCTGTACTTCACCCAGTAAGGGTCCGCGCCCTGGACGGGACGGTCTTCCCGCGTGCCGATCGGGCCGGCGCTCACTCGCCGAGGCGCACCGGGGTCTCCGGGGGGCCGCCGGAGAGCAGCGTCGCCAGCGCGCCGGCCAGGTCGCGGGGCGAGAACAGCTCGGCACCCCGGTAGCCGATGATGTGCTGCGGCCGCCACCACTCGAACCGGGTGACGTTCTCGGCCGCGAGCTCGTCGTCGGACAGCGCGCCGCGGGGGTCGAAGGATGCGGTACGTATGAGGAAGTAGTCGTTGATCACACCGTCGAAACCGGCCGCGTGGCCCGGGTCGAGGACCACCTGGTGCCATACGTGCGGCGGGTCCGCGGCGCAGGTGAGGCCCACCTCCTCCCGCAGCTCGCGGCGCAGCGCCGTCAGCAGGGATTCGCCGGCTTCGACGCCGCCGCCAGGGGCCGCCCAGACGACCATCGGGCCGTCCGGCTTGGCGAAGACGAACCGGCACAGCAGGATGCGGTCGTCCTCGTCGAGGATGACCGCGCGAACTGCGTGACGCAGATGCACCGTTGACATCCGGGAACGATATCGGGTGGCGCCCCGGGGGTTCACCGCCGCCCTCCGCTGTGATCCGCCGCCGCGGCGACGCGGCTCCGCGCGCGGCCCGGCTCGCTGCGACGGCCGGGCTCAGAAGGAGACGTCGAAGTAGTCGATGTCGGTGATGTCGACTTCGAGGCCCTGGGCGCGGGCCCCGTTGTCCTTGAAGTAGATCTCCTGGAGGCCCTCGGCGACGATCCCGCGCAGCGCCTGGTCGCCGGCGCCCTGCTGCTGCGCGTCGAAGAGGCGGGCCGCGTACTGCGGCGGGAGGTGCACGGTCAGCCTTCGCATGCGGGGGTCGTCGGTGGTGCCGACCGGGGCGGTGTAGCCGAAGCGCGCGCGGGTCTCCACCGTGATGCCGGTGGCGGTCGCGGCACGTCTGCGGGCCTGCTGGCGGACGCGGGGCTGCCACGCCCTGGCCACCTCGCGGGCCAGCGCCTCCCGCAGGGCGGCCCGGGGGTTCTTGCGCTGCCGGGCGAGATAGCGCTCCACCGTGCGCTGGGAGACGCCCAGGCGTGCCGCGACCGCCCTCGTGGACCCCTTCTCGGCCTTCAGCAGCAGCCGCATCTGCGCCACCGGTGTCTTGGGCGGCCTGCGGGTGAACTGCTCCGTTCCCGCCCGGTCGATCGCCTCGTCGATGTCCCCCACCGCTCTACTCCCCCTCGTCCAGGACGGCGTCGTGGCCGTCGCCCTTGACGTGCCGGGCCGGGTTGAGACCCTGGTCCATCAGCTCGACCGCCCACATCATGGGCTGCACGCCCTCCACTTTCGCCAGCCCGGGCCCGGCACCGAGCCGGAAGGAGCCAGGGAGCACCCGCCCCTCGTCGGTGAGCGGCAGGAAGTCCATCGGCGAACGGCCGGGGCTGGCGTAGACGACGCAGTCCGACAGCACTCCGAGCGGATAACGACCCGTCGTGGCAGCGGTCTTGAGCATCTTGCGGTGCATGTTCGTGCGCGCCTTGGCGATGACCGCGGCCCTGATGTCCGGCCGCCACGTGGGACGTTCCAGCGCGGGCCACCGCTCTCCCTCCACGTAGCGGCGGCCCTGCGGGCGCTCGCGGAGTTTCCCGATGCCGTTCTTCACCGTCGACTTGATCGCCGACAGCACCATGGCCATACCCGGGTCGGCCTGCTTGTGGTGCTCCATCGCCGCCAGGAACTCCTGCTCGCCGACGTCCTTGCCGGACGGCACGCCGAGGTCGGCCATCGTGGCGAGATAGGCCTCGCGCAGCCGGTCGTGCCAGGGGTCGAGATACGCGCCGGTGTCGAACCGCAGGAAGGCCTCCAGCGGCCTCACCTCGGCGCCCAGCTCCACCGCGTAGGCGACGGTCGGGGTGGCGTACCAGGCGGGTCCGGCCGGCTGCTCGCCGGACGGGGTGAACGGGCTGGGCAGCCGGGGGTCGACGGCCACGTGCGAGAGGTCGACACGCCAGGCGCCGGGGATCTTCTTGTCGAACACCGGCCGGCTGCGGTGGACGGGTGCGTCCAGACCCACCGTCAGCCGGTTGGCCGCAGCGAGGAACGCGGTGTTGATGTCGATGCCCACCGCCCAGGGCAGCAGGCACTCCTCGTCGGTCAGGGTCTCCATCGGGCGCACCCACTGGTACGCCTCCTCGTCCAGGAAGCCGCCGCCGGCCGCTTTCCAGTCCTGTGCGACGGGGTGCTCAGCCGGGGCCTCCGGCGGCGCCGGATCCAGTACGGCGGTCAACGCGCCGGGGTTGGGTGCCGAGACCCAGCTGCCGTCCTGGTCGCGCTCCGGCCGGGTCGGCGGTCGCAGCGCGGACATCAGCTCCAGGCCCGAGGTGGCCGCGGAGCCGCGCGGGGTGAGCACCCGGGCCGCGTACGTACCGAGGACGTAGGCCAGTTCCGGCGCCGGCAGATCCGCGGCTGCGCCCCATGACCGCGGGTCCAGCGCGTCCCAGGACACGACGGCGAGTTGCACGCACTGCCGCTGCCCGCCTTGCGCGGGCCGGTAGACGCGCGGCCAGGGCCCGAAGCCGCGCTGGGTGAGCTTCCAGCGGGCGCGGGTGATCTGCTGGACCACCTTGTGGTCGTCGGGCAGCCGCAGGCCCCGTCGCGCCTCGAAGCCCTCCAGGCGGGCGGGCAGTCCGAGCCGGACGGCGGCCGCCTCGGTGAGCACCACCAGCGGATCGGCGTCCTTGCCGAACCGGTGCAGCCGGCCGGATCCGATGCCTGCCTCCGCCAGGGTCCACTCCACCAGCGCGGGCACGGTGGTGGCGGGGCAGTCCAGCACGATCCCGCCGACGCCGTACGCCGACCCGTCGCCGTCCAGGACCAGCAGTGGTCCGTGCCGGAAGCGCGGGTCCTGCGGGGCCGGTTCGGCCGGCCGGGCCGTCCTCCTCGCCGCCGGTGTGCGGTACGGCGTCCGGGCCGCGGGGGCCGGGGCGGTGGCCACGGGCGCAGGCGCGGGCCCGCTAGGCGTCACGGGCGCGGCGGGGGCGGCGGCCGGCGGCGCGGCCGGCTCGGGGATCGGGGTGAACGCCTCGGGCTCGGCGGCGGTGGCGAGGGGATAGCGCTCCGCCCAGCCCTCCAGCAGCCGGATGTACGGGCCGCGGCGCGGGGGGCGGGGTTCGGCCCGGCCGTTCTCCCAGTTCTTCACCGACTGCGTCGTCGTTTGCAGCCTCGCCGCGAGCCGGGCCTGGGTCAGCCCGGCCGCCTCCCGCAAGCGCGCACGCTCGGCCGGTTCGGGAAGCTCCGGCTCCCCCGCCAGCAGATCGTCGACCGCCGCGAACAGCTCTTCCTCAGTGGGCATCGGAACAGGCCACCTCCCGGCGGCACACTATCGGATTTAGCCCCGGACTTAACCGTCCGGTGCGGCGTGTCGCGCCGCCTGCCGGGGCGTCCGCGACTCCGCGATCACCGGACAGCGCGAGTCGTCTCGGAGTCGTCTCGGAGTCGTCTCAGAGGAGCACGAGGAGGAGGATCAGGAGTGCGAGTCCGCCCAGGACGCCGGCGGCGATCTGCCCGCCGCGGTGCCGGGAGGGCAGGGTGCGGACCTGCAGGGTGTCGTCGCGCGGGTAGACGTAGTAGATCCGGTGCGCCTGTTGATGGACCTGGACCCGGGCCAGCGGGAGGTACCGCAGGGTGGCGCGCCGGGCGATCTCGTCGGTCTGCTCGGCCAGCCGGGTCCGCAGGGTCGCGAACTGGGCCGCCAGGTCGGACGGCAGCGGGTCGTGGTGCGCCAGCGTGGTCTCGCGCCACTGGCCGGTCTCGCCGGCGCGCCATCTGGCCAGCCGGGCGGGCCCTGTAGCAGGCAGCCGTATCGCCTCGTTCCTGCGGGTGCGGGTGATGACGCCCTCGGTCCAGCTCACCGACCCGCCGGTGCCGCCGCAGCTCTTGTGCACCACGGTGCCCTCGCTGTGGCAGGCGGGGCACGCGCGCCTGCCCTTGCCCTCGCAGGTCGGGCAGGGCACCTGGCCCTGCCCGTGGCACCCGGAGCAAGCGGTCTTCGCCGTACCGCACTTGCGGCAGTTGACCCGCTCGTCCGTGGGCGTGGCGATGTCGGTGCTGGTCCCGCCCTTCGCGCGGCCGGTGCCGTGGCAGCGCGCGCACGGGTTGATGCCGTGACAGGTCGCGCAGGGGGCGGTCGCCGCGCAGTCCAGGTCGCCCCGGCCCCCGCAGCGCGAGCAGACGACCTGTCCGTTGCCGCATTCGCAGAGCTTCTCCACCACCGAGCCGCGGAGCACCAGCTTCCTGGTCTCGCTCGGGTAGGGGTACTTGGGCGGGTCGAGTGCGACAGCGGCGAGCGTGTCGTACACCGGCCGGTCCGCCAGATCGATCGGGCCGTCGTGCCGCTGCCTGCCTCTCCGCGCGGGTCTCGATGCAGCGTTCTATGCTGCCTTCGAGCAGGGGGTACCAGGTGATCTCGGCTGCGCCCGGCAGGTCGGCCGCCACGGGGCCGCCGGTTCCCAGATGGCGCTGGACGGCCTCAAGAACGTCCTTCTCGTTGAGCACGACGATCCCCCTTCGCACCGCCGCTGCCCGGCAGGGCCGCGACCCGCGCCCGAGTGCGTGGTTCCGACACGTTAGCGGGCCCGCGTACCCGGCCGGGAGGGATCAGTCGAATGGCCTGGCGGTACGGCGGTAGGTCAGCATGGGACCATGACGGCCATCTCGCTCGTGCAGGGCGACATCACCCAGCAGCGCGTCGACGCCATCGTCAACGCGGCGAATTCCTCGCTCCTCGGCGGCGGCGGGGTCGACGGCGCCATCCACCGCCGCGGCGGTCCGGAGATCCTGGCGGCCTGCCGGGCGCTGCGCGCCTCGCACTACGGCAAGGGACTCGGCGTGGGACAGGCCGTGGCCACTCCCGCGGGACGCCTGGACGCGCGCTGGGTGATCCACACGGTGGGTCCTGTGTGGTCCGCGACCGAGGACCGCTCGGCGCAACTCGCCTCCTGCTACCGCGAATCGCTGCGGGTCGCAGATGAGCTGGGCGCGGTGTCGGTCGCCTTCCCCGCCGTCTCCACCGGGGTCTACGGGTGGCCGCTCGACGACGGGGGGCGCATCGCCCTGGAGACCGTACGCGACTCCCGGACCGCGGTGGCCGACGTGCGGTTCGTGCTCTTCGACGAGACGGCCTACGCGGCGTTCGCACGGCGGCAGCAGGAGTGAGGTCCGGGCGGCGGCGGCCAGTCGTGCCGGCGCCCCGCCGCCCGATCGGGTGGCGGGGCGCGGCGGCCGGCCGGGAGCCGGCGCTCGGTCGCGGGTCAGCGGTGGTGCCGGCCACCCCACGACTCGGTGTCCACCACGTGCCCGCGGCCGTCGCGGAGGGTCGCGGTGTCGCGGCTCTTGTCGAACACCGAGGCGCGGCGGTCCTGGTAGAGGTCGCGGTCGGTGTTCCGCCCGTTGCCGGTGTGGATCCGTACGGACTGGTGGCCGCGCAGGCTCACGTGTCCGAAGCGGTAGACGTGGTGGTCGGCGTCGGTGAGGGTCCAGCGGTCGAGCCTGACCGAGTGGCGTCCCTTGTTGGTGACGGTGACCCACTCCTCGTTCAGCGAGCGGTTCGACCGGACGTCCGACCCGCGGCCGGCGTGGTGGACGTCGCCGATGACGACCCGCGAGCGCGCCGGGCCGCTCCGGCCGTGGTCCGCGGCGGAGGCGGGCAGGGCGGCGGCGGCCACGATCGCTCCGGCGGCGAGGGCGGCCGAGACGAGGCGGAAGGCAATACGGGACACGTAGTCCCCTTTCATGTGAGCTTCATGCGTCGACGGCAGGGCCGTGACCTGTGGTGCATGCCCCGGCGGGTGCCGAGGAGCACCACTGTGGCGGGACTTCGCCCGGGCGGGCAGGGGGAACCGCACGGCGTTACAGGATCTGGACATATCAGTAACTGTCGGATGTGCGATGCGCGGGATTGATCACCCGGGCGTGTCGCCGGGGGCGCCCGCGGGACCCGCCTTGCGGCTACCGGCCTCCCGCACATCCGCCACCCGACCGGCCACCCCGAACGCGCGGACGAAAGGGTCGTCGTGGCGCATTCGGGAGCGTAACGCCCGGAGCAGCCGAAGCCGGGTCCGGGTCCGGCGCGTCCACCGGCGGGTCAGGCGGCGGTGCCGGTGACCTTGGCCAGGAAGGCGTCCAGATTGCGGCGGGTGCGGGCGATGTGCTCGTCGAGGGTGAGGGTCTCCTCCATGCGCCGCACCAGCGCGGTGGTCTTCTTGCCGCGGATGTAGAGCGAGCATGCCAGGTCCGCGCACATGTACAGCGCCACCGTGTTGCCCTGGCGGCCGGCCGGTCCGGCCAGCGGGGCCGCCAGCAGGTCGACACCGCCGCCGCCGTGCCCGGTCAGGCACAGCCCGCACAGGCTGCTCCGCAGCAGGTTCCGCCGGGCGCCGGGGGCGACCCGCAGGGTCAGGCCGACCGGGTCGCCGCCGGCCACCGGGCTCACCAGATAGGCCCGGTCCGGCGCCCCCGGGTCCCGCCATCCCAGGAAGTCCAGGTCGGCCCACGGCAGGTCCGGCAGGTCCCGCGGCAGGCTGACCCGCTTGGCCTCCCCCTTGGAACAGTTCACGAAGCTGGCGCGGAGGTCGGCGTCGGTCAGAGCATCCATGGCCGCGACGCTACCGGTCGCCCGCTCGCGTTCTCGAACGGTTTTCCGGTGCCCCGGCGGGTGCCGCCGGCGAGGTCAGGCCGCCACGACGGGCCGCAGCACGTCCTGGCACCACTCCCGGAAGGTCGTCGGGCAGGCGACCCTCGACCCGGACGGCGCGCTGCCGTAGATGCCCGCCTCGACCGCGGCCGCCATGTCCAGCAGTCCCTGGACCCACGCGCCGCTCATCCCATGGCCGAGCATCTGCGACCGGTGGGCCTCGGCGGGGATCTGCCGGTAGGCGATCGGGCGGCCCAGCACCTCGGACATCGTCCCGGCCATGTCGTCGGGAGACAGGTCCTCGGGGCCCGGCAGCGCGATGTCGTCCTGGCCGGTCCAGGAGTCGTCGAGCAGCAGCGCGGCCGCGGTGGCGGCGACGTCGCGGGTGGCGCAGGCCGGACCCTTGTGGTCGGCGGGCAGCAGGCCGAAGAACGCGCCCTGGTCCCTGATCGGCCCGACCTGCCAGAGCAGGTTCTCCATGAAGCCGGGCATGCCGAGCGAGCGGTAGTTCACCCCGGTGCTCTCGATCAGCTGGTCCATCGCGAGGACCGCGGAGACCTGCCCGGCCTTCCTGGCCCTCCCCCGGCCCAGGCTGGAGACGCCCACCACCCGCCGCACGCCCTGGGCGCCGATCGCGTCGCACAGCGGCCGGGTGAAGTCGATGGCGTGGCCGTGGACGCTCGCTGCGTGCGGGTCCGGCGGCAGCACCCACAGCACGCTGTCGGCCCCGGCGCAGACCTCGGCGACGGCGCCCGGGTCGTCGGTCGACCCCTTCACCACCTCGATCCGGTCACGGACCTCCGGGGACAGCCGGAAGGGGTCACGGGCGATCACCCGGACCGGCGCACCGGCCTCGATGACCCGCGCGAGGACCTGGTGCCCGATACTTCCGGTGGGTGTGGTGACGACGATCATGTCTCTCTCCGATCCGTGCCCGAGCAGCCGAACAACCGAGCAGAAGTAAACTCTACCGTACCGTTTACTTCTCTGCAGAGGGAGGGCGCATGGCAAGGCGCGGCGACGAACTGCGGGACCACATCCTGCACACCGCGAAGGACGTCTTCCTCGAAACGGGCTTCGAGCGTGCCTCGATGGACGCGCTCGCCGCCCGCGCGTCGACCTCGAAGCGGACCCTCTACGCGCACTTCGAGAGCAAGGACAAGCTCTTCCTGGCCGTCGTCGACCTGGTGCGCGAGCTCTACCTCGACCGGCTCAGGACGCCCGCCGAGTACGCGGACGACGACACCGAGGCCGTGGTGCTCTTCTGCGGCCGCTTCCTGCAGACGCTGCTGTGGGCCCCCACGCTGCGCATGTGCCGGCTGGGCATCACCGAGGCCGAACGGCTCCCGGAGGCGTCGGCCCGCTACTACGACGCCATCTTCGACTCGGCGCACCAGCGGCTCGCCGACCACCTCGGGCTGCGGTACGGCCTGCCGGCGGCGGACCGTACCCGGATCGCGCACGACCTCCTCGGGCGCACCCTCCACCCGCGCTTCCTGCGGGCGCTGTTCGGCACAGAGCAGCTGCTCACCGAGCGCCCGGGCAAGGAGTCGATCGCCGCGGACGTCGACCTCGCGCCGATCCGTGCGGCGGTCGCCGCCGCCCTGCCGACGCGCCGATGACCGCTCGCGCGCCGGCCGCGGGGACCGCCCTGCCGCCGGCTACGGCTTGATGCCGACGCCCACCCACAGGCTCACGTCCTCGTCCGTGACCAGCGGGGTCTCGATGCGGGTCGACTCCTCCGGGCGCCAGCGGTGGCCGACGGCGATCCCGGGGTCGATGAGGTCGAGGCCGTCGAAGAAGCGCGCGACCTCCTCGCGGGTACGGACCTGGCCCGGGGTCCCCGCGCTGCGGTAGACGCCCTCCACCTCCGCCCAGACCTCGGGCGCGAAGTCCGGCGTGCAGTGGCTGATCGCCAGCGCGGAGCCCGACGGCAGCCCGGCCATCAGCCGGGCCACGATGCCGTACGCGTCACGGTCGTCGGGGATGAAGTGCAGCAGCGCGTTCAGGCTCAGCGCGACAGGCCGTGACAGGTCCAGCGTGGCGGTGACCGTCTGGTCGGACAGGATCGAGTCCGGCTGTGTCACATCGGCCTGGACGTAGGCGGTGCGGCCCGCGGGGGTGCTGCGCAGCAGGGCGCGGGCGTAGTTCAGCACGATCGGGTCGTGGTCGATGTACACCACCCGCGCGTCGTCGGCGATGCTCTGCGCGACCTCGTGCAGGTTCGGCGAGGTCGGGATACCGCTGCCGATGTCCAGCCACTGCCTGATCCCGTGGGAGCGGGCCAGCACGCGGGTGGCCCGGTGCATGAAGTCGCGGTTCTCCACCGCGCTCAGGAAGATGCCGGGGAAGATCGTCGCGACTTCGTTCGCGGCCTCGCGGTCGGGGCGGTAGTTCGTCCGCCCGCCGAGGTAGTAGTCGTACATCCGTGCGCTGTGCGGGATGTCCGTCCGGATGCCCGCCTGCAGCTCGGCTGCCGACTCGGACTCCGCATCGCCGAGCGCTGTCCCATCCGCCATGTCCACAACCCCGCCGCCGCTCAGACCCGGGGTTGCCCCCGGTAACCACCGGTCGTCTCGCGCCCATCATAGGCCCGGTCGCCGGCCGCCTCAGCCGCCGACTCGGACAACATCCTCAAGGAGGCGACGGGGCCGAACACGTCCTTTGGTCGCGCAGCAGGGCCAGGTCGGAGATGGCCTGGCCGCCGTCGGCGAGCATCACCGCCAGATCGACCCCGATCCTGCCCGGGTCATGGCCAGTGCCGCGCGGACGTAGGCGGCGCAGCGCGTCGGTGAAGGCCGCGGTCAGGCCGGTGACATCCGCGAGGTCGGCCAGCAGACGGGACCCGGCGTGGCTGACCACCCCACGGCCGTCGGCCGAGACAACGGGTTTGGGACGCGACCCGGTCCTCTGCACGCAGAAAGTGACTTCTCGCTGTGATGACAGAAGCCCTGGACAGACCTCATCATCCCAGCCCAGAAGGCACTTTCGCGTTCCCGCGCAAGATACGGACCCCACCGCAAACGAAACGCGAGGCTAGGGCGCCGGAGGCTGGAAGAGCTGATACTCGGCGACTTTCTCAAACCCCATGCGCGCGTAGACAGATGCGCCCAGTCCGCTGGCCTGGAGGGTGCCGATGTGCAGCCCCCGCTGACGGCCCGTCTTCAAGGCAGCCGCGGTGAGCACCGCGCCGATGCCTCGGCGGCGGTAGTCCTCGACCGTCGCGACCACGTAGATCCCGGCCACACCGTGAGCATCGAGCATGAGGGCGGTGCCTACCGCCTGTCCCTCAAGACGCGCGGTGAGGCGCACGATACGGGAGGCATCCTCACGCCCCGCTTCCACGCGCACCGCATCGTCTACCAGTTCCGGCCCCATTGCGAAGGAGGGACTGTAAGCCCGGACCCATTCGGTGAGGGACTCGGCGCCTTCCACGGTTTCGATCGTCAGCTCCGGCGGCCCTGTCACGTCGGCGACCCGATCGAGCGCGACGGCCATGACCGGCATCGCGCCGAGGCTTTCAGCGCCCCGCTCAAGAAGCCCGTCAGCGACCCCGGGCGCACTGTCCGGTCCCACCCACCAGAGCCAGGGCACGCCGGCCAGAGCGCCCTTTGCCTCGGCGAGTGCGCGGCCGACTTCACCTTCATCGCTGCCCCGCAGCCGGAGCACTCCGTTGAGCTGACCGTTCCCGAGCCCACTGCGGTAGTAGGTGAGGTCGCCGTCGGCGCGGTCTGCCGCTCCCCAGCCGAGCCAGTAAGCCCGGCAGTTAGCCAGCTGCGGTTCGAGGTCGGTGACCCTTTTCACTGTCATGGCCCGGAAAACGTCCTGAGCGTCCCGCATGTTCCATGCCGGAAGAATACCCCGCCGGCAACCAGGCCCTTGTCGGCCGCGCCTGTCAGAGGCACGAACCAGCGGGGCATGGGGCCCACACGCTACCGACCCGCCCCCACACCCCCTCCACAGACACTCGTCCCCCCGCCCCGCATCAACCGAAGTCGCTCGAAAGGGCCGGCTTCTCCGTCGGAGCCGGCGCACTCGGGCGGGTCGATGTGGACGCAGCCAAGGATCGCCGTCTCCTCCCCATCCAGCAGGGCCTGGTTGGACGACTGGTGCGCGGCTGTCTCATTTGCGGTCGTCCGTGTCCTGGTGAGCCAACACGCGCGGAGCGCTCCGCCCCGCCGCACAGCCTTTCCCCGAGCCCACCAGGGGCTCGGGGAAAGGCGGCGCATCTGCGTTGTCAGACCCGGGCCTGACCGTTGGAGGCAGAGGTGCCTCCGTCAACGGGCAGGATGACCCCCGTGACATAGCGAGCGGCGTCGCTGGCCAGGAAGAGGAACACAAGGGCCACGTCTTCGGGCTCGCCCAGCCGTCCCAGAGCCACGCGCTCCTCGAACTTGGCGGCGAGCTCCGCGTTGCCGGTGACACCGGCCACCGGGCCCGTCCTGGTCAGGGAGGGCGCAACAGCATTGACCCGGACCCCGCGCGGCCCCCAGTCGAGCGCGAGGGCGCGCACGAACAGGGACACCGCGCCCTTGGTGGCGTCGTACACCGCGCCCTTCCAGTCGCCGGCCAGGCCCGAGACGCTACTGGTCGCCGTGAAAGAGCCACCCGTCTGCGCCAGCAGAGGCAACGTGGCTTTGGCGAGGTGGAAGAAGCCATCGATGTTGGTCTGCCGCAGCGCCTCCCAGTCGGCTGTGCTCACGTCGGTGATCTCACCGCTGACGTAACCTGCGGCGTTGCTGACTACGACGTCGAGCCGGCCGTACCGGTCGATGACGGTACTGACGAGCCTTTCCACGTCCGCAGGGTCACCGATATCCGTGCGGACGCCGGTCGCACGGTTCTCGGGAAGCTGGGCAAGCGCCCTGTCGAGCTTGTCCTGATTCCTTCCGGTGATGATGACGGTTGCGCCAGCCTTTGCGAATGCATCGGCGGTGGCGAGACCGATCCCGCTGCCGCCTCCGGTCACCAGGACGACGCTGTCCGAGAAATCGAACCTGGATTCGTTGTGCGCGGTCATGTCTAGTTCTCTCCTTGTTGATTGTGCGTTCGAAGCGGCCTTCACCGACGAACATGGCCGTGTTCAGCCACACGTAGCGCGGGTCCGCTGTTTCACAGGAGAAGACGATCCGCACGTAGTGATCTTCGGCCTTGGATGGCCCGCACCGGCTCGACGACGAAGGCCTGCTCGACCTGTCCCGTGCTGTCCTGGACTCCGCCCACGTCAGGGCAAAAAAAGGGGGCGAACTCACAGGTCCGAGCCCCGTGGACCGGGGTAAACCGGGCTCCAGGATGCACGTCCTGGGCACCGAGTCCAGCGAACGATGAGGGCGCCCGCGCTGGGTCATCGAGCGCACCATGTCCTGGCTCACCGGATACCGCCGGCTCAACCACCGCTACGAACGTCACCCCCGCAACCACCTGGCCTTCCTCGGCCTCGCCGCCGCCCTCTGCTGCTACAAACGCCTCGTCCGCCTCACCGCATAGGACACGGTCTCATTGCCAGGGCTGGTTGGCGGTCAGAGAATTCGCTGCGGACGGGACGTCAGCGGTACTGCCCGGCCACCCAGTCGTACCAGTCACCCATGCCCTCGCCTGAGGTCGCGGACACCGTCAGCAGGTGCAGGCCGGGGTTGACCGAGCGGGCGTACTCCGCGCAGCGGTCGACGTCGAAGTCGACGTAGGGCAGCAGGTCGATCTTGTTGATGACGACCAGGTCGGCGGCCGCGAACATGTACGGGTACTTCAGCGGCTTGTCGGTGCCCTCGGTCACCGAGATGACCACGACCTTGCTCTGCTCGCCGAGGTCGAAGAGGGCCGGGCAGACCAGATTGCCGACGTTCTCCACCAGGACGAGCGTGCCGGGCGCCGGGGCCAGGGTGGTGAGCGCGCCGTGCATCATCCCGGCGTCCAGGTGGCACCCCGCGCCGGTGTTGACCTGCACCACCGCGCAGCCGGCGCGCTTGATGCGCTCGGCGTCCAGCAGCGTCTCCTGGTCGCCCTCGACGACCGCGACCGGGCGCGTGCCCGCCAGGTGCCTGATGGTGCGTTCGAGCAGCGTCGTCTTGCCCGCGCCCGGGGAGCTCATGATGTTCACCGCCACGATGCCGTGCTCCGCCAGCCAGCCGCGGTTGCGCCGGGCCAGGTCGTCGTTCTTGGCGAGCACCCGCTGTTCCAGGGTGATCGTCTCGCCGCCCGCCGGGGGGCCGGGAACGGTCCGGCGGACGTCGTGAACATGGCTGTGCGGCGCACCGGTGTGGTCGTGCGGCACGGCGATCCTGGTCCCCGCGCCGCCACCGCTGCTGTCCTCGCACCCGCAGGTCCCGCACATACCTCAGCCCACTCTCATCGAAACGATCTCCAGTTCCCGCCCCGAGGTGACCTCGACGTCGGCGCTCCCGCAGGAGCACAGCAGTACCAGATCATCCAGCGTGAAATCGGCGCCGCAACCGCGACACGACGCCGTTCCCCGCGGCTGGTCGATCTCCAGCAGCGCGCCTTCCGCGACCGTCCCCTCGGTGACCAGAGTGAAGCAGAATCGCATCGATTCCGGCACCACGGCGGTCAATGCGCCGACCCGGACACGTACCGCGTGCACCGGCCGTCCTGACGCACGTTCGCATACCGCGTCAACAACGCTCTGCGTGATGGACAATTCGTGCACGCGACCTCTTCTCCTTACCCCCCGCGACCAGCCGCCGGAGCTGCACATTCACTCTCGCGGCGTATTGCGCGCGAGGAGGTATCCGCACCGTTCGGCGCAGTCGGATGGTGAATTCTCGTGTTGACAGGGCATTCGGCGCGAGTCTAGATGGTAGCAATGTGACAGCACCGCACTCGCGGTTCGAAAGTCGGCCCAGCGGCGGGACGGCAAGGGAGCCATTGGCGATCCCGGAAGGTGGCATTGCTATGCCGACGGAAGAGGCAGTACGCGCGGAAGACACCCTGATCCATGTGCTGTGGATCAATGCCGGCCTCAGCTGCGACGGCGACTCGGTGTCGCTGACCGCGGCCACGCAGCCGAGTATCGAGGAGATCGCCCTCGGCGCGCTGCCGGGGCTGCCGAAGGTCGCCGTGCACTGGCCGCTCATCGATTTCGAGTGCGGCCCCACCGGCGGCGCCGACGACTTCCTGCAGTGGTTCTTCAAGGCCGACCGTGGCGAGCTCGACCCGTTCGTGCTGGTCGTCGAGGGGTCGATCCCCAACGAGAAGCTGCACGAGGAGGGCTACTGGTCGGGCTTCGGCAACGACCCCGCCACCGATCAGCCGATCACCACCAGCGAGTGGCTGGACCGCCTGGTGCCCAAGGCCACCGCGGTCGTCGCCGTCGGCACCTGCGCCACCTACGGCGGTATCCACGCCATGGCGGGCAACCCGACCGGTGCGATGGGCGTGCCCGACTACCTGGGCTGGGACTGGAAGTCCAAGGCCGGGATCCCGATCGTGTGCGTGCCGGGCTGCCCGATCCAGCCGGACAACCTCTCCGAGACGCTCACCTACCTGCTCTACATGGCGACCGAGCAGGCGCCGATGATCCCGCTCGACGACGCGCTACGGCCGACCTGGCTGTTCGGCCAGACCGTGCACGAGGGCTGCGACCGCGCGGGCTACTACGAGCAGGCCGACTTCGCCACCGAGTACGGCTCGCCGAAGTGCATCGTGAAGCTGGGGTGCTGGGGCCCGACGGTGAAGTGCAACGTGCCCAAGCGCGGCTGGATGAACGGCATCGGCGGCTGCCCGAACGTCGGCGGCATCTGTATCGGCTGCACGATGCCCGGCTTCCCCGACATGTTCATGCCCTTCATGGACGAGCCGCCCGGCGGGAAGCTCTCCACCAACGCGGTGGGGCTGTACGGCTCGACGATGCGCCGGCTGCGCGGGATCACCACGCACACCCTCGACCGGGAACCCAAATGGCGTAGGCCCGGAACCGAGTTGACCACCGGAGCCACCCGCACCTGGTGATTCCAGCGCTCCCCCGACCACTCCTCGCGACAAACAGAAGGACGAGACGGCGCAATGACGGCGACGCAGCACAAGGGCGGCAGCGGGAAATCCGGCAAGAACGAACTGGTGGAGATGGCGTGGGATCCCATCACCCGCATCGTCGGCAGTCTCGGCATCTACACGAAGATCGACTTCAAGCAGCGAGTGGTGGCCGAGTGCCACAGCACCAGCTCCATCTTCCGCGGCTATTCGGTGTTCATGAAGGGCAAGGACCCGCGGGACGCGCACTTCATCACCAGCCGGATCTGCGGAATCTGCGGTGACAACCACGCCACCTGTTCCTGCTACGCGCAGAACATGGCTTACGGCGTCAAGCCGCCGGCCATCGGCGAATGGATCGTCAATCTCGGTGAGGCCGCCGAGTACATGTTCGACCACAACATCTTCCAGGAGAACCTCGTCGGGGTCGACTACTGCGAGAAAATGGTCGCGGAGACGAATCCCGGAGTCCTGGAGCAGGCGAACAGGACGGCGTCGCCGCACGCCGAGGCGCACGGCTACAAGACCATCGGCGACATCATGCGGTCGCTGAACCCGTTCACCGGCGAGTTCTACCGCGAGGCGCTCCAGGTGAGCCGGATGACCCGCGAGATGTTCTGCCTGATGGAGGGCCGGCACGTGCACCCCTCCACGCTCTACCCGGGCGGCGTGGGCACGGTGGCGACCATCCAGCTCATGACCGACTACATCACCCGCCTGCAGCGCTACGTCGAGTTCATGAAGAAGGTCGTGCCGATGCACGACGACCTCTTCGACTTCTTCTACGAGGCGCTGCCCGGCTACGAGCAGGTCGGCAACCGGCGGATCCTGCTGGGCTGCTGGGGCTCCTTCCAGGATCCCGAGCACTGCAACTTCAAGTACCAGGACATGACCGAGTGGGGCCGGAAGATGTACGTCACCCCCGGTGTCGTCGTCGACGGGAAGCTGGTCACCACCGACCTGGTCGAGATCAACCTGGGCATCCGCATCCTCCTCGGCTCGTCGTACTACGGCGACTGGGAGGACCAGGAGATGTTCGTGACCCACGACCCGCTGGGCAACCCCGTGGACCGGCGGCACCCGTGGAACCAGCACACCAACCCGCGGCCGCAGAAGCGGGACCTGGACGACAAGTACAGCTGGGTGATGTCGCCGCGCTGGTTCGACGGCAAGGACTACCTGGCGCTGGACACCGGCGGCGGCCCGCTGGCGCGGCTGTGGACCACGGCGCTGGCCGGTCTTGTCGACATCGGCTACGTCCAGGCGACCGGCAGCAGCGTGAAGATCAACCTGCCGAAGACCGCGCTCAAGGGCCCGGTGGAGCTGGAGTGGCGGATCCCGCAGTGGAGCAACACCATCGAGCGCAACCGGGCGCGCACCTACTTCCAGGCCTACGCGGCCGCCTGCGCACTGCACTTCGCCGAGCAGGCGCTCGCGGAGATCAGGGCGGGCCGCACGAAGACCTGGGAGAAGTTCGAGGTCCCGGAGGAGGGCATCGGCTGCGGCTTCACCGAGGCCGTGCGCGGCGTGCTCTCGCACCACATGGTGATCAGGGACGGCAAGATCGCCAACTACCACCCCTACCCGCCGACCCCGTGGAACGCCAGCCCGCGTGACACGTACGGCACCCCGGGGCCCTACGAGGACGCGGTGCAGGGCCAGCCGATCTTCGAGGAGAACGACCGGGAGAACTTCAAGGGCATCGACATCATGCGGACGGTACGCAGCTTCGACCCGTGCCTGCCGTGCGGTGTGCACATGTATCTGGGCGAGGGCAAGAAGCTGGAACTGCTGCACTCCCCGACGCAGTCCGCGGGTGCGTGAGGTGGCCGAGCGTCCCGGATCCCTGCCGGTCGCCCCGTCCGGCAGTCCCGTGCCCGGCCCTGCCGACGCTCCGTCCGGGCCCGCCGGTCCCGGCGCGGCGGACTGGCGCGCGACCGGCGAGCGGATCGACACGCTGATCTCCGCGAGTTCGTCGGGCGGCGCCGTCGCGCGCGAGCGCAGCGAGGAACTGGTCAGGCTGGTCACCGACTTCTACGGCGCCGGTCTCGAACGGCTGCTCGACGTGCTGTACGAGCAGGGCCGGTTGGACGACGGCGTGCTGGCCGCGCTGGCCGCCGACGACCTGGTCGCCAGCCTGCTGCTGGTGCACGGCCTGCACCCCTACAGCGTGGAGACCAGGGTCGAGCAGGCGCTGGCGAGCGTCCGGCCGTATCTGGGCTCGCACGGCGGCGACGTGGAACTGCTCGGCGTCAGCGCCGAGGGCGCCGTCCGGCTGCGTCTGCTGGGCTCCTGCGACGGGTGCCCGTCCTCGTCGGCCACCCTCAAGCTGGCGGTGCAGGGCGCGGTCGAGGCGGCGGCGCCCGAGGTCACCGCGATCGAGGTCGAGGCAGCCGACGAGGCGGCGGCGGCCCCCGGTCCGCTGGTGCCGGTCGACGCGCTGTTCTCCCGGCTGCACGAGGCGGCGCCCGGGCAGGCCGGAGCGCCGGCGCAGGAGCCGGGCGCGTCCTGGCAACCGGTGCCGGAGCTGGCCGCCCTGGAGTCCGGGGTTGTGCTGTGCCTCGAGGTCGGCGGCGTCCCGGTGCTTGCCTGCCGGATCGGTTCCGACCTCTTCGCCTTCCTGGACGGTTGCGTCCGGTGCGAGGGGCCGATGGCGGGCGCGGTCCTCGCCCGGCGGCTGGGCGGCGCCTCGGGTGACGGGTTGCTGCGCTGCCCGGGCTGCCGTACGCACTACGACGTGCGGCGGGCCGGCGCGTGCGTGGACGTCGAGGGGCTGCACCTTGACCCGCTGCCCCTGCTGGCCGGCGGCCCGGTCGTCTCGGTCGCGGTGCCCGCCGCGGTGGCGACATGATCATCCCCGCCCGGCCGTCCTCCCCCGCCGCCTCGCTGCTGCGCATCACCCGGCGGCGGCCGCAGCCCGCGCCGGGCGAGCGCTGCGAGATGTGCGCGGAACCGGTCGGGGCCGAGCACTGGCATGTGGTGAACCTGGACGGCCGGGCGCTGATGTGCACCTGCCGGCCCTGCTACCTGCTGTTCGGCGACCAGGACGCGCGACTGCGCTACCGGGCCGTCCCCGAGCGCTACCTGTCCTTCGACGGGCTCACCCTGGACGAGCGGACCTGGGACGAGCTGCAGATCCCGGTAGGCCTCGCCTTCCTGTTCCGCAACTCCGTCCAGGAGCGCACCATCGCCTTCTATCCGGGCCCCGCGGGCGCCACCGAGTCCGAACTCCCGCTGGACGCCTGGGACAAGGTCGTCGAGGCCCACCCCGAACTCGCGGTGCTGCACCAGGACGTGGAGGCACTGCTGGTACGGCGTACCAAGGAGCCTGGCGGCGGGGACAGTTCGTGCCATCTGGTACCCATCGACGCCTGTTACGAACTCGTCGGCCGGCTGCGGACGTTGTGGCGCGGCTTCGACGGCGGCCGGGAGGCGCACGAGGCGATGGACGGCTTCTTCGCGCAGGTCCGGCAGCGCAGCAGGCCCGCAGCCGTGGTGGGCGTCACGTGACCGGCCTGGGCTTCTCGGTGCTCGACATCGTCGCCGAGCCGTACACCGCCGTACCGCAGTTGACGGCGCGGCTGCGGATCACCGACGACGCAGGCGAGCGCGTGCACGCGGTCGTACTGCGCTGCCAGGTCCGGATCGAGCCGCAGCGGCGGCACTACGACGAGGCGGAACGGGACGGCCTGCGCGGCCTGTTCGGCGAGCACGACCGGTGGACCGACACCCTGCGGCCGTTCCAGTGGATGCAGTGCCACACCACCGTGCAGG
Organism: Streptomyces sp. NBC_01198; assembly: GCF_036010485.1. Classification (NCBI taxonomy): domain Bacteria; kingdom Bacillati; phylum Actinomycetota; class Actinomycetes; order Kitasatosporales; family Streptomycetaceae; genus Streptomyces; species Streptomyces sp. NBC_01198. Next base: position 169,374 of record NZ_CP108568.1, read on the forward strand.
GCTTCAGCGGCACTTGCGACGTCGACCTCGCGCTGCCGTGCACCTACGACTTCGACGTGGTGGGCTCGCGCTACCTGCACGCGCTGGGCAGCGGGCAGGTGCCGCTCAGCTTTCTGTTCTCCGGGACGGTCTTCACCAGGGGCGCCGCGGGATTCGGCGTGCGCCAGGTGCCGTGGGACTGCGAGGCGCGCTACGGGATGCCGGTCGCGGTGTGGCGGCAGATGATCGCCTCGCACTACCCCAACTCCGGCTGGATCAGGCTCGATCAGGACGCGCTCGACAGCCTGGCCGACTTCCGCGCCCGGCGCGGGCTGATCAGCTGGGACGAGACGGTACGGACCCTGCTGGCCGGGAGCGGCGAGGTGGTCGTATGACAGCGCTTGACGCCGAGGAGGCCGCAGCTCCCGTGGGGCTCGGCCATGTCCGTACCGTCGCCGACGCGGTGCTCTACGAGGGCTATCTGCTCTACCCGTACCGTGCCAGCTCGCACAAGAACCAGTCGCGCTGGCAGTTCGGCGTCCTCGGGCCGCCGGCCGCGGCCCCGGACAGCTTCGCCGAGGAGCCCGGCATGGCGATGCAGTGCCTGCTCGCCGCCCCCGGGACCGCGCCGGCGACGGTCGCGATCCACCTGAGGTTCCTCCAGTTGCAGGTCCGCGAGGTGCAGCGGCGGGCCGGCGACGGCAGCCACCAGGCGGTCCCCGCACTGACCGTGGACGGCACGTCGGTGCTCAGCTGGGACGAGGCGGTGGAGCGGGAGATCGCGCTCCCGGTACGGGAGTTGACGGCGGGCTACGACGAGCGGCACACCGTCCCCGGTGGCGCGGACGTCGAGGAGCTCACCGACGCGCGGGGCACCCGGGTCGGCCGGATCGTGCGGAGCCGCGAGGAGCTGACGGTACGGATCCGCTCTGCGGCGGAGGCCGACGGCGGCTTCGTGCGGCTGTCGGTGGCGGTGGACAACGAGCACCCGGCCGTCGCCGCGGACAAGGACGCCGCGATCCGGGCCTCCCTGATCGGCGCGCACGTCATCGTCCAGGCCCGCGGCACCCGGTTCGTCTCGCTGCTCGACCCGCCCGCCGAGGGGGCCGACGCGGCCGCCCGCTGCCGGCAGCGGCGCTGCTGGCCGGTGCTCGCGGGTGCGAAGGGCACCACCGACACCGTGCTCGGCGCGCCGATCATCCTCTACGACCACCCGGAGGTGGCCGAGCAGAGCCCGGGCGCCCTCTTCGACTCCACCGAGATCGACGAGATCCTCACCCTGCGGATCATGACCATGACCGAGCAGGAGAAGGCCGAGGCGCGGGCCACCGATCCGCGGGCCAGGGAGATCATCGACCGCTGCGACGCGATGTCGCCCGCGGACCTGCAACAGCTGCACGGCCTGCTGCGCGACCCGCACCCGGCCGCGCCGAAAACCGGGCACGGACCGGACGTCCGCGACATCGAGCCGCCCACCTTCGACACCGGCGGCGCCCCCTGGTGGGATCCCGCTGCCGACGCGGCCGTCCATCCGGCGAGCGACACCGTCGTCATCGACGGGGTGGTCGTCGGCAAGGACAGCCTGGTGCGGGTGCATCCGTCCCGGCGGGCCGACGCGCAGGACATCTTCTTCGCCGGCCAGGTGGCCCGCGTCACCGCGGTCCTGTCCGACGTGGACGGCGGGACGCATGTCGCGCTGGTCCTTCTCGACGACCCGGCGGCCGACATGCACGACTGGTACGGCCGCTACTTCTACTTCGCCCCCGACGAGCTGGAACCGCTGCCCCCGGACAGCACAGCGCACCATCGAGAGGAGAGCCCGTCATGAAGACCCTGGGCAGGATCACCGCGGGGCTGGCCGCCGCCGGCGCGGTCGCGGGACTGGTCGTCGGAGTGCTGTCGATCCCCGACATCCGCCGCTATCTGCGCATCCGCTCGATGTGACCGGCGTGGGCGGGGGCGTGCTCGTGGCGGGCATCGGCAATCTCTTCCTCGGCGACGACGGCTTCGGCCCCGAGGTCGTCAGGCGCCTCGCCGAGGCCGGCGCCGTGCCGCCGCATGTCCGGGCCGTCGACTACGGCATCCGCGGCATGCACCTGGCCTACGACCTCCTCGACGGCTACGAGGCGCTGGTGCTCGTCGACGCCTGCGCCGGCCAGGGGCCGCCGGGCACCGTCACCGTGCTCGAAGTCGGCGCCGCCGACCTGGGCGCCGGGGAGTTCGACGCGCACGGGATGGACCCGGTGGCGGTGCTCGGCAGCCTGGAGGCGCTGGGCGGCACGCTGCCCGCCACGTATGTCGTCGGCTGCGTACCGGCCGGCGTCGAGGAGGGGATCGGGCTCAGCCCGGCCGTCGCGGCCGCGGTGCCCGAGGCGCTCGCGTCCGTGCACGCGCTGCTCGCGCGGCTGGACCGCCGCGCCGGAGGCGTCGGCGGGGCCGACGCCGAGACCGACACCATGAAGCCCGGGAGGCTGTGAGATGTGCCTGGGCATTCCCGGCCGGGTCGTGGAGATCGTCGACGGTTACGCCGGTCAGCTCGCGCTGGTCGACGTCGAGGGAGCGCGGCGCCGGGTCAACATCGGCATGCTGGAGGCGCCGCCGGCCCACGGCGACTGGGTCCTGCTGCACATGGGTTTCGCGCTGGAGGTCATCGACCGGGCCAAGGCCGCGCAGGCCATGTCCGGCCTGGAGATGATGGGGCGCGGGCAGCAGGGCCTGATCCGCCGGCGCTTCGAGGTGCACGGCGTCGTCCAGGGTGTCGGCTTCCGGCCCTTCGTCTACGTCACGGCCTGCGAACTGGCGCTCGCCGGCCGGGTGGCGAACACCGCGGCCGGTGTGGTCGCCGAGGTCGAGGGCGACGCCCCGGCGGTCGCGGAGTTCGGCCGGCGGCTGCGTACGGACCCGCCGCCGCTGGCGCTGGTGGAGTCGGTGACCGAGTCCGAGCAGGAGGTGCGGGGCGGCACCGGATTCAGCATCGACACCTCCGGCGGGGAAGCCGCGGCCGGCGGTTCGCGCACGATGGTCTCCCCCGACGTCGCCACCTGCCAGGCGTGCCTGGCGGAGATGTGCGACCCGGCGGACCGCCGCTACCGCCACCCGTTCATCACCTGCACCCACTGCGGGCCGCGTTTCACCATCGTCACCGGCACGCCCTACGACCGGGCGGCGACCACGATGGCGGACTTCGCCATGTGCGAGGCCTGCCGGGGCGAGTACGAGGACCCCGCCGACCGCCGCTTCCACGCCCAGCCCATCGCCTGCCCGGCCTGCGGTCCGCAGCTGGAACTGGTCGGCAAGGACGGCGCTCCCGCGCTGAGCGGCGAGGACGGGCTGCGCGCCGCCCGCGTCCTGCTCGCCGACGGCCGGATCCTGGCGGTCAAGGGCCTCGGCGGCTACCACCTGGTGTGCGACGCCCGCGACGTGGCCGCCGTCGCGGAACTGCGGCGCCGCAAGCAGCGCGGCGGCAAGCCGTTCGCCGTGATGGCGCGCGACCTGGACGTCGCCCGCGGCCTGGTGGCGATGTCCCAGGACGAGGAGCAACTGCTCACCGGCGTCCGCCGCCCGATCGTGCTGCTCGCCCGGCGGGAGGCCGATCCGGCGCAGGCCGGCGTCGCGGGGGTGTGCGCCGCCGTCGCGCCGGGCGCTCCCGACCTGGGGGTGATGCTGCCCTACACGCCGCTGCACGTGCTGCTGTTCGGGATCGGGGACGACACGCCGGGCCCCGACGTGCTGGTCATGACGTCGGGGAATCTGTCGGGTGAGCCGATCGTGACCGAGGACGGGCGGGCGCTGGCGGAGCTGGCGCCGCTGGTCGACGGCTGGCTGCGGCACGACCGGCGCATCCACGTACCGTGCGACGACTCGGTCAGCCGGTTCGTGGCGGGCGCCGAGCTGCCGGTGCGCAGGTCGCGCGGATACGCGCCGCTGCCGCTCGCGCTGCCCTTCGACGTACCACCGGCACTGGCGGTCGGGGCGGACCTGAAGAACACCTGCGCCCTCGGGCAGGGCCGTTACGCCTGGGTCAGCCAGCACGTCGGCGACATGGACGACCTGTCCACCGTGCAGGCGCTCACCGCGACCGCGGCCCATCTTGAGGCGCTGACCGGGGCCGCACCGCGGCGGCTCGTCGCGGACACGCACCCCGGCTACCGGTCGGGCGACTGGGCGCGCGACCACGCGCGGGGGCGCCCGGTGCGTACCGTCCAGCACCACCACGCGCACATCGCCTCCGTGATGGGCGAGCACGGGCTCGGCCTCGGCGAGGAGGTGATCGGCATCGCCTTCGACGGCACCGGTCACGGCACCGACGGCGCCGCCTGGGGCGGTGAGGCGCTGCTCGCCGGCTACGGCTCCTTCCGCAGGGCGGCGCACCTGCGGTACGTGCCGCTGGCGGGCGGCGACGCGAGCGTGCTGCGGCCCTACCGGATGGCGCTGGCGCACCTCTGGGCCGCCGGTGTCGCGCTGGAGGACGACCTGCTGCCGGTGCGGGCCTGCCGTCCCTGGGAGCGGGCGGTGCTGCTGCACCAGTTCACCACCGGATTCGGCTGCGTGCCCACCTCCAGCATGGGGCGGCTCTTCGACGCGGTCGCCGCGCTGATCGGCGTACGCCAGGAGGTCGACTACGAGGCCGAGGCGGCCGTCGGCCTCGAAGGCCTGGCCAGGACCGCGGGGCCGCCGCCTGCCGGATCCGCCGACCGCTACGCGTTCGACGTCCGGGCCCCCGCGGATCCGAACGCCGCGGATCCCGCCGCCGCGGAGCCCGCCGTCGCGGACGCGGCGCCGGTGATCCGCGCGGTGGTGCGCGACGTGCGGGCGAACGTGCCGCCCGAGCGGATCGCCGCGGACTTCCACGCCTGCGTGGCCGCGCTCGTCGCCGACCTCGCCGACCACTGCCGGACACGGTCCGGCCTGCAGCGGGTCGCCCTGGGAGGTGGGGTGTTCCAGAACGCCGTACTGCTGGAGGCCACGCAACACGCCCTCAACGCGAGGGAGTTCACCGTCCTGCGGCCGAGGCTGCTGCCGCCCAACGACGGAGGCATCGCCTTCGGCCAGCTCCTGATCGCGGCCTCGGACTGACGCCTCAGCCCGCAGGGCCCGCCCATCACCGCGGAGCTGCCTCGGAGCAGCACCGCAAGACGAAGAGAAGAGAAGCCATGTGTCTGGCAGTTCCCGGGCGCATCCTCAGCACCACCGAGGCCGACGGCACCGTGATGGCGGACGTCGACTTCGGCGGGGTGCGCAAAGAGGTGTGCCTGCAGTACATCCCCGACGCCGCGGTGGGTGAATACGTCGTGGTCCACGTGGGGTTCGCGATCCAGCGGCTCGACGAGGCGTCGGCCCTGGAGACGCTCGCCAACTTCGACAGACTCGGCATCCTCGCCGAGGAGTTCGGCGACGGGTTCGCCATCGCCGCCCAGCACAAGGACGTGTCGGACGTGCCGGGGGCAGCGACTGTCCCGGGCGGCGTCCGCGAAGGAGCAGGCTCGTGAAATACCTCGACGAATTCAGCGACCCCGGCCTGGCCGAGAAGCTGCTCGACCAGATCCACGCGGCCGCCACCAGGCCCTGGGCGATGATGGAGGTCTGCGGCGGCCAGACGCACTCGATCATCCGGCACGGCATCGACCAACTCCTGCCCGACGGCATCGAGATGATCCACGGCCCCGGCTGCCCGGTGTGCGTGACGCCGCTGGAGATCATCGACCGGGCGCTGGCCATCGCCGGCCGCCCCGGGGTGATCTTCTGCTCCTTCGGCGACATGCTGCGGGTCCCGGGCAGCACCCAGGATCTCTTCTCCGTCAAGAGCGCGGGCGGTGACGTGCGGGTGGTGTACTCGCCGCTCGACGCACTCAAGCTCGCCCGGCAGAATCCCGACAAGGAGGTCGTCTTCTTCGGGATCGGCTTCGAGACCACCGCGCCCGCCAACGCCATGACGGTCTACCAGGCCAGGCGGATGGGCGTGGCGAACTTCTCGCTGCTGGTCTCCCACGTCCTGGTCCCGCCGGCGATGGCCGCCATCATGGAGTCCCCCACCTGCCGGGTGCAGGCCTTCCTCGCCGCCGGCCATGTGTGCAGCGTGATGGGCACCGCGCAGTACCCGCCGCTGGCGGAGAAGTACCGGGTCCCCATCGTGGTCACGGGTTTCGAGCCGCTGGACATCCTGGAGGGGATCCGCCGCACGGTGCTGCAACTGGAGCAGGGGCGGCACGAGGTGGAGAACGCGTATCCGCGTGCCGTGCGCGACGAGGGCAACCTGCCGGCGATGGAGATGCTGCGGGACGTCTTCGAGGTGACCGACCGGACCTGGCGCGGGATCGGGACGATCCCGCGCAGCGGCTGGCAACTGTCCGAGAAATACCGCGACTTCGACGCCGAGCAGCGTTTCGGCGTCACCGGTATCCGTACCGCCGAGTCGTCGCTGTGCCGGTCGGGCGAAGTGCTCCAGGGCCTGATCAAGCCGCACGAATGCGCCGCCTTCGGCAAGGAGTGCACGCCCCGCAATCCGCTGGGCGCCACCATGGTGTCCTCCGAGGGCGCGTGCGCCGCCTACCACACCTACCGCCCGCTCGAAATGGTCGATGCCCGGTGACCGACGCGATGCAGAAAGACGTGGCACGGCCGGCCGAACTGCCGGTCGCCGAGCTCGACTTCGACAGCTGGGTGTGTCCGGTGCCGCTGCGGGAGACGCCTGCTGTCGTGATGGGACACGGCGGCGGCGGGGCGATGTCGGCGGAACTGGTCGAGCATCTCTTCCTGCCCGCCTACGCCGACGCCGCCACCGCGGACCTCGGCGACTCGGCCGTCCTCAGCGTCGGCGGGGCGCGGCTCGCCTTCTCCACCGACTCCTACGTGGTCAAGCCGATGTTCTTCCCCGGCGGCTCGATCGGCGACCTCGCGGTGAACGGCACGGTCAACGACCTGGCGATGTCCGGCGCGACGCCGCTGTTCCTGTCGACCGCCTTCATCCTCCAGGAGGGCACGCGGCTCGACGAACTCGGCAGTATCGCCCAGGCGATGGGGGCGGCGGCCCGGGCGGCGGGCGTCCGGCTGGTGACCGGCGACACCAAGGTCGTGGAGCGCGCCAGCGGCGACGGCGTCTACATCAACACCTCCGGTATCGGGCTGATCCCGGACGGCGTCGACATCGGTCCGCGCCGCGCGCGGCCGGGCGACGCCGTCATCGTCAGCGGCGACATCGGGGTGCACGGGGTGGCGGTGATGAGCTGCCGGGAGGGTCTGGAGTTCGGCACCGCCGTCGAGAGCGACAGCGCGCCGCTGCACGGCCTCGTCGCCGGCATGATCGCGACGGGCGCGGACCTGCATGTGCTGCGGGACCCGACGCGGGGCGGGGTCGCGGCGTCGCTCAACGAGATCGCCCGGGCCTCGTCGGTGGGGATCGACCTGGTCGAGCGGGAGTTGCCGATCCCGCAGACCGTGGCCGACGCGTGCAGCCTGCTGGGGCTCGACCCGCTCCAGGTCGCCAACGAGGGCAAGCTGCTGGCGATCGTGCCGGCCGAATCCGCCGACCAGGTGCTTGCGGCCGTCCGGGCCCACCCGCTGGGGCGCGCCGCCCGCCGGATCGGCACCTGCGTGCCGGAGCACCCGGGCATGGTGGTCGCCAGGACCGGCCTGGGCGCCACCCGGGTGGTGGGGCTGCCGGTCGGCGAACAACTCCCGAGGATCTGCTGAGTGAGCACTCAGGGCGCTCTGCTCTTCGCGCGGTACGCCTACCCGCCCAACGAGCTCGGCTACTGCGGCCCCGACGACGCCTCGGCCATGCTGCGGACCGAGGCGGCGGCGGAGATCGGCCTGCGGGCCCGGGAGTTCGAGGGGGCGTGGTGCTACCTCGAATTCCTCGCCGAGACCGCCGGGCTCGCCGATCCGCTCGACGAGCAGGTGGTGGAGGCGTACTGGATCGGCAACGAGCTGCTCGACCGGGCCTCGCCGGCCGCGCTGCTCGACCGGATGCGGGACCGGTTCCGCACCCAGCCGGGCGGCACCTGGCGGGAGGCGGGCGCCGGGGCGCTGGCCCACCACAGTTTCCAGGTCTTCGACGTCTACCCGTGGGCCGGCTTGCTGCGCACCACCGGCAACCCGACCGCGCTCAGCGTGCTCGACCGGTGCCGTATCAGGACCGGTCTGGTCCACGAGGTCCACGGTGAGACCGCGACGGTCGAGTCGGCGCCGCTGGAGTGGGACGGCGCCGCGATGGTGACCGGCGCGCCGCGCCGCGAGCGGGTCCGCTGGTCCACCGGCGGTCGGGCACTGATCGCCTGCCCCTCCCCCGGTGACCTGGTCGCCCTGCACTGGGACTGGGTGTGCGACGTGGTCACCGGGGAACAGTCCGCCCGCGTCAGGTCGTTGGAGGCCCGCCGTCGCCTCCCGCCGGAGCAGCAGGCCGTTCGGGCGGCCAACGCCGGGTGGGGCGCGGGTAGTACGCCGCAGTACGCGCCGCTTTCGCCGGTTCGGGGGTGAAAGGAGGGAGAACGCCTTGCGCCGCCGCGCACCCGTTCGCCATCGTGACCGTCCAGGCAGGACAGTCAAGGACCGGCGGCCGGAGGGCAGTTCAGTGACGGAGTGGCAGTCGGAACAGTTCGGGGCCTCGCACACCGGCCGGCCGGCCGCGGTGCTCGCCGACGGGAGCGAGCCCGGGCCGGTGTACTTCGACACCGGGAGCGGTGGCGGCGGCCACCGGACCAGCGACTGGTGGGTCTACGACGGCACCCTGCGGGCGCCGCTGGCCACCGATCTGCGCGCCGCCTGCTCCTGCGGCTGGCGCGGGGCCGCCCGCTTCCCCCTCGACTGGGACGACATCGACCCGGACCGCCCGCACCTGCACGACACCACGGGGCCGGAAAGCGACTGGGCGGGCCACATCTCCGAGACCGAGGCGCGTTCCGTGCCGCTGCCCGGCACCCTGAGCGCGCTCCTTTGCCGGCTGGAGGATGAGCTCGGAAACCTGGCCGCGGATGCCCCGTTGGCCGCACTGAAGGCGATCGCCGCCCTGGAGCACACGACGTACGACATCGCCCGGGTGGCCGCGCTCAACGTCGAGGCGGAGGCCACCTCCTGGACGGCCGTCGCCGCCGCGCTCGGCCTGACCGAGCAGGACGCCAGGACCCGCGTCTCCCGCTACTCCCTGCGGCACTGACCGGCACTCCGGCCGGGCACGGGCGGACGGGCACGGCGGCCCCCGGGGAGACACGCTACTTAGGTTAGGCTAACCTCACTTCCATGATGGCTGGTGGGAGAGCCGGCAGTCGGTCGCGCCAGCGCGGCCATGAACTGTCGGCCACAGGAGTGACGGTGGCCTACGACCGCACCGACGTCGTGCACGACGCCGCGATCGCGATCCGGCCTGCCGAGGTGACCGCGCTCGTGGGTCCCAACGGCAGCGGGAAGTCGACGCTGCTGCGTACGCTCGCCCGGCTGCAGCGTGCCCGCAGCGGCACGCTCACCCTGGGGGCCGGCACCGCCGGCGCCACGGACGGCTTCGGCCTCGACCCGCGCGAATTCGCCCGGCACGTCGCGCTCCTGACGCAGGGCCGGCCCACGCCGAGCGGGCTCAGCGTCCGCGACGTGGTGGAGTTCGGCCGCTACCCGCACCGGGGGCGCTGGGGCAGGCCCGATCCCGGCGGCGCCGCGGTGGTGGAGCGGGCGCTCGGCCTGACCGGTGTGGCGCACCTCGCCACACGCGGTGTCGAGCAGCTGTCCGGCGGGCAGCTGCAGCGGGTGTGGCTGGCGAGCTGCCTCGCCCAGGAGACCGGCGTGCTGCTCCTGGACGAACCGACCACCTATCTCGACCTGCGCTATCAGATCGAACTCCTCGACCTGATCCGCGACCTGGCCGACGACCACGCGATCGCCGTCGGCGTCGTCCTGCACGACCTGGACCAGGCGGCCGCCGTCGCCGACCGGGTCGCGCTGCTCAGCCAGGGGCGGATCGTCGCCGACGGGCCGCCCGAGGACGTGCTGACACCGCAGCGGCTGTCCGAGGTCTACGGCATCCGGATCGACGTCGACACCGACCCCTCGACCGGCCGGCTGCGCACCCGCGCGGTCGGCCGCCACCACACCCGCAGTGAAAGGCTCCACCCCTCCTCATGAGATCGGTTCCCACCATGCCCCGCCCCGCCGGCCGCCTCCTCGGCGCCGCAGCCGCCGCCACCGTCGCGGCGCTCTCCCTGACCGCGTGCGGAACGACCCACCCGGCCGCCGACACCGACCCCGCCCGCGCCGCAGGCCCGGCCTCGGCCACCTCCGGCGCAACCGGCCCGATCACGCTCACCGACGCGGCCGGCACCGCGGTGCGGCTCGACGCTCCCGCCACCAGGGTGGTCGGCACCGAGTGGAACGTCGTGGAGGACCTCGTCACGCTCGGCGTCGACCCGGTGGGCGTCGCCGACGTGAAGGGCTATCAGGCGTGGGACGCCGCCGCCCCGCTGAAGAACACCCCGAAGGACATCGGCACCCGCGGCGAGCCCAGCATGGACACCATCGCGACGCTCGACCCCGACCTCATCGTGGCCACCACCGACCTGACGGCCTCTGCGGTGGCGCAGTTGCGGAAGATCGCCCCGGTGCTCGAGGTGCGGTCGGCCGACGCCGCCGACCAGATCGGCCTGATGACGAGGAACCTCGACCTGATAGCCCGGGCCACCGGGACGGCGGCCAAGGCGACCGCCGCCGAGCAGGCCTTCGACGCGAAGCTCACCGCGAGCCGGAACGCGCTGAAGGCGGCCGGCCTCGACGGGGCCGCCTACGCCTTCGCCGACGGGTACGTCCAGTCCAACCAGGTCGCGATCCGCCCGTACACCGGCGGCTCCCTGATCGGCGCCGTCAACGAGCGGCTCGGTCTGAAGAACGCCTGGACGGTCAAGGGCGACAAGGACTACGGCCTGGCCACCACCGACGTCGAGGGCCTCACCGGGCTCGGTGACGTGCGGTTCGCCTACATCGCGAACGCCGTCGACGGCGACCCGTTCGCCGACGGCCTCGCCAGGAACGCCGTGTGGAAATCGCTGCCGTTCGTCAAGGCGGGGCAGGTCCACCGGCTGCCCGACGGCGTGTGGATGTTCGGCGGCCTGGTGTCGATGGAGGCGTACGCCGACGCCGTCGTCGACGCGCTGACGTAACGCCATGGCCGTCACCACACCACCGCTCGCGCCCGCTTCCGAACGCCGGTCCGTGGCCACGCCCTCGGCGGGCGCGGCCGCGGTGACGGCGGCGCTGGTCCTGCTGGTCGCAGCGCTCGCCGTCGTCGACATCACCCAGGGAACGGCCGCGGTCGGCGCGACCCAGGTGTGGAAGGCGGTCACCGGCCACGCCGACCCGGGCGACGCCTCCGTGGTGATCGCCTCGCGGCTGCCGAGGGCGGCCGCCGCCGTGCTGGTCGGCGTCGCCCTCGGCGCCGCGGGCGCCGCCTTGCAGGCGGTGAGCCGGAACGTGCTGGCCGCACCCGACACGCTCGCGGTGAACGCCGGTTCGTATCTCGCGCTGGGACTGCTCACCGTCACCGGTGCGTCCATGCCGCTGCTCGCCTCCTCCGGCGTCGCGTTCGCCAGCGGCCTCGCGGCGGCGGCCGTCGTCCTCGGGCTGTCCGGGCTGGGTACGGGGACGGTGCGGCTCGTACTGGCCGGCAGCGCACTCGCGCTGGGACTGGGCTCGGTCACCGACGCGCTGCTCCTGCTCTTCCCCGAGCAGACCAACGGCCTCTACCAGTGGAGCCAGGGCAGCGTCAGCCAGAACGGCTTCGACGGCGTCGCGCAGATGGCGCCGGTCGTGCTGCTCGCGCTGGCCGGGCTGCTGCTTCTCGCCGGCCGCGTCGACGCCCTCACGCTGGGCGACGACGCGGCCCGCGGGCTCGGCGTGCCGGTGCGGGGCACCCGGGTCACCGTCGTCGTGCTCGCCTCGCTGCTCTCGGCCGCCGCGGTGTCGCTGGCCGGTCCGATCGGCTTCGTGGGCCTGTGCGCGCCGGCACTCGGCCGGCCACTGGCCGGCCGGTTGCGCGGCTTCACCCGGGCGCGGGCGGCCATGCCCTTCGCCGGCCTGGTCGGCGCGGCGCTGGTGCTCGGCTCCGACGTCCTGCTGCGGGCTGTTGTGAGCGCCGAGTCCGCGGTCGCGGTGCCGACCGGGGTGATCACCAGCGCCGTCGGCGCGGTGTTCCTCGTCGTCATGGCACTGCGCACCCAGGACCCCGGGGCGTCCGCCGCACCCGACCGGTCGCGTATCCCAGGCCGGGCGGCGTACGCCGTCACCGTCGCCGTCCTGACGGCGGTGCTCGTCGGCGTGGTGACCGCCGCGGTGCTGCTCGGCGACACCCGGCTGCTGCTCGGCGACGTGGTGAACTGGGCGCAGGGGCGCGGCGACCATGTCGTCACCTTCGTCCTCGACACCCGGGTGCCGCGGGTGCTCGCCGCGCTGCTCGCCGGGGCGGCGCTCGCGCTGGCCGGGACGCTCGTGCAGGCCGTGACCCGCAACCCGCTCGCGGATCCCGGTGTCCTCGGCGTCTCCGGCGGGGCCGGGCTGGGGGCCGTACTGCTCGTCACCACCGTGCCGGCCGCCGGTTCGTGGAGCGTGGCGGGCGCGGCCTTCGCCGGGGCGTCGGCCACCGCGGCCCTGGTCTTCGGGCTCGCGGCCCGCGGCGGCTTCCGGCAGAACCGCCTCGTGCTCGTCGGCGTGGGCGCCTCGGCCGGGACCACGGCCCTCATCAGCCTGCTGATCGTCCTCACCGACCCGTTCAACGCCACGAAGGCGCTGACCTGGCTGTCCGGTTCGACCTACGGGCGGACGCTGCCGGACGTGCTGCCGGTCGCGGCCGTGCTGGCCGTCGGGACCGGCTTCGCCATGGTCCGCCGCCGGGAACTCGACCTGGTCTGCCTGGACGACGACACCCCCCGGCTGCTCGGGCTGCGCCTCGCGCCGGCCCGGCTGGGCCTGCTGGCGGTGAGCGTGCTGCTCAGCGCCACCGCGGTGGCCGCCGCGGGCACGATCGGCTTCGTCGGACTCGTCGCCCCGCACGCGGCGCGCGCGCTCGTCGGGCGGCGGCACGTGCGGGTCGCCCCGACGGCGATGCTGCTCGGCGCGACGCTGGTCTGCGCCGCCGACCTGCTCGGCCGCACGGTCATCGCCCCGGCGCAGCTCGGCGCCGGGCTCATGACCGCCGTCGTCGGGGCGCCCTACTTCCTCTATCTGCTGGTCCGCACCCGGCGGTAGCCCCGCGGACGGCGGTGGCCCCTGGTCCGGTCGCCGCCGTCCGGCCGGGTCAGGCCGCGGAGCGGTCGGGGGCGGGGCGGCGGCGGAGCGCGGGCTGCGCGAGGGCGGGCGAGGTGTAGGCCATGTCCATCCTGCCGGTGTCGGAACCCGGCGGCGCTATCGCGTCGATCGCGTCCAGCACGTCGTCGGTGAGGGTGACCTCCGCGCCGGCCAGCAGGTCGTCGAAGTGGGCCATGGTGCGCGGACCGATGATCGCGGACGTGACCCCGGGGTGGGCGATCACGAACGCCATCGCCATGTGGGTCAGCGGCATCCCGGCGTCCCGGGCCAGCGGGATGAGCTGTTCGACGGCGTCGAGCCTGCGCTCGTCGCTCATGTGGGCGAAACCGAAGCCGGCCCGGTGGGTGTCGGCCGGCCGGCCCTTGCGGTAGCGCCCGGTGAGCAGGCCGCCCGCGAGGGGGCTCCAGACCAGGGTGCCCATGCCGTAGCGCTCGCTGACCGGCAGCACCTCGGTCTCGATGCCGCGGTCCAGGATCGAGTACGGCGGCTGCTCGGTACGGAAGCGGTGCAGGCCGCGGCGCTCTGCGACCCACTGGGCCTCGACGATGTCCGAGGCCGGGAAGGTGGAGGAGCCGATCGTCCTGACCTTGCCCGCGCGCACCAGGTCGGTGAGGGCGGAGAGGGTCTCCTCCACGTCGGTGTCCGGTGCGGGCCGGTGGATCTGGAACAGGTCGACGTGGTCGGTCCGCAACCGGCGCAGCGAGTCGTCCAGTGCGCGCACCAGCCAGCGCCGCGAGTTGCCGCGCTGGTTGGGGTCGTCCCCCATCGGCAGATGCGCCTTGGTGGCCAGCACGACGTTGTCGCGGCGGCCCTTGAGTGCCTTGCCGACGATCTCCTCGGACTCGCCCTGCGAGTAGACGTCGGCGGTGTCGACGAAGTTGATGCCCGCGTCCAGCGCCTTGTGCACGATGCGTACGCAGTCGTCGTGGTCGGGGTTGCCCTGGGCGCCGAACATCATCGCGCCCAGGCAGAAGGGGCTGACCTTGATGCCGGTCCGGCCCAGCGTGCGGTACTTCACGGTGCTCCTCATCGGTGGGGATCCCGGCTGCTCCGCGATAGGCTCGATAAACGGAACAGCGTTCCACTGACAGCCACGATACGGAACGACGTTCCGCTTAGCAAGGAGGGATACCCGTGCACGACATGGCGACCAGTGCGGAGCACCCCCGCCAGCCCGTGCGCGCCGACGCGCAGCGCAGCATCGACGCCCTGCTCACCGCGGCCGCCGAGGTCTTCGCCGACGCCGGCGTGGACGCCCCCGTACGGCAGATAACCGCCAGGGCCGGGGTCGGCGCGGGAACCCTCTACCGGCACTTCCCGCAGCGCTCCGACCTCATCGCGGCGGTCTTCCGCCACGAGGTCGACGCCTGCGCGGCCGCCGCGCCCGCCCTCGCCGGGCAGTACGGGCCGCTCGACGCGCTCATCGGATGGCTGCAGCGGTTCGCGGGCTTCATCGCCACCAAGCGCGGGCTCAGCGCCGCCCTGCACTCCGGCGACCCGGCCTACGACAGCCTGCCCGCCTACTTCAGGGAGCGCTTCGAGCCGGTCCTTGCGGCACTGCTCGACGCCGCGGCGCGCGCCGGCGACATCCGCGCGGACACCGACCCGTGGGACCTGCTGCGGGCCATCGGCAACCTCACCGTCCCGGCTCCGGAGGACGGCAGCGGCCACACAGGGCGCATGATCGCGCTGCTGGTGGACGGCCTCCGCTTCGGCGCCCGGGCCGGCTCGGCCTGAGCGGCGGCGCCGGCGCCGTACGGTGCGGGCGCGCTGCGGGAATAGCGGCTGCCGGGCGGGCATTTGGGCGATCAGCCGTGACAAGGCGGCGCAGACCCGCCCGGCAGCGGGCGGGAACGAGAGATGAGGAGTGGCGCATGCGCGCTGTGGTGATCGAGGAGTACGGCGGTCCCGAGGTCCTGCGGCTCACCGAGGTGCCCGCGCCCGTCGCGGGGCCCGGCCAACTGCGGGTGCGGGTACGCACCGCGGGCGTCAACCCGGTCGACACCAAGCAGCGCGCCGGGTACTTCTCCGCGACCGCCTCGGCGTCCTTCCCGCTGCGCCTGGGCAACGAGTACGCCGGCCCCGTCGACCAGGTCGGCGAGGGTGTCGGCGGATTCGCCGTTGGCGACGAGGTGTTCGGCTCGGCGACGGGGCAGTGCTACGCGGAGCTGGTCGTCGTCGAGGCGGCGGACGCCGTCGGCAAGCCCGCGCCACTGGGCTGGGACGCCGCCGGCGGACTGCCGGCTGTCGGCCAGACCGCGTACACCGCGCTGGAGCAGATCGGCGGCGTCACGGCGGGCGAGACCCTGCTCGTGCACGCCGCCGCGGGCGGTGTCGGAACCGTCGCCGTCCAGATCGCCCGGCTGCGGGGTGCCGCCGTCATCGGCACCGCGAGCGAGCGCAACCACGACTACCTGCGCTCGCTCGGCGCCGTCCCGGTGGCGTACGGCCCCGGCCTGGTGGACCGGGTGCGCGAGCTGGCGCCCGGCGGCGTCGACGCGGCCCTCGACGCGGTCGGCGGTGACGCCACCGCGGTGTCGCTGGCGCTGGTCGCCGACCGGCGGCGTATCGGGACCACGATCGACACCGCGGCCGCCGAGACGTACGGCTTCCAGCGTGTGGGCGGGCGCACCACACCGGGACTTCGGCAGCTGGCCGAGTGGTGCCGCACCGGCGACCTCGACCTGCCCAGCGTCACCGGCTACCCGCTCGACCAGGTCGCCGCCGCCCACCGCCAGGTCGAGGCGGGTCACACCCGCGGCAAGGTGGTGCTGCGGGTCGGGTGAGCGCGGGGCGGGTGAGCGCAGGAGGCGACGGCGGGTGGGGTGGGCGTCGGTGGTCAGCTGACCCGCCGGGCGAGCACCTGGCCGGGCCAGGAGCCTGCCAGGAAACGGTCGGTGGGGGTGAAGCCGTTGCGCCGGTAGAAGGCCACGAGGTCGCCGTCGCCGCCCGCCCAGCAGTCCACCCGCAGCAGCCCGACCCCCGCCCGCCGGGTCTCCTCGGCCGCGTGGGCCAGCAGCGCCGCCCCGACGCCCCGGCCCGCGTAGCGCCGGTCGGAGACCAGCAGCCGGACGTACCGCTCCGGCTCGTCGGCCGGCGGGATCGGCACCTGCGGGCTGGGCCCGGAGTCCAGCACCAGAGTGCCGACGGGGGTGCCGTCCAGTTCGGCGATGAAGGGGGCGTTCTCGGTCAGATAGCGCTCGACGCGCGCGACCCCGCCCGGCTGCCGCGAATACGGCGTCGTGCCCCACTGCTCGGTGTTGCCCCGGTCGTTCATCCAGACCACCGCCCGGTCGAGCATGCCCAGGGTGGCCGGCGCGTCGGCAAGGCCGCCGGGTCTGATCCGTATGCCGTGCGTCGTGTCGTCCACGGCGGCAGCCTATGCCCGGTCGCAACGCCCGCGGGGCCACCGACGCGCTGGTCAGAGGCGGTCTCGGGTCCGGCGCAGCACGAGGGTGACGAAACCGAAGGTGTCGCGGTAGGCGCGCAGCCATTCGGAGCGGCGGGTGCCGGCCGTGGCCAGTACCTCAGGGGCGGCCGGGTGCTCGGGGTGGTCCAGCGCCCAGCCGGCGAGCGTGCCCCAGCAGGCCCATTCGTAGTCGTCCAGCTCCCCGCGGGTGCTGACGTGTCCGAACACCGGCGTCCATCCGTCGGCGACGACGCGGTCCACGGTGGTGGCCAGGTCCGCGAAGTCGCCCAGCACCTCCACCGCATCGGGGGACGGCGTACGGTCCCAGAACCCGTCGCCGACCAGGACGTGCCCGCCGGGGGCCAGGTGGCGCCGGGCCGCGGCGAGGGTCGGGAGCAGCCCGCCGAACGCGTGCGCCGCCCCGACGCTGAGCACCAGGTCGAAGGGCTGGGCGGCGGCGAACCCCGCAGCGTCCTGCTGGTGCAGCACCAGCCGCTGCCCGAGGCCGCGGCCGGTCGCCGCCGCGCGGGCCTGGGACATCGCCTCGTCGGAGACGTCCACGCCCTCGGCGCGCACCCGCGGGCTCATGGCCAGGGCGCGCAGCAGCCATTCGCCGCCGCCGCACCCGAGGTCGAGGACCCGTTCGTCACCGCGGGGCAGTGCCTTCTCCAGCAACAGGCGCACCGACGCATCGTCGAGAGGGGCCTTGATCGGGTGGGTGGCGTGGGCGATCCGGGACAGCTGTTCGTGGTTCACCGGCGCAGCCTGCCAACAGCAACGCCCGCGCGCACCTGGTTTTCGCCGGCGCGGGCCGGACGGGCGTGCCCGCGGCAGCGATAACCAGTGGAGACGGGGGTCCGCCGCGGGCATCCTGTCCGCATGCTGATCAGAGAAGCCACCGCGGCGGACTGGCCCGCCATCTGGCCGTTCTTCCACCGCATCGTCACCGCGGGCGAGACCTTCACCTACCCCGCGGACCTGACCGAGGACCAGGGTCGCGAGTGGTGGCTGCTGCCGGCACCGCACCGTACGGTCGTCGCGGTGGACGAGGCGGGTACGGTGCTGGGCACGGCGAAGATGAACCGCAACCACATGGGCAACGGCTCGCACATCGCGAGCGCCAGCTACATGGTCGACCCGGCGCACTCCGGGCAGGGCGTGGGACGGGCGCTGTGCGCGTACTCGGTGGACTGGGCGCGGGCGGCGGGATACCGCGCCATGCAGTTCAACGCGGTCGTGGAGTCGAACGTGCACGCCGTGCGGCTCTACCGGTCGCTCGGCTTCGAGGTGATCGGCACCCTGCCGGAGGGTTTCCGGCATCCCGGACTGGGCTATGTGGGACTGCACATCATGCATCTCGCACTCTGAGCCGGTGCGCGGACCCGCATCGTGGACGTCCCGGAGAGCCTGCCGTACGGGCAGGAGATCCACGACACGTACTGCCTGCCGAGCCAGGCGCAGGGAGAACGCCGCTGGCCACGTCATAGTGGGCGCATGGACGCAGACGACGGGGAGGTTCTGGGCCGGGTACGCGTGGCGGCCAGGCTTCCGGCCCAGGACCTGGAGCGTGCACGGCGCTTCTACTCGGAGCGGCTGGGCCTCGATCCCGTGGACGAACGGCCCGGCGGGCTGCTGTACCGCTGTGAGGGCGCCGACTTCGTGCTGTTCCAGTCGACGGGGACCTCGCCCGGCACCTTCACCCAGATGGCGTTGGAGGTCGCCGACATCGAGGCGGCCGTCGCCGCGCTCAAGCGGCGCGGCGTGGTCTTCGAGGAGGTCGACGCGCCCGGCTTCCGCACGGAGGGCGGCATCGCCGAGATCGAGGGGAACTACCCCAGCAAGGGTGCGCGCGGTGAGCGCGGCGCCTGGTTCCGCGACAGCGAGGGGAATCTGCTCGGCATCGGCGAGCCGGTCTTCTGACGGCCCGCGACCGGGCGGCTGAATCTCTGCGGATCACCTGGAACGGCGCCACGGACACGGCACCGGCGGGCGCGTAGGGTCGGCGCATGCTGGTGTGGATCAACGGACCGTTCGGCGGCGGCAAGACCGCGACCGCCTTCGAGCTGGCCCGGCGGCTGGACGGCAGCGTGGTGTGCGACCCGGAACACGTCGGCTTCGGCCTGCACCGGACGCTGCCGCCGGCGCTGCGCAGCGACTTCCAGGATCTGCGGGCGTGGCGGGAAGGCGTATACGAGGTGCTTGACCTCGCCGCGAGCGGGCATCGGGGGACGGTGATCGTGCCGATGACCGTGGTCGAGCCGGTGTACTTCCGGGAGACCGTGGGCCGGCTGCGAGAACGCGGGCATGATGTGCGGCACTTCGCGTTGCTCGCCGAGCGCTCGACGGTCGTGAAGCGGCTGCGGGAGCGGGGTGTCGGGCACCTCGTGCAGGCCGTCGCGGGGAAGGACGCGCCCCTGCGGCGGGAGAGCTTCGCCGTCGGCAAGCTGGACCTGTGCCTGGAGCGGCTGGCCGGGCCGGAATTCGCCGAGCAGGTGTGGACCGACCGGCTCGGCGTCCCCGGCGTGGCCGACCACATCGCCGCCTCGACCGGCCTGCGCCTCGCCCCGAACACCGACGGCGCCCTGCGAGGGCGGCTGCGCCGGGCGTGGATCAGCGCGAAGCACATCCGCCTGCGCTGACCGGCGCGGCCGGGAGGCAGCAGCAAGAAGCAGGAGAGTGCCCCCGGCGTGGGTGGATGGGGCTGGTCGAAGGCACTGTCCACCGCAGCTGCAGGAAACACTCTCCAGGCCGACGACGCTACTCACGCCGCACCGGGACGCGGTGGCGAACCGCCGCCGCACTCCGAGGATCACCCGATCCAGCGAAGAGCGGGCCGCGCCCCCTCGCGGGGGCGCGGCCCGAAGTGTGCGGAAGGAGTCCCGCGTCAGCCGGCGTTACGGCCGTAGCGCTGGCGGAAGCGCTCGACCCGGCCCGCGGTGTCCAGCTCGCGTGCCTTGCCCGTGTAGAACGGGTGGCTGGCCGAGGAGATCTCCACGTCGATGACGGGGTAGGTGTTGCCGTCCGTCCAGACGACGCTGCGGTCCGACGTCGCGGTGGAGCGGGTCAGGAAGGCGAAGTCGCCGGCCTTGTCGCGGTAGACCACCGGGCGGGACGTGGGGTGGATGTCGTGCTTCATGGAGGTCCTTTCGTGGTGGTGGGCGCGGGGACCGGCGTGCTGTGCCGTGCGGCCGGGCGTCAGCGCTCTTCGCGGAAGAGCACGTGCCGGCGGGCGACGGGGTCGTACTTGAGCAGCGTCAGCCGGTCGGGGTCGTTGCGCCGGTTCTTGCGGGTCACGTAGGTGTGACCGGTGCCGGCGGTGGAGCGGAGCTTCACGACGGGGCGAAGTTCGCTGCGGGCCATGGATCCACCTCTTTCCGTCATCGTTCTGGGTTCCTTCTCCGTCCGCCGTGGTCAACGCTCCTGGCCGGCTCCGCATTCCCCTGCCCGGCCGACAAACAGCACGGTCGTCCGGTCAGTCGCGTAGGCTGGGCGCAGCGGACCTGTGACGCACTGGAGGCTTCCCATGACGACGACCGGCAGGGCGGGCACCCGTACCGACGGCCGGGTCGCGCGGGGTGACGAGACGCGGCGGCTGGTGCTGGCGCGGGCCGTCTCGGTCGCCTCGGTCGACGGCCTCGACGGGCTGACGGTCGGGCGGCTCGCGGCCGACCTGGGGCTCAGCAAGAGCGGGGTCTTCGCGCTGTTCGGGTCGAAGGAGGACCTGCAGCTGGCCACCGTGCGCGCGGCCATCGGGATCTTCCTCGAACACGTCGTCCACCCGGTCCACGAGCTGCCGCACGGCATGGACCGGCTGTGGCGGCTGTGCTCCGGCTGGCTGGTGTATTCGCAGGCCAGGGTCTTCCCGGGGGGCTGCTTCTTCTCCTCGGCCGCCGCCGAGTACGACGCGCGTCCGGGGCGACTGCACGACACCGTCGCGGCGACGCGCAAGAACTGGTCCTCCCTGCTGGAGCAGACCCTCCGGGAGGCCCAGCAGGTGGGCGAGGCACGGCGGGACCTCGACAGGCGGCAGCTGGTCTTCGAGATCTGCGCGCTGCTGGAGCTGGCCAACGGGGAGTCGGTGCTGCACGGGGACGACACCGGCTACCGCATGGCGGCCGACGGCATCCTGAGCCGGCTGCGGGACGCGGCGACCGATCCGTCGCTGCTGCCGGCCGCCGGCTGACCTCACGTCCGCCCGGCGCCGTCCGGGGGCTCTGCGGGAAGCAGCGGCCGAACTTTCGGCACGACCGTTCGCTCGGTTGAGGCCGCCCGGGCAGGCTGTCGCGCCGCATGGCGGGGTGTGCCGGACACGTCCTAGCGGGCGAACACCGTGAACAGGCCGCCGTCCGGGTCGCGCAGATCGGCCCACGGTCCGGTCGGGCCTTTACCGCTGGCGAGCACCGCGGCGCCCAGCTCGCGGGCGGCCTCGATCCGCGCCGGCACGTCGTCGACCGCGAAGTGGACGGCCCAGTGCGGGCGGATCGTCGGATCGGGCGCCGCCTCGACCGCGCCGGAGGAGATCCTGGCCACCACCTCGCCGCGGTTGTGGACGACGACCTCGGCGCGCTCGTACTCGTAGGCCACGCTGCAGCAGCCGTCGTCCTCGTCGGCCCACTGCAGGACACCGCCGTAGAAGATGGCCGACTCGAAGGCGTCCCTGGTGCGCAGGCGTACCACGACCGGGCCGCGGTCGTGCCAGGACTGCCAGCCGCCGGGCAGCAGGCCGTCCCACACGCCGAAGACCGCGCCGTCCCGGTCGGCGGCGAGCGCGGCGCGGCCGGAGGCGAAGGACACCGGGCCGAGCGCCACGGTGGCGCTGCGCTCCCTGATCCTGGCGGTCGCCTCGTCGGCCTGGGTGACCGCGAAGAACGGTGTCCACACCACCGCGACCTGCATGTCGCCGGCGACCGCGCCGATGGTGGCGATGGGCCGGCCGTCGGTCTCCGCGACGGCGAACCGCTCACCGAGCGTCGTCGAGCGGAACTCCCAGCCGAGGACGGTGCCGTAGAACTTCTCGGCGGCGGCAAGATCCCGCGCGGTCAGGCTGACCCAGCAGGGGGCACCGCGCGCCACGTCCGCGCCGCCGCGGGACGGGTCCGTCCCGCCGGCCGCGTGCTGGTCCCTCTGCGCCGGCTGCCGCCCGGTCATCGCACCGACTCCGATTCATCCGATTCATGCCCATGGGAGAGAGCCCCTGGTGCCCAGAGGTCACTCTGGCGCACATGCCCCGTCCGCGCGCGATCATGCCGGACGATCCGGATCTCCTCTGCCACTGCCTCCGGCGGCGCGGCGCACGGTCAGGGCGGTGCACTGCCAGTGCAGCTCGTCGGTGCCGGGACGCGGCGCCAGATGGCCGTACTGCCCGGCCGAGACACTGATGCAGACCACCGGCCAGGCCCGCCAGCGCGGGCCGACGCCCAGGTGGTCGGCGAAGAGCAGCCGGCCGTCGACGTACCACGCGACGCTGGTGGTGCCGAAGACCACCCGCAGGACGAACGGGCGCCCCGCGGTGACGGCGTCCTCGGCGTAGTGGGCGGCCGGGCGGACGTGGTTGGTCAGCTCCAGCAGGCCGGGGTTGGTGGGGTGGTACTCGAAGGCGTCCACCTCGCCGTGCCCGGGCTGCGGGCGGCTGCCGGAGTCGCGCCCCCAGGTCCACAGCGCGGGCCAGGCGCCCTGCACGTCGTGGACGACGCAGGTCGCGGTCAGCTCGTCGTCCGGCAGCAGTTCGAAGCCGCCGGGGGCGTATTCGGTGGAGACCAGCGCGGTGTGCCAGCTTCCGCCGCGCGCCCGGCGGGCGGTGAAGACCCCGTCGGCGGTGGGGCCGTAGCCGGGGCCGATCACGTCGAGCTTGTTGTCGCCGGGGTTCCGACCGTCCTCGGGATAGGCGGAGGTGCGGCCGACCGCCCAGGCGGTGCGGTCGCTGAAGGGCGCGTCGAAGACCACCGGTGCGGTGGGGCGGTCGCTCATGGGTGGCTCCCTGCTGACGGCCGGAATGACCCCATTCAATCCGGTTCGGCCGCATCAGCGGAAGCAGCGTGCGGGAGCGTCCGCCCGGCGCGCACTCCTGGCCGCACGCCGCTTCGGCGCAGCAGTCCGGCGCCCGTAGGCATGCGGATTTGCCCGAGGGGCAAATTCTTTGCCTCTCAGGCACAACTGCTGTTCCATGGACTCATGGCAGACACCGATCACCAGCCGACCGCGACCCCCGGTGACGACCTCGTCCTCGCCCCGCGGCTGCGGGACCTGCGGCAGGCGGCCGGGCTCACGCTGGAGAGCGCGGCGAACCGGGTCGGCCTGTCCGCGGCGCATCTGTCGCGGCTGGAGTCCGGACTGCGTCAGCCCTCGCTCCCGGTGCTGCTCGGGCTCGCCCGGATGTACGGGACCACGGTCTCGGACCTGCTCGGCGAGACCACGGGCGAACCCGACCCCATCGTACGCGGCGCCGACGCCGCCGCGGTGCCGGCCGGCGGATGGACCTACTGGCGGGCCGGCGGCAACGGGCGCGCCATGCAGGCGCTGCGGCTGCACATCCCCGCCGGGACGCAGCGCGCGCTGGTGCGGGTGCACGCCGGCGAGGAGTGGCTGTACGTCACCGGCGGCACGCTCGACCTGACGCTCGGCGAGCGCACACACACCCTCGCCCCCGGCGACTCCGCGCACTTCGACTCGCTGGTGCCGCACCGGCTCGCCGCCGGCGGCGGCTCGGGCGCCGACGTGCTGTTCCTGCACACCCTGATGCAGAGCGAGACGTCCGCACTGTGCATCGGCGAGCCGTCCTCCCGCACCACCGCCGCGCTCCCCGCGGCGCACCGTACCGTCACCCCACGAGGAGACCGGACATGACCACCGACAGCACCCCGCACGACCCCCGCCCGCTCCCCCCGGTCGTCGTCCCCACCACCAACGGCAGCGAGAAGCGCAAGCAGCGCGGGGTGATCACCCGGGTGCTCGTCTACGTGGTGGTCGCCCATCTGCTGGCCGCCTACCTCTACTTCCTCTTCGACGTCGCCGCCAAGCACTGACCTGCCCGCGCCCGGCGCCCGCCCGGCACCGGCGTGGTCGAATGGGCCGCACCCGGTCCCGGCCGGACCGGCACGGCACAGTGGAAGGTGACCCGATGGCGCTGCCCGACGACGCGTGGCCGACCGAGCTCCTGCCGGGACTCGAATCGCTGTACGAGGGTCTGCACCGGCATCCAGAACTGTCGGGACACGAGCACCGCACCGCCGCGAAGGCCGCGGAGGCGCTGACCGTCGCCGGCTACGAGGTGACGCAGGACGTCGGCGGCACCGGGGTGGTCGGGGTGCTGCGCAACGGCGACGGTCCCGTGGTGATGCTGCGGGCCGACATGGACGCGCTGCCGGTGCGCGAGGACACCGGGCTGCCGTACGCGTCCGAGGTGTACGCGCCCGGTCCGGACGGCGCGAGCGTGCCGGTCGCGCACGCCTGCGGGCACGACATGCACGTGGCCTGCCTGGCCGGGGCGACGGCGCTGCTCGCCCGGCTGCGGGCGCACTGGTCGGGCACCGTGCTGGCGGTCTTCCAGCCCGCCGAGGAGCTGGTCGCGGGCGCCCGCGCGATGATCGAGGACGGGCTCTTCGAGCGGTTCCCGCGGCCCGACGTCGTGCTCGGCCAGCACGTCGGGCCGTTGCCGGCCGGCATGATCGGGTACCGCGAGGGCACGGTGATGGCCGCGGCCGACTTCGCCGACGTGGAGCTCTTCGGCCGCGGCGGCCACGGCTCGCGCCCCGAGGCGACCGTCGACCCGGTGCTGCTCGCCGCGTCGGTGGTCGTGCGCCTGCAGGGCATCGTGGCGCGGGAGGTGCCGCCGGCCGAGACCGCGGTGGTGACGGTGGGCCGGCTGCAGGCCGGGGCGAAGGAGAACATCATCCCGGACACCGCCCAGCTGGGCATCAGCGTGCGCTCGTACACCCCGCAGGTGCGGCGGCTGGTGATCGACGCGGTCGAGCGGATCGTCAACGGCGAGGCGGCGGTGAGCGGTTCGCCCAGGCCGCCGGTGATCAGCTGGAAGCCGGCCGCGCCGGTGCTGGTCAGTGACGTGGACGCGACCCGGGCGGTGATCGCCGACCTGGCCGGGCACTTCGGGCAGGAGCGGATGCTGCCCCTGCCGCCGATCGCGGCGAGCGAGGACGTCGGCCTGTTCGGCGAGGCGGCGGGGGTGCCGACGGTCTTCTGGTTCTGGGGCGGCCTGGACGCCGCGACCGTGGTGACGGCCTTCGAGGAGGGCCGCCACGACCAGCTGCCCAGCAACCACTCCCCCGACTTCGCACCCGTGGTCCAGCCCACCCTGACCACCGGCGTGGAGGCCCTGACCGTCGCGGCACTGGGCAGGTTCGGCGGCTGAGCCGGCGCGGCGCCGGTGGCGGGGCGGTCAGCGGGCGTTGCCCGCGCGAAGCCAGCCGAGGTAGTCGGCGACGGCACGGGCGGTGCCGTACGCGGGGGCGTAACCGGTGTCCTGGCGCAGCCGGGTGATGTCCAGGCAGATGTCCGCGGGCGCCTGCGGGGCCCGGCCAGGAGGGAGCTCGACCGGGGCGGCGGGGGCGAGGGCGGACAGCGCGGCGAGGATGTCGGCGTTGGTGGTGACGCGGCCCGAGGCGACGTTGTAGGTGCGGTGGGCCAGCCGGGGGGCCTGCTGGAGCAGGGCCAGAGCGCGGCCGCAGTCCTTGGCGTAGATCAGGTCGGTGCCGTGGCCGGCGTACGCGGGGACGTAGAGCGCGGACAGGTCGGGCGCGGTGCCGCGGGCGGCCGCGTGGACGAGCTGGGGTGCGGCGACGAAGACCGACGCCGGGCGGCCGAGCGGGCCCCATGCGGCGGATATGCGCGCGTTGACCAGCTCGACGCCGGTCGCCGCGGTGAGGTGGTCGGCGAGCAGCTCGCCGATCTTCTTGAACGCCGGAATGACGTGGCCGCTCGTCATCGGCAGCGGCAGGTCCTCGCCGAGCGGGCCGCCCGCCGCGCCGGGGCCGGTCTCGGCCCCGGCGTAGACGCCGATGGTGCCGGCCACCACGACCCGCGCGACCTTCCACTCGGCCGCCGCCTTGACGACGGCGAAGAGGGTGTCGAGGGCCGCG
This sequence comes from Streptomyces sp. NBC_01198, assembly GCF_036010485.1. Classification (NCBI taxonomy): domain Bacteria; kingdom Bacillati; phylum Actinomycetota; class Actinomycetes; order Kitasatosporales; family Streptomycetaceae; genus Streptomyces; species Streptomyces sp. NBC_01198. The sequence goes on from NZ_CP108568.1 coordinate 195,129, forward strand.
CGGGCGGCGTCCACCGGGTCGCCGGCGCCAAGCGGCCACGGGACGGACCCGGCGAGGTGGACGATGCCCGTGACACGGTGCCGGGCGCCGATGTCGCGCAGCCGGTCGAGGTCGGCGAGGTCGCCCTGCTCGACGAAGAGCCGCGTGCCGTGCTCGGCGGCGAGGGCGGCGGGCAGCGAGGTGACCGTACGCCGCTGCAGCAGCACGCAGGATTCGCCGAGGTCGAGCAGGGCGCGGGCGGTGTGCGAGCCGATGAAGCCCAGGCCGCCGGTGATGAGGATCATCCAGGTTCTCCGTCGCGGGTGTCGGTGGGGGACGGCCGGCGCGGGACCCGTATGCGTCCTCGACCTGATCGTCAGCTGTAGAGAACATCAGCTCCACTGACGTTCACGCTAGCTGTAGAATCCTCCGGTGTCCAACACAGCCCCGGAGCTGAACACCCGGCTCGGCCATCTCCTCAAGCACGCGCAGCTGCGACTGACCGAGCTGCACGCGGAAGCACTCGCGCCGTTCGGCATCAGCGGGCGCGAGCTCGCGGTGCTGCTGGTGCTCGCCGGCCAGGAGGCGGCCTCCCAGCAGCAGGCCGCGGGCCGGCTCGGCGTGGACCGGACCACGATGGTCGCCTTCCTCGACACCCTGGAGGGCAAGGAGCTGGTGGCCCGCCGCCCGGACCCCGACGACCGGCGCCGCAACGTCGTCGTCCTGACGGCGAAGGGCGAGGACGTCCTGCGGCGCGCGACCGCGGCGAGCGACGCGGCGGAACGGCGCTTCCTGGCCCCGCTCGCCGCAGCCGACACGCCCGGCTTCCGCGCCGCCCTGCAGGCCGTCGCCCTGCACCAGGACGACCCGGCCTGACCGGCCGGGGCGCCGATGTCGAGATCGCGTGGCCGGCTCCGTCCCAGGGGTGGACGCGGCCACGATGGGCCGCACCAGCACCGAGGAGCAATCCCATGGCGAAGTACCTGCTGCTCAAGCACTACCGCGGCGCCCCGGCCCCGGTCAACGACGTGCCCATGGACCGGTGGTCGCAGGAGGAGATCTCGGCCCATGTGCAGTATGTGAACGACTTCGCGGACCGGCTGGAGGAGACCGGCGAGCTGGTCGACAACCAGGCGCTCGGCCCGGAGGGGATGTTCGTCCGCTACGACGGCGAGGGGCGTCCGCCGGTCACCGACGGCCCGTTCGCCGAGACCAAGGACCTCATCGCCGGCTGGATCGTGATCGACGTCGACAGCCACCAGCGCGCGGTCGAGCTCGCCGGAGAGCTGTCCGCCGCCCCCGGGGCGGGCGGGAAGCCGATCCACGAGTGGCTCGAACTGCGGCTGTTCCTGGGCGCGTCCCACACCATCACCGAGTGACCGGCGAGCTGGACGAGGCGCTCCTGCGGAGCCTCACGCCGAGCGTGCTCGGGATCCTCGTCCGCCGCGGAGCCGGCTTCGCGGCGGCCGAGGACGCCGTTCAGGAGGCGCTGGTCGAGGCGGTCCGCGGCTGGCCGGGCGGCCGGCCGCGGGACCCGCAGGGCTGGCTGGTCACCGTGGCCTGGCGCCGGTTCCTCGACGCGACGCGGTCGGACGCGGCCCGCCGCCGGCGGGAGGAGCTGGTCGACGATCAGCCGGCGCCGGGGCCCGCGCCGGGACTGGACGACACGCTCCACCTGTACTTCCTGTGCGCCCACCCGTCGCTGACGCCGTCGTCCGCGGTCGCGTTGACGCTGCGCGCTGTCGGCGGGCTGACCACCCGCCAGATCGCCCACGCGTACCTGATCCCCGAGGCGACCATGGCGCAGCGGATCAGCCGGGCCAAGCGCACGGTCTCCGGCGTGCGGTTCGACCAGCCCGGCGACGTCGCCACCGTGCTGCGCGTGCTCTACCTGGTCTTCAACGAGGGCTACTCCGGCGACGTCGACCTCGCCGCCGAGGCCGTCCGGCTCACCCGGCAGCTCGCGGCCGCCATCGACCACCCCGAAGTGGCGGGGCTGCTGGCCCTCATGCTGCTCCACCACGCCCGGCGCGACGCCCGTAGCGCGTCCGACGGCGGCCTGGTGCCGCTCGCCGAGCAGGACCGCGCCCGGTGGGACACCGCGTCGATCGCCGAGGGCGTGGCGATCCTGCAGGCGGCCCTCGCCCGAGACCGGCTGGGCGAATTCCAGGCCCAGGCCGCCATCGCGGCGCTGCACGCCGACGCGCCGGCCGCCGAGGAGACCGACTGGACGCAGATCCTCGGGTGGTACAACGAGCTCGTACGCCTGACCGGCAGCCCGGTCGTGCGGCTCAACCGCGCGGTCGCGGTCGGCGAGGCCGACGGCCCGCGCGCGGGTCTGGCCGCGCTCGCCGAGCTGGACGACTCGCTGCCCCGCCACGCCGCGGTGGCCGCGTACCTCCACGAGCGCGACGGCGATCCGGCGACGGCGGCACGGCTCTACGCCGAGGCGGCGCTGAAGGCGCAGAACCTCGCGGAGCGCGACCACCTCACCCGGCAGGCCGCCCGCCTCAACGCCCGCCGCCGCGGCTGACCTTCGGCCCCGCCGCACGGGAGGTGCCCGACCGGGGGGCGAGTCACGAGGAGCCGGCGCGGCACGGGGCCGGCGGGAGGGCACAGCGGGACGCGTGGGTGCTTTCCGGGCGCCGGGAGGGGGCGGCGCGCGGGCACTGTCGGTTTCGTAGGCGCACAGCCTTGCGAACTGCGGCTACCTTCCCGTTATTCGCCTCATCCGAGGTGGTTCGCCGACCAGAGAGGACCCATGATGAGTCAGTCGGGGCAACGAGTGGGCGTCGTGGCCGAGTCACGGGCCGGGGAGACGCGGGTGGCGGCCACCCCGGTGACCGTCGCGCGACTGCGTGACCTGGGGTACCAGGTGGTGGTCGAGGCCGGCGCGGGCCTCGGGGCGAGCCTGACCGACGAGGCCTACCGCGACGCCGGCGCGGACATCGGGAGCCGGACAGAAGTGTGGGGCGCCGACGTCGTCCTGGCGGTCAACGCGCCCTCGGCGGCGGAGATCGCGCTGCTGGCGGACGGCTCGACGCTGATCTCGCTGCTCGCCCCGGCACAGAACCCCGACCTGCTCGACGCGCTCGCGGCCCGCCCGGTCACCGCGCTCGCGATGGACGCGGTACCGCGGATCTCCCGCGCGCAGTCGCTCGACGTGCTGAGCTCGATGGCCAACATCGCCGGCTACCGGGCCGTGGTGGAGGCCGCGCACGCCTTCGGGCGGTTCTTCACCGGCCAGGTCACCGCGGCCGGCAAGGTGCCCCCGGCGAGGGTGCTGGTGGCCGGCGCCGGAGTGGCCGGCCTCGCGGCGATCGGCGCGGCGGGCAGCCTGGGGGCGATCGTACGGGCCACCGACCCGCGGCCGGAGGTCGCCGACCAGGTCAAGTCGCTGGGCGGGGAGTACCTGCCGGTGGAGTCGGCCGAGGCGGAGGTGAGCGCGACCGGTTACGCCAAGGAGATGTCGGAGGACTACAGCAGCCTGGCCGCCGCGCTCTACGCCCGGCAGGCCCCCGAGGTGGACATCATCATCACCACCGCGCTGATCCCCGGCCGCCCCGCGCCGCTGCTGATCACCGAGGAGATGGTCGCCAGCATGCGGCCGGGCAGCGTGATCGTCGACATGGCCGCCGCCCAGGGCGGCAACGTGGCCGGCACGGTACCCGGCGAGGTGGTGGTCACCGCCAACCAGGTGTCGATCATCGGCTACACCGACCTGGCGTCCCGGCTGCCCGCGCAGGCCTCCCAGCTGTACAGCACCAACCTGGTGAATCTGCTCAAGCTGCTGACCCCGGGCAAGGACGGGCGGCTGGTGCTGGACTTCGACGACGTGGTGCAGCGCTCGGTGACGGTGGTGCGGGACGGCGCGAAGACCTGGCCGCCACCGCCGGTCCAGGTGTCCGCCGCGCCGCCGGCCGCCGCCGCCCCGCCACCGCCCGCCCCGGCGGCGGCCCGCAGGGCGCCCTCACCGGGCCGCAGGTACGCGCTGGTCGGACTGGGCGCCGCCGTGCTGTTCGTGGCGACGGGTTACGCCCCCGAGCAGTTGATCGGCAACCTGACGGTCTTCGTGCTGGCGATCGTCATCGGCTACTACGTGATCGGCCATGTGCACCACGCCCTGCACACCCCGCTGATGTCGGTGACCAACGCGATCTCCGGGATCATCGTGGTCGGCGCGCTGCTGCAGATCGGGCACGCGCACACCGCGGTGACGGTGCTGTCGTTCGTGGCGGTGCTGCTGGCGTCCATCAACATCTTCGGCGGCTTCGCCGTGACCCGGCGCATGCTCAGCATGTTCGCGAAGGACTGAGCCGCCATGACTGCATCGACTGCCGCACAGGCGGCCTACCTCGTCGCCGCCCTGCTGTTCATCCTCAGCCTCGCCGGGCTGTCCCGGCACGAGACGTCCCGCTCCGGGGTCGCCTACGGGATCGGCGGCATGGCCATCGCACTGGCCGCGACCATCGGTCTGGCGTCCCGCAGCATCGCGGCGACCGGGATCGGGCTGCTGGTGGGGGCGATGGTCATCGGCGCCGGTATCGGCCTGTGGCGGGCCCGCCGGGTCGAGATGACCGGCATGCCGGAACTCATCGCGATACTGCACAGCTTCGTCGGCCTTGCCGCGGTCCTCGTCGGCTGGGACGGCTACCTCGACGTCGAGGCCAAGGGCGCGGCGCAGCACGAGATCGCCTCCGACCTGCTGCGCATCCACCACGCCGAGGTCTTCATCGGCGTCTTCATCGGGGCGGTGACCTTCACCGGGTCGATCATCGCCTTCCTCAAGCTGTCGGCGCGGATCAAGTCGAGCCCGCTGATGCTGCCGGGCCGCAACGCCATCAACCTGGGCGCCCTGGCGGCCTTCGCCGGGCTGACCGTCGCCTTCATCGTCTCGCCGCACCTGTGGCTGCTGATCGCGGTGACCGCGGTGGCGCTGGCCCTCGGACTGCACCTGGTGGCGTCGATCGGCGGCGGGGACATGCCGGTCGTCGTCTCGATGCTGAACAGCTACTCCGGGTGGGCGGCCGCCGCCTCGGGCTTCCTGCTGAACAACAACCTGCTGATCGTGACCGGCGCGCTGGTCGGGTCCTCGGGTGCCTACCTGTCGTACATCATGTGCACCGCGATGAACCGGTCGTTCCTCTCGGTGATCGCCGGCGGCTTCGGCATCGAGGCCGGCCCCGCCGACACCACCGAGTACGGCGACCACCGGGAGATCAACGCCGAGGACACCGCGAAGCTGCTGCGGGACGCCTCGTCGGTGGTCATCACCCCCGGCTACGGCATGGCGGTGGCGCAGGCGCAGTATCCGGTGGCCGATCTGACGCGCAGGCTGCGCGAGCGCGGGGTGGAGGTGCGCTTCGGCATCCACCCGGTCGCGGGCCGGCTGCCCGGCCACATGAACGTGCTGCTGGCCGAGGCGAAGGTGCCGTACGACATCGTGCTGGAAATGGACGAGATCAACGACGACCTGGCGGCGACCACGGTGGTGCTGGTCATCGGGGCGAACGACACGGTCAACCCGGCCGCCATCGACGACCCTGGCAGCCCGATCGCCGGTATGCCGGTGCTGCGGGTGTGGGAGGCGGAGAACGTCATCGTCTTCAAGCGGTCCATGAACCCCGGTTACGCCGGGGTGCAGAACCCGCTGTTCTTCCGGGAGAACAGCCAGATGCTCTTCGGTGACGCGAAGGAGCGGGTGGAGGACATCCTGCGGTCGCTGTGAGGGTCCGGCGGGCGGCGGCACCGCGCTGCCGCCCGCCGCCACGGCAGCGGGCCGGGCGAGGCCGCCGGGGACCGGCGGGGATCAGTCCCCCGTGTCGATCTCCGGCGGGTTCTCCGGCGTGCCGTCGACGGCGCGGGGTTCGGCGGCCGGGTCGATCCGCGGCGAGCCGGCGCCGTGGTCCGCGGCCGGGCGGCCCGGGTTCGTGACGGACTCGGTGACCGCCTTGGCGCTGTCCAGCAGCTGCGACGGGAAGACGATGGTGCTGTTCTTCTCCGCGGCGATCTCCGCCAGGATCTGCAGATTCCGCAGCTGCAGGGCGACCGGGTGGTCGGCGATGACGTCGGCTGCCTCGGCGAGCCGTCCGGCGCTCAGCGCCTCGCCCTCGGCGGCGATGATCTTGGCCCGCTTCTCCCGCTCGGCCTCGGCCTGCCGGGCCATCGCCCGCTGCATGCTCGTCGGCAGCTCGATGTCCTTGAGCTCCACGAGGAAGACCTGCACGCCCCACTGCTCGGTGATGCTGTCCAGGATCTCGCGGATCGCCAGATTCAGCGTCTGCGTGTCGGTCAGCACCTTGTCCAGCATCGACCGGCCGACGATGTTACGGACGGTGGTCTGGGCGATCTGGCCGACCGCCTGGGCGACGTTCTCGATCTCCACGATCGACTTCACCGCGTCCACCCGGCGGAAGTACGCCACGGCGGCCACGCCGATCGACACATTGTCCTCGGTGATCACCTGCTGTGACGGCACCGGCATGGTGACCGTACGCATGCTGACCTTCATCATCCGGTCGGACAGCGGGACCATGAAGTGGAATCCCGGCTTGCGCACCCCGCGCAGCCGCCCGAGCCGGAACACCACCCCGCGCTCGTACTGCCGCACGACGGCGACTCCCATATTCGGCATGGCACATGCCTCCCGATATCGGCTCCCTTCCAGCATCCCTCGCCTTCCGCCAAGACGCGCGCACGGGGGCTCAGGGAAGCGGGCGGCACCGCCGGCTGCCGGGAAGCGCGCGGGCCCGCCGGTCAGGCGGCGCCGGCGCCGACGGCCTCCACCCTGACGACGAGCGCGGCGATGTCGTCGTCGGGGCCGCCGCCGCTGTGGCGCAGCAGCTGCTCGTGCAGCAGGTCGAGCAGCCGGCGCGGCGCGGCGCGACCGCGTCCTGCCCCCGCAGCCAGGCCGGCAGCGGGAAGAACTCGCCGGACCGGTTGCGGGTCTCGGCGCCTGGCTGGTGGTAGGCCGCTTAGACGGCGATCACCAGCACCAGGGCCAGCACGCCGAGGCCCACGGTCGCGCCGACCGACCACATCGAGGCGGCCAGCGCGGGGGCGGCGGGCAGCAGCCGGCTGAAGGCGAAGTCCGTGGGCGTGGCGACGGCCACCACGCCCAGCACCACCGTCAGCAGGACCGGCGCCATCCTGGCGCGGCCCTTGAGGCGCGGAGCCGGGCCACGGCCGCTGAGCTGCTGGGTCGTCGTCACATCAGCGAGCGTATCGGGGCGAACCGGAAAAACCGTGCTGCGCAGGCGACCGGCCGCGGTCGCCGTGTCCGGTACTGGATCAACTCCCGGCGCCGCGCCATCGTTCCCGTTTCCGCTGTGACAATTCCCTGGCCAGCAGGGCATTCCCGGTGCGGCGGGCGACGGGTGATACTCCGGTCTCCGCTACGAGAGGAATCGATCATCCATGGCCTCACGGACCATCACCGCCGCGGCAGCCGGCAGCTGGCAGCTCGGCGATCTGAGGGTGAACCGTATCGGCTTCGGCGCCATGCGCCTGACAGGCAGTTCCGCCTTCCACCTCGGCGCGCCGAGTGACCGCGAGCGGGTGCTCGGGGTGCTGCGCCGGGCGGTCGAACTGGGCGTCAACCACATCGACACCGCCGCCTTCTACTTCTCCTCGCTGCGCTCGGCGAACGAGCTCATCGGCCGGGCGCTCGCGCCCTACCCCGACGAACTGGTGATCGCCACCAAGGTCGGACCCGGCAGGGATCCGTCGGGCGAGTGGCTCCCGCTGGCCAGGCCCGACCAGCTGCGCGGCCAGGTCGAGGAGAATCTGCGGCAGCTCGGCCGCGATCACTTGGACCTGGTCAACCTGCGCGTCATGCCGACCACGGAGCTCTCCGAGCACTTCGGCGCGCTGGCCGAGCTGCGGACGGCCGGGCTGATCCGGCATCTGGGCGTCTCCAACGTCACCAGCGCACAGCTCGCCGACGCGCGGGCCGTGGCGCCGGTGGTGTGCGTGCAGAATCTGTTCGGCCTCGACGACCGGGAGCGCAGCGCGCAGGTGCTGCGCGAGTGCGGCGAACTGGGCATCGCCTTCGTGCCGTTCTACTCGATCGCCGGCAAGGGCCGGGAAGTCGGCGCGACCGCCGACAGCAGCGCGCAGATCGCGGCGGTCGCCGCAGCACACGGGGTGTCCGGAGCGCAGGTCAGGCTGGCCTGGACGCTCCAGCAGGGCCCGCACGTGCTGGCCATCCCGGGTACCGGCGACCCGGACCACCTGGCGGAGAACGTGGCTGCCGGGGAGCTGCGGCTCACCGAGGAGGAGGTGGCGCTGCTGAACGCCGCCTGACCGCTCGGTCCGACAAGTCGTGAATGGACTCATCCGATCTTTGGGCGGCATTGCACAGGGCGCAACGACGGTAACCGTCCCGTGAATGCTACGCTTTGCGGACAATTCACTGATCTGGTCTGGACCCTTGACGGGATGTTTGTTTCAGCAGTTGAATCCCTGCGTACCTGAAACCGCGCTTTCGGAAGTGCTCAGCGTGGTGCGTGTCATGGGACTGCGCGCACCTCCCCCCACCGCAAGTCAGCCCGAAACAAGCGGATTCCACCGCGGCCGTGGCGCGATGTGTCACGGCCGCGCGCGGGGCACTGGGTTCACCTGTTGAAGTTGAAGCTTGAAGCAGCAGGTTCCGTGCGCTCAGTCCACCGTCGCGCCCGGCCGATCGTGTCGTGCGCCACCGTTCGGAGACAGCCATGTCAGTTTCGCGTCGTACGTTCATCGGCACCGCGGCAGGCGGAGCCGCCGCAGCGGCCCTGGGCACGCTGAGCGCCGCCCCCACCGCGTCGGCGGCCAGCGGGCCCGGTGATGTGGTCGGCAAGGTCACGGTGGGGTATCAGGGGTGGTTCGCGGCGATCGGTGATGGTGCGCCGATCAATGCGTGGTGGCATTGGAGTGCGAACGGGGGTCAGGCGCCGTCGCCGTCGAACACCGGGATCGTGGCGTGGCCGGATGTGCGGGACTACACGCGGACGTATCAGACGGGTTATGCGGCGTTGGGCAACGGTCAGCCGGCGACGTTGTTCTCCTCGTACGACCAGCAGACGGTGGACACGCATTTCCTGTGGATGCAGCAGAACGGTATCGACACCGCGGCGCTGCAGCGGTTCAACCCCACCGGTGGTGAGGGCCCGACCCGGGATGCGATGACGGCGAAGGTCCGTAGTGCGGCGGAGTCGCACGGGCGGAAGTTCTACATCATGTACGACGTGTCGGACTGGACGAACATGCAGTCCGACATCAAGGCGGACTGGACGAACAAGATGAAGGCGTACACCGCCTCGTCGGCGTATGCCACGCAGAACGGGAAGCCGGTGGTGTGCATCTGGGGCTTCGGGTTCGCCGACAACCAGCGGCCGTTCTCCGCGGCGGCGTGTCTGGACGTGGTGAACTGGTTCAAGGGGCAGGGCTGCTACGTCATCGGCGGGGTGCCGACGTGGTGGCGTACCGGGGACCGGGACTCGCGTCCGGGCTTCTCCGACGTCTACCACGCCTTCCACATGCTCTCGCCGTGGATGGTCGGCAGGATCGGGAACGCCGGCGACGCCGACAACTTCTACAACGTCGCGACGGTGCCGGACCTGGCCGAGTGCGCCGCGCACGGCATCGACTACCAGCCCTGCGTGCTGCCCGGCGCGGTCACCTTGCGCCAGCGCGCCCACGGCGACTTCATGTGGCGGCAGTTCTACAACATGTGCCGGGCCGGCGTGCAGGGCATCTACATCTCCATGTTCGACGAGTACAACGAGGGCAACCAGATCGCCAAGACCGCCGAGTCCCAGGCCTGGGTCCCCACCAACTCCGGCTTCCTCGCCCTGGACGAGGACGGCACCGCCTGCTCCGCCGACTACTACCTCCGCCTCACAGGCGACGGCGGCCGCATGCTCAAAGGCCAGATCGCCCTCACCGCCACCAGGCCGACCAAACCGACCGCGGGCTCGTCCGGCGGACCCACCACGGTGGTCAGCTTCCGGGCCCGCGCCAACGGCCAGTACGTCACCGCGGACGCCGGCGGCGCCTCCCCGCTGATCGCCAGCCGCACCTCGGTGGGGCCGTGGGAGCAGTTCGACCTGCTCGACCAGGGGGGCGGCAACGTCGCGCTGCGCGCCCACGCCAACAGCCTCATCGTCTGCGCCGACAACGCCGGGGCGTCCCCGCTGATCGCCAACCGGACGTCCGCGGGCGCCTGGGAGACCTTCCAGCTGGTGCACAACTCCAACGGCACCGTCAGCCTCAAGGCGCAGATCAATGGGCTGTACGTGACCGCGGAGAACGCCGGCGCGGCAGCGCTGATCGCCAACCGGGCGACCGCGGGCGGCTGGGAGCAGTTCGACCTCATCACCGGCTGAGCTCGCCGCCGGGCAACGGCCCGCGCACGGGCGAGGGCGAGAACGGCGGGCGGGTCACCCGGGCGCGGCATCCGGGTGACCCGCCCGCCCGTCGAGTGGCGTGGCGCCCGCTGCTGGCCGAACGTGGTGGCAATCGTGCCCACGCCTGGCGGCGGGGGCGGCCGCCACCCCCCGGGGAGAGCCATGACCGCCACCGCGAGGCCGTCCTCGGGGGTCGCGGAATCTGGTACTCGCGGCAATGATCTTCGCGGTCGCGATGACCTTCATCGCCCAGACTGTCGTGTCGATCGCGGTCCCTGACATCCAGCACGAGCTGGGGCTGTCCAACACCGGTGTGCCGTGGGCCGTCAACGCCTACCTGCTCTCGCCCGCGGCGTTCTTCGCCCACGGCGGCCGGCTGGCGGACACCGTGGGGCACCGCAGGGTCCGCAGCCATCTGCGGACGTCGCTGATCGCCCGCGGCGTACCTGCGCCGGAGGCGGCCGACCGGGCGAGGAGTCTGGCGCAGGCGAACTCCATGGCGCAGAGCGGCGGCGGCCCGATCCCCGGCCTCGTCCGGGCGCACTTCGCCGAGGCGACCCGTACGGTGCTCTTCTGCATGGCCGGGATCACGGCCGTCGCCGCGGTGGTCGCCTTCGTCGGTCTGCAGCGGGGGCGGCAAGCCGAACTCACCGTGGCCGAGGGCTAGCCCGACACCGGCGCGAAGCAGCCCGTACCCCCACCGGAGTGATGCCATCACGGTCTGTCGGAGGTCCGGTCTAAACTCTCCTGGCACCGGCCTGTTCGATGGTGACCGGAGACAGGCCGTCCATGCCCGATCCCGAGGGGTATTCGGCACTTTGATACAGATAGAGTCAGTCACGAAGCGCTACCCCGACGGCACGACGGCGGTCGACGAGCTGTCGCTGGACATCCCGGACGGTTCGATCACCGTACTGGTCGGACCGTCGGGATGTGGGAAGACCACCACTTTGCGCATGATCAACCGGATGGTCGAGCCGACGTCCGGCCGCATCCTGCTGGACGGCTCCGACGTCACGGCGCAGCCGGTCAACGCGCTGCGCCGCTCGATGGGCTACGTCATCCAGAACGCCGGCCTCTTCCAGCACCGCACCATCGTGGACAACATCGCGACCGTGCCGCGCATGCTCGGCTGGGACCGGCGCAAGGCCAGGGAACGGGCCAGGGAGCTGATGGGGCGGGTCGGTCTCGACGAGGCGCTGGCCAAGCGCTACCCGTACCAGCTGTCCGGCGGCCAGCAGCAGCGGGTGGGAGTGGCCAGGGCGCTCGCCGCCGATCCGCCGGTGCTGCTGATGGACGAGCCGTTCTCGGCGGTCGACCCGATCGTCCGCAAGAGCCTGCAGGCCGAGCTGCTGCGCATCCAGCAGGAGCTGGGCAAGACCATCGTCTTCGTCACGCATGACATCGACGAGGCCATCAAGATCGGCGACATGATCGCGGTGATGCGCACCGGCGGCCGGCTGGCCCAGTTCGCACCGCCCGAGGAACTGCTCAGCTCCCCCGCCGACGCCTTCGTCGAGGACTTCCTCGGCACCGACCGCGGCATCCGGCGGCTGTCGTTCTTCACCTCGGAGGGCCTGCGGCTGGACCAGGGACCGGTCGTCCCGGTGGACGCCGACGCCGGGCAGGTCGCGCGCGCCGCGGCGGCCGGGGCGCCGTATCTGCTGATCACCGACGCCGACCGCAAGCCGCTGGGCTGGGTGCGGCCGCAGGACGCGGCGGGCGGCGCCGATCTGGTCGCGGCGGGCCGGCTGCTGCCGTACGGGCGGCCGTTCGTCGCCGGGAGCGAGTCGCTGCGCGACGCGCTGGACTGCGCGGTGCTCTCCCCCACCGGGTGGGCGGTCGCGGTGGACGGCGACGGGAAGGTGGCCGGGGTGGTCTCGCAGGAGACGATCGGCGCCGCCATCCGCAGCGCGCACGCCGGGAGCCAGGAGGCCGGCGGCGCTGACCCGGTGCCCGCCGCCAGGACCGGGGCGGCCACATGAGCGGCGCCGGCTTCTTCGACCTTCCGAGCGACCTGCAGAACTCCTACCTCGGCCTGGTCGGCGTGCACCTGGAGGAGGCCCTGATACCGGTGGCCATCGGGCTCGCGGTGGCCTTGCCGCTGGGCCAGCTGTGCGCACGCTTCTCCTGGCTGTACGCGCCGGTGCTGTGGGTCACCACGGTGCTGTACGCCATCCCGTCCCTGGCCTTCTTCGTCTTCCTCATCGACTACACCGGGGCGACCAGGACCACGGTGATGATCCCGCTGACCGTCTACAGCCTGGTGCTGCTGCTGCCTGCCATCGTCGACGGCGTCAGATCGGTGCCGCAGGAGACCATGTCGGCAGCCACCGCCATGGGGTTCGGACCCGTGCAGCGCTATCTGAAGGTCCAGCTGCCCATCGCGGTGCCGGCGATCATCGCCGGGCTACGGGTCGCCGTCGCCTCCAGCATCAGCCTGGTCAGCGTCGGCGCGCTGATCGGCAACCAGGGCGCGCTGGGCAATCTGCTGCAGGACGCCATCCTCTACCACCGCACGAACCTCGCGGTGAACTCGGTGGTCACCACCGCCGCGCTGGCCGTCCTGCTGGACGTCGCGCTGGTGCTGCTGCGGATGGCGCTGACCCCGTGGATGCCGCGCGGTGAGCGGGCGGCCCGCAGGGCGTCCCGTGCCGCGGCGGTCGAACCCGCCGCCCGGCCCACCCTGGAGGACGCCGTCTCATGAGCATCCTGCAGTTCATCAGCGACTTCTTCCGGGACAGCGCGCACTGGCACGGCTACAGCGGCATCCCGCACCGGGTGCTCGAACATCTGCAGTATTCGTTCATGGCGCTCGGCATCGCGGCGGCCATCGCCCTGCCGGTGGGGCTGGTCACCGGCCACACCGGACGCGGTGGCAACGCGGTGGCGCTGGTCGCCACCGCGGCCCGCGCCCTGCCCAGCTACGGGCTGCTGGTGCTGATGTTCTTCTGGCTGGGCATCGGGCTCACCCCGGTGATGATCCCGCTGGTCGCGCTGGCCGTCCCGCCGATCCTGGTGACCGGCTACGAGGCGATGCGCACCGTCGACCCGGCCCCGGCGGACGCGGCCCGCGGGATGGGCATGGGGCCGGTCGCCGTGCTCTTCCAGGTGGAACTGCCGGTCGCGCTGCCGCTGATCCTCAGCGGGCTGCGGTCCGCGGCGATCCAGGTGGTCTCCACGACCGCCATCGCCGCGACCGTCTCGCTGGGCGGCCTCGGGCGGTTCGTGGTCGACGGGCTCTACCAGCGCGACTACGAGATCGTGGTGGGCGGCGCGACGCTGATCGCGGGTCTGGCGCTTGCCATGATCGCGCTCTTCTGGCTGGTCGGCCGGCTGGCCGTCTCCCCCGGTGTCCGGGGCGGCCGTTGACCTTGGTGGACGCCGGATTCCGCCGCACCGGCGGGATCCGGCCTCCGCGCGTAACACGAACAGCGCGTTTCGCGCCCGGCGCCCATCGATATCCATCGGTGACCATGGTGGCCTTGACTCGGTTTGATCCCACTGGATTGGATCAGTTGAAGTACGGAACCGACGTTCCGATGACAGCTGAACGCCATCCGAACCCTCAGCCCCGGAAGCGGGAATCGTGACTTCACACGCGAAGAGCACCACAAACGGCCCTCGACACCTCAGCGCGGCGGCGATCGTGATCGCCGTCGCCACGGCCGCGGCGCTGCTCGCGGGCTGTTCGTCCTCCTCCGACTCCTCCTCGTCGTCCTCCGGCGGCGGCAAGCCCAAGGACCCGCTGGCAGCGCCGCCGGCGGACTCCGGCACCGTGGTGGTCGGCTCCAACAACTTCGCCGAGAGCATCGTCCTGATGGACGTCTACGGCGAAGCGCTCAAGGCCAAGGGCATCAAGGTCAGCTACAAGCCGAACATCGGCACCCGGGAGATCACCTACGGGCTGGTCAAGAACGGCACGGTGACGGTGCTGCCTGAGTACAACGGCTCGTTGCTGGCGTTCCTGGACAAGTCCGCGGCCGCCCCCACCACGGCGGAGGCCGCCACCGCCGCGATCACCGCGAAGCTGGACCCGAAGCTGACCATGCTCGACCCGGCCCCGGCCGAGGACAAGGACTCCGTCACGGTCAACGCGGCGACCGCCGCGAAGTACCACCTGACGTCCCAGTCCACGATCGCCGACCTGGCGAAGGTCGGCAAGGACATCGTCGTCGGCGGTTCGCCGGAGTTCCAGACCCGGCAGCAGGGCCTTGTCGGCCTGAAGTCCCAGTACGGCCTGGTCCCCAAGTCGTTCAAGACGCTGGACGCGGGCGGTCCGCTGACCATCGCGGCACTGAAGAACAACAACGTCCAGGCCGCTGACGTCTTCAGCACCGACGCGTCGGTGGCGCGGGAGAAGTTCGTGGTCCTGCAGGACCCGAAGAAGCTGTTCGGCTTCGCGAACGTCCAGCCGATGGTGTCCAAGACCGGTCTGTCCAGCGAGGGCGTGGCCGCGCTGAACGCGGTGTCGGCGAAGCTCGACACCAAGGCGCTGCTCGACCTGGACGACCAGGTGCAGAACCAGAAGAAGGACCCGCTGGGCGTCGCCCAGGCCTGGCTGAAGTCCATCGGCCTCGGCTGAGCCGTCGCCTTCACCACCTGACGTGCCGGGCCGGTCCGCGAGGACCGGCCCGGCACCGTCACGTGGTGGCGCGGCCGGTCCCGGTGTCCGGGCAGCGCGCCAGCCCGTCCGGCGGCGCGGTGGCCGCGCGCCGGCTCAGGCGGGCTGCCGGCGGGCCGCCCGGGACATGCGCAGCCGCTGGGCGACGAGGGCGAGGGCGCCGAAGGCGATGACCGCGCCGCTGTACACGACCGCGGTCCTGTGCAGGCCCACATCGGTGGTGGCGAAGCCGGCCACGACGGCCGGGATGCTGAACGCCAGGTAGGAGATCACGAAGGCGACCGCGAACAGTTCTCCCCGCTCCGCCGGTTCGGCGATACGGGCCAGCGTCCCGAAGCTGGCCAGGCCCGCCGCGCCGAAGCCGACTCCGGCGATGGCGGTGCCGAGGGCGGCCGCGGTGACCGAGTGCGTCTGGACCCCGGTCAGGCCCACCGCCGTACCGGTCACCAGCAGGGTGGCGCCGAGGGCCAGCGTGCGCTCGGTCGGCCAGCCGCGCAGCGCGAACGCCGTGATCGAGGCCGGCACGCAGAGCAGCGTGACGACCAGGCCGCCGATGACGTGGCTGGACAGGCCGAACAGACCGACGGCCACCGAGGGGCCGAGCGCGAGGTAGAGCCCGCCCAACGCCCAGCTCGCCACGAGGATCGGCACCAGTGCGGCCAGGTCGGCGCGCAGCCTCGGAGCGACGCCGAGCCGCGGCTGCAGCGAGCGTGCGGCGCCGGGGCGCCGCGCGGAGGTCTCAGGGAGCACGGCGATGAGCAGGCCGGCGAGCACCAGTCCCGCGAGCAGGAGCACGTAGACCAGCCGGGTCGGGTGCGGGCCGTACTGCACCAGGAAGCCGCAGCCGAGTGCGCCGAGGCCCAGGCCGAAGGTGGGCGCCGCGCCGGTGATGACGCCCGCGCGGTGCGGTGCGTGCGGCGGGTTGAGGTCCACCAGCGTCGCGCCGAGGGTCGTCATGGCCGCGCCGGTGGCGATCCCCTGGACGAAGCGGGCCACCAGCAGGAGCGGGACGTCCCCGGCGGCGATGAACAGCACCATCGCCACCGCCTCCAGGGCGATCGCCGAGACGAGGACCGGGCGGCGGCCTATGTGGTCGGACAGCGCCCCGAGCACCAGCAGCGCGCCGATCATGCCGACGACGTACACCGCGAAGACCGTGGTCAGCGTGGAGGCGGAGAAGCCCCATTGATGCTGGTAGACGACGTAGAGGGGGGACGGCGCGCTCGACGCGGCCATGAAGAGGACGAAGATCGCCGCGATGGCGGCGAAGGCGGCCGGACGGCTCAGCCCCCGCCGGCCGGACGCGCTGCGCGACGGCGACGCGGCGGCGGAGGTCTTGTCGTGGTGCATCGGCGCGACGGTCATACGGATCTCCGTTTGCAGTGATCATTGCGTTAACGACTGGCTATGCTAACGCAACGATGAGTGCGATAATTTCTGCATGACCGAAGCAGTCCAGACCCGACCCGGCGGCCGCTCCGCGCGAGTACGCGCCGCGGTGCACCGGGCCGTCGAGGAGCTGGTCGGCGCCGGGTCCGCCGAGACGCTCACCATCCCCGCCGTCGCCGCGCGCGCCGGAGTGCACCCGACCACGGTCTACCGCCGCTGGGGATCGGTGGCGCAACTGCTGGCCGACGTCGCCACCAGCCGCTTCAGCGGCGACGTGGTGGTGCCCGACTCCGGCTCGCTGGCCGGCGACCTCGAACGCTGGATGGGCGACGTCGCCACCGACCTCGCCGACCCCGACGTCCTCGCCCTGATGCGCGCCACCATCGGCTCGGGGCCTGAGGGCGGCTGCGCCTGCACCGTCGACCGCCACGACCAGCTGCGCGCGATCATCGAGCGGGAACGCGCGCGGGGCGGCCGGGTACCCGAGGTGGAGCGGGCGGTCGACCTGCTGCTCGGCCCGCTGTACTACCGGGCGATCTTCAGCGCCCGCCCGGCGTCGGGCGAGTGGGCGCGCGGCCTGGTGGCCACGCTGCTCGCGGACTGCCTGGTCCCGGACCGGGCCGCATCCGGCACCTAGCGCGTCCCGCCCGCAGGCGGGGCGGGATGCCTCGGAGGCGGCCCGGTCCCGCGCGGACGTGGTTGACTGCCCCGGTGACCGACTACGACGTCCTGCGTGTCTTCTGCGGAGCCGACGGACGGCACGGCAACGAACTCGCCGTCGTGCGCGACGGGTCCGCCGTGCCCGACCCCGGCGAGCGCCAAGTGCTGGCCGGGAAGCTGGGGTTCAGCGAGACCGTCTTCGTCGACGACCCCGAGCGCGGGGCCATCGACATCTGGACGCCCGCCCTGCGGCTGCCCTTCGCCGGGCATCCCTGCGTGGGCACCGGCTGGCTGCTCGACCTGCCGGAGCTGGTCACGTCCGCGGGAGTGGTGGGAGTGCGGCTGGACGGCGAGTTCACCTGGATCGAGGCGATGCCGGCCTGGGCGCCGCCGCGCACCCTGCGGCAGTACGAATCCGCCGAGGAGGTGGAGGCGCTTGAGGTGCCGCCGCCGGGCGAGTGGATCTACGCCTGGGCGTGGCAGGACAAGGCGGCAGGACGGATCAGGGCCAGGGCCTTCCCCGGCAGGGACGACGGGATCGACGAGGACGAGGCCACCGGGGCGGCGGCACTGCTGCTCACCGAGCTTCTCGGCCGCGCGCTGAACATCGCCCAGGGCGCCGGCTCGCAGATCATGACCGCACCCCACCCCGACGGCCTGATCGAGGTCGGCGGCCGGGTTCGCCTGGACGGCCAGGAGTCCGCCTGACCGGGGCGACTCCCCGGCGGCGACGGTCAGCGGGCGTGCTGCGACCGGGCGTTGGCCGCCGCGTCCGTGGTGGCCTCGTGGAGGAGCTGCCGGCCCAGTTCGAGCAGGGCGCGGCCGGCGGCGTACTCGTCGCCGATGGCGGGCGCGGGCGGGTCCTCGGGATTGCGCTGCGCGGTGGTGCGAGTGCGCAGGGTGCGGTCACCGGTGTCCAGGGCGGCCTTCACCGTGGTGTCGTCCTGGCTCTCCTCGGCGATCTCCAGATGCAGCGTCCAGGTCTTGGTGCGCGGCTGCGCCGCGGTGTGCTGCTTCATCACGAGCCGTCCGTTCCCTCACGCGCGTCGGGCCGGGTGCCTGACCGCGGCACACGCTGCCGCGCATGCTCACCCCCGGCACACCTCGGCCTCCTTGCACCTGGGCGCCTGCCCGGCCCCGGCGGTCACAAACCGGTGCATTCCGACCCTCACCCGCGTCGGCACGACATCCGCCCGGGTCGGCGCCCGCACGCGCGAAGCCCCGAGACACCGGCGGAGCAAAGCGGGGCAAACTCCCCGCACCGTCATACCCTTCCGGCATGACGGAACTCGCCTTCGACGACACGCAGGACTTCGAGAACGCCGACCGCGGATTCGTCGCCGCGCCGGCCGCGCCCCTGGTGACCGACGCCGACGGCACCGTCGTGTGGGACGCGCAGGCGTACGGCTTCCTCGACGCCGACTGTCCGCCCACCGCCCATCCGAGCCTGTGGCGGCAGGGCAGGCTGTGCGCGCGCACGGGTCTGTACGAGGTCACGACGGGGATCTACCAGGTGCGGGGTCTCGACCTGTCCAACATGACGCTGGTCGAGGGCGACCAGGGTGTCATCGTCATCGACCCGCTGATCTCGGTGGAGACCGCGGCGGCCGCCCTGGCGCTGTACCAGGAGCACCGCGGGCCGCGCCCGGTGACCGGCCTGATCTACACGCACTCGCACGGCGACCACTTCGGCGGCTCCCGCGCGATCGTCCCGCACGGCGACGGTGGCGGGATCCCGGTGCTGGCCCCCGCCGACTTCCTCGAACACGCGGTGGCGGAGAACGTCTACGCGGGCGGCGCGATGTCGCGGCGCGCGGTCTACATGTACGGCACCGAGCTGCCCAAGGGTCCCGCGGGGCAGATCGGGGTCGGTCTTGGCACCACCACCTCCACCGGCACCATCAGCCTCGTGCCGCCGACCATCGACGTCAACCACACCGGGCAGGAGGAGACGATCGACGGGGTCAGGATCATCTTCCAGCTGACCCCCGGCACCGAGGCCCCCGCCGAGATGAACATCCTCTTCCCCGGCCATCGGGCGCTGTGCGTGGCGGAGAACGCCACCCACACCCTGCACAACATCCTGACGCTGCGCGGCGCGGTCGTCCGCGACCCGCGCGTCTGGGCGCACTACCTCAACGAGACGTTGCAGTTCTTCGCCGGCCAGGCCGACGTCGCCTTCGCCTCGCACCACTGGCCGACCTGGGGGGAGCGGGAGATCGCCTGCTTCCTGAGCGACCAGCGGGACCTGTACGCCTACCTGCACGACCAGACGCTGCGGCTGCTCAACCGCGGCCTGACCGGGCCGGAGATCGCCGAGGAGATGGTGCTGCCCCCGGCGCTGGAACGCACCTGGTCCGCCCGCGGCTACTACGGCTCGGTGTCCCACAACGTCAAGGCGGTCTACCAGCGTTACATGGGATGGTTCGACGGGAATCCCGCCCACCTGTGGGAGCACCCGCCGGTCGAGACGGCCAGGCGCTACACCGCCGACTACGGCGGCATCCGGGCCATCACCGCCCGCGGCCTGGAATACGCCGCCGTCGACGACCTGCGCTTCGCGGCCACCCTCCTGAACCACGCGGTCTTCGCCCACCCCGACGACATGGCCGCGCGGGAGGCCCTCGCGTCCGTCTACGAGCGGCTCGCACACGGCGCGGAGAACGGCACCTGGCGCAACTTCTACCTCACCGGGGCGATGGAGCTGCGCGGCACCCTGGCAAGGGTCTCGGTGGACATGGGCAACCCGGAGATGGCGATGGCGCTGACCGTGGGCCAGCTGATCGACTCCCTCGCCGTCCGGGTCGACGGCCCGCGCGCCTGGGACGCCGACCTGACGATCGACTGGGAGCTCACCGACGAGCGGACCACCTGGCGGCTGAACCTGTCCAACGGCGCCCTGACCCACCACACCGTCGAGGCCTTCCGCCCCCGGCCCCACCCCGCCGACCTGGTGATGAGCCTGACCAAGCCGCAGCTGCTCGCCGCACTCGCCGGGCAGGGCCTGGACGGTGTCGCCACCGACGGCGACCCGGCGGTGCTGGCCCGCCTGCTGGCCCTCCTCGACAGCCCCGACCCGGACTTCCCGATCGTCACCCCCTGACGGCGGGCGCCGGCGGCGGCACGGCGGGATGCGTGAAGGGTCCTCGCGGGCGGTCGCCCGCGAGGACCCTTCACGTGGTGCGGAACGCCGGACGGCGGGTCCGCGCTGCTTGTCAGACGGTGCCGGAGGAGGTGATGACGACCTTCGAGGACGGCTTGCCACTGCGGGAGCCCTTGCCCTCGATCAGCTTGACGAGCTCCTCGCCCTCGACGACCTCGCCGAAGACGACATGCTTGCCGTCGAGCCAGTTGGTGACGACGGTGGTGATGAAGAACTGCGAACCGTTGGAGTTCGGCCCGGCGTTCGCCATCGACAGCAGGAACGGCCGGTCGTGCTTGAGCTGGAAGTTCTCGTCCTTGAACTTGGCACCGTAGATGCTCTTGCCGCCGCGCCCGTCACCGGAGGTGAAGTCGCCGCCCTGGAGCATGAACTCCGGGATGATCCGGTGGAAGCCGGAGCCCGCGTAGCCGAAGCCGTGCTCACCGGTGGCCAGCTCACGGAAGTTCCTGGCCGTCTCGGGCACCACGTCGTCGAACAGCCGGAAGACGATACGTCCGGCCGGGGCATCGTCGACGGAGATGTCGAAGTACACATTGTCCATGGACCCCATCCTTGCATCCCGGGGTGCGTGGCCTGCGCGTCGGGGCGGCTTCCCGGCCGTGTCAGGCCGCTGCGCGCCCCGCGCGGGCCGCGACACCGCGGGCGTGGGACGGGCGCGGCGGCTGGGCAGGATGAGGGCATGACCGACTTCCTGGTGATCGGCGAATCCGTCGCCGACATCGTCCGCACCCCCGGCAACCCCGACGTGCCGCACCCCGGTGGCAGCCCCGCCAACGTCGCTTACGGGCTGGCCCGGCTGGGCCGCAGGACGGCGCTGCTCACCCAGCTCGGGCAGGACGAGGCCGGGCGGCTGATCGGCGGGCATCTGGCCGGCGCCGGGGTGGAGTTGCTGAGCGACGGGCAGCAGGGCGTGGCCACCCCGACCGCGGTGGTGACGCTCGACGGGCGCGGCGCGGCCTCGTACGACTTCGACATCGGCTGGACGCTGCGGCCGGTGGACGTGCCCGCGGGGCCACGGCACGTGCACCTCGGCTCGATCGCCGCGGTGCGGGCGCCGGGCGCGGCGGCGGTGCTCGACCTGGCGGCGCGGCTGCGGGCGACGGCGACGGTCAGCTACGACCCGAACATGCGGCCGGCGCTGCTGGGCGCGCGGGCCGGGACGCTGGTCCAGGTGGAGCGGTGCGTGGCGCTGAGCGATCTGGTCAAGGCCAGCGACGAGGACCTGGCCTGGCTGTACCCGGGCGAGCCGCCCGGCGAGGTGGCGCGCCGCTGGCTCGGACTCGGCCCGGCCGCCGTCTTCGTGACGCTCGGCGCGGACGGGGCCCTCGCCGTCACCCGCGCGGGGCGGGTGACGGGAGCGCCGGTGCGGGTCGAGGTGGCCGACACGGTGGGGGCGGGCGACGCCTTCATGTCCGCCGCGCTCGACACGATGGCCACGCGAGGGCTGACCGGAGCCGCGGCCCGGTCCGCTCTCCCGGCGGCCCTCGACGGTCCCGCGCTCGCCCGGATACTGCACCGGGCGGGCACGGCCGCGGCACTGACCGTGGCCAGGGCCGGGGCGAACCCCCCGGACACCGCGGAGCTGGCGGCCGCGCTCGCGGTGCCCGGCCCGGTCGGGTAGGCCCTGCCGGGGCGGGCAGCGCTGGGACGCCGGCGTCAGTACCGCAGGACGGCGGCGACGCCGCCGGGTGCGAGGAGCGTGCCGTCGGGCACGAACAGCACCTGGGAGTCGGCCTCCACCGCGTTCTCCACCAGTTGCTCGACGATGTCGGTGGCCACACCGGCGTCGTGCGGGGGCGGTTCGACGTCCGGGACCGGGTCCGGCAGCGTCACCGTCACCCCTCCCGGGTAGGGGAGGACGTCCAGCGTCCTGCCGTCCCCGGAGATCCGGCCCGCCACCATCAGGCCCTCCTCCACCAGCAGCCGCCGCACCCGCTTGTCGGCGGTCGCGGTCCACACGTCGGCGGGGCCGCCGGCGTACTTCTGCCGCGGGCGCGCCGCGTCCAGCTCCTCGACGGCCTCGGCGACCTGCCGGGCTCGGAAGTCCGCGAGCACCGGTGCGAGCCGCCTGGCCAGATCGGGCTTGGGGTCCTTGTCCATACCGGTCAGCGCCAGCGTCCCGGCGAGGCGGTCCCCGGCGCCGGTCAGGCCCATGAAGAGCGCGAGCGTCTTCTCGCCGCCGATGACGAACAGCGGGATCCCGTTGTTCTCCTTGAGCGCCAGATTCAGCCGCGTGTCGACGGTCCGCAGATACTGCTTGACCCGCTCGTCATGGCCCTCGTAAGGGGGCGAATGCGGAATCGGACCGGGAATCGAGTCCTCGGGCGAGGGAATCCGCGGTGGGTCGGGAAATCCGTAGCGCGTCACCTCGGCCAGGTCCCCTGCCGAGCCGTGGTAGAGGCGGGATATCTCCTGGTCCAGTACGAGCACCAGATACGGCCGGGAACGCTGCTCGGCGGCGACCGCGTAACGGGTCAGGAATTCCGTGGCGAATTCCACTCGCGGCTCGACGGCCGGCGAGGTCAGCTGCCAGACCCGGATCGGCTCTCCGGCCGCGATATGGACCACCAGCGCGTCGGCGGGGTGAAAGGGGAATCCCGCCCCCTCGATCGCGTCGGGATCCAGCAGGCGGTCCCGCAGTTCGAGCTTCGCCTGCCGCGGGACGTCGGAGTCCTCGGCCAGCTGCCGTTTGGCCTGGGTGGCCAGGTCGCGGAGCAGGATGCGGTCCCCTTCGCCGAACGGCTGGTCGGGATCGGTCGGCATGGCCAGCGTGATCGCGGGATACGGCCGCGGTGCACGCAGTTCGGCCAGGACCTCGGGCGTCAGATCGTACGTATCAGCCATGCCACCCTCACTGTGGTTGCGGCGATGTGCGTGTGACGACGCGGGCGGTCACGGGACCCAGTGGCCGCTCTGCCGGCGGTGGTCGTGCGGCTGGTGGCGCTTGGGGAGGAGGGGGTCCTTGCGCCGCTGATCCGTATAGGGAATCTGGGTGTGGTAATACAGCAGTTTTCCCTGTCCTCGCGCGGCCAGGCCGTGGTGGCCCTTGGCCGGGGAGTTCTTACTCATGCCTTTCAGCTCCCCTCGCGTACGGAAAGCCCGGAGCGGGGCTGCCCATTCGTAGCATCAACGCTACGCCGTACCCGCGAAGGAGGCGACTGGGCCGTCCGGGTGAGCGCGGCCCCGCTTGCGACCCGGGGGCCGAGGCGTTTCAGTGGAGGGTGGCGCCCCTTTCCGGTATGTGTCCCCCTCGGACGGCTGCTGAGCGAGTCGGCGCGCGAACTGACATTCGGCGACGAGGACCGCGCGGGGCAGACTCCCACGACGAGGAGACGTAGCCATGGCACACCACCACAAGTCCAACAAGACCGTCGAGGGCAACCCCGACTCGGGACACTCGCGCGGCATGCCGGAGCGCCCCGAGGACCAGGAGCTGGAGGACCGTACCGAGGAGGACCGGGAGGAGCTGGGCCTGCCCCCGGAACCGGGGTCCTCACGGACCGGCACGGACTCCGACACGTAGTAGCGGCCCCCGGCTGGAGGTGCACCGATGGTGAACAACGATCACAACATCGCCGCGTGGAGCGAGCGGCTGGTGCGCGAGGCACCCGCGCTGACGCCCGCGCAGGCCCGCGAGTTCGTGCACGACCTGTACTTCGCCGCGCAGCGGGCGCTGGACAAGGAGTGCTGGGAAGCCGACTTCGTCCGCGAGGAGTAGAACGCCTCGCGGCCCGCACGGCGCGGCGGGTGCCGCGCCGTGCGGGCCGCGAGGCGTGCGCGGAAGGCCGTCGGCCGGGCGCGGCGGGTGCCGCGCCCGGCCGACGGGCGGTCAGCTGCCGTAGCCCGCGGGATCGCGTGGGTAGTGCGGCTGGTCGGGCTGGTGGGGACGCTGGCGGGAGGTGGCCCGGATCGGGCCGCGGGCCAGCCGGTGGGCACCCAGGGCGACCAGCACGGCGAGCAGCCCGCCGCCACCGGTCCACAGCCAGCGGGGGGACCACCAGGTGCCCGCCCAGCCGTCGGCGGGGGCGACGTCCGGGGCGTTGGCAGAGACCACCGGGGCGACGGAGCCGTCGACCGCGTCGCGGCCCGCGGTGCCGTGCGAGGTGGCCGTGACCGCCGCGCGCACCGGCTGGCCGAGGTCGGCCTCCGGCACGCTCAGCGCGGTGAGCCGCAGGTAATAAGCGCCGCGCAGCGGGTCGTTGGACCAGGTGTCGGCATACGCGCGCACCGGCCGCAGGGTGCACGCCAGTTCCACGGTCGCCGCGTCGGCCGCGGCCGTACGCGTCTGGGCGCCGTAGCGGCACGGCTGGCGGCGGCGCAGGCCGTCGTAGACGTCCAGCTGCCAGGTCGAGGCGCCGTGCTTGGCGGCGGCCCCGCTGCCCGAGCCGAAGGTGACGGTGGCCTTCACCGTGACGTTCTGCCCGGTGTCCGCGGGCACCACCCAGTACAGGTAGTCGCCTGCCGAGGCGCTGGCAGTGGCCTGCTGGCCCTGCTTGATCACCGTGGCGGTCAGGAAGTTGGTGCCCGCCTCGGTGGGCGGCCCGTCGGTGCCCGCGGTGCTGGTCGCGGTGGGCGTGGCGGTCGGGGTGTCGTCGGCCGTGGCCTGGCCGGTCAGTGCGGTGAGCGCGGTGGCCGCGAGCAGCCCCGCGGCGGCCAGGCGTCGTGCGGTGCGCATCAGGAAGCCCTCCCGGAGTTCATCCGCCAGCGGGCGGCCCAGCCGGTCAGCAGACCGGCCACGGCGCCGGTGACGGCCAGCAGTCCCAGCAGCCACCAGCCGCGCCCGAGGCCGTAGAAGGCCACGTCGGACGGCTGGTCGGGGCTGTGCACCAGGTCGATGGACAGCTCGACCGGCAGGCCGGGGGTGGTCTTGACGGAGGCCGGCGCGGAGAAGGAGTTGCCGACCTGGAGGCACACGGTCTCCGCGGGGGTGTCGGAGTCGGCCTTCGGCTTGGGGTAGCGGATGCCGGCCGAGATGACGTCGGTACGCCCGGTGCCGCCCTCGTCGTCGCGGACGATCTCCCGGCCGTGCACGGTGACGCCGCGCAGCAGGACGCCGTAGCCCGCGTTGACGGCCCGGTCGTCACTGATGCTCACCGCGGCCCGCAGCTCCTGCCCGGGGCGTACGTCGACGCGGTACCAGCGGTTCTCCGAGAAGGTCTCCCGGTCGGAGTACAGGCCCGGCTTGAGGGCCGGGGCGCCGGCGCAGTCCGCTGCGCCCTGGGTGGCCACCGGGGTGGCGACCGGGTCGGTGCTGCGGTTGACCAGCTGCTGCACCTTGGTGGTGAGCTGCGCCCGGTGCTGGACGGTGGTGTAGGTGCCGCCGGTGGCCTCGGCGATGCAGCTGAGCTGGTTGCGGGTGGTCGAGTTGGGGATCAGGCCGAGCGTGTCGATGACCAGGTGGATGCCCTGGGCGGCGATGTCGCGGGCGACGTCGCAGGGGTTGGCGTTGCAGGTGTCCTCGCCGTCGGTGATCAGCACCATCCGGCGGGTGCCGTCGCCGCCCGCCTTGAGGTCGTCGGCGGCCGCGAGCAGGGCGGGGCCGATCGGGGTCCAGCCGGTGGGGGCGAGGGTCGCCACCGCGGTCTTGGCCTCGGTGCGGTTCAGCGGACCGACCGGGTAGAGCTGCCGGGTGTCCTTGCACCCGGTTTTGCGGTCGTTGCCCGGGTAGTCCGCACCGAGGGTGCGTATGCCCAGGTTGACGTTCGGCGGCGTCGAGTCGAGGACGTCGTCGAAGGCCTGCTTGGCGGCGGACATCCGGCTCTGCCCGTCGATGTCCTTGGCCCGCATGGAGCCGCTGACGTCGAGGACGAGTTCGACCTTCGGTGAGGGTTGCGTCGCGGGTTCGTCCGCGGCGGCGCTCGCGGGCAGCAGCCCGCAGGCGAGGGTGGCCAGCAGGCCACCGGCCATTCCCGTGGCCACGAGTCTTCTCATGATCATCGGAGGATCGTAGTGAAGGTCCGGCCCATTCATGAAGTCGGCTGGTCAGCGGGGCGGGTTGAGGCGTGTGCCGGCCGACTGCGGTGCGCGCTGCCGGACTTGGCGAAGTCTTTACAACCCCGCCGGCGGCTGTGTCGTCTCTGCTCGCGACTCCCGGCACACCCGGATCCGCGCCCGCTCCCGGGCGCGCGGGCCGCCGGAGAAACGAGGGACGGGACATGCGCAGCACTTCACTCGCCGCCGGTGCGGCGGCGGTCCTCGCGGTGGCGCTCGCGGGCGCCGTCCCCGCCGCCGCCTCGGCCCCCGGCCGGGCTGCCGGCACCCCGATGTGCACCACCTCGCAGCTGACCGGCGCGCTCGGCGGCGGCGACGCCGGGGCGGGCAACCTCTACCGCTACCTGGTCCTCACCAACCACAGCTCCACGGCGTGCCACCTCACCGGCTACCCGGGGGTGTCGCTGCTGGATTCGGCCGGCAAGCAGATCGGCGCGCCGGCCGACCGGCAGCCCAGCCGATACGCGGCGGTGGTGCTGCGCCCCGGGGGATCGGCGAGCGACACGATCCATACGATCAACCACCTCGGGTCGTGCCTGCCGGCGTCGGCCAAGGTGCGGATCTACCCGCCGGGGAACACGGCGGCGATGGTCATCACGGGGGCGGTGACGAACTGCGACCACACCTTCACGGTGACGCCGATGGCCGCCGGGCGGAGCGGCAGTGACCCCGTGGTCGCTCCGGCCACCACGCCCGCCGCCGGCCGGCAGGTCCCGAGGGTGCCCTCGGGCGCCCCCGACACCGGGCTCGCCGCGTCGGCCTCCGGCCACTCCCCCGCGTTGGCCGCCGGCGCGGCCGCGGGGGTGGCCCTGCTGGGCGGTCTCGGCGTCACCGCCGCCACGCGGCGCCACCGCCGCACCGGGGCCTGACCTTGCGGGCCCCGACCTCCCCCCGGCCCACACGAGCGACTCCGTCGCGGCGGGGCATGCGCCTCCGGGGGCTGAACCCCCGTGCGGACGCTGACGGCCCGTCGTGGCTGGGCGCGCAGCTCCCCGCGCCCCCGCGGGGCCTGCACCACCGTGAACACGCTGACCGCCCGTCGTGGCTGGGCGCGCCGTTCCCCGCGCCCCTGGCGGGTGCGCCCTGCGGCGCAGGCCGATCCCAACAGGGGCGCGAGCAACCGCGCGGACGGGGGCGACGTGCTCGCAGGTGGGGCGGAGGGGGTGGGCGCGTCGGGAGGTGGGTGGGTGCGGTCGTGGTCGGCGTGCTTCTGGTCGGGTGCAGGGGCGGGGGGCAGGCGGGCCCCGCCGCGACACCCGGCGCGCGGGCGACGTCCGCGGGGACCACGAGCGCGGCGGCGACGCCGTCAGCCGAGGGGTCCACGGGGACGAGGCCCACGGCGATGGCGAAGTCGTCGCCGGAACGGCTGCGGATTCCCGGGATCGGCGTCGACACCCCCGTCGTCCCTCTCGGCCTGGCGGCCGACGGCAGCGTCCGCGTACCGCCGATCGAGGCGCACGCGCCCGCCGGCTGGTACGACGGGTCGCCGACGCCGGGGCAGGACGGGCCCGCCGTGCTGCTGGGGCATGTGACCGTCGGGGCGTACGGCGACGGCGTCTTCCGGCACCTGGACCGGATGCGGCCGGGCGACCGGGTGACGGTCGTTCGCGAGGACGGCAGCGAGGCGGCCTTCCGCGTCGACCGGGTGCAGACCGTCGCCAAGTCGCGCTTCCCCACCGAGGAGGTGTACGGGAACGTCGACCACCCCGCGCTGCGTCTCATCACGTGCGGCGGCACGAAGATCTCGGACGGCGGCGGCTATCCGGACAACGTGATCGTCTACGCCTCGCTGGTCGGCGGCTCGTGAACCACTGGCCCGCGGCGGCCGGCACCTCGGCGACAGGAGTGAGGAGAGCGGTCATCCGGCGAGAAGAGCGCGCTGCCTCCGAGCTGTTCGAGGCCGTCTATCCGCGGCTCGCGGGCTGGTGCCGCCGGCTGGTGGACGACGACGGGACGGCGCACGAGATCGCCGCGGAGGCCTTCACCCGACTGTGGGCACGCTGGACGCGGGTCGAGGAGCCCAACGGCTTCCTCTACGTCACCGCCGCCAACCTGGTCCGCGACCACTGGCGCAGAATGGAGCGCGAGCGGCGGGCGCTGCGCCGGGTCACCACCGAGCAGTCCGTACGCTCGCAGGCGGAGCCGGCCGACCCTTCCGTACGCCTGCTGGTGCAGTCGCTGCCCGAGCGGCTGCGCAACCCCGTCCTGCTGTACTACTACGCCGACCTGCCGGTCCGTGAGGTGGCCGCGCTGCTTGGCCGGAACGAGGGAACCGTGAAGGCCGACCTGCACGCGGCACGCGAACTGCTCCGCGCCCGACTCAAGGGACACCATGACCGGATTTCCTGACCCCCAGGGGGGCGGCCCGGACGGCGACGGCGCCGACCCGGTGGAGCCGCTGCTGCGGCAGCCGCCCGGTTATCTGGACGCGCCGCCAAGCGCCTTCGCGCAGATCCGCCGGCGGGCGGCACGCCGCCGCCGGGCGCGGGCGGCCGGCGGCGGGCTTGCCGCGGCCGTGGTGCTGACCGGATCCGTCTACCTGGTCGGCACGCTGCACTCGCGCGGCACCGACGAGGTGGTGGGCCCGCCGGCCGGCGACTCCTCGACCACCGCGGCCTCTTCGGTCCCGACGCCCCGGCGGACACCGCCGTCGTCGGCCCCCAGCACGCCGGCCGCGCGGCGGACCACCGGCACCCCGAGCAGCACGCCGACCGAAGCCGGCACCCCGACCACCGGCACCCCGACCCGCGGCGGCTCCACCGGGCATCCGGCCACCACCCCGATGTGCGCGACCTCGCAGCTGACTGCGACCCTCGGCGGCGGTGACGCCGGCGCGGGCAGCCTCTTCCGCTACCTGGTGCTGGTCAACCACGGCTCCACGTCCTGCCATCTCACCGGCTACCCGGGCCTTTCGATGCTGGACGCGAAGGGCCGGCAGATCGGGGCGCCCGCCGACCGGCAGCCGATGGACTACACCCCGGTGGTGCTGCGGCCCGGCGGGTCGGCGAGCGACACCATCCACACCGTCAACCAGCAGGGCACCTGCCTGCCGGCGTCGGCGAGGCTGCGGATCTACCCGCCGGGCAACACCGCGTCGCTGGACTTCACCGGAAGCGTCACCAACTGCGACGACCTCTTCACGGTCACCCCGTTCGTCGCGGGCAGCACCGGCAATCCCCCGTCATGACACCCGGTCAGGGCCGCCCGGCCGCAGGGTGCCGGCGGTGTCGGTGCCGGTTCAGCCCGGGTACGGGTCGGGGACCTGGCCGGGTGCGGCCAGGAAGCGGAAGTCGCAGCCGGTGTCGGCCTGGGTGATCTGCTCCTGGTAGAGCGCGCCGTAGCCCCGCGTGTAGCGCGCCGGGGGCGGCTGCAACTCGGCCCGGCGGCGGTCGAGTTCGGCCTCGGGGACGCCGAGGGTCAAGGTGCGGGCCGGCACGTCGAGGGTGATGGGGTCGCCGGTGCGGACCAGTGCGAGCGGGCCGCCGACGTAGGACTCCGGGGCGATGTGCAGGACGCAGGCGCCGTAACTGGTGCCGCTCATGCGGGCGTCGGAGATCCTGACCATGTCACGGACGCCCTGTTCGAGCAGGTGGTCGGGGATCGGCAGCATGCCGTACTCGGGCATGCCCGGGCCGCCGAGCGGGCCGGAGTTGCGCAGCACCAGCACGCTGTCCGCGGTGATGCCGAGGCCGGGATCGTTGACGGTGGCCTGCAGGGTCCGGTAGTCGTCGAAGACGACGGCGGGGCCGGTGTGGGTGAGCAGCCGCGGCTGCGCGGCGATGTGCTTGATGACGGCGCCGTCCGGGCAGAGGTTGCCGCGCAGGACGGCGATCCCGCCTTCGCCGGCCAGCGGGTCGGCGGCGCTGCGGATGACGTCGTCGTCGTGCACGGCCGCGCCGGCCAGTTGCTCGCGCAGCGTCGCGTGGGCCACGGTGGGCCGCTCCAGGTGCAGCAGCCCGGTGATCTGGGACAGCAGCCCCGGCAGGCCGCCGGCGAAGTGGAAGTCCTCCATCAGATACCGCCCGCCGGGGCGCACGTTGGCGAGCACCGGGACCGTACGGGCCAGCCGGTCGAAGTCGTCCAGGGTGAGCCGGACGCCGGAGCGGCCGGCCATGGCTGTCAGGTGGATGACGGCGTTGGTGGAGCCGCCGAGCGCCAGCACGGTGGTGACGGCGTCCTCGTAGGCCTCGCGGGTGAGGATCGCCGAGGGTCTCAGCTCGCGCCGCACCAGGTCCACGACGCGTACGCCGGCCGCCGCCGCCATCCGCTCGTGGCCGGAGTCGACCGCAGGGATGGAGGACGCGCCGGGCAGCGTCATGCCCAGCGCCTCGGCGGCGGCGGTCAGGGTGGAGGCGGTGCCCATGGTCATGCAGTGGCCGGCCGACCGGGCCAGGCCGTTCTCCAGCTCGGACAGCTCGCAGTCGCCGATCAGGCCGGCGCGCCGGTCGTCCCAGAACTTCCACATGTCGGTCCCCGAGCCCACCACCCGGTCGCGCCAGTGGCCCGGCAGCATCGGGCCCGCCGGCACGAAGAGGGCCGGCAGGTCGGCGCTGGCGGCCCCCATCAGCAGGGCGGGGGTGGTCTTGTCGCAGCCGCCGAGCAGCACCGCGCCGTCCACCGGGTAGGAGCGCAGCAGCTCCTCGGTCTCCATCGCCAGCAGGTTGCGGTAGAGCATCGGGGTGGGCTTCTGGAACGTCTCGGAGAGCGTGGCGACCGGGAACTCCAGCGGGAAGCCGCCGGCCTGCCACACCCCGCGCTTGACGGCCTGGGCGCGGTCGCGCAGGTGACTGTGGCAGGGGTTGATGTCCGACCAGGTGTTCAGCACCGCGATCACCGGCTTGCCCAGGTGCTCCTCGGGCAGGTAGCCGAGCTGCCGGGTCCTGGCCCGGTGGCTGAACGCCCGCAGGCCCTCCCCCTCGTACCAGCGGCTGCTGCGCAGCACCGGCGGGTCGGCCGCACCGCCGCCGGTCACAGGCCCCAGCCCTGGACCGCGGCGGCGACCTCGGCGCGCCGGTCGTCGGGGAGCACGCTGCTGGGCGGCCGCACCTCGCGGCGGCACAGCCCGAGGGCGGCCAGCGCCTCCTTGACCACGCTCACGTTGTCGGCGGACCGGCCGGCGGCGCGCAGGTCCTCGAACGCGCGGACAAGCTCCCAGACCTTCATCGCGCCCGGGTAGTCCCCGGCCCGCAGCGCGGCCAGCATGTCCAGCGGCACCCGGGGGGCGACATTGGCCAGGCCCGAGGTGAAGCCGGTCGCACCGACGGCGAAGTAGGCGGGCGCGTACAGCTCGGCGAGGCCGGCGAGCCATACGAAGCGGTCGAGCCCGGCGTCCCGGGCGAAGGCGGCGAAGCGCGCGGCGTCCGGCACCGCGTACTTCACGCCGAGCACGTTGGGGCACCGCTCGCCGAGCTCCGCCATCGTGCTGCCGTCGAGCAGCGGGTCGCGGACGTAGGGCACCACGCCGAGCTCCGGTACGGCGCCGGCGACGGCGCGGTGGTAGGCGGCCCAGCCGTCCGGCGAGACGTACGGGTGCACGGGCTGGTGCACCATCACCAGCTGCGCCCCGCACGCGCGGGCGTGCTCGGCCGCGCCGATCGCCGTCGGCAGGTCGTGGCCGACCCCGGCGATCACGGTGGCGGGGTGGTGGGCGGTCTCGGCCAGCGTGTCGCGCAGGACCGCCTGCCGCTCCTGCGGGGTGAGGGCGTAGAACTCCCCGGTGTTGCCGTTGGGCGTGACGGTGCCGATGCCGGCGTCCAGCAGCCGGCGCAGCAGCAGCCGGTAAACCGGCCTGTCGATGCCGCCGCCGGCGCCGAAGGGGACCACAGGGACGGCCACCACGCCGGCGAGTGCCGCCATGAGCGCGGAACGGTCCTTCACCGTGTCTCCTCCTCGCCGGGGAGCGGGAACGCCCGGCGGACGAAGTCCGCGATGTGCGCGTGCAGCAGCCGGCCCGCCTCCTGCGCGTCCCCGGTCAGGGCGACCCGCAGGATCTCCTGGTGCTCCTGCGCCTCCCGCTCCCACGACGGGTCGGCGGCCCAGGCCACGGTGGAGACCAGGGCCGCCTGGTCGCGGACCTCGTCGAGCATCCTGGCCAGCAGCGGGTTGCCGCACGACGCGTAGAGCGCGCGGTGGAAGTCCCGGTTGGCGAGGCTGCGGGCCGCCCGGTCCCTGGCTTCCTCGGCCCACACCAGCGCGTCGCCCGCCGCGTCGAGCGAGGCGCCTCGGGCGACGGTCCTGCGCAGCGCCTCGGGCTCGAGCAGCAGGCGTACGTCGTGGACCTCGCGGGCCATCGCGGCGTCGACGGTCCGCACGGCGACGCCCTTGTACTGGTTCATGACCACCAGCCCGGTGCCGGCCAGCGTCTTCAGCGCCTCGCGCACGGGCGTCTTGGACACTCCGAACTGCGCTGCCAGGTCTGCCTCGACCAGTGCCTGCCCGGGGCCGAGCTGACCGGTGAGGATGCGGTGCTTGACGGCTTCGAGGACGTACTGCGTACGGGAGGGGATCGGGGTGGGAGCGAAGGTCATGGGCCCCTCGGATCTCGCGATCGGCTCTCATATATGACGTATGAAGTATGACGCCAAGGAACGTACGGCCGCGAGGGACGGCCGTCAACGCCCTGCACGGGATCGGCCCGCGGGCGGGGACGGCGAACGCCGCCGCCCCCGTCACCGCGGGGTGCGCGGGTGACGGGGGCGACGGGGGCGACGGTGCGATGCCGAGGGGGTGTCCCAGGTCAGCGGCAGTCGGGGTGGCCCCAGCCGTCGGCGTTCTTGGTGATCGGCTCCCCCGCCGCGTAGGCGCGCCCGCAGCGGCAGCGGCCGGGGAATTTGGCCTTCAGCGTGCGCGGCGCCCCACCGCCCTGGGCGGATCCGCTCGCGGCCGCGGAACCCGACGCGCGGGGCGCCTTGCGCACGGTGTCGGGCGTGCGCGGCGGCGGCGGTGACCCGAGGGCGCTGCCGGCCGGCTGCTGGACGATCGCGGCGTGGCTGGCGGCGCGGTCGGCGAAGTCGTTGAGCCGGTCGCCGTCCACCTGGTGGGCGGCCACGTAGCGGAAGTCCACCGAGCGGCCGGTCAGCAGGGCGTCGATCCGTACGACCAGTTCCTGATTGGCGACGGGTTTGCCGGCGGCGGTCTTCCAGCCCTTGCGCTTCCAGCCGGGCAGCCAGGTCGTGACGGCCTTCATCGCGTACTGCGAGTCCATCCGGATCTCCAGCGCGACCTCCGGCTCCACCGCGGTCAGCAGCCGCTCCAGCGCGGTCAGCTCGGCGACGTTGTTCGTCGCGACGCCCAGCGGCGCCGCCTCCCAGCGGACCGGCTCGCCCCGGTCGTCCGCGATGACCCAGGCCCATGCCGCAGGCCCCGGATTGCCCTTCGATGCCCCGTCACACGCGGCGATGATGTGTTCACCCACGACTCCGAGCATGCCAGTAGACCGCCCCGGGAAGCACATCGCCCCCCACCGGCGCGCCCGGGCGCTCCGCATGCGAGGACCGCGGTCGTCACCGAGCATGGGTACCGACAGGACCACCCCTGTGGCGAGAGGGCGCCGGATGGGCAAGGGAGCAGAGGGTCCGGGGCGGCACGGGCGGTCGCAGGCCGACACCGGTGCCGAGCCCGGGGCCGACGCTGCGCCCGAGCCGGGGTCCGAGCCCGAGCCAGGACCCGAGGTCGAGCCCGGGTCTGAAGCTGAAGCTGAGGTTGAGGCTGAGCCCGGGTCCGAGGGCGGGTCCCAGCCCACGCCGGAGGACGAGCCCGACATGGCGGAGGAGTCCGGCGGCGGCGCCGAGAGCGCCGAGGTGCGGCAGATCGAGGCGATGAACCGGTTCGAACCGCACCCGGGCGACCCCGCCGCCGTGCCGCAGCCGGCGACGGGCAGCAGCCCGTCGCAGGATCGGCGGCGCGACGCGCTGCTGCTCGAAGCCGGCCACGAGCTGGCCGAGGCGGAAACGCTCGACGCCGCCCTCAAGACGGTGGCCAGGCTCTTCACCCCGGATTTCAGCCTCGACGGGATGGTCGTCTTCGGCGTCACCGACAAGTTCCTCAACGTGCTCGGCCAGAGCGGATACCGCAGCGGCCAGGCCCAGCGGGTCTTCCGGATGCCGATGGAGACGGCCTTCCCGGCCACCGAGGTGGTCAGGTCGGGTCGCCCGGTGTATCTGTCCTCGCCGCAGGAGTTCCTCGACCGTTTCCCCGTCACCTGGCCGATCGCGGTCCAGCACGGCAGGCAGTCGTGGGCGTTCCTGCCGCTGGTGACCTCGGGGCGGATCAGCGCGGTGTGCCTGATGGCCTTCAGGCAGCCGATGGCCTTCACCGCCGACGAGCGGGCCCTGCTGGGGCTGACCACCCGGCTGGTGGCACAGGCGCTGGAGCGGACCAGGACCAGCAGCGCGGAGCTGGCGCTGTCCACCGGGCTGCGGCGGAGCATGGGCGCGGTGGCGCCGGCGGTGCCGGGGCTGTCGGTGGCCAGCCGCTACGTGCCGACCGGCGGCGGCCTGGTGGTCGGCGGCGACTGGTACGACGTGATCAACCTGCCGGGCGGGAGGCTGGCCGTGGTGATCGGCGATGTGCAGGGCCACGACGTGCACGCGGCCGGCCTGATGGCCCAGTTGCGTACCGCCGTGCACGCCTACGCCGCCGAGGGCCACGGTCCTGACGCGGTGCTGTCCCGGTCGTCGCGCTTCCTGGCTGCGCTGGACGAGGACCGCTTCGCCACCTGCATCTACATCGAGGCGGAGCCCGCCACCGGGATGCTGCACATCGCCAGGGCCGGCCATCCGCACCCGGTGCTCCGGCTGCCGGACGGCACCTGCCTGCTCAAGCACATCGGTGGCGGCCTCCCGCTTGGCCTGATGCCTGGCACCGAGGACTATCCCGTCACCGACATGGAGCTGATGCCGGACGAGATCCTCATGCTCTGCACTGACGGGCTGATCGAGACCGGCGGCCACGACATGTACAGCGGCTGGGTACGGGTCAGGGACGCGATGTCCCCGGGGCCGACCGACGATCTGGAGGGCATCGCCGACAGCCTGATCCGCGCGGTCCACCACCCCTCGTGGCAGGACGGCCACGCGGCGGGCGAGGAGGGCGGCGAGCGGGAGCCGGACGCCGCCGGGGTCCGCGCCGATCTGGCGCCGCGCAACGAGGACGACATCGCGCTGCTGCTGCTGCGCCGCGACGCCGGTGTGCACCACCGGGCGGTGCCCGAGCGCAAGCTGGTGCTGACCATCGAGCAGGACCAGGCCGAGGGCCTGTCCGAGGCGCGGGCCCAGTTGCAGGCCCTGCTGCACGACTGGGCCCAGCCCGACCAGGTGGACACCGCGGTGCTGCTGACGTCGGAGCTGGTGGGCAACGTGCTGATGCACACCGACCAGTCGGCGGCGCTGACCGCGTCACTGACCGGCGAGCCTGGCCACCGCGTGCTGCGGGTGGAGGTCTCCGACAACGGCGACGAGCTGCCACACCAGCGGGCCCCTGGCGAGATGGCGTCCTCGGGCCGGGGGCTGATGCTGCTCGACATCCTGTCCGGCCAGTGGAGCGTGCGGCCGGAGTCGGAGGGCAAGACGGTGTGGTTCTCGCTGTGGGAGGACGAGGAGCCGGAGGAGCCGGCCGACGACGGGCCGGCCGGCTCCGCGTCCCTGTCCGACCTGCCGGACTGAGACGGGCGGGAACGCCCCTCAGGCGCGCGGCATCGCGTCGGCCACCTGGTCGCGCAGCTCGTCCGGCGACATGTACGAGTCGGTGAACTCGAAGTCGCGCATGGTGGCGGGCACCCGGGACTGGAAGCCGGTCCGTACGAAGTCGTCGCCGGCCAGCGCGTTGAGCAGCCAGTTGGTCAGCACCCGGGTCTTGGCGACGTTGGTGCGCAGTGCCGACCAGTGGTAGCCGCGGGCGACGGCCTGGGCGGGCAGGCCGCGCAGCTCGATGCCGAGCGGCTTGGAGACCGCGTCCCGGCCGCCGAGGTCGACGACCAGGCCGAGGTCCTTGTGCCGGTACGGCTTCAGCGGCTGGTGCCTGATCGCGGCGATGACGTTGTCGGCCACCTTGGTGCCCTGCCGCATCGCGTGCTGTGCGGTGGGCGGGCAGACCGCGCCCTCCTGGCCCGCGGCCAGGTCGGGTACGGCTGCCGCGTCGCCGAGCGCGTAGACCCCTTCGGCGCCCGGCAGCGTCATCTCCGGGGTGACGGTGAGCCGGCCGCGTACGGTCTCCGCGCCGAGGGTGGCGATCAGCGGGCTCGCCGCCACGCCCGCGGTCCAGATCAGCGTGCGGGTGGGCACCACCCGGCCGTCGGTGAAGGTGACCTCCTCGGGGGCCGCCTTGGCGACGGACACGCCGAGCGCGATGTCGACCCCGCGGTCGCGGAGGATCTTCTGCGCCGTCAGCCCCAGGTTCTCGCCGAGTTCGGGCATCAGGTGCGGCGCGATGTCGATCAGGTGCCACTTGATCAGCTTCGGGTCCAGCCGGGGGTAGCGCTGCAGCGCGGCGGTGGTCAGCCGCTGCAGGCAGGCCGCGGTCTCGGTGCCTGCGTAGCCGCCGCCGACCACGACGAACTGCAGCCGCGAGGTCCGCTCGGCGTGGTCGTGCGAGGCGTCGGCGAGGTCGAGTTGCGCGATCACGTGGTCGCGGATGTAGGCGGCCTCGGCGAGGGTCTTCATCCCGCGGGCGTTGTCGACCAGGCCGGGGATGTCGAAGGTCCGGGTGATGCTGCCGGGGGCGAGCACGATGTGGTCGTAGTGCTCGTTGACGACCTCTCCCGTTATCGTCCGCACGACGCAGACCTTGGCCTTGGTGTCCACGCCGACGGCGCCGCCGGGGACGATCCTGGTGCGGTACCTGCTGCTGCGGCGCAGCGACACCGCGATCGACTGCGGGGTCAGGATGCCGGAGGCGACCTGCGGCAGCAGGGGAAGGTAGAGCTGGTAGGAGAACGGGGTCACCAGGCAGATGTCCGCCTCGTCCCGGGCCAGGCTGCGCTCAAGTCTGCGTACGCATCCCACCCCGGCGAAACCCGCACCCACCACGAGGATCTTCGGTCGTGCCACGATGTCGTCCCTTCTGGGGCTGCCTGCGGTCGGCGGAAAGCCTGCCCGCACGCTGCGGCTTCGCACCTCCTGTCCTACCGTGACCGCACCGGCCCCGCCAGCGGGGTGGTACGACCGGATGCCGGGCGGAGCGTCCGCGCCGGGCGGGCCGCCGACGGCCGGGGTCGGTTCGGCTCGCGGGTCGCTAGCATGCTGGTGCTCCCGCACTCCTGCACCGCTCCCGCACGGTTCGCCCTCGTCCTACCGGGGCCGCGAACGGCCCCGGTTCCCCCACCCCGGAGGTAGGCATGCGCAGCAGGCACCATCACTTACGCTCCCTTGGCACCGTCGCGGCCCTGGCCGTGGCCGGCGCGAGCCTCGGCCTGTCCTCGGCCGGCGCGGTCTCGCCGCTGCCGGTCGGTCCCGGCCAGACCTTCGTCGGGCAGGTCAACGGTGTGACGATCGGCGCGGTCATCAAGGTGGGCTGCTTCGGCCCGGTGACCCCCGCCTCCACCGGCCACCCGCTGGCGGGCCAGCACGTGTCCGCCCAGCTGGTCTCCGGCACCGCCCCCGCCTCGGCGACCGTCGGCTACACGGGCACCGCGGCGGACCGCGACCTGGTCGGCTTCGGGACCGCGGTCTCGGTCGCGCCGGTCACCGAGGTCAAGGCCTACGGTCTGGCGGTCGCCATCCCGCAGGCGCTGAACCTGCCCTGCTACGGCACCGGCACGGTGTCCTTCCTCCCCGCGCCGACGAGTCCCACCGCGCAGACCGCACTGGTCGGCGTGACCTACGTCAGCGTGGGCGTGTCGCCGGGGAGCTGAGTCCGGCGGCGGAGCCGCCGCCCTCGTCGCCCGTCCCGCCTCCGGCACCGTCCGCGGCGGCGCGGGCGACGGGGGGACCGGGGCGACCGGGGCGACCGGGGCGGCAATGATTGCAGACGCGGGTACTTGCACCCGCGTTAAGGTGGGGCGCGCGCCCCTCACGGCACCCGGGCCGGGCGCGGACCGCCCGAGCAGGGCCTGGAGGACCGATGACCGCGACGGATCCGGCACTGGCCGCACTGGCCGACGGCTGGGGCGCGCTGTCCCTGCTGCACGGCCGGATCGAGGCGCACGTCGAGCGGGCGCTGCAGGCCGGGCACGGGCTGAGCGTCCGCGAGTTCTCGCTGCTCGACGTGCTCAGCAGGCAGCACGACGGCGCCGGCGGGCGGCTGCAGATGAAGCAGGTCGCCGACGCCGTGGTGCTCAGCCAGTCCGCGACCACCCGGCTGGTCACCCGGCTGGAGGAACGCGGCCTGCTCGCCCGCTACCTGTGCCCGACCGACCGCCGCGGCATCTATACCGACGTCACCCCCGCAGGCACCGACCTGCTCGCCGCCGCCCGCCCGACCAACAACGCGTCGCTGCGCGAAGGCCTCGACCTCGCCGCCCGCGACCCCCGGCTGGCACCCCTGGTCTCCGCCGTCGAACAGATCCGCACCCCGCTGCCCGCCTGACGGCGGCAGGGGCCGGTAGTGTGCGGGCGGGGCCGTGACGCGGCCCGGGCAAGCGGGCGCCGGGCGGCCGGCGACGGCAGGCCGGGCAGCACAGGAGGACGCCATGCGGATCGTGGTCTTCGGCAGCACCGGCGCGACCGGACGCCAGGTCGTCGCGCAGGCGCTGGCAGCGGGCCATGAGGTGACCGCCTTTCTCCGCGAACCGGCGAAGGCGCCGCCCGCCAGGGACGGGCTGCGGGTCGCGGTCGGGCAGGTGACGTCCGACCAGGCCGCCGTGACCGCGGCCGTGAGCGGCGCCGACGCCGTCGTCAGCACGCTGGGCACGGAGCGCACCTGGCAGGGGCTGAGCTCGCCCACGGTGATGGCGCGGGCGACCCCGCTGATCGTCCGCGCCATGGAGGAGACGGGTGTGGGCCGGCTGGTGTGGCTGTCGGGGCTCGGCGTCGGTGACACGCTGGCGCAGGTGCCCGCGCTGCCGCGGCTGAGCTATCGCGCGCTGCGCCGGGTCTACGCCGACAAGGCGGCCGGCGAGCAGACGCTGCGCCGTAGCACGCTGGACTGGACGCTGGTCTACCCGGTGATGCTCACCAACCGCGCGCGCACCGGGCGCTACCGGCACGGGGAGTATCTGGAACTGAGCGGCCTGCCGACGGTGTCCAGGGCCGACGTCGCCGACTTCATCCTCGGCCGGGTCGCCTCGGGCGACTACCTGCGCAAGATCGCGGTGATCGCCGGCTGATCTCGGAGATCGCCTGCCGGAGGAGCCGGCCGGAGAACCGGACACCGGCGGCCGGACGGGAGTTGCCCGCCGGCCCGGGGGCCCGCGACAGCCGGCGCCGACTCGCCGACGTGCGGCGGGCGTTACTATCGTGCCCGCCCATGGGTGCGCTCCGCGCCCGCCAGGACAGCAGGAAGGCGGCGGCGAACCGCGATGAAGGTGGTGGTCTTCGGGGCCTCGGGCATGGTCGGGCACGGTGTGCTGCGGGCCTGCCTGCTGGACGACGAGGTGACCGAGGTGGTCACGGTGGGGCGCAGCCCGCTCGGCGTCACGCACCCCAAACTGCGCGAGGTGGCCCACGCGGACTTCACCGACCTGTCCCCGTTGGCCGGCGAGCTGGCCGGCGCCGACGCCTGCTTCTACTGCCTGGGCGTCTCCACCGCCGGGCACAGCGCCGAGGTCTACCGCCGGGTCAGCTACGACTTCCCGCTGGCCGCCGCCCGGCTGCTGGCGGACGGCCGCCCCGACCTGACCTTCACCTACGTGTCGGGCGCGGGCACCGACAGCACCGAGCAGGGCCGGGTCGCCTGGGCCAGGGTCAAGGGCCGGACCGAGAACGCGCTGCTGGCGATGGACATGCGGGCGTACATGTTCCGCCCCGGCTGGATCAGGCCGATGCACGGCGCGGTCTCCCGCACCCGGGCCTACCGCGTCATCTACGCGCTGACGTCATGGCTCTACCCGCTGGTGCACCGGCTGGCGCCGGACCAGGTCACCACCACCGAACTGCTCGGCAGGTCGATGCTCGGCGTCGTTCGACTGGCGGGCGGCGGGCCGCACATCCTGTCCGCGCGGGACATCAACCGGCTGGGCGCGGCCTGAGCCGTTCGGCGAGTCGGGCGGACTTCGGCCCGGCCGGACATACCCGGCCGGAGTTGCGGGCACAAGCTGCGTCATGACCGAGATCGGCCTGCCCAGCGGTATCCGTGCCTGCCTCTTCGACCTCGACGGGGTCCTCACTCCGACCGCGCTGGTGCATGCCGCCGCGTGGAAGGAGACCTTCGACGGCTTCCTGCGCCACCTGCAGGGCCCGGAGTTCAAGCCCTTCGACGCGACCGCCGACTACGACGAGTACGTGGACGGCCGCCCGCGCGCCGACGGGGTGCGCACCTTCCTGGCCTCGCGCGGCATCGAGTTGCCCGAGGGCGACGAGGACGACCCGCCGGACCACGACACCGTCCACGGCCTGGGCAACCGCAAGAACGTCGTGGTGGTGGAGAAGATCCGCAAGGACGGCGTCGAGGCGTATCCCGGCTCGGTGCGTTACGCCGAGGCGGTGCGAGCCGCGGGCCTGCGCACCGCGGTGGTGTCCTCCAGCGCCAACTGCCGTGACGTCCTGGTGGCCGCCGGGATCGAGCACCTGATCGACGTGCGGATCGACGGCGTGGTCGCCAGGGAGCGCGGGCTGCGCGGCAAGCCGAAGCCCGACACCTACCTGGAGGCGGCTGCCGACCTGGGCCTCGGTCCTGAGCAGGCCGCGGTCTTCGAGGACGCGCTGGTCGGCATGGACGCCGGGCGGGCCGGGCGGTTCGGCTACGTGGTGGGCGTGGACCGCACCGGGCTGGCCGAGGAGCTGCGCAAGCACGGCGCCGACACGGTGGTCACCGACCTGGCCGACCTGCTGGGGGCCACCGCGTGATCACCGATCCGGCCTTCGAGGTGTCGCCCTGGTCGCTGCGCGAGTCCGAGCTGAACCTGGACCTGCTGCCGCAGAGCGAGTCGGTCTTCGCGCTGTCCAACGGGCACATCGGCTGGCGCGGCAACCTCGACGAGGGCGAGCCCAACGGCCTGCCCGGCACGTACCTCAACGGCCTGCACGAGCTGCACCCGCTGCCGTACGCGGAAGCCGGCTACGGCTATCCGGAGTCCGGGCAGACCGTCATCAACGTCACCAACGGCAAGCTCATCAGGCTGCTGGTGGACGACGAGCCGTTCGACCTGCGCTACGGCACCGTCCGCCGGCACGAGCGGGAGCTCGACCTGCGGGCCGGGGTGCTGCGCCGGGTGTGCGAGTGGGTCTCGCCGGCCGGCCGCGCGGTGCGGGTGACCTCGACCCGGATGGTGTCCTTCCAGCAGCGGGCGGTCGCCGCCATCGCCTACGAGGTCGAGCCGCTGGACGGCGAGGACGAGGTGCGGGTGGTGGTGCAGTCGGAGCTGGCCGCCAACGAGGAGGTGCCCTACTCCGCCGGCGACCCGCGGGTGTCGGCCGCGCTCCAATCGCCGCTGCAGCCCGAGGAGCACGCCGCGGCGGGCACCCGG
The DNA here is from genome assembly GCF_036010485.1 of Streptomyces sp. NBC_01198. Lineage (NCBI taxonomy): Bacteria > Bacillati > Actinomycetota > Actinomycetes > Kitasatosporales > Streptomycetaceae > Streptomyces > Streptomyces sp. NBC_01198. The sequence goes on from NZ_CP108568.1 coordinate 236,882, forward strand.
CTGCGGCTGGTGCACTCCACCGCCCGCAGCCGGCTGCGGCTCGCGGTGGCCGCCGACCACCGGGTCGAGGGCCCGGACGGCACCACCCAGGTCTCGGCGGACTCCGGCGACGACGTGAGCCGGCTGACCGTCACCTCGGTGGTGAAGCCCGGCCAGGGGCTGCGGCTGGAGAAGTTCGTCGCCTACGGCTGGTCGGCGACGCGTTCGCTGCCCGCGCTGCGCGACCAGGCGGACGCGGCGCTGGTGGGCGCGCGCGACACCGGCTGGCAGGGCCTGCTCGACCAGCAGCGGGCGTATCTGGACGACTTCTGGGAGCGGGCCGACGTCGAGGTGGACGGCGACACCGAGATCCAGCAGGCGGTGCGCTTCGCGCTCTTCCACGTCCTGCAGGTCGGCGCGCGGGCCGAGGAGCGGGCCATTCCCGCCAAGGGCCTGACCGGGTCGGGCTACGACGGCCACACCTTCTGGGACGCCGAGACCTTCGTGCTGCCGCTGCTGGCCTTCACCTCGCCGCAGGCCGCCGCCGAGGTGCTGCGCTGGCGGTACAACATGCTGCCCGTCGCGCAGGACCGGGCTCGCCAACTGGGCCTGGCCGGCGCCGCCTTCCCGTGGCGCACCATCAACGGCGAGGAGGCGTCCGGCTACTGGCCGGCCGGCACCGCCGCCTTCCACATCAACGCCGACATCGCCGACGCCGTCGTCCGCTACGTCGCCACCACCGGCGACTACGTCTTCGAGCGCGACACCGGCCTGGTACTGCTGGTGGAGACCGCCAGGCTGTGGCGCTCGCTCGGCCACCACGACCACGCGGGCGCCTTCCACATCGACGGGGTCACCGGGCCGGACGAGTACAGCGCGGTCTCCGACGACAACGCCTTCACCAACCTGATGGCGCAGGCGAACCTGAACGCCGCGGCGGACGCCTCCGAGCGGCATCCGCGGCACGCGTCCCAACTCGGCGTAACCGACGAGGAGACCGCCGCCTGGCGGGACGCGGCGGCGGCGATGGTGCTGCCGTACAACGAGGGGCTCGGGGTGCACGAGCAGTCCGCGGGCTACACCCAGCACCAGCGCTGGGACTTCGCGGCCACCGACGCCGAGCGCTATCCGCTGATGCTGCACTACCCGTACTTCGACCTGTACCGCAAGCAGGTGGTCAAGCAGGCCGACCTGGTGCTGGCGATGTATCTGCGCGGTGACGCCTTCACGGACGAGCAGAAGGCCCGCAACTTCGCCTACTACGAGCCGCTCACGGTGCGCGACTCCTCGCTGTCGGCCTACTGCCAGTCGGTGATCGCCGCCGAGGTCGGGCATCTGCAGCTGGCCTACGACTACCTCGGCGAGTCCGCGATGATGGATCTGGAGGACCTGGAGAACAACGCGCGCGACGGGCTGCACATCGCGGCGCTGGCCGGCACCTGGACGGCGCTGGTGGCGGGGTTCGGCGGGATGCGGCTCTTCAACGGCGACTCGATCCGCTTCGCGCCGCGGCTGCCCGGGTCGCTCAGCCGGATCGCCTTCCGGCTGCTCTTCCGCGGCCGGCGGTTGCGGGTGGAGGTGACCAGGAAGTCCGTGACGTACACCCTGGCGTCCGGCGAGCCGCTGGAGATCCTGCACTACGAGAAGCCGTTCACGCTGACCACGGAACGGCCGGTGGTCCGCGAGCTGCCCGAGGTCGTGCACCGCCCGGCGCCCACCCAGCCGCCGGGCCGCGCCCCGCTGCGCCGCCCGCAGCACCAGCAATAGCCGGCCGTTCTTCACCTGGTGATCCGGTGACGCGGGGCGGGGCGGGCTGACAGACTGGACGGGTGCGCGATTTCGACATACTTGTGATCGGTTCCGGCCCCGGGGGACAGAAGGCGGCCATCGCGGCGGCCAAACTCGGCCGGCGGGCGGCCCTGGTGGACCGCTCCGACCGGCTCGGCGGGGTGTCCCTGCACACCGGCACCATCCCGTCCAAGACGCTGCGCGAGGCGGTGCTCTACCTCACCGGGCTCAACCAGCGCGATCTGTACGGGCAGAGTTACCGGCTCAAGGAGGACATCACCGTCGCCGACCTGACGGCCAGGACCCAGCACGTGGTCGGCCGCGAGGTGGACGTGGTCCGCAACCAGCTGTCCCGCAACCGGATCACGGTGCTCGACGGCACCGGGCGCTTCCTCGACGAGCACACCGTGGCGGTCAGGGACGCCGGCGGCCAGGACCGGGTGCTGACCGCCGACCACATCGTGATCGCCACCGGGACCAGGCCGGCCCGTCCGGCGTCCGTCGAGTTCGACGACCGCACGGTGATGGACTCCGACAGCGTGCTCAACATGGAGCGGGTGCCGCGCTCGATGGTCATCGTCGGGGCCGGGGTGATCGGCATGGAGTACGCCTCGATGTTCGCCGCCCTGGGCAGCAGGATCACGGTGGTCGAACAGCGCGACGCCATGCTGGACTTCTGCGACGCGGAGATCGTCGAGGCGCTGAAGTACCACCTGCGGGAACTGGCGGTGACCTTCCGCTTCGGCGAGACGGTGGCGGCGGTCGAGCGGCACGAGCACGGCACCCTGACCCTGCTGGCCAGCGGCAAGAAGATAGCCGCCGACGCGGTGATGTACTCCGCGGGCCGGCAGGGCCTCACCGACGGGCTCGGCCTGGAGAAGGCGGGGCTGACGGCCGACAAGCGCGGCCGGATCACGGTGGACGGCCACTACCGTACGGCTGTCTCGCACATCTACGCGGTCGGCGACGTCATCGGCTTCCCGGCGCTGGCCGCGACCTCGATGGAGCAGGGCCGCAGCGCGGCCTACCACGCGTTCGGCGAACCGGTGCGCGGGTTGCAGGATCTGCAGCCGATCGGTATCTACACCATTCCGGAGATCAGCTTCCTCGGGCGGACCGAGGACCAGCTCACCGAGGCCTCGGTGCCCTTCGAGGTGGGGGTGTCCCGCTACCGGGAGCTGGCCCGCGGCCAGATCATGGGCGACGCGCACGGCATGCTCAAGCTGCTGGTCTCGCCCGTCGACCGCAAGCTGCTTGGCGTGCACTGCTTCGGGACCGGGGCGACCGAGCTGGTCCACATCGGGCACGCGGTGATGGGCTGCGGCGGCACGGTGGACTACCTGGTGGACGCGGTCTTCAACTACCCGACGCTGGCGGAGTCCTACAAGGTGGCCGCGCTGGACGTGACGAACCGGATCCGGCAGATCGACCAGCTCGGCGACTGACCCGCCGGGCGCCGCGGTCGGTGCCGAACTCCGGTTACGGACAGGGGCATTGACAAGCGGCACCGCCGTGCCAAATATGGGAGCGCTCCCACACGTTCGCGCGCCACCCCCCACATCCGCCTCGCGAAGGTGAGACCTCCCGTGCGCCCTGGCATTTCGATCGGCTCGGCCCCCCTGCGCAGACGGTTCGCCGTCGGTGCCTCCGTCCTGGCACTCGGCGCCGCGCTGCTGGCCGGCGGCGGGACCGCCCTGGCCGACCCCGGCGACCCGGCCGCCTCCGCGGTGGACGTCACGGTGAACGCCGCCGAAGGCCAGGGCACCATCCCCGGCACCGCCTACGGTCTCAACAGCGCCGTGTGGGACGCCCAGATGAACGCCCCGCAGGTCCAGAACCTGCTGTCGGCCGCGAACATCGGCATGCTGCGCTACCCCGGCGGCTCCTACGGGGACATCTACCACTGGCAGGACAACTCCGCGCCGGGCGGTTACGTGGCCCCCGGCACCGACTTCGACGCCTTCATGGGCACCGTCAAGAAGATCGGCGCCCAGCCGATCCTGATCGCCAACTACGGTTCCGGCACCCCCCAGGAGGCCGCCGGCTGGGTGCGCTACGCCAACGTCACCCAGCACTACGGCGCGAAATACTGGGAGATCGGCAACGAGCTGTACGGCAACGGCCATTACGGCAGCGGATGGGAGACCGACACCCACGCCGACACCTCCCCCGCCGCCTACGCGCGCAACGTCGCCGACTACGCCACGGCCATGAAGGCGGTCGACCCCTCGGTCAAGATCGGCGCGGTCCTGACGCTGCCCGGCAACTGGCCGGACGGGGTGATGGCCGCCGGGGAGAGCGCCGACTGGAACCACACCGTCATCCCGCTGATCGCGGGCAAGGCCGACTTCGTCATCGTGCACTGGTACCCGGGCGGCTCGGACGCCGCTGGCATGCTCAACACCCCCTCCCAGCTCGCCGGTGAACTCGCCCAGCTGCACGACCAGCTGGACGCGGCAGGCGTCGCGGACCTGCCGATCGCGCTGACCGAGCTGAACTCCAACGTCTTCGAGGACACCCAGCCCAACGCGCTCTTCGGCGCCGACGCGTATCTGACCGCGCTGCAGAGCGGCGTCTTCACGGTGGACTGGTGGGACACCCACAACGGCCCCGGCAGCATCAGCACCGCGCCGGACGGCGCCACCGACTACAACGACTACGGCATCCTCTCCAGCGGCACCTGCGTCGGCGCGGTGTGCGAGCCGCCGCTGAACACCCCGTTCGCGCCGTACCACGCCATCTCGATGCTCAGCCACCTCGGCACGCCGGGCGACCAGCTGGTCGCCGCGGACAGCGGCGGCCCGCTGGTGGCAGCGCACGCGGTGCACCGGGCCGACGGCGACCTGAGCGTGATGCTGATCAACAAGGATCCCGCGCACTCGCAGACCGTCGCACTGCACTACGCCGGCTTCACCCCCGACGGCTCGGCGGCGACCGTGGACACCTTCCGCGACCAGGCCACCGCGATCGACAGCACCACCGCGGCCGACACCGGGACCTGGACCCTGCCGCCGTACTCGATCACCACGGTGACCGTGCACCCGAAGTCCGGTACGTCCGCTGCCCTCTCGGCGCCGGGCGCGCCGAAGGTCACCGCCGCCGGCGCCACCAGCGCCACCGTCAGCTGGACCCCGTCGACCGGCGGCAAGGTCGACCGCTACGAGGTCTACCGGCAGGTCGGCGGCACCAGCGAGCTGCTGGCCGGCAGCACAGGCACCTCGGTGACCGTGCACAACCTGACCCCGGGCAGCACCTTCACCTGGAACGTCCTGGCCAGGGACTCCGCCGGCCGGCTGTCCCGGCCCTCGGACCCGGTCACGGTACGCACCGGGACGCCGCAGGACGCGCCCTGCACGGTCTCCTACGACCTGACGGGCGGCTGGGGCAACGGCTTCAACGCCAGCGTGACGGTCACCAACACCGGCCCCACCCCGATCACCGGCTGGACGCTGGCCTTCACATTCCCCAGCAGCGGCGAGTCGGTCAGCGGCTACTGGAACGCCGTGCTCACCAGCCAGGGCACCCATGTGGTGGCGACTCCGGTGGACTGGAACGGCACGCTGGCCGCGAACGGCGGCAACTCGGCGACCTTCGGCTTCACCGGCGCCAACAACGGCGCGTATCAGGACCCGACGGTCTTCACCCTCAACGGGGCGGTCTGCACGACCCTGTGAGCCTGCGGCCCGGTGGCTGCGCCGCCACCGGGCCGTACGACCGCCGGCCGCGCCCGGCGCCTGTCAGGGGCGCCGGGCGCGGCCGGCCCGCTCACACCCCGGGACCGGGCGGCACCTGCCGGGTCCTGGTCCAGCCCAGCAGGTCCTCCGCGGTCCAGGTGGTGACGATCCGCGCGGCCGGGATGCCGGCCTCCTCGGCGCGGGCGCAGCCGTGGATCTGCCAGTCGAGCTGGCCCGGCGCATGGGCGTCGCTGTCGATCGAGAACAGCGTGCCCGCGTCCCTGGCCAGCGCCAGCAGGCGGCGCGGCGGGTCGAGGCGCTGCGGGCTGCTGTTGATCTCCACGGCGGTGCCGGCCGCCGCGCACGCGGCGAAGACAGCGGCGGCGTCGAAGGTCGACTCGGGGCGCTTGCGGCCGCCGATGAGCCGTCCCGTGCAGTGCCCGAGCACATCGACCAGCGGGTTGCCGGCCGCGGCCACCAGCCGGCGGGTGAAGGTGGGCGCGGCCATCCGCAGTTCGGAGTGGGCCGAGGCGACGACGACGTCGAGCCGGTCGAGCAGGTCGTCCTCCTGGTCCAGCGAGCCGTCCGGCAGGATGTCGCACTCGATACCGGTGAGCAGCCGGAAGGGCGCCAGCCGGATGTTGAGGTCGGCGACCACGTCCAGCTGGCGGCGGAGCCGGTCGGCGGTCAGCCCGCGGGCGATCCGTAGCCGCGGCGAGTGGTCGGTGAGCACCGCCCACTGGTGCCCGGCGGCCCGGGCGGCCAGCGCCATCACCTCGATCGGGCTGCCGCCGTCGGACCAGTCGGAGTGCAGATGGCAGTCGCCGCGCAGGGCCGCCCGCAGCGCGGCGCCACCGCCGGCGAGCGGGCCGCCGCTGTCCCGTTCGAGGTCCGCCAGATAGCCGGGGGTACGGCCGGCGGCCGCCTCGGCGAGCACCGTGCCGGTGGTGGCTCCGATGCCCTTGAGATCGGTGAAGCGGCCGCCGGCCGTCCGCTGCTCCAGTTCGGCGGGCGGCAGCGCGGACAGCACGGCGGCGGCGTTACGGAAGGCCCTGATGCGGTAGACGGGCGCGTCGGCGCGTTCCAGCAGGAACGCGATCCGCTCCAGTGCCTCGATCGGCTCCATGCACTCCGGTTTCCCGGTCGGGCCTGCCGCGTAACCGCCCGGCCGCCCGGGTCACACGTTCGGGACGGGTCAGACGTTCGGCACGTGCAGCGCGTCCCAGGTCTCCTTGCCGGGCGGCCACTTCAGCGCGGAGCCCGTCCAGCCCTTGTGGTGGTCGGTGTTGTACTTGCGCTGCCACGCCTCGTAGGAGGCCACGTCACCCGAGCCGATGACGTCCTTGTTGGCGGTGCTGGTGTAGTGGTCGCAGCCGACGGCGACCAGCCGGTCGTGCATGGCGGCCACGATCGGCGACCGGCGCCCGGTGGTGAACCAGCCGGCGCCGGGAAAGGGCTCGTAGCGCGGCTTGGCGCCCTTGGCGGCCCAGGTCCGCAGCGCGCCGGGGCTGGCGAAGTTCCCGACGTTGCGGTCCACACCGCCGGCCGAGCTGTACTGGTGGAAGAGCCAGGGGTGCTCGACCCTCGGATGGCCCGCGGGCGCCGAGGGGTCGGCGATCCACAGGCCGTCGGCGCAGAAGGACGTGCTGTCGCGGTTCAGCCAGAAGTCCCGGTTGCAGTAGAGGATCACCCGGTGCTCGGGCGCCTTGGCCTGGACGTGCCGCAGCCAGGCGTCCTTGTCGGCGCCCGACACGCCGGTGTCCTCCCAGTCGAAGGCCAGCACGTCGCCGGCCTGCGCGCCGGCGTGCGCGAGGAAGTAGTCGGCCTGCGCGGTCGACGATCCGGCCCGGGCGAAGTGGTAGTGGCCGACGACCAGGCCGTGGGCCCGGCCGGTGGCGACCTGTGCCGCGTGCTTGGGGTTGAGGTAGCTGGACCCCTCGGTGGCCTTGACCATCACGAAGTCCAGGCCGCTGGTGCTGTAGTCGCTGCTCTGGTACGAGGCGACATCGATTCCGTTGACCGTCACGGTGGTCCTCTCAGTGCACGGGGCCGACGCCGAAGGTGTCGCCGCAGACGACCGGGTTCGACGTGGCAAGGGTCATGGAGTCCGTCGATCCCGGCGGGTAGACCATGATCAGGGTCGGCTTGCGCCAGCAGCTGTCGCCCTTCACTCCCTGGTTGAGGGTGTGCAGGTCGGCCTCGACGGTCCGACCCGGTGCGATCCGCACGGCGGCCGGCTTGCGGCCTTCGCGGCCGGCGGGCTTGCCGATCACGCTGCCGTCGCCGCGCAGCAGCGAGACGCCGGGAAAGCCGTCGAGGGTGCAGGTGTGCGACGAGGTGTTGGTGAAGTCCAGAGGGTAGTAGATGTTGCCCGCCCCGGGGTCGCCACGGCCCAAGGTCATCTTCAGCCCGGTGACGGTGCATCGGGCGACCGCGGCCCGCGGCCGGGCGGCGCCTGAGGTCGCGGCGGGCGGCGCGGTGCCGGCGGACGAGGGCGGCGCGGTGCCGGTCGCGCCGTTGGCGGCGTCGCCGGTCGCCTCCTCCGGACTGCCGGGCAGCGCCACCGCGGCGGAGGACGAGGGTGCGCCTGTGGAGCCCGCCGGCGAGCCGGAGGCGGCACCGTCGCCGCAGCCGGCTGCGGCCGCGGACAGCAGCACCACGGTCGCCGCGACGAGGACGGTCCTGCGGCGCCGCACCCGGAGCGGGTCGGCGGTCGCGGGACGCTGTGACGAGATAGGCATACTGCTCGATTGCTCACCGTCGGCCCGTTTCGAACCTCCGAAGCCCGAATTGTTGCTGTCTCAGCACATTGTCACCGGGAGGAACACCGGAATCAGCACACCCATGCGAACCGCGAACGTGCGTACGCCATCAGTCCCGTTCGCCGTCCTGCTTGTCTCCCTTGTCTCTCTTGTCCCCCGCACGCCGCTCGCGCCCCTCGTGCTCCTCGCGTCCCTCCTCGTCGCCGTTCCCCTCGTCGCTGTCGCCGTCGCTGTCGCTGTCGCCGTCGCCGACGTCGTGACCGCCGCCACCGCGACGTGCACCGCGGTGGCGGCGGATCTCCCAGACGACCAGCGCGGCGACCACGATCACCGCCACCGTGATGGCCACCGCCGTTCCCGCGGTCTTCTCGACCCGCTTGTACGCGGTGCCCGCGAAGTACCCCAGCAAGGTGAAGCCGACGCCCCAGACCAGCCCGCCGAGCGCGTTGAACAGCAGGAACGTCCGGTAGGGCATCCGGGAGATCCCGGCGAGGGCGGGCATCAGGGCACGGAAGAAGGCGATGAAGCGGCCGAGGAAGACCGCCGACGGCCCGCGCCTGCGGATGAAGTCACTGGCCTGGTCGATCCGCGCCTCGTGTCCGCGCAGCGCCTTGGTCTGCAGGATGCGCGGCCCGAAGCGCCGGCCGACCTCGTAACCGATCGAGTCCCCTGCGACCGCCGCCACCACGACCACCGCGGCCAGCCAGTAGACGGACACCCGTCCCTGCCCGGCGACCACCCCGCCCAGCACCACCGCGGTCTCGCCGGGCAGCACGAAGCCGAAGAAGAGCGCGTCCTCGCAGAAGACCAGGGCGGCCACGACCGTGTAGACCACGGGCCCTGAGGAGTGCGACAGCCAGTCGGTGATGGAGTGCATGAGCCGAGCCTTCCCGCTGCGGCGCGTCCCGCACGGCAAACCGCACGGTGACGCGCCAGCGAGTTCGCGCAATGGGCCCCGGGGAGGCGCCCCGGCGGGATGTCAGGGCTGCAGCCGGGACTGTGCCGCCGCGTCCTCACCGGCCTCCAGCAGGTTGGCGGCGGCGCCGACGATCAGCGGGTCGGGGGTGCCGACGACCTCGTCGTCGCGGTCGGTGTAGGGGAAGCGGGCCAGCACGCTGCGCATCGCCTCGACCCGGGCGCGCTTCTTGTCGTTGCTCTTGACCACCGTCCAGGGCGCGTACTCGGTGTCCGTGTCGTGGAACATCGCGACCTTCGCCTCGGTGTAGTCGTCCCACCGGTCGAGCGAGGCGAGGTCCATCGGGCTGAGCTTCCACTGCCGCACCGGGTCGACCTGCCGGATGGTGAAGCGGGTGCGCTGCTCGTCGCGCGACACGGAGAACCAGAACTTCACCAGGGCGATCCCGTCGTCCACCAGCATCCGCTCGAAGCCGGGTGCCTGCCTCATGAAGCGGTGGTACTCGTCGTCGGTGCAGAAGCCCATGACCCGCTCGACGCCGGCCCGGTTGTACCAGGACCGGTCGAAGAGCACGATCTCACCCGCGGTGGGCAGATGGGCGGCGTAGCGCTGGAAATACCACTGCCCACTCTCCCGCTCAGTGGGCTTCTCCAGCGCCACCACCCGGGCGCCGCGCGGGTTGAGGTGCTCGATGAAGCGCTTGATGGTGCCGCCCTTGCCCGCGGCGTCCCGGCCCTCGAAGAGGATGACGAGCCGCTGCCCCGTCTCCTTGACCCAGCTCTGCAGCTTGAGCAGCTCTATCTGCTGCAGCCGCTTGTGCACCTCGTACTCGGGCCGCTCCATCCGGGCGTCGTAGGGGTAGTTCTCCCGCCAGGTGTCCACGACACTGCCGTCGGGGCGCACCAGCACCGGGTCGTCCTGGTCGGTGTAGTCGACCCGCATCCCCGCGAGGAGTGCCGCTCCGGAGTCCGTGCTCACCATGGGTACTGCCTTTCGCCGTTCAGGCCGTCAGTGGAACTGGGGAATGATCAGATACAGCCCGTAGAGCACCGCGGCCGCGCACACCGCGAAGCACGCGCCCGCGGCGGTGGCCTGTGCCGTACCGCCCAGGCCCGCGCCGCGGGCCTCGTCGCGGCCGGCCAGCGCGCGGACGCCCAGCGCGAAGAGCACCACCACCGCGACGGTGGCACCGAAGCTCACCACGGCGACCTCACCCAGGGATCCCCACTTCACGTCCATACGCCACTCCCGGTCCGTTGCTTTCCCTTGTACCCGCTGATGGTCATCTGGTGCGCTCACACGCCGGCGCCGGCGGGTGCCACCGGGCGGACGGAGGTGCTCGTGGCGTTGTTCACGTTCTCCGCGCGCACCGGGTTGCGGCGCGACAGCACGACGATCACCCCGGCCACCGCCACCGCGGCCAGGGCGATCAGCACGGTGCCGAGGGTGCCGCCGTGCACGACGGCGCCGGCGGCCAGCGCACCGACCGCAGCGGCGGCCGGCAGCGTCACCAGCCAGGCAAGGGCCATCCGGCCCGCGGTGCTCCACCGGACCTCGGCGAGCCGCCGGCCGACCCCGGCGCCCAGGATGCCGCCGGAGCAGACCTGGGTGGTGGACAGCGCGAAGCCGAGGTTGGCGGAGCTGAGGATGACCGCGGTGGCCGCCGACTCGGCGGCGAAGCCCTGCGGGGACTCGATGTCCACCAGGCCCTTGCCCATGGTCCGGATGATCCGCCAGCCGCCCAGGTAGGTGCCCATCGCGATGGCCAGCCCCGCGGTGAGGATCACCCACACCGGCGGCCCGGCGTCGTGGCCGAGCGCACCGCAGGAGATCAGCGCGAGGGTGATGACGCCCATCGTCTTCTGCGCGTCGTTGGTGCCGTGCGCGAGCGAGACGAGCGAGGCGGAGGCGATCTGGCCGGCCCTGAACCCCTTGGACACGCCGTCCTTCGGTGCGCGGGCGGTGATCCGGTACGCCAGGTAGGTGGCCGCGAGGGCGGCCAGGCCGGCCACCACCGGTGAGGCGACCGCCGGTATGAGGATCTTCTCCACGACCTTGTCGAAGTGCACCCCGTCCTGCCCGGCGCCGACCCACACCGCGCCGATCAGGCCGCCGAAGAGCGCGTGCGAGGAGCTGGAGGGCAGGCCGAGCAGCCAGGTGGCGAGGTTCCACAGGATGGCGCCGACCAGGCCCGCGAAGATCATGCCGGGGGTGACCAGGGCGTCGTCGACGATGCCGCCGGAGATCGTCTTGGCCACCTCGGTGGACAGGAACGCGCCCGCCAGGTTCAGCACGCCGCTGATGGCGACGGCGACCTTCGGGCGCAGGGCGCCGGTCGCGATGGAGGTCGCCATCGCGTTGGCGGTGTCATGGAAACCGTTCGTGAAGTCGAAGGCCAAGGCGGTGACGATGACCATTGCCACAAGGAAGGTGATGTGGTCCATCGCCTCAGGGAAGCACCGGCCGGCGTACGGACGGGGAAGTGCAGGTGAAGTTGCGGTACGCACAGGAGACGTCTGTGGCACAGGTCACACGGATGCCGCTTGCTGGTCATTTCGGGCCGCCGGGGCCGGTGCCCGCTCCTCCCGCCCGGCGTGTGACACGGGTGACGCCCCGGGCCGCAGCAGGGATGTCGGCCCCGGAGCGCCCGGTCACGCGGTCCGGCCGGGCGTGTCGCACCGCTCACCGGGCCGCAGGCCGCTGCGTGTTGTCCGGTAAGACCGGCTTGACAAGACTCATCCCAGGCCGAAAATATGCCTTTTGATCCCGGCTCCGGTGCGGCCCCGGCGCGTTCACCGCGTCCCGGCCGCCGCCACCGCGCACGCTGGTGCGGCGTGCGCGGAGCTCATCTCCCGTGCGTGACCCCCGGGTTGTCACTGTCATCGAGGGAGGGGTGCCGGTCTGATGTCTCGACGCACCGTCACATTGCAGATTGCGGCCGCCGTCACGGCGGTCGCCGCGGTCGCCGCGGTGGGGGCCGGCTCGGCCGACGCGGCCGACCGTTCGACGTACCGGGCGCAGCACGGGGGTCCCGGCAAGCAGTCGTCGGGCGACCACTGCAGCTTCACGGTGGACGGCAAGCCATGGACGGCCGGCCAGGGCCTGTCGTCCATCACGCCCACCGCCGACGGGAAGATCAGCATCGGCGTGAAGGGCTCCGGCGGCGCGTGCACCGTCTCGCTGGCGGCCTACCTGGCGCACGGCGCCGACTTCGCCAGCTCCGGCCAGCAGGTGCTCACCGACTTCGCCACGGTCTCGCTGGCCAAGCGCGAGCACGGCACCCTGACCATCACCGCCCCGATCGCGGGCTGCTTCGCACAGATCGACCTGTACAAGGGCAGCACCGAATACGACGGCGGTACGGGTGCGGGCCACGGCCCGGCGCCCAAGGGTCCCGACGGCGCGGTCATCGGCGGCAACCTGCTGGCGTCCTGGAACGGGCCGGTGGGCGGCAAGGACTGCGTCGACCAGCCGACCACCCCCCCGGCCGGCCCCTCGACGTCGGCGACGACCTCGACGTCGGCCTCGCCGTCGACCACGGCCGGCACTCCGGCACCCAGCGACTCCTCGTCGCCCGCCACCTCCTCGCCCGCGACCACGTCGCCCGCGGCCGTCGACGCGACCGGCTCCGCGTCGGCCTCGCCGACCGCGACCGGCGACCAGTCGCTGGCGTCCACCGGCGGCGGCAGCAACACCGGCCTGCTGCTCGGCCTGGCGGCGGCGCTCGTCGCGGCCGGCGGCGGCGTGACCTACGCGCTGCGCAGGCGGGGCGCGGGCCGCGCACACTGACGCGGACCCGTTCGACCACGGCCCGGGCCGGGCGCCACCATGGCGCCCGGCCCGGGCCGTGTCGTGCGTGCGCTGCCGGGGCGCCCGGCCCGGTGGCCGGAGGTCAGTGGCCCGAGGTGACCTTGAGGCCGACCACCGCCACCAGCAGCAGGGCGATGAAGAAGACCCGGGCGGCGGTGGCGGGCTCGCCGAGCAGCAGCATGCCGGCCACGGCGGCGCCCGCGGCTCCGATGCCGACCCACACCCCGTAGGCCGTACCAATCGGCAGCGACCTGGCGGCCTGCGACAGCAGCAGCATGCTGGCGGCGACGCCGGCGCCGGTGAAGACGCTCGGCCACAGGCGCGTGAAGCCGTCGGTGTACTTCATGCCGATCGACCAGACGACTTCGAGCAGGCCGGCGACAGCAACAAGGACCCATGCCATGGGGGCACCTCCGTGGAATGTGGACTTACGGGGGTGCGCCGTCTTTGCAGGGTCCCGGTACGGCGCGCTCGTCGGGTTCGTCCAAGGCTAGCAAATTCCGGCACCGCGACCGGGGCGGCCGGAGCACCCCGCCGTTCCGCCGGCGCGAGGGGCTGCCGGCACCGGCCCCGGCCAGAGATCCGATGTCAGAGCACCTTTCTGGCCGGATCTGGCGCGAATCACCGGAAGGGGGATCGAGTCATCCGAACTCTTCGCTGCTGCACGGGGATTGGCGCGGACCAAGGAGGGGATTACAGTTCCACTCCCCCACCACAGGAGGCTCCTGTGCAACGTCCCGCGCGCTCCCCGCGCCGCGCCGCCGTGCTGGCGGCCGCAGTCCTGGCCGTCGGACTGTCCGTCTCGGCCCCCACCGCCGGTGCTACCGCCGCCAACCCGGGTCACTCCGGCACTTCCCGGTCCGCTGCCGCGCCCGCGCCCGCCGCCAACCCCGCCGCGGCGGACGGCTGGACCGGTACGTGGTCGGTGTCGCCGCAGAGCGGCGGACCGTCGTACAACCAGCAGACGCTGCGGCAGATCGTGCACACCGGTATCGGCGGCACCGCGGCGAGGCTGCGGATCTCCAACGCCTTCGGCTCCGCGCCGCTGACCGTGGCCGACGTGCATCTGGCGCAGCGCACCTCCGGCTCGTCGGTGAACACCGGCACCGACCGGACGGTGACCTTCGGCGGCCAGAGCACGGTGACCGTGCCGGCCGGCGGCTCGGCGGTCAGTGACTCGGTCGCCTTCAGCGTGCCCGCGCTGGCCGATGTCGCGGTCAGCCTCTACCTGCCGCAGCCCACCGGCTCTGCGACGTATCACCAGCAGGGCACCCAGACCAACTACCTGGCCGGCGGTGACGTCAGTGGCAACGGCACCCTGAGCGGGGCGTCCACCAGCGGCAGTTACTCCTTCCTGACCAATCTCGACGTGCAGAACTCGGCCGCGCAGGGCGCGGTCGTCACCCTGGGCGCCTCGATCACCGACGGGGTCGCCTCGGCGCAGGACTCCAACCGGCGCTGGCCCAACGACCTGGCCAGGCGGCTGGCCGACAGCGGGCGCACGGTCGGCGTGCTCAACCAGGGCATCAGCGGCAACAAGCTGCTCAGCGACGGTGCCGGGCAGAGCGCGCTGGCCCGCTTCGACCGGGACGTCATCGGCCAGCCGGGGGTGCGCTGGGTGGCGCTGTCCGACGACCCGATCAACGACCTGGGGTCTGGCAGTCCGCCGAGCGGCGCCCAACTGATCTCCGGGATCCAGCAGTTGATCTCCCGCGCACACCAGGCAGGGCTGTCCTTCCTGTGCTCGACCCTCACGCCCTACCAGGGCTCAGGCGGCTGGACCCAGGCCGGGGAGAACGCCCGCGCGGCGATCAACTCCTTCGTGCGCGGCTCGGGCAGCGGATGCGACGGCCTCATCGACCAGGACACCGCGACCCATGACCCGGCCAACCCCACCCGCTACCTGCCCGCTTACGACGCGGGCGACCACCTGCACCCGAACGAGGCCGGGTTGCAGGCGATCGCCGACGCCGTGAACCTCTCCTTCTTCGGAACTCCCGGCCAGCCCGGCGGCGGTGGGATCGCCCTGCGGGCCCACGCCAACGGCAAGTACGTGACCGCGCCGAGCGGCGGCGCCGGCGCGCTGATCGCCGGGGCCGACGCGGTGGGCACCACCTCGCAGTTCGACGAGCTCAGCCAGGGCAACGGCCTGATCGCCCTGCGGGCACACGCGAACGGGCTGCTGGTGACCGCGGAGAACGCGGGCGCGGCGCCGCTGATCGCCAACCGTACGGCGGTCGGGCAGTGGGAGACCTTCCAGCTGGTCCAGAATCCCGATCACAGCGTCAGCCTCAAGGCGCAGGCCAACGGAAAGTACGTGACCGCCGAGAACGCGGGGGCCGCGTCGCTGATCGCCAACCGGGACGCGATCGGGCCGTGGGAGGAGTTCGACCTGGTCACCTCCTGAGCGGCCCGCCGCCCCCGTCCGCCGGTCACCCGCCCGCGGGCGGGTGATCGGCAGGTCGATCCGTGACGGGCGTGCCGCGTCGCGGAAGGCCGTACGGGCGCCCGGCGGCCCCGCCACGTCCCAGCGCGGGTGGCTGCTCCGTCCCTGGCCTCGACGGCCGGCGGACCCCCGAGGCAGCACGGGACCGGGGGACGGCGACGAGCTGGCCCGGGCGGTGCTGGGGCAGTACGCGGGTGAGGGGCGGTGGCGGATCGCACATCCGCAGGGCTCGGACGTCATCGGCCACTGCCTGGACTTCGCGCTGGTCGCCGCCGACCTGGCGGAGGATCTGCCCGCCGAACACCGCGCGCAGATGGTCGACTTCGTCAGCGGGCTGACGACCCGCGCGGCCGGCCCTGGCACCGGCCGCGCGTCCCGCGCCGCCGCGCGGACCCGCCGCCGCCGGTGCTCGGCGCGGCGGTCCCGCCCGGCACACGGGTGCTCCCGGCTCCCCGCCGTCCGTACCGCCGAGGTCGGCTCCGCAGGCACGGCGGCGGCCGGCGCCGGGACGCAGGGACCCGGGAGGGGCTGCCGCAGGCGCAGCCCCTCCCGGGTCCGTTCGATGCGGTCCACCGGCTCCGGCCATTTTCCGGCACTGCCGGTGTCTACCCGAACGAGCAGCCCGGGACGTGGGCGCGGACCGTGCGGGCGAGGGCGGGCCGGGTGTCCCGGGGCGGTACGAGCAGAGGGAGAACGGTGGGTAGCGACACAGGACGGATGACGTCCCGGCAGGCATGGGTACTGGGCCTTGCTTCAGTGGCGTCGTTCATGATGGCAATGGACAGCGTGGTGGTGTCCACGGCGCTGACCACGATCCGGCGGGACCTGACGGCCTCGACCGCGTCACTGGAGTGGGTTGTCAACGCGTACAACCTGGCGTTCGCGGTACTGCTGCTGACCGGAGCGGCACTGGGTGACCGTTTCGGCCGCCGGCGGATCTTCCTCGGCGGGCTCGCGACGTTCACCGCGGCGTCGGCGGCGTGCGCGCTGTCACCGGGGGTCGGCGCGCTGATCGCCTTCCGGGCCGTGCAGGGCGCGGGGGCCGCGATGGTGCTGCCGCTGTCGCTCACCATGATCAGCGCGATCTTCCCGCCACGGCAGCGGGGCAAGGCGATGGGGCTCTACCTGGGCTTCACCGGCCTGGCGACCTTCAGCGGCCCCTTCATCGGCGGTGTCATCGCCGAGGGCCTGGCGTGGCAGTGGATCTTCTGGCTGAACCTGCCCGTCGGGCTGGTCACGATCGCGCTCACCCCCCGGCGCGTCGACGAGAGCCATGGCCCGAACACCCGCTTCGACCTGGCCGGCGTGGTGCTGGTGACGCTGGGCGCCCTGGGCCTGGTCTGGGGTCTGGTCCGCGGCAACACGGCGGGCTGGGTCAGCCCCGAGGTGCTGGTCTGCTGGGCGCTCGGAGTCGCGCTGGTGGTCGCCTTCGTGCGCTGGGAGCAGCGGACGGCGGCGCCGATGCTGCCGATGCGGTTCTTCAGGGCGCGGGCCTTCGCCACCGCCAACCCGGCGAACTTCCTGGTCTTCGCCTCCCTGTACGGCACGCTGTTCTTCCTGGCGCAGTATTTCCAGACGGTGCTGGGCACCGGGCCGCTCGGCGCCGGGCTGCGGCTGATGCCGTGGTCGGCGACGCTGATGGTGTGCGGGCCGGTCGTGGGCCGGCTGGCGGACTCCTTCGGCGAGCGCGCCTTCGTCATCGGCGGGCTGCTGCTGCAGACGCTCAGCATGGGCTGGATCGCGCTGGTGGCCGGTACCGGCACGAGTTACCTCACGCTGCTGCCCGCGCTGATCCTCAGCGGTGTGGGCCTGACCATGGCCATGCCCGCCGCCCAGCGTGCGGTCGTCGGCGCGGTGCGGCCGCAGGAGATCGGCCAGGCGTCCGGGGTGTTCATGATGCTGCGGATCTTCGGCGGGGTCTTCGGAGTGGCGGTCACCGTGGCCGTCTTCGCCGGTCGCGGCGGCTACGCCTCACCCGAGCAGTTCACCAGGGGATTCACCGCGGCGATGACCGCGGTCACCGGCTACGCCCTCCTCGGCGTGCTCGTCGCCCTGGGCATCCCCGCCCGGCCCCGGGCCGAACCCGCGCCACCGGTGGGCGTGTTGGCACAGCAGGAGGCCCCGGGCCCGCTGGCCCGGTCCTGACGGCCGGCCCCCCGGCGGCCACCGCCCGTCCCGGGACGGGCGGTGGCCCGGTTCGTACGACGCCGGGAGCCGGCCGCCGCTGTCCTGCCCTGCGTCCCGTGCGTCGACCGTCGGAACCCCGGTACGGGAAGTGCCGAGTCGGGTACCCGATAGTGGCGCAAACGCTACCCTTGCCACGTGTTGCGCGTGTTCGGCGGATGCGGGTCGGATGGGGGCAGGGGGGCTCATGAGAAGAAGCAGTGCGGGAGTCGTCGCGGTGGGGATGGCGGCGGCCTCGATGGTCGGTTTCTCGTCGGCGGGGCCGGCGGAGGCGTTGACCGGGCCGGTGGCGATGACCGCGGACGACCTGTCGACCTGGCAGACCAACGGGGTCGTGTGGGCGCTGGCGCAGGCGGACGGCGTGGTCTTCGCCGGCGGGACCTTCTCCTCGGTCCGGCCGCCGGGCGCGGCCGCTGGCACCGGTGAGCAGCAGGCGCTCAACTTCCAGGCCTTCGACGCCGCTTCGGGCGCCCCGACCTCGTGCAAGCTGTCCTTCACCGTCGGCAGCGGCACGGCGACGGTACGGGCGCTAGCGGTGTCGCCGGACAAGTCGACGCTCTACGCGGGCGGCACGTTCGGATCGGTCAACGGCGTGCCGGCCAGCAACCTGGCGGCGATCGACATCGCCACCTGCACGGTGAAGACCGACTTCAAGGTGTCGGTGTCGGCGCAGGTGCGCGGGATCGTGGCGAGCGACGACACCGTCTACTTCGGCGGGAACTTCACCACCGTGGCCGGGGAGGCCCGGCAGCACTTCGCCGCCGTCGGCACCACCGGCGCGCTGAAACCCTTCGCTCCGGCCGCCGACGACATCGGCAAGGCCCTGCTGTTCACCCCGGACGGCTCGGATCTGGTGCTCGGCGGCGACTTCAACACCGTCAACGGCGCGGACTCGCACGCCCTGGCGGTGGTCGACGCCACCACCGGCGCCAACGTGCGGACCTACCCGGGGTTCATCCCGCTCACCTCGACCGTGCAGGACCTCACCTCCGACGCCACCGGCTTCTACACCGGCAACGAGGGCACCGGCGGCGGGATCTTCGACGGCCGGATCGCGGTGGACTTCAGCACGCTGAACCAGCGCTGGCGCGACACCTGCCTGGGCGCCACCCAGGCGGTGCAGGTGTACAAAGGCGTGCTCTACAGCGCGTCCCACGGCCACGACTGCTCCAGCATGGGGCAGTTCCCGCAGATGGACGACCGGCAGCACCTGCTGGCCGAGTCGGTCACCAACCCGCGCCCGCTGCTCGGCTGGTTCCCTGACACCGACGACGGGCCGGCCGGCACCGAGCAGATCGGCCCGCGCACCCTGGTCACCGCGTCCAAGGGCGGCACCGACTACCTGTGGGTGGGTGGTGAGTTCACCCGGATCGCCAGCAACGGGAACCGGCCGCAGCAGGGCCTGGTCCGGTTCGCGAACACCCCGGACACCCGCACCCCCTCGGTCCCGCAGTCGGTGACCGCGTCGCTGGTCGGCGGCGGCGTACGGCTCAACTGGCAGGCGTCGCTGGACCTGGACGACTCGGCACTGACCTACACGATCTACCGCAACGGCGCCAAGATCGCGACGGTCAGCGGCAACTCCACCTTCTGGATCCTGCCGACGCTCGGCCTGACGGACAAGGCGACCCAGCCGGGTACGACCTACGCCTACCAGGTCGCGGCGAGTGACGCGGTGGGCAACACCAGCGCACGCTCGGCGGCCGCGAGCGTCACCACCTTCGGCACCGCGACGTCGACCACGCTCACCGTCGAAGACGGCGCGGACACCTACGTCAACGCCGGTGCGCCGAGTGCCGCTTACGGCACGGACCAGGAGCTGGCCGTGCGCGGCAGCTCCGCCTACGCCTCGTATCTGCGCTTCGACCTGCCCGCCGCGCCCGCCGGGATGGTGCTCAAGGGCGCCCAGCTGACGTTGCGCACCAGCTCGGACGCGGTCGCGAACTCCACCGACCCGATCAGCGTGCAGCACGTCACCGGCAGCTGGACCGAGGGCGACACGACCTGGACGACCCGTCCCGCACTGGACCCGGCCGCGATCGGCACGGTCCCGGCACCCGCCGCGACACAGACCGACTACTCCGCGTCGCTGGCGCTGCCCTCGCTCACCGCGGCGCTCGGCGGCCCGTACGATCTCGCGCTGACCTCGACCGGCACCGACTCGGCGTGGTTCTGGTCCCGCGAGTCGCCGGGCACCTCCGGCCATCCGCAGCTGCTGCTGACCTTCGGGACGCCCTGACCTGGTCCCCACCCGCGCGCAGGCGCCCGATAATCCACGGGCCCTGCGCGCGGCGGCGCATTAGGCTGCGCGGATTGCCCCGGGGAACCTCGTCCGGTGGCGGATCGGAGGGGTTGTGACGGCCACTGCCGTACCGGAGAGCACGGCCGAGGGCGCGGAGGGGGGCTCCGGCGCCGGCGGGCTGTGGCGGCCGGTGACGGCCGGCGTCATCGCCGCGTTCGTGGGTTTCGCCAGCTCCTTCGCCGTGGTCCTCGAAGGCCTGACCAAGGTCGGTGCCTCGCATGCCCAGGCGGCGTCGGGGCTGATGGCGCTGTGTGTCGCGATGGGGCTCTGTGCGATCTTCCTGAGCCTGCGCTCCCGGCTGCCGATCAGCGTCGCCTGGTCGACGCCGGGTGCCGCGCTGCTGGCCGGCTCCGCGGTGCCGCACGGCGGATTCCCGGTCGCCGTGGGCGCGTTCCTGATCACCGCGGTGCTGATCGTGGTGTCGGGGCTGTGGCGGCCGCTGGGCCGCTGGGTGTCCGCGATCCCGGCGCCGCTGGCGAACGCCATGCTGGCCGGCATCCTGCTGCCGCTCTGCCTGGCGCCCGCCCAGGCGGTGCGCTCCGACCCCGCGATCGGGCTCGCCGTGGTGGTGACCTGGGCGGTCGTCGGCAGCGTGCGCAAGCTCTACGCGGTGCCGGCCGCCGTGGTGGTGGCCGTCGTCCTGATCGCCACCACCACCCACATCGCGGCGGACTCGCTCGGGCCGATGTGGCCCCACCCGGTCGCCGTCGCACCGCACTTCACGCTCGCCGCCGCGGTCGGCATCGCCCTGCCGCTGTACGTGGTCACCATGGCCTCGCAGAACATCCCGGGTATCGCGGTGCTCGGCGCGAACGGCTACCACCCGCGGCCCGGACCGCTGTTCGGCTGGACCGGTGCCTTCTCGCTCGCCTCCGCGCCGCTGGGCGGGCACGCGGTCAACCTGGCGGCCATCACCGCCGCCCTGTGCGCGGGTGACGAGGCGGGACCGGACCGGCGCGGCCGCTACCGCGCGGCGGTGGCGGCGGGCTGCGTCCACATCCTGCTCGGACTGGCCGCGAGCGCGGCCGTGGCGCTGGTCGGCGCGGCGCCGCCGCACCTCATCGAGGCGGTGGCGGGGCTCGCGCTGCTCGGCGCGCTCGCCGGCGCGCTCAGCGGGGCGATGGCCGACCCGGGGCAGCGGGAGGCCGCGGCGGTCACCGTGGTGGTGACCGTGTCCGGTGTGACCTTCTTCGGGGTCAGCGGTGCCTTCTGGGGCCTATTGGCCGGCGGCGCCCTCTACGGCGTACGGCACTGGCAGTCGCAGCGGGCGACGGGCGGCGAACCGGCGGCCGGCACCGCGCAGCAGGCCGCGCCGGACCCCGGCGTCCCGGAGCAGGACCGCAGCTGATCCCTCGACAGCTGCGGTCCGCCCGGTCCCGGACGCCGCCGCGTCCGGTCACCCGAGCAGCGCGCCTGGAACAGGATGTAACATCCTCGGCGGCATGCGGCGGAGATCCAGCACACCGCTTCCCACCCGGCCATGTCAACACCGCATCGTGCGGCGCTAGGCTGTGCGCATGAAACGCTGCGGTGTAACGCATGGCTAGGCAGCCGGGTTCCAGGGCCACCGTCAGGGCCATCGCCGCGGAGGCGGGCGTGTCGATCGCCACCGTCTCGCGGGTGATGAACGGTCAGGCGAACGTCGCCCCCGAGACCCGCGAACAGGTGCGCAGGGCGGTGGCCCGGCTGGGCGCCCCCGCACCTGCCAGGCGAGGCACGGCCGGCGGCGCCATCTACGTACGCTGCCCGTACGTCCTCACCGACTACTTCGGGGTGATCGTCTCCTCGATCGCGGAGACCCTCGACCTGTACGGCAGGCGGCTGGTGCTGAGCGCCGGCGACGCGGCCCGCGAGCTGCAGGTGCTCGGCGACCTGCCGGGCGACCCCGCGACAGTCGGCGCGATCCTGGTCGTTCCGCCCGAGCCTGAGCGGGACCTGGAGGCGCTGCGCGCCGCCGACTTCCCGTTCGTCGTGGTCGATCCGCGCACCCCGCTGCCGCAGGACATCGCGTCGGTCTCGGCCGCCAACCTCACCGCGGCGCGTACCGTCAGCGCCCACCTGGTGGACCTCGGCCACCGGCGGATCGGCGTCATCGGCGGCCCGGGCGACTGGCTCGCCAGCCAGTCCCGGCTGGCCGGGCACACCTCGGCGCTGGCCGAAGCAGGGGTGCTGCCCACCCCCGAGCTGCTGCGCAGCATCGAGCCCACCGCGGACTGGGGTTACGACGCGGCCTGCGAGCTGCTCGACCTGCCGGACCGCCCCACCGCGCTGGTGGCCTTCAACGACAAGGCCGCCGTCGGCGCGCTGCGGGCCGCGTACGAACGGGGTCTGCGAGTGCCTGAGGACCTGTCGATCACCGGCTTCGACGACATCGACCTGAGCCGCAGCACGGTGCCCCGGCTGACGACGGTGCGTCAGCCGCTGGAGGAGATGGGGCGGATGGCGGTCTCGCTGCTGATGCGGCTGCTCGACCGGCACACGGTGGACGC
The DNA here is from genome assembly GCF_036010485.1 of Streptomyces sp. NBC_01198. Classification (NCBI taxonomy): domain Bacteria; kingdom Bacillati; phylum Actinomycetota; class Actinomycetes; order Kitasatosporales; family Streptomycetaceae; genus Streptomyces; species Streptomyces sp. NBC_01198. The sequence continues at coordinate 259,232 of NZ_CP108568.1, forward strand.
GCTGCACGTCGAACTCGCCACCCAGCTGGTGCTGCGCGGCTCGACCGGGCCCGTCCCCGACGCCGCGGGCGCCACGGCCTCCTGACCGCCCGGCATCCTCCCGGCTGCCCACCGGCCGCGATGACTTTCCCCGAACACCCTGGTCTTTATTCCTGAGGGCCACGCCCACCCCGTCCCCCGCGCACGGCGCTGCGGACGGTGGAGAGGGGCCGCCCACAGGTGCCGCCGGCTGCGAGCCGGGGCCGGACTGGAGGTTTTTCAGGTGACAACAAGCACGGAACCGCCCGCGTCGTCGCGGACGGCATGGACGCTGGTCCTGGCGTCGCTCGGGGCGTTCCTCACGTCGCTGGACGTGGTGGTCGTCTCCACCGCCCTGCCGACGCTGCGGACCCATCTGCACGCGAGCCTGGCGGACCTGGAATGGACGATCAACGGCTACAACCTGGCGTTCGCGTGCCTGATGCTGACCGGCGCGGCGCTCGGCGACCGCTTCGGGCGGCGCAACATGTACGTGCTCGGGGTGGGCGTCTTCACGCTGTCGTCCATCGCGTGCGCGACGGCGGGCTCGTCGTCCGCGCTGATCGCGGCACGGGTGGTGCAGGGCGCGGGCGCGGCGGTGGTGCTGCCGCTGACCCTCACCCTGATCAGCAACGCCTTTCCGCTGGAGAAGCGGGGCGCCGCGATCGGTGTCTGGGGTGCCATCACGGGCCTGGGGGTGGCGGCCGGGCCGGTGCTCGGCGGCCTGATCATCCAGGACATCGCCTGGCAGTGGATCTTCTGGATCAACGTGCCGGTCGGCGCCGCGGTCATCGTGCTGTGCCTGCTGATGCTCCAGGACAGCCGCGGCGCGCGTCCGCAACTCGACCTGGTCGGTGTGGCGCTGGTCAGCGCCGCGCTCCTCGCCCTGGTGTGGGCGCCGGTCAGGGCGCCGTCCATCGGCTGGGACGACCCGCAGGTGCTCGGCGCGCTGCTGGTCGGGGCGGCCCTGATGGCGGCCTTCCTGGTGTGGCAGGGCAGGGCGCGCTATCCGATGCTGCCGCTGCGGTACTTCCGCGATCGCGGCTTCTCCACCGCCAACGGCGTGGCCTTCTTCATGTCGTTCTCGCTGATCGGCTCGCTGTTCATGATCGCCCAGATGTTCCAGCTCGGCCTCGGCTACGACCCGTTGCAGACGGGCCTGCGGCTGCTGGTGTGGACGGGCATGCCGATGCTGGTCGCGCCGCTCGCCGGTGTGCTGTCCGACCGGTTCGGCAACCGGCCGTTCATGGTGCTCGGCCTGCTGCTGCAAGGCGTCGGCCTGCTGTGGCTCGCCCTGGTCGCCTCGCCGGACGCCGGCTACGGGTCGCTGGTCGGGCCGCTGCTGGTGGCCGGCGTCGGCATCTCGATGACCTTCCCCACGGTGGCGAACGCGGTGGTCGGCGCGGTGCCGCTGGAGGACTCCGGGGTGGCGGCGGGCACCAACAACACCGTGCGCGAGGCCGGCGGCGTCTTCGGCGTCGCGGTGCTGGTGGCCGTCTTCGCCGCGCACGGCGGCTACGGGTCGGCGTCGTCCTTCATGGACGGTTTCAAGGCCGCCGAGATCGTCGCGGCGGTGGCGACGGTGATCGGTGCGGGGGTCGCGGCGCTGGCACCGGGCAGGCGGGACTCCGACGCGGCGGGCCAGAATGCCGCGCCGGTGGCCGCGCCGCTCCCGCAGGCCGAGACGGTCTGACGCGGGCGCGCCGCCGCCGCGAGGCGGCGGAGACCGCCGCGGTATCCGGGACGACCGGGTACCGTGGCGGTCTTCGCGGTTCCGCGGTCGGGGCCGTCCGGGTGGCGGGCAGAGCATTGGCCCCCGTTCGGGTCACCACAGCCACGACGGGGCCGGCGGGGTGCCCGGGTCCAGCGACGCGGGCAGCCCGGCGGCCGGGAAGAACGTGGTGTCGCGGAAGGCGAGGATCCCGGCCACCCGGTGCCCGCGCAGCGTGAGCACCTGCAGCACGTGCGGGTGGAAGCGGCCGTCCGCTTCCCGCCAGTACGTCGCCAGGGCCGGCTGGCCGTCGTTGACCGTGACCGCCAGCAGCCGCTGCTCCGCGACGATCGGGAAGACCCGGTCGGCGAGGAAGCGCAGCACGAGCGTACGGCCGGCGAACCACAGCGGGTCGGGCGGCATCTCCAGCCGTACGTCCTCGCGCAGCAGCCGGGCCAGGGCGTCGACGTCGGCGTCCTCGAAGGCCTTCGCGAACCGGTCGACCAGCGCGCGGCCGCGCTCGTCGAGCGAGTCGGTCACGCCGTCCTCGGTGGCGGCGGTCTGCTGGAGCTGGGCGCGGGCGCGCTGCAGCGCGCTGTTGACGGCGGCGGCGCTGGTGTCAAGCAGCGCGGCCACCTCGGCGGCGCGCCAGGCCAGGACGTCGCGCAGGATCAGCACGGCCCGCTGCCTGGGCGGCAGTTGCTGGAGGGCGACGATCAGCGCGAGCCGTACACTGCCGCGCTCGGCGACCACCGCGGCGGGGTCGGGCGGCAGGTCGAGCATGGGCTGGACCCACGGCAGCTCGACGCCGGCCGGGTCCAGCGGCGCGTGGGGGTCGTCGCCCGCGGTCCCCAGGCCCGCGGGCACGAAGCGGCGGCTGCTGTGCTGGAGTGCGGTCAGGCACGCGCTGGTGGCGATCCGGTAGAGCCAGAACCGCAGCGAGGACCGGCCCTCGAAGCCGTAACGGCCGCGCCAGGCGCGCAGATAGGTCTCCTGGACCAGGTCCTCGGCGTCGTGCACCGAGCCGAGCATCCGATAGCAGTGGGCCAGCAGCTCCGGCCGGTATTCGGCGGCCCGCCGCAGGAAGGTGTCGCTGTCCTGCGGCACCGCCTCGGGAGCCGTCTGGCCGCTCAGCGTGTTCACGTGGTGTCTCCGGGTGGTCGGGATGCGCCTCCATGAGTAGAGACCCGCCCCGGCCCGGAAAGTCATCGGCGGCGGACGGCACGGAAGCGTCACACCGGCTGCAGCCCGCCGGCGGACAGCAGATAGGACAGGGTGTCCTGGTCCTCGCCTGCGGCCAGCGACACCATCGCCGCGCCCACCGCCTCCGGGGTGAGCAGCGGGCCCATCGCCGACACGAAGGCGTCCTCGTCGACGCCCTGATGGGCGGCGTAGGCCGCGGCTGCCGCGGCGCCGAGATCGGTGGTCGGGGACAGCACGGGCAGGACGGCGCGGAAGCGGATGCCCAGCGCCAGGCGCCGCGACTCGGCGGCGGCGTACTCCGACACGAAACGGATGGTGGCCTTGGCGCCCGCGTAGCCGCCGCTGAGCGGGGAGCCGCGCAGCGCGGCACCGCTGGACAGGGAGACGACCGTGCTGCCCGGTGGCAGCGGCTGAGTGAGCGCCGCCCGCAGCCAGTGGAAGACCTGCCGCACGTCCACCTCCCAGTTGGCGGCGAAGGTGTCCCAGGTGTGGTCCTGCAGCGGCCGCATGACCGGTGCCGCGCCGGCGTTGAGCACCACGGTCGCCGGTGCGTACCGGGCGAGCAGTTCCTCGGCCCGGGCGGGATCCGTGGCGTCGCCGGGCACCGGGACGAAGGCGTCGCCCAACTCCGCGTGCAGCTTCTCCAGCGTGTCGGCGTCCCTGCCGAGCCCGACGACCCGTGCTCCCGCCCTGACGAACGCGGTCGCCGTGCCACGGCCGAAGCCGCGCCCCGCGCCGGTGACGACGACAGTGGTCCCCGCCGGGTCCTTGACGGACATGATCTCTCCTCGGTTGACGCCGGTGTCTGGCTCAATAAAGACAACGGCGTCCCGGGGAATTCATCGGCGGCGGCGAGGCGGGCGGCGGCCGGGCCGACGGGTCAGCCCTCCGTCACCTCCACATACTGCGGGTAGAAGGCCACATGCCCGGCGATCTCGCTGACGGCGTCATAGGGCTTGTCGTACGTCCACACCGCGTCGGCGACCGTGTCGTCCGCGGTGACCAGCGAGAAGTACGTGGCGTCGCCCTTGTAGGGGCAGTAGGTGCGGGTGTCGGTGGATTCCAGGGCGCTGTCCTCGACGTCGGCCAGCGGGATGTAGAACACCGGCGGGTAGGACGCCTCACGCAGCGTCAGCGCCCGCGTCGTCTCGGCGATCACCCGGCCGCCGGCCCGGAGGACGACCCGTGACGGATGGGGCTCGATGGTGATGGGGTGGTCGGGGCCAGGGGTCTTGACGGTGCGTTCCATGACATCTCCATACGTGGACGGACGGCCTTTCGACCGTAGGCAGACGCGCGAAGCAGCGTCAAGCAGAGCCCCCGGCGGGGCGGGACGGCGCCGTTCCGAGCCGGCGCTGCACGTACAGCAGGTACTCCTTGTGGTCGAGCGGGTCGGGACCGCTGCGGGGGCGTATCGGGGTCGCACCGTGGACGGGTGCGTAGTGGTCGAAGCCCGTCTCCAGGGCGCCCTCGCCCCGGGTGAGGGTGGGCAGCTGCTGCTCCAGGTCGTGCACCCGGGCGGCCGGGATGTCACCCTCGAGCAGGTAGCCGCCCGCGCCCGCCGGCGCCGGGCCGCGCGGCACCGCGCGCAGCCGGGACAGCGCGGGCAGCACCGCGCCGAGCGCGTCGGAGGGAAGGTCGATCCGGAAGCGGTGCATCGGCTCGTGCACCCGGGTGCCGGCCTGCCGCAGCGCGGCCATCAGCACCAGCGGGGTGAGGTTGCGGAAGTCGCCCGAGGTGCTCGACATGCTCTTGTCGAAGACGGCGTGCGCATGGCTCTGCCGGGCCCAGTAGCCGGCGTGCGTCATGGTGACCGTGCAGTCGGTGACCTGCCAGCCGTACAGCCCCTGGGCCAGGGTGGACGTCACCGTCTCCTCGACGGCGACGAAGAACGCGTAGGGCAGCGAGCCCAGTTCGACCTCGCGGCGGAAGGCGACGCCGCTGCCCGGCGGTGCGGGGTCGACGCGCAGGCCCACGGTGGCCAGGAAGGGGTTGGCGTCCTTCTTGATGAACTCGACCGCGGCGCCGCTGCCGGTGACCCGCTCGATGTGCAGGGTGGTCGTCGGGTGGAAGTCGACGTCCACGCCGTAGTCGCCCGCCAGGGTGGCCTGGATGACCTCCTTCTGCACCTCGCCGTAGAGCGACACCGCGATCTCCCCGCGGTCCTCGTCCCGCCGCAGGTTGATCAGCGGGTCCTGCTCGGCGAGCTGTCCGAGGGCGGTGTGCAGGGCGGTACGGTCGGCGGGCCTGCGGGCGGCGACCACCGTCTCCAGGCTGGGCGGGGCGAAGTGGTGCGCCGCGCCGGGCGGGCCGGCCCCCTCGCCGACGGTGTCGCCGATCCGCACCTCGCCCAGACCCCACACCCGGGCGATCCGCCCGGCGGCGGCCGAGGTCGCGGCCTCGTCGGCGCCGCCGTCGAAGACGCTGATCGCGGTCACCCGGCCCTCCCCCGCGGCGGCGCCGTCCCGGTGCACCGGCGGGCGGTCGCGGACGCGCAGGGTGCCCGAGGTCAGCCGGACGTACGCGATCCGCTCGCCCGACGGGCCGCGCTCGATCTTGAACACGGTGCCCGCCAGCGGCCCCGCGGGGTCGCCGCCGGAGCGGGGCAGCAGTTCCGCGACGCCGTCGATCAGCGCCTCGACGCCCGCGCCGGTGACCGCGGAGCCGGCATAGACCGGGTGCACCAGCGCCCGCCCGGTCTGGTCCGCCAGCGCCCCGCGCAGCCGGGCGTAGGGCAGCGCGGCGCCGCCCTCGCGCACCCAGGCGGCGAGCAGGCCGTCGTCGTGGGCGGCCAGCAGCTCGGTGAGCCGGGCGGTGAAACCGGCGTCGGCAGCGTCGTACGGCAGGACGGCGGCGGCCCTGGTGCCCTGCCCCGCGGCGGCGGCCAGCGGCACGACGTCGGGGGTCAGCCGGGCTGCGACGCCGGCCAGCGTACGGTCCAGGTCGGCGCCGCCGCGGTCAAGCTTGTTGACGAAGACCAGGGTCGGGATACGCAGCCGGCGCAGCGTCCGCATCAGCACCGCGGTCTGCGGCTGGACGCCCTCCACCGCGGAGACCACGAGCACCGCGCCGTCGAGCACGCCGAGCACCCGCTCGACCTCGGCGATGAAGTCGGGGTGGCCCGGGGTGTCGATGAGGTTCACGGTGGTGCCGCCGAGGGCGAAGGAGACCACGGCGGACTTGATGGTGATGCCGCGCTGCTTCTCCAGCGCGAGGGAGTCGGTCTGCGTACTTCCCCGGTCGACGCTGCCGATCGTGTCGATCACTCCTGCGGAGTACAGCAGCCGTTCGGTGAGGCTGGTCTTACCTGCGTCGATGTGCGCGAGAATGCCGAGGTTGAGCGAAGGCACAGCCGGTCATGTCCTCAAGATAGGGAGTGATTCCTGTCCGGGCGGGCATGACGGAACCGCGCATGATCATTGCTCCCTGGTCGGCTGTGCTGACGCCACGACTACAGCAGAGCGGCGCCGCGGGCGGCAACCGCATTTCTCTCAGTCCCTCGGCACCTTCCGGGACGCGCGCAGCCACTCCCTGTTCATGGCGGTGATCGAGGTGAGCGGGATCCCCTTGGGGCAGGCGGTGGCACACTCGCCGGTCAGGGTGCAGCCGCCGAAGCCCTCGGCGTCCATCTGCGCCACCATGTCCAGCACCCGGGTCTCCCGCTCCGGCGCGCCCTGCGGCAGGACGTTGAGGTGGTTGACCTTCGCCGAGGTGAAGAGCATCGCCGAGCCGTTGGGGCAGGCGGCCACGCAGGCGCCGCAGCCGATGCACTCGGCGTGCTCGAAGGCGCTGTCGGCGGCGGCCTTGGGCACCGGCGTGGCGTGCGCCTCGGGGGCGGAGCCGGTGGGGACGCTGACGTAGCCGCCGGACTGGATGATCCGGTCGAAGGCGGCCCGGTCCACGACCAGGTCGCGCACCACCGGGAAGGCGGCGGCCCGCCAGGGTTCGACGTCGATGGTGTCGCCGTCCCGGAAGGACCGCATGTGCAGCTGGCAGCTGGTGGTGCGCTCCGGGCCGTGGGCCTCGCCGTTGATGACCAGGCTGCACGCGCCGCAGATTCCCTCGCGGCAGTCGTGGTCGAAGGCGACCGGGTCCTCGCCCTCGACGGTGAGGCGTTCGTTGAGGGTGTCGAGCATCTCCAGGAAGGACATGTCGGGCGAGATGCCGTCGACGTCGTAGCTGGCCATGCCGCCGGGCGCGCCGGGGTCGTGCTGGCGCCAGATGCGCAGGGTGAGCTTCATGCGTAGCTCCGCTGGGTGGGGTGGACGTACTCGAAGACCAGGTCTTCGCGGTGCAGGACGGGGGCGCTGCCGGTGCCGGTGAACTCCCAGGCGGCGGCGTAGGAGAACTCCTCGTCCCTGCGGGCGGCCTCGCCGTCCGGAGTCTGCGACTCCTCGCGGAAGTGGCCGCCGCAGGACTCGGCGCGGTGCAGGGCGTCGAGGCACATCAGCTCGGCGAGTTCGAGGTAGTCCACGACGCGGTTGGCGCGCTCCAGCGACTGGTTGAACTCGCCCTCGGTGCCGGGGACCTTGATGCGGCGCCAGAACTCCTCGCGGATCTGCGGGATGCGGTCCAGGGCCTTGCGCAGGCCCTGCTCGTTGCGGGCCATGCCGCAGAACTCCCACATCAGCTCGCCGAGTTCACGGTGGAAGGAGTCGGCGGTGCGGTCGCCGTCGACGCTGACCAGCCGGTGCAGCCGCTCCCTGGTCTCGGCCAGTGCGGCCGCGACTTCGGGGTGTTCGGGTCCGGGGGTGTCCTGCCCGGGGTGCCGGGCGAGGTAGTCGTTGACGGTGGCCGGCAGCACGAAGTAGCCGTCGGCCAGCCCCTGCATGAGGGCGGACGCACCGAGCCGGTTGGCGCCGTGGTCGGAGAAGTTGGCCTCGCCGATCGCGAACAGGCCCGGGATCGTGGTCTGCAGGTCGTAGTCCACCCACAGGCCGCCCATCGTGTAGTGCACGGCCGGGTAGATCCGCATCGGGACCTCGTAGGGATTCTCCGCGGTGATCCGCTCGTACATCTCGAAGAGGTTTCCGTACTTCTGCTCGACGGCCTTGCGGCCGAGCCGGGCGATGGCGTCGGCGAAGTCGAGGTAGACGCCCTGGCCGCCGGGTCCGACGCCGCGGCCCTCGTCGCAGACGTTCTTCGCCGCACGGGAGGCGATGTCGCGGGGCACGAGGTTGCCGAAGGCGGGGTAGACGCGCTCCAGGTAGTAGTCGCGCTCGTCCTCGGGGATCTCGGCGGCGGGGCGGGCGTCGCCCTCGGCCTTGGGCACCCAGATCCGGCCGTCATTGCGCAGCGACTCGCTCATCAAGGTGAGCTTGGACTGGTGGTCGCCGGTGCGCGGGATGCAGGTGGGATGGATCTGGGTGAAGCAGGGGTTGGCGAAGTGCGCGCCCCGGCGGTGCGCCCGCCAGATCGCGGTCGCGTTGGAGTTCATCGCGTTGGTCGACAGGTAGAAGACGTTGCCGTAGCCGCCGGAGGCGAGCACCACGGCGTCGGCGACATGCGTCGAGATCTCGCCGGTGATCAGGTCGCGCGCCACGATGCCGCGGGCGCGGCCGTCGATGACGAGCAGGTCGAGCATCTCGGTGCGGGCGTGCAGTTCGACGTTGCCCGCCGCGATCTGCCGGGACAGCGCCTGGTAGGCGCCTAGCAGCAGTTGCTGCCCGGTCTGGCCGCGGGCGTAGAAGGTCCGGGAGACCTGGACGCCGCCGAAGGAGCGGGTGTCGAGCAGGCCGCCGTACTCGCGGGCGAAGGGGACGCCCTGCGCCACGCACTGGTCGATGATCTCCACCGAGATCTGCGCGAGCCGGTGGACGTTGGACTCGCGGGAGCGGAAGTCGCCGCCCTTGACGGTGTCGTAGAAGAGCCGGTGGATCGAGTCGCCGTCGTTGCGGTAGTTCTTGGCGGCGTTGATGCCGCCCTGGGCGGCGATGGAGTGGGCCCGGCGCGGGGAGTCCTGGTAGCAGAACTGCACCACGTGGTAGCCCTGTTCGGCGAGCGTGGCGCCCGCGGAGCCGCCGGCCAGACCGGTGCCGACCACGATCACGGTGTGCTTGCGGCGGTTGGCGGGGTTGACCAGCTTCGCGGTGAAACGGCGGGTGTCCCAGCGCTGTTCGATCGGGCCGTCGGGGGCTGTGGCGTCGGCGAGCGGTTCGCCGGTGGTGTAACGGGTGTAGTCGGTCATGTCAGCTCACTCAGTCCACTCAGCTCACGAGTCCGGTCATGACGCCGACCGGCACGGCGACGAAGCCGGCCGTCAGTACCAGGGCGAGGGCGTTGGCGGTGCCTTTCAGCACCCGGTCGCGGGTGGCGCTGCCGGCGCCGAGGGTCTGGGCGGCGGACCAGAACCCGTGCCGGATGTGCAGGCCGAGGGCGAGCATCGCGGCGATGTAGAAGACGTTGTTCCACCAGTCGTGGAAGGCGGCGACCACGTTCTGGTAGGGGTGGCCCGGCTCGAAGCCCCGCTGGACGGTGCCGGTGGTCAGATCGAGGATGTGCCAGACGACGAAAAGGGCCAGGATCACCCCGCCCCAGCGCATGGTGCGGGTCGCGTAACTGCTGCGGGCCCTGGTGTGCACGTAGCCGACCGGCCGGGAGCGCAGATCGCGGCGGCTGAGCTGGTACGCGCACACGCCGTGCGCCACCACCGCGGCGACCAGGCCGACCCTGATGATCCACAGCGCCCACTCGTAGTGCAGGAACGGCTCGCCCAGGGTCCGCAGCCAGTGGGCGTAGCCGTTGAAGGTGCCCGGGCCGAAGAAGATCTTGAGGTTGCCGAACATGTGGACGACCAGGTAGAGCAGCATCACCAGGCCGCTCACCGCCATGACCGCCTTCTTGCCGACGGTCGACCCCCAGACCGTACGGGCCATCGACGGCCGCCGGTCCGTCCGCGTTGCCAGTGCCATGGGAACGACGCTACGGCCGAAGATGTCCAGTGGTCCAAGACATGATCGAGCTGGACTCGATAGCGGATGACTATCGACGCGTTATCGTGGTGGCATGCAGTTCCAGCAGCTGGCCTACTTCGTGGCCGTCGCCGACGCCCGGCACTTCACCCGGGCGGCCGAGGCGGTGCACGTGTCACAACCCTCGCTGTCCCAGCAGATCAGGGCCCTGGAGAAGGAACTGGGCGCCGCGCTGTTCAGCCGGGCGCGCGGCAACATCGCGCTCACCGACGCCGGCGAGGCGCTGCTGCCACTGGCCCGGCGGATCCTCGCCGACGCGGACACGGCCAGGCACGAGGTGCTCGAACTGGCGCAGCTGCGCCGGGGCCGGGTTCGCCTCGGCGCCACGCCGAGCCTGGCCACCGGGCTGCTGCCCGACGTGCTGCGCACCTTCCACGACCGGCATCCCGCGATCCAGCTGATCGTCGAGGAGAGCGGGTCGCACGACCTGGTGCGCCACCTGGCGCGCGGCGCGCTCGACCTGGCGCTGGTCGTGCTGCCGCTGCCGACGCCGTCGCCGGCCCTCACCACGGTGGAGCTCTTCCAGGAGGACCTGGTCGTCGTCTCGTCCGCCGACGACGAGGCGCCGGCCTCGCCGCTGCGGATCGCGGACCTCGAAGGGCGGCCGATGGTGATGTTCCGGCACGGCTACGACCTGCGCGATCTGACGCTCGCGGCGTGCCGGGCGGCCGGCTTCGAGCCGTACTTCACCGTCGAGGGCGGAGAGATGGACGCGGTGCTGGGTTTCGTGCGGGCCGGGCTGGGGGTCGGCGTGGTGCCGACCATGGTCGCGGCCCGCGCGGGCCACGACCTGCGGGTCACCCCGCTGGCCCGCCCCGGCCTGCGGCGGACGGTGGCGCTGGCCCACCGCAGCGATGTGGCTCCGCCCCGGGCGGCGCGTGTCCTGCAGGACGTGCTGCTCACTGCGGCCGGCCGCGCCCTCGCCACCCTGGGGCTGCGGGCCTGACCGTTCACTCGCCACCGGCGGGGTCGTGAATATAGTGGGTACCCGCAGGATAGTGATGACCCGCGTTCCCTGACTCCCGTTCCGGAGGCACCCGCCGTGGCCGACAGCGCTCCCCCTGCCCGCGGCCGCACCGGCGGCAGGGCCGCCGCGAAGGTGCACGTCGAACCCTGTCCGGTCAGCCCGGTGGTCGACCTGGTCTTCAGCCGGTGGACGACGCCGATCCTGTGGCTGCTCAACGAGTTCGGCCGGCAGCGCTTCGTGGAGCTGGAGCGCCGGATCGGCACCATCACCCCGAAGGTGCTCACTCAGCGGCTGCGGCAGTTGGAGCGCGACGGGCTGGTCGTCCGGACCTACCACCCGGAGGTGCCGCCGAGGGTCGAGTACGAGATCAGCGAGCTGGGCATGAGCCTGGCCCCGCTGTTCCAGACCCTCGCACAGTGGTCACACACCCACCTGGACGAGGTGGCCGCGGCCCGCGTCGACTACGACGACCGCGGCCAGCCGATGCCCTGAACCCGCCGCCGGGGTACGGGGGAGGTCAGGCGTCGTAGTCCACGGTGAGGGCGCCGGAGGCGGGGAAGGACTGGCAGGTCAGCACGTAGCCCGCGTCGACCTCCGCGGGTTCCAGGGCGAAGTTGCGGCGCATGTCGGCCCGGCCCTCGGTGATCTTGGCGCGGCAGGTGCCGCACACCCCGCCCTTGCAGGCGAAGGGCAGGTCGGGGCGGGCGCGTTGGGCCCCGTCGAGGATCGTCGAGTCGGTCGGCAGGGCGGCGGTGGAGGTGCGTCCGTCGAGGGTGACGGTGACCTGGCTGACCGGGCCGCTCGCGATGTCGTCCGGGTGCCGCAGCGGGGTGATCGGCTCGTCGTCGGCGAAGAAGAGCTCCTGGTGGACGCGGTCGGGCGGCACCCCCAGCCCGGCCAGCACGTGTTGGGCACCGGCGACCATGCCGTGCGGTCCGCACAGCCACCAGTGGTCCGCACCGGGCACGTGCACCAGGCCGGCGATCAGCGCGGCGAGCCGGTCCGCGTCGAGGCGGCCGGAGAGGAGCTCGGCCTCGCGCGGCTCGCGGGAGAGCACATGGCCGAGCTGAAAGCGCGCCGGGTAGGAGTCCTTGAGGTCGGCCAGTTCGTCGGCGAACATCACCGTCCCCGCGCGCCGGTTGCCGTAGAAGAGGGTGACCCGCGAACGCCCGTTGCCGGCGAGCACGGACTCCGCGATCGACATCATCGGGGTGATCCCGGAGCCCGCGGCGATCAGCACATGGTGCCCGGGGGTGCCCGGGTCGGGAGTGAAGGCCCCGATCGGCGGCATCACCTCGACGGTGTCACCGCGGCGCACCCCGTGCACCAGCCAGTCGGAGAACAGCCCGCCGGGCACCATCCGCACGCCGATCCGCGGCGGTGCCCCGGCCGGTGAGCAGATGGAGTACGACCGGCGCTCGTCGCGGCCGTCGACCGTACGCCGCAGCGTGAGGGACTGGCCGGGGCGGTGCGCGAACTCCGCGGCCAGCTCGTCGGGGATCTCGAAGCCCACGGTCACGGCGTCCTCGCACAGCGGGCGCACGTCGGCCACCCGCAGCGGATGGAAGGCCGGGCGGCGGCGCGGCCGCGCGGTCCCGACGGCGGTGGTGGTCGCGGCCATCACAACTCCTTGACGTGCTCGAACGGTTCCCGGCAGGCACGGCAGCGCCACAGGGACTTGCAGGCGGTGCCCGAGAAGCGGGAGGTCTCCTCGGTGTCGGTGGAGCCGCACTGCGGGCAGCCGACGGCCTGCCGGGGTGCGCCGAGCACCAGCGGCACCGGCCCGGGGTTGCGTCGCGGTGCGGCTCCCGGCGGTGAGATGCCGTGCTCGCGGAGCTTGCGCCGGCCCCGCGCGGTGATCAGGTCGGTGGACCACGGCGGGTCGAGGACCGTGCGGATCTCCACCTTCTCGAAGCCGGCCCGGCGCAGCCGGGCGGCCACGTCGGCCCGCATCTCGGCCATCGCCGGGCACCCGGAGTAGGTGGGCGTGAGGCTGGCGACCACCGTGCCGTCGCCGGCCACCCGGACGTCCCTGAGCACGCCGAGGTCGGCGAGCGTCAGCATGGGCAGCTCGGGGTCGGGCACCTGCGCGGCGACCTGCCGGGCCCGCGCCGCAGCCGTCCGGGGCAGCTCCGTCACCATGTCGCCTCCGGGTGCGCCCGGGCCACGCTCTGCAACTCCGCAAGCAGCGGGGCCAGCTGAGGGGTGTGCCGGCTGTCGTCCGGCGCGCCTGGCGCGGGCGGCAGGGCGAGGCCGGCGGCCGACAGCACCTGGTCGAGCACGGCCAGCGCCTCCTGCCTGACAGCGTCCGCATGGGCGGCGAACTCCGGCCGGGCGCCGAACAGTTCATCCAGATACGGGGCAACCGCCGCCAGCGCGTCGCGCATCCGGCGGTGCGACTCCTCGGTGCCGTCGCCCAGCCGGACCGCCCAGTCGGCGGCATACTGCCGGTGGTAGGCCAGTTCGGGCACGCCCTTGGCCGCCACCGCGGCGAGCACCGGGTCCTCGGCCGCGGCGAGCCGGCCGAAGAGGGCCAGCCGCCAGGCGGACAGCACCAGCAGCCGTACGACGCAGAACGCGAAGTCGGTGTCGGGCAGTTCGGCCAGCCGGGCGCTGCGGAAGTCGCCGGCGTCACGGAAGTAGGCGTAGGCGTCCTCGCCGCGGCCGGTGCCGTCGACCTGGCCGCAGCGCGCGTAGAGCAGCCGGGCCTGGCCGAGCAGGTCGAGCCCGATGTTGGCGAGCGCGACCTCCTCCTCCAGCTCCGGCGCCCGGGTGCACCACTGCGCCAGCCGCTGCGCGCCGACCAGCGCGTCGTCGGCCAACGCCAGGCACTGCGCCACGAGTTCGGCGGTGTCCAGGCCGGCAGGCACGGCGGTGTCGACGCCGTACAGCGGGTCCTCGAAACCGGTGCCGAAGGCCCAGCGGGCGTTGCCCTCGCCGTCACCGTCGTGATCCTCGGCGAGGGACAGGTAGACGTGGTCGTCGGTGGCGTGCTCGTCGGTGGCGTCGCTCATACCGGCCGGCTCCTAGATGTGCGGGACATCGTCGGGGATGTCGTAGAAGGTCGGGTGGCGGTAGACCTTGTCGGCGCTCGGCTTGAAGAACGGGTCCTTCTCGTCGCGGGTCGAGGCGGCGATGTGGGTGGAGCGGACCACCCAGATGGACACGCCCTCGTTGCGGCGGGTGTAGAGGTCACGGGCGTGGGTCAGCGCCATGGTGTCGTCGGCGGCGTGCAGCGAGCCGACGTGCACGTGGTTCAGGCCGCGCTTGCCCCGGACGAAGACCTCGTAGAGCGGCCAGTCCGCCCTGGCCGTGGGCGTATCCCCTGCCGTACTTGCGTCACTCATGCTGCCGCTCCTTCGTCGTGCTTCGCCCTGGCCGCCTGCTTGGCGGCGTGGGCGGTGGCCGCCGCGCGGACCCAGGCGCCCTCGTCGTGGGCAGCGGTGCGCCGAGCCACCCGTTCGGCGTTGCACGGCCCGTCGCCGCTGATCACCCGCTGGAGCTCGGACCAGTCGGGGGTGCCGAAGTCGTATCCGCCGCGCTCGTCGTTCCAGCGCAGTTCGGGGTCGGGCAGGGTGACGCCGAGCTTCTCGGCCTGCGGCACGGTCATGTCGACGAAGCGGCGGCGCAGCTCGTCGTTGCTGTGGCGCTTGATCTTCCAGGCCATCGACTGCGCCGAGTTGGGCGAATTCTCGTCCGGCGGGCCGAACATCATCAGCGACGGCCACCACCAGCGGTCCACCGCGTCCTGCACCATCGCGCGCTGGGCGCCGGTGCCGCGCATCATCGTCATCAGCAGTTCGTATCCCTGCCGCTGGTGGAAGGACTCCTCCTTGCACACCCGCACCATGGCGCGTGCGTAGGGACCGTACGAGCTGCGGCACAGCGGAACCTGGTTGCAGATGGCGGCGCCGTCCACGAACCAGCCGATCACCCCGACGTCGGCGAAGCTGGGCGTCGGGTAGTTGAAGATCGACGAATACTTCTGGCGGCCCTCGATGAGCCGCTGGGTCAGGTCCGCGCGGTCGGCGCCCAGGGTCTCGGCGGCCGAGTACAGATACAGTCCGTGGCCGGCCTCGTCCTGCACCTTGGCGAAGAGGATGGCCTTGCGGCGCAGCGAGGGCGCGCGGGTGATCCACTCCCCCTCGGGCTGCATGCCGATGATCTCGGAGTGCGCGTGCTGCGCGATCTGCCGGATCAGCGTCTTCCGGTAGCCCTCGGGCATCCAGTCGCGCGGCTCGACCCGCTGGTTGCCCGCGATGGTGGCGTCGAAGCGTTCCTGCAGCGGCTCGGTGCCGCGGTCACCGTCGCCGCTGTCGCCCGGCGAGCCTTCGAGTGGCATGGCCATGTCTCTCCTCACCCCAACCGACCGTTCGTTCGGTACCAAGTGTGCGGATCCTCCGGCCGCACGGCAAGCCCCGGCCGCAGGGAGAGTCCCCGCCGGGCCGTGCGCTCACACCCGCTCGACGAGCATCGCCACGCCCTGGCCCACGCCGACGCACAGAGTGGCAAGGCCGCGGCCGCCGCCCCCGCGCTCCAGCCGGCCGAGCAGGGTGAGCAGGATGCGCGCCCCCGAGCAGCCCAGCGGGTGGCCGAGCGCGATCGCGCCGCCGTCGGCGTTGACCGTGTCCTGGTCCAGGCCGAGACGGCCGATGACCGCCAGCGCCTGGGCGGCGAAGGCCTCGTTCAGCTCGACGGCGTCCAGGTCGGCGCTCTTCCACCCGGCGCGGGCCAGTGCCTTCTCGGTGGCGGGCACCGGCCCGAGCCCCATCAGGTGTGGCTGCACCCCGGCGGAGGCGGAGGTGACGATCCGGGCGCGCGGCGTCAGGCCGTACCGATCGACGGCCCGCGCGCCGGCCACCACCAGGGCGGCGGCGCCGTCGGACAGCGGCGAGGAGGACCCCGCGGTGACGACGCCGCCCTCCCGGAAGGCCGTACGCAGCGCGGCCAGCTTCTCCGGCGACGTGCCGGGGCGCGGGCCCTCGTCACGGGTGACCGAGGAGTCGCCGACCGGCACCGGGACGATCTCCCGGTCGAAGTGCCCGGCCTCCTGCGCGGCCACCGCGCGCCGGTGGCTGCGCAGCGCGAAGGCGTCGCTGTCGGCCCGGGTGATGCCGTCGAGCGCGGCGACCTCCTCCGCGGTCTCCCCCATCGACAGCGTCACCCTCCCCGGCGTCTCGGCGCCCGCACCGTCCGGCACCGCCCGGTCGGCGGCGCTGAAGCGCGGATTGGTGAAACGCCAGCCGAGCGCGCTGTCGTGGACTTCCCCCGGCCTGGCCCACGGTGTGCCCGGCTTGGCCATCACCCAGGGCGCCCTGGTCATGGACTCCACGCCGCCGGCGACCACCAGCTCCGCGTCGCCCGAGCGGATCGCCTGCGCCGCCGAGGCGACCGCGGTCAGCCCGGAGGCGCACAGCCGGTTGACCGTGTAGCCGGGGACGGTGTGCGGCAGACCCGCCAGCAGCACCGCCATCCGCGCGACGTCGCGGTTGTCCTCGCCCGCCTGGTTCGCCGCGCCGAGGACCACCTCGTCCACCGCCGCCGCGGGGACCCCGGCCCGCCGGACGGCCTCGCCGACCACCAGCGCGGCCAGGTCGTCGGGCCGCACGCTCGCCAGCGCGCCGCCGTAGCGCCCCTGCGGGGTGCGGGCGCCGTCGATCAGGTAGACCTCATCGGACATGGCTCTCCTCGGTGGCTGCGGGACGGCGGGCGACCGGCGCGGACGCCGGAGCGCTCAGGGGCGTACGGAGCATGCTTCCCCCCCTTGACAGGCGGCGGCGGTGCTTGCTTACGTGGCGGCACGCTAACCGAATGGTCGGTTGGTGGACAAGGCGGTGGAGGAGCCCAGTGAGCCGCGAAGCGACCAGCGTGCCCGAGCCGACCGCCGTCCGCCTGGGCGCCCCCGCACCCCGGGACCTGCTGGACGGCAGCGAGCTGCTCACCCGCGCGGAGCTGCGCGCGCTGCAACTCGACCGGCTGCGCGCGACGCTGCGCCACGCGTACGCGGAAGTGGAGCTCTACCGGCGCAAGTTCGACGCCGCGGGGGTGGAGCCCCAGGACTGCCGCGGCCTGGAGGACCTGGCGCGCTTCCCCTTCACCACCAAGGCCGACCTGCGCGACACCTACCCCTTCGGGATGTTCGCCGTGCCGATGGACCGGGTGCGCCGCATCCACGCCTCCAGCGGCACCACCGGCCGCCCCACCGTGGTGGGTTACACCGACGCTGACCTGTCGGTGTGGGCCGACGTGGTGGCGCGGTCGATCAGGGCCGCGGGCGGCCGCCCCGGTCACAAGGTGCATATCGCCTACGGCTACGGCCTGTTCACCGGCGGCCTCGGGGCGCACTACGGCGCCGAGCGGGCCGGCTGCACGGTGATCCCAGCCTCGGGCGGCATGACCGCCCGCCAGGTGCAGATCATCCAGGACTTCAGGCCCGAGATCATCATGGTCACGCCGTCCTACATGCTCACCCTGCTGGACGAGTTCGAACGGCAGGGGGTGGACCCGCGGACCACCTCGCTGCGGGTGGGCATCTTCGGCGCCGAGCCGTGGACCGAGGCGATGCGACGGGAGATCGAGGACCGGCTGGACATCCACGCGGTGGACATCTACGGCCTGTCGGAGGTCATGGGCCCGGGGGTGGCGCAGGAGTGCGTGGAGACCAAGGACGGCCTGCACGTGTGGGAGGACCACTTCTACCCGGAGGTGGTCGACCCGATCAGCGACGCGGTCATGCCGGACGGCGAGCGCGGTGAGCTGGTCTTCACCTCGCTGAGCAAGGAGGCGCTGCCCGTCGTCCGCTACCGCACCCGGGACCTGACCCGGCTGCTGCCCGGCACCGCGCGGCCGGCCTTCCGGCGGATGGAGAAGGTCACCGGCCGCTGCGACGACATGATCATCCTGCGCGGCGTGAACGTCTTCCCGAGCCAGGTCGAGGAGATCGTCCTCGGCGTCCCGGGGGTCGCCCCGCACTTCCGGCTCGACCTGACCCGGCGCGGCCGGATGGACCACATGACCGTCGTCGTGGAGGCCAGGCCCGACGCGCCGGCGGCCCAGCAGGAGGAGGCGGCCCACACGGTCGCCCAGGGCGTCAAGGACGCGGTCGGGGTCACCGTCGAGGTCGTCGTCACCGACCCCGGGAGCCTGGAGCGCTCGGTCGGCAAGATCCAGCGGATCAGGGACCTGCGGCCGTCGTAGGGGCCCACCGGCACACAGCGTCGTCCGCCGGTGGGCCGGACAGAGATGATCTGCCGGACGGGCGGGGCCGCCCCTGCCGGGTCTTGTTACCTTTTCCGCTATGAGGGGATCGCGTCCCGGTACCGAGGTCCACGCCTGGCGGCCGGCCGTGGCGGGGATCAGCGAGGTGCTGCACGCGACCTTCACCGCGCACGCCTACCCGGTGCACACCCACGACACCTGGGACCTGATGCTGCTGGACGACGGTGTCGTGGACTTCGCGCTCGACCGCAGGCGGCACGACGCGACGGACGCCGGGCGGGTGGTGCTGCTGCCACCGGGGGTGCCGCACGACGGGCGGTCGGTGGGCGGACGCGGCTTCCGCAAGCGGGTGCTGTACCTGTCGACGTCGGTGCTGCCCGAGCGGCTGGCGGGACCCGCGGTGGACGGGCCGATCCTGCTCGACCCTGCGCTGCACGACCGGGTGCACTTCCTGCACGCGGCGCTGCGGCACGAAGGGGACGCCCTGGAGGCCGCCTCGCGGCTGGCGTTCGTCCGGGAGCGGCTGCTGACCCACCTGGACGCCCGCAGGCCGGCCGGCAGGGACCCGGCCGACCACCGGCTGGCGGCGCGGCTGCGCGAACTGCTGGACTCCCGGCTGCGGACCGGCCTGACGCTGGACGAGGCGACGGCGGTGCTGCATGCCCATCCGACGCATCTGATCCGCTGCTTCACCCGGGCCTACGGGCTGCCGCCGCACACCTATCTCACCGGGCGCCGGATCGACCGGGCCCGCGCCCTGCTGCTCGCCGGCGAGCGGTCGGCCGACGTGGCGAGCGCGGTCGGCTTCTACGACCAGGCCCATCTGAGCCGGCACTTCACCCGGCATCTGGGGGTGACCCCGGCCCGCTTCGGGCGGCGCGGCGCGCAGGTCTGACGCGGACGCGCCGCCGGAAGCAGGCGGTGGTGGGACGGGACCGGTCAGCGGGTGGCGATGGCCGGGTCGCTCACCCCGGGCCTGCCGTTCTCCACGTGGCCGGCCAGCCGGCGCAGGAAGCCCGGGTCGTGGTCGGCGGTCACGGTGAGGTCGTACCAGCGCTTGCTGCGGCCGAGGTCGACGGTGTGGGTCTCGCGGCGGCCGGCGCGGACGGTGTACGTCGCGTGCAGGCCGTCGTAGGAGTTGCGGACGGTGAGCCGGACGTCGGTGCGGCCGGAGTTGGTGAAGGTCAGCTCGATCCGGCCGGCGCTGGCGTCGTGGCGGGCGGTGACCTCGGGCCCGGCGTGGGCCGCCGAGCCCTTGAAGGTGCGCAGGAAGCCGGCCGGGCCGTACGCCGTCAGGTCGTAGCTGCCGCCCTGGGCGGCGGTGTCCCAGCTGCCGGAGAGCTTCTTGCCGGCCTCGGCGGTGTACGTCCACGGGCCGTCGGTGCGGCCGGCGGCGGTGACGTGGAAGCACACGCCGGCGGCCACTCCGCCGGCGAAGGTGAGGGTGACGCGCCTGCTGGAGGGCGTCACGGCCGCGTCGACCTGCGGGGCGTACGGCAGCGGGCGAGTGGGGCGGCTGCCCCTCTCCTGCACCGGGAGCACCTGGTGCGCGGGCGGCACCGGCACGTAGCTGTCGTGCCGGTCGCGGTCGGGCGGCTGGTAGGCGTCGGTGTCGGGCAGCGGCGCGGGCCTGCCGTGCGTGAGGCCGAAGTCGAAGGCCGAGGTGAGGTCACCGCAGACGGCGCGCCGCCACGGCGAGATCTGCGGCTCGTGCACCCCGAAGCGGCGCTCCATGAAGCGCACGATCGAGGTGTGGTCGAAGACCTCGGAGCAGACATAGCCGCCGGTGCTCCACGGTGAGACCACCGTCATCGGCACCCGCTGGCCCAGCCCGTAGGGACCGGCGGCGTAGGTGCCGTTGCCGGGGAAGATCTCCAGGTCGGTGCTGACGGTGGAGGCGCCGCGGCCCTCGGCGGGCGGTGCGAACGGCGGGACGACGTGGTCGAAGTAGCCGTCGTTCTCGTCGTAGGTGATGAACAGCGCGGTCCTGCTCCACACCTCGGGGTCGGAGGTGAGCGCGTCGAGGACCTGCGAGATGTACCAGGCTCCGTAATTCGCAGGCCAGTTGGGGTGCTCGGAGAAGGCCTCGGGCGCGGCGATCCAGGAGATCTGCGGGAGCCTGCCGCCCTGGACGTCCGCCCTGAGGGCGTCGAAGAAGCCCTCACCCGCCTTGGCGTTCGTGCCGGTGCGGGCCTTGTCGTACAGCGGGTCGCCGGGCTGCGCGTTGCGGTAGTTGTCGAAGTACAGCAGCGAGTTGTCGCCGTAGTTGCCGCGGTAGGCGTCCGGGATCCAGCCCCAGGAGTTGGCGGCGTCCAGGCCGTCGCCAATGTCCTGGTAGATCTTCCAGGACACGCCCGCCTTCTCCAGCCGCTCGGGGTAGGTGGTCCAGGAGTAGCCGAGTTCGGAGTTGTCGAGCACCGGGCCGGCGCCCTTGCCGTCGTTGCCGGTCCAGCCCGACCACATGTAGTAGCGGTTGGGGTCGGTGCCGCCGATGAACGAGCAGTGGTAGGCGTCGCAGACGGTGAAGGCGTCGGCGAGCGCGTAGTGGAACGGGATGTCGTCCCGGGTCAGGTAGGCCATCGTGCCGGTGGACTTGGCGGGGATCCAGCGGTCGTACTTGCCGTCGTTGACGGCGGCGTGGCTGCCGGTCCACTCGTGGTTGAGGCCCTCGATGAACTGCAGCCCCAGGTCCGCGACGTCCGGGTGGTACGGCAGCACGTCCTTGCCCGTGCCATCCGGCTGGTACCAGACGGGCTTGCCGTTCGCGAGCCGGACGGGGCGCGGGTCGCCGAAGCCGCGCACTCCGCGCAGCGAGCCGAAGTAGTGGTCGAAGGACCGGTTCTCCTGCATCAGGACGACGATGTGGTCGACGTCCTTGATGGTCCCGGTGCGGCGCCCGGCCGGGATGGCGGCGGCGCGGTTGATGCTGCTTGACAGGGCGGTGAAGCCCGCGGTGGCGCCGGCGATCTGCAGGAAGCGCCGCCGGGTGGGTTCGGCCATGGCTCGGAGTACCTCTTCGCAAGGGGAGTGTGCGGGGCGAGCAGGGGGTGATCCCAAGAGCAGCGAGTACAGGCGACCTGCCCGTGTCCCGCGGGTGAAAGCCTGCGGTACGGGTCGCGAACAGCCAGGTCCGGCAGGCGGGAAACGGAGTCACGGGGGCCGCGGGTGCGCGCCGCGGCCGCGCCCCGGGGTCCCGCCGCCTTCCGACGTGCACCGGAAAGGCGGAGTTCAACTGGCCGTCGCCGCGGGGCGCGAGTCTTCACGCATTCGCAGCCCATGCACCAAGGAGCAACGATGGTCGCACAGATGGACACACCCGAGCCGTCGGGAGAGCGCCTCAGCCGGCGCACCGCGGTCGGCCTGCTGGGGACCGCCGGGGTCGGCGCGGTCGCCGTGCCCCTGCTGAGCGCGGGTCCCGCCGCGGCGGCGCCGGCCGGCGCGCCCGCCTTCCACCCCACCCCCGACGCCGGGGGCGCCTCCCCGGTGCAGGGCCTGCATCTGACCTTCGGCAAGGACCCGTCCACCCAGATGGTGGTGTCCTGGCTGACCGACGCCCCGGTCAAGCGCCCGCGGGTGCTGTACGGCACGCTCGACCACGGTCTGGGCTCCGGCGCGTCGGCGCGGACCCGGGCGTACACCGACGGCAAGTCGGGCCGGGTGGTCTACGTCCACCACGCGCTGATCAGCAAGCTGCACCCGGGGACCGACTACCTGTACCTGGTCTCGCACGACGGCGCCACCCCGGACAGCGGCACCTTCCGCACCGCGCCGCGCGGGCGCCAGCCGCTGACCTTCACCAGCTTCGGCGACCAGTCGGCGCCCCAGGTGACCTGGGCGAGCGACGGCACGGCGGCGTTCGACGCGAACTCCACGCCGGCGACCAAGGACATCGTCACCGGCATCGAGCAGGTCGCGCCGCTGTTCCACCTGCTCAACGGCGACCTGTGTTACGCCAACCTGGACGTGGACCGGGTACGCACCTGGAACAACTTCTTCACCAACAACACCCGTTCGGCCCGCTTCCGGCCGTGGATGCCCGCCGCGGGCAACCACGAGATCGAGTCGGGCAACGGTCCGATCGGCCTGGGCGCGTACCAGACGTACTTCGACCTGCCCTCGACCGAGACCGACGACGAACTCGCGGGCCTGTGGTACGCGTTCACCGCCGGGTCGGTGCGGGTGATCGTGCTGCAGAACGACGACGTCGCGCTGCAGGACGGCGGCGACAACTACGTCCACGGCTACTCGGGTGGCCGTCAGCTGGCCTTCTTTGAGCGGGAGTTGAAGGCGGCCAGGCGGGACACCGACATCGACTGGGTCGTCGTGGCGATGCACCAGGTGATGATCAGCTCCTCCGACGCCAACGGCGCGGACCTGGGCCTGCGCGCGGCGTACGGGCCGCTCTTCGACCGCTACCAGGTGGACCTCGTGGTGTGTGGCCACGAGCACAACTACGAGCGGTCCCTCGCGGTGCGCGGGGTGGTCGGCGGCAGCGAGACACTGACCCCGAACCCCGCCTCGACCAGGACCGACGACATCGACACCGGGCTCGGCACCGTCCACATGGTGCTGGGCGGCGGCGGAGTCTCGGGCACCACCAACCAGTCCTTCTTCAAGGACGGCACCGCCAAGGTGATCACCGCGGTGGCCGCCACCCGTCCCGAGGGCGGCAAGCGGGCGGCGACCTACGTCAAGGAGGAGGCGGTCTGGACGGGCGTGCGGGACATCGACCACCCCTACGGCTTCGCCGCCTTCACGGTGGACCCGGGCCGCTTCCCCGGTGACACCACCCGGCTGCACGTCACGTACTACAACGTGAACAAACCGCACGGCGAGCTGTCGGTCTTCGAGCAGTTCACGCTGCACCGCAAGCGGTCGGACGGGCGCCACTGACACCGCCCCCTCGGGGATGGCGGCGGGCGACACGGCGGCAGCACCGGCTGTGTCGGCCGCCGCCATGCGTCACGCACCCCGGTGACACCTATGCTGCTGAGTCCGCACGGGCGGCGTGCGGGCCGGCGGGTCCGATTCTGGGCGGGGCGCATGAGGGATTACCGGGATGTCGGCGTCGAGGTGGCGGGCGGCACGCTCGCCGTACGCCACTGGCCGGGCGAACCGGGGGCCGGCACGGTGCTCGCCGTGCACGGCATCGCGAGCAACGGCCTGTCGTGGGCCGCCGTCGCCGAAGCCCTCGACGGCGTCGAGGTGCTCGCTCCCGACCTTCGCGGGCGGGGACGGAGCAACGATGTCAAGGGCGAGAGCAGCATGGCGGCGCACGCCGACGACCTGCTCGCGGTGCTGGACAGCTTCGCGGTGGACCGTGCGGTGCTCGCCGGGCACTCCATGGGCGGCTTCGTCGGCTGTGTCGCCGCCCGCCGCGACCCGCGGCGCTACCGGCAGCTGGTGCTGGTCGACGGCGGCCTGGGCTTCCCCGTCCCGGCCGACATGGACATCGACCAGGTGCTGCACGCGGTGATCGGGCCGGCGATGGCCAAGCTCGACATGGAGTTCCCCGACCGTGCCGCCTACCACGCCTTCTGGGCCGCGCACCCGGCCTTCGCCGAGCTGACCGGCGAGGTGGTACGGGCCTATCTGGACCGCGACCTCGTCGGCGAGGAGCCGCACCTGCGCTCGGCGTGCCGGGCGGCGGCGATCCGCGAGGACGCCGAGGACGAGCTGCGCGATCCCGCGGTCTTCGCCGCGATCCACGAGCTGCGGGTACCGGCCCGGCTGCTCTGGGCAGAACGGGGCCTGCGCGACGAGCCCGTCGGCCTGTACCCGCCCGCCGTGATCGAGACGGCAGCCCCCGGCACGGTCGCCACGCACTTCGTCCCCGGGGTGAACCACTACTCGATCGTCCTCGCGGCGGCGGGCGCCGCCACCGTGGCCGCCCACCTCCGCGAGGCCCTCTGAGGCCCGGCGCGGCGGGCACCCCACCATGGTGCCCGCCGACATGCCGTCCCCGGCAGGTGCATGCTCCGGCCACATGTCCACCCGGACCCAGCACTTCTACGGTGTGCGCAACAATCCACCGTTCCGGGAGCCGGTCACCATGCGTCGCAGCAGCACATCGAGCACGTACCGCACCAGATCCGTCCCCGCGCTTGCGCTGCTGGCCGCCGCCGTCCTGCTGGCAGGGCTGACGGGCTGCAGCAAGGCGGGGACGGCGGGCAGTTCGTCCGCGGGCAAGGACGGCAGCGCCGCCGTCGACGTGGGCCTGGTCTACTCGCGCAGCGGGCCGCTCGCCGCCTACGGCAAGCAGTACATCGAGGGGTTCAACGCCGGTCTGGACTACGCCACCCACGGCACCGGCAAGGCGGCCGGCCACCCGATCCGCCTCACCGAGCAGGACGACGCGGGCGACCCGGCCAAGGCGGTCGCCGCGGCCAAGACGCTTATCGGCAAGGGCACGAAGATCATCGCGGGCACCACGGACTCCGGCGTGGCGCTGCAACTGGCGCCGCTGGCCGCGCAGAACCACGTGCTCTACATCGCAGGCCCCGCCGCGACCGACGCCCTGACCGGCATGAACGCCTACACCTTCCGCTCCGGACGGCAGTCCTACCAGGACATCCTCACCGCCGGTTCGCTGCTCGGCGGCTCACGCGGCAAGAAGGTCGTGGTGCTCACCCAGAACTCGGCCTTCGGCCAGGCGAATGTGGCCGCGGTCAAGGAGGTGCTGGGCACTGGCCGGGGCGCGATCGTCGACTCGGTGCTCGCGCCGCCCAGCGCGGGCGACCTGACGCCGTTCGCGCAGCAGGTCAAGTCCAAGAAGCCGGACCTGGTGTTCGTGGCATGGGCCGGGGCGAGCGCGCCGGCGCTGTGGACGGCGCTTGACCAGCAGGGCGTGGTGGCCTCGACGAAGGTGGTGACCGGCCTGGCCGGCGTCGCCTCGTACCCGCTGTTCGGCGCGGCGGGCTCCAAGGTGTCCTTCCTGGCGCACTACTTCCCCGGTGCGGCCGGCAATCCGGTGGAGAAGGCGATGCTGGACGGCATCACCAAGGCCGGTGGCACTCCCGACCTGTTCAGCCCGGACGGCTTCACCGCGGCACAGATGATCGTGCACGCGGTGGAGTCGGGCGGCGCCACCGATCCGACGGCGATGGCGAAGGCGCTGGCGGGCTGGTCGTTCCAGGGTCCCAAGGGCGACGAGCAGATCAGGACGGTGGACCACGCGCTGCTGCAGCCGATGTTCACCGCGACGCTGACCGGCGCCGGCGCTGCCGCGAAGCCCGAGCTGATCAGCCGGCTGCCGAAGGACGCGGTCACGCCGCCCTCGAAGCAGATGGCAGGCTGATCGGTGGCCCCCGTACTGCGGGTGCGCGACCTGGAGTGGTCGGTGGGCGGCGCGACCATCGTGGACGAGGTGTCCTTCGAGGCGCACGAGGGCGAGTTCCTCGCCTTCATCGGTCCCAACGGCGCCGGCAAGACCTCGCTGTTCAACCTGATCAGCGGACTCGTGCCGGCCACCCGGGGGTCGATCAGGCTCGACGGGGCGGAGGTGACGGCCGAGAGCGTGCCCGCCAGGGCGCGGCGCGGACTCGGCCGCACGTTCCAGACCTCCAGCCTGTGGCCGGCGATGACGGTCGCCGACCACGTACGGCTGGCGGCGCAGGCGGCGTCCGGCGGTTCGTACCGGATCTGGCGGCGCGCGTCCGGCTACGCCGGCCAGGTCGGGCGGGTGCTGGAGCGCACCGGTCTCGCGCACCGGGCCGACGTACCGTCCGCCGAGCTGTCGCACGGCGAGAAACGCAAGCTGGAGCTGGCGGTGCTGCTGGTCGGTGAACCGCGGCTGATGCTGCTCGACGAGCCGATGGCCGGGGTGAGCGCAGAGGAGGTGCCCGCGCTGACCGGCCTGATCCGCTCGCTGCACCGCGAGGAGGGCAGGACCGTGCTGATGGTGGAGCACCACATGGACGTACTGCTTGGCCTGGCGGACCGGTTGGCGGTCATGCACCACGGAACCCTGCTGGCGCTCGACACCCCGCAGACGGTCACCGCCGACCCGGTCGTCCAGCAGGCCTATCTCGGGGAGGCGTTGTGAGCGCCGAACCCCTGCTGGTGGTGCGGGACCTGGCGGTGGTCATCGGCGGCCGGCACATCCTGCACGGAGTGGACCTGGAGGTCGCGCCGTCCGGGGTGACCGCGCTGCTCGGCCGGAACGGGGCGGGGAAGACCACGACGGTGCGCGGGGTGCTCGGCCTGGTGCCGCGGACCGGCAGTGTCCGCTTCCTCGGCGAGGAGACGGTGCGGCTGCCCACCCACGCGCTGGTGCGGCGCGGTATCGGCTACGCGCCGGAGGACCGCGGCGTCTTCGCCGCGCTCACCGTCGCGGAGAACCTGCGGCTGGCGGAGCGGCCGGGCGCGGGCGAGCCCGCGTACGCCCTGGTGCACGAACTCTTTCCCGAACTCAAGACCCGTGCACGCCAGTCGGCGGGGACGCTGTCCGGCGGCCAGCAGCAGATGGTGGCGATCGGCCGCACCCTGCTGAACGGCAACCGGCTGATCATCGCCGACGAGCCGACCAAGGGCCTGGCGCCCAAGGTGGTCACCGAGGTGGCGCGGGTGCTGGAGCGGGCCGCGCAGGCGGTGCCGGTGCTGCTGGTGGAGCAGAACCTGGCGATGGTGCGCAGGCTCGCCGCGCACTGCGTGGTCCTCGCCGACGGCCGCACCGCGCACCGCGGCCCCGCCGCCGACCTGCTCGCCGATCCCGAGGCCACCCGGCGGCTGCTGGGCGTCGGCCGCCGTACCGCCGCCGTCACCGAGGAGCACCACATGTCACCGCAGGACACCGGGACAGCCGCCGGGACAACCGCCGGACCCCCGGCCGGGACCGCCGGGCCGGCCGGCTCGGCGGCGGGAAACGGAAAGGCAGGGGTGTGATGTCGACCGTCGTGCTGCTCGCCGTGACCGGACTCGGCCTCGGCGCCCTGTACTTCCTGGTGGCCGCGGGACTCTCGCTGATCTTCGGTCTGATGGACGTGCTCAACTTCGCCCACGGGGGGCTGCTGTCGATCGGCGGCTACGCCACCTGGTGGGCCGCCGACGGACACCTGCCGGGGGCGGGCGGGGGCGGGCCCGGCTTCGTGCTCGCGGTCTGCTTCGGCACCGTCGTCGGCACCGCGGCCGCCATGGTCCTCGAACTCGCCCTGATCCGGCCGCTGTACGGCCGCCCGCGCGAGCAGGTGCTGGCCACTGTCGGTGTCGGCCTGGCCGTCCCCGCGCTGCTGTCGGCGATCTGGGGGCCGGACGCCCGGCCCTTCCCAGGACCGGCCGCGCTGTCCGGCACGTTCGGTCTGCTGGGAGCGCACATCCCGGTGAACCGGCTGGTGCTGATCGGCGCCGCCGCCGCGGTGCTGGTGGCGCTGCGGCTCTTCCTCGGCGGCACCCGGCACGGCCTGGTGGTGCGCGCCGGGGTGGAGGACCGGTCCATGGTCACCGCGCTCGGCATCAACGTGCGCCGCGCCTTCACCCTGGTCTTCGCGATCGGCGGGGCGGCAGCCGCGCTGGGCGGGGCGCTCGGCGGGCTCTACTACGGCTCGGTCGACCCGGGCCAGGGCACCTCGCTGCTGATCTTCGCCTTCGTCGTGGTGGTCATGGGCGGCATGGGCTCGGTCGCCGGCGCCGCGCTGGCCGCCGTCGTCGTCGGCCTGGTCCAGCAGTTCGCCAACTACTACACCGCGTCCGGCCTCGGCGACCTCGCCGTCGTCGTGCTGCTCGCCGCGCTGCTGCTGCTCAAGCCACGCGGCATCACCGGGAGGCTCGCATGACCACCGCCACGCCCGCCCGCGAGGCGGCCGCCACCGGCGAGGTGCCCGGGCCCGCCGGGTCGCTGCGCCGCTACGGCCGCTGGTGGCCGGCTGCCGCGCTGGCCGCGCTGCTCGCGGCGCCCTACAGCTCGCTGCCGCTGCCCGGGCTGCTCGACGGCCCGATCGGCAGCGCGGGCAGCCTGCAACTGCTGGC
Organism: Streptomyces sp. NBC_01198; assembly: GCF_036010485.1. NCBI lineage: Bacteria > Bacillati > Actinomycetota > Actinomycetes > Kitasatosporales > Streptomycetaceae > Streptomyces > Streptomyces sp. NBC_01198. The sequence continues at coordinate 287,283 of NZ_CP108568.1, forward strand.
GCTGTGCCTGGTGTTCGGCGCGCTCGCGACCGGCTACGACCTGCTGCTCGGGCGCACGGGGCTGCTGTCGTTCGGGCATGCGCTGTATTTCGCCGCGGGCAGCTACGCGACCGAACTCCTCATGGCCGAGGCCGGGTTGCCGTTCGCTGCGGCCGCGGCGCTCGGGCTGTGCTGCGGTGTCGCGCTGAGCGCGGCGCTGGGCTCGGTGGCGCTGCGGGTCGGCGGGATCGCCTTCTCCATGGTCACGCTGGCCTTCGCGCAGGCCGGCTCCATCCTGGTGGAACGCGACCCGGGCGGTGTCACCGGCGGCGAGGAGGGCCGGGCCATCCCGGCCGACAGACTGCCGTCCTCGCTGGCCGGCATCGGCAACACCGCCAACCTCTACTGGATCGCCCTGGCCTACCTGGTGCTGACCCTCGCGGTGGTGCACTGGGCGGTGCGCTCCCCCACCGGCCGGGTCTGGGAGGGCATCAAGGAGAACGAGCGCCGGGTCGAGGTGCTCGGCCTGCGCCCGTACGGGTTCAAGCTGGTCGCCTTCATGCTGGCCGGTGCGCTGGCCGCCGTCGGCGGCGTGGTGCATCTGCTGCTCACCGGCGGCGCGACCCCGCAGACCACCACGTCGGACTTCACGCTGTCGCTGCTGGTGATGGTGGTGCTCGGCGGGTCCGGGTCGCGCTGGGGGCCGCTGATCGGCGGCGTCCTCTACACCTGGGCGGACCACCGGCTGGGCGACCTGGCGGGGTCCGGAGCGGTCTCGGACCTGCCGTCCGTCCTGCGGGTGCCGCTGTCCCAGCCGCTGTTCCTGCTGGGCGCCCTCTTCGTCGCCACCGTCGTCGCGCTGCCGGGCGGGCTCACCCGCCTGCCCGCCCGGCTGCGCGGGCGCTGACCGGGGGTCAGCGCAGGGTGGCGGACAGGGTGCGGCCGTAGAGCCGGTCGGTGTCCGCCACGACGGTGGTGCCGGCCGGGGTGGAGCGGACGTGGATCCCGGGCGCCGAGGTCACCGGGCGCAGGCGGCGCCCCCGCAGCTGGACCGAGACGGTGGCCCGCCCGGTGGTCGGATCGGCCAGTGCCAGCGCCACGGTGCCGTCGCGGGCTTCGCGGAGCAGCACGGACGCGGGGCCGTCGACGGTCAGGCGTCCGGCGCGGTGCAAGCCGGCGGTGAAGGTGTTCACGGCCAGCAGGCCGAGCCCCCGATGGCTCACGGCCTGGACGGCGGTGGTGTTGGCGAGGACGGCGAGCGGCCCGCGGGCGTACGACCGCAGGGTCCGCTCGGAGGCGCCGGGGACGATGGCGTAGGCCAGCGCGGTGTGCCGGGCGCCTGCTTCCTGGTGGAAGGTCAGCGTGAAGACCTGCTTGGTGACGGAGGTGTCGGGGTTGGTCAGCCGGACCGCGCGGCGGCTGCGGGTGACCGTGTCCAGGGCTACGGTCGGCGGCGGCTGGTGCGTGTCGAGCAGGACGTAGCCGACCGCGGTCCCCTGGGCGGCGTCGGCGTACCGCAGCCAGCTCAGCGGGGCGGTGCCGGTGCCGGACCAGGCGCCGCCGCCGCGCACCTCGCCGGTGAGGGCCACCGGGTCGGCGGCGCCGGCGATCCTGGCGTCGACGGTGGTGGTGACCGCGCGCCCCGCGCCGTCGCCGACGCCGGCGGCGAGCACCACGACCTCGTCGTCCAGCATGAACCACGACTTGGTGGCGTCGGCCCCGCGGTAGGCGACGAAGTCGGCGGGCAGCAGCCCGGCCTGTTTCGCGGTCCAGGCCACGTCGGGGGCCAGCACCATCGCGGCGGCGCCGTACGTACCGAGGACGGCGCCGCCCGACAGGGCGTTGGTGCCGCGCGGGAAGTACAGGTAACTGTTCTGCGACTCGGAGGACGAGGTGAAGCCGGCGGCGGGGTTGTCGTACCACTGGGTGCCGTACAGCTCGGGGACGGTCCGCCGGACCTCGACCGGGGCGGTGACGCCGGCCAGCCGGTCGGGCGGCACGGCGGTGAAGTAGTCGACGCCGAAGGCCTGCGTCTGGTCCTGCCCGGCGAGGTAGAGGTAGTGGGCGCCCGCGCCCTGGAACCACGGCATCAGGTTCTCGCCGCTCATGTACTCGTAACCGCTGATCCGGGTGGAGCTGCGGGCCAGCGCGAAGGTCCAGCCGGGGCGGCGGTGGACGCTGCGGTCCATGGCGGGGTAGGCGCTGTGCTGGGCGGCGGGGTTGATGTCGCGGGCCGGGATCGCGGGGTCGGCCAGCAGGTCGGCGTAGCGGGCGACGCTGACCGGGGAGACGAAGCCGGCCGGGTCGGGCGCGGCCTTCGTCACCTGCCGCAGGTATTTCGCGTAGCCGGCCAGCGCGGTGGCGCCGTCGCCGGTGGCGTAGCCCGACAGGTCGACGACCGCCTCGACCACGGCGGCCACGTCGGCGTATCCGGTGCCGGTCCTGGACAGCGCCCGGCCCTTGACGATCTCGGACATCCAGCCCTCGACGATCAGCGGCGCGAAGCTGCCGGCCACCCAGCCGGCGACGACGCCGGGCAGGTCGCCCTCGGCGGGGACGAAGCCGGTGCCGTCCAGGATCTTGACGGTCTGCACCACCCGGGTGAGCAGCCCGGTGCCGTACGAGCCGGTGTAGGCCACCGAGGAGTGCTGGAGGAACGACCCGTCGGCGTAGAAGCCGTCGGTGACGCCGTGCTGGGGGGCGTAGGGGTCCACCGTGGCGTAGACGGTGAGCTGGTCGGCGACGGCCTTGGTGATCCGTGCGGCCTCGCCGAGCGCGGCGCCCTGCAGGATGCGGTTGGTGGTGATGTCGGCGAGGTTGGCGCCGGTGTGGAAGCGGGAGTCGAGGTCGACGTCGCCGCCCTTGCCGTTGCGCAGGTATCCGTCCATGGCGGCGACGTAGGTGGCGGTCAGGCCGGGCGCGGCCTGGTCGAGGCGGTCGGCGAGCAGGACCAGGGTGCGGCTGACGTAGGTGGAGATGCCGATCTCCCAGTTGAACCAGTTGCCGTAGTAGCCGGTCGCCTGGTCGCCGTAGTAACGGTCGTAGAGCCAGGCCAGAGCGTCGATGACGCGTTGCTGCACAGCGGTGTCGCCGAGCAGCGAGGAGCCGGGGGCGAGGGTGGCCAGCGCGATCTCGTACAGGTACTGGAAGGAGCTGGTCAGGTGCGGGTCGCTGGTGCCGAGGTCGACGCCGTGGAAGAGCTCGCCGGCGCCGGCCGCGTCCATCGCGGCGAGCCTGGCGGTGGCGGTGGACTGGAGGGCGGCGAGCTTGCCGGCCACCTCCGGGCGGGCGTTGGACTGCGGTGTGCCGCAGAATATCGCGGTGACGTTGCCGAGAAGGGTCGCCCGGTCGGTCGCGGCGGACGGCGGGGCGGCGGCGCCCGGTTCCGCGGCGGCGGCGCGTATCCGGCCGGCCAGTGCCAGCAGGGCGCCGGCCGGGGCCATCGACAGCAGGGTACGGCGGGACATCTGCACGGCGGACGCTCCAACGGTCGGCGGGCGGCGCCGCGTGACGGCGCCACCCGCATTGAAGCAACGTCGGCCCCACCTGTCACCGGGGGCGACAGCCGTATCGTCCACCGCACGACGATCACCAGCCGCGTCCGCGCGGCGGGCGGACCCGCCGTCCGGCCGGCCACCGCCCCGGCCGCCCGCCGCCTCCGGGCGCCTCAGGGCACCACGATCACCGGCCACCGCCCGGTCCTGACCAGCCGCACGCCGGCCGAGCCGAAGAGCCGGTGCCGCAGGCCCCTGGACGCGCCGATGACCACCGTGTCCGCGCGCAGCTCGTCGGCTGTCTCGGCGAGCCCGGTGGCCACGTCGGCGGCCCGCAGGATGTGGAACTCCCAGCGCGGGGCGGGTAGGCCGAGCGTGCCGGTCAGCCCGATCGCCACCCGGTGCCGCAGCTGCTCGGCCACCGCCAGGTCGTCGGCGGCGAGCATCCACGACAGGCCGGCCAGCATCGCGGTGGAGTGCACCGGCAGGACGTGGATCACCACCAGCAGGGCGTCCTGGCGCCGGGCGAGCCCCACGGCGTAGGCGGCGGCCCGCCATGAGGAGTCGGAGTCGGCCACTCCGACCACGACTGTGCGGCCGCCGCCCCGCGGGGCGGCGGCCCGATCGAAAACCACGGCCTCGCCGTGCCGGTCGCTAGGCCACCGAGCCGTCGGGCGTCCCGCTGCCCGCGGCCTTGCCCGCCTCCGGTTCTGCCTCGTCGGGGCTGAAGGCGGCCGCCGTGGTCCGCAGCGGCACCTCCTTCAGCAGCGTGGACAGCAGCAGGGCGACCACCAGGACGCCGGCACCGACCAGGAAGGCCACGTTGATGGCCTCGGTGAAGCCGACCTTGAAGGGGTGGCCGAGCACCGGGTCGATGTGGTTGAGGAAGGACGTGTCGTTGAGGCTTCCCGACCCGCCCGAGGTGAGCTGCTTGAGCTGGTCGGGGTGGGCGGCGGCGGCCTTGTGGAAAGCGGCGCCGCCGCGCGCGTCGGCGTAGGCGGCGGAGATCCGGCCGCCGACCACCGAGTAGACGATCGACAGGAAGACGGCGACGCCGAGCGTGCCGCCCATCTGCCGGAAGAAGGTGGTCGACGAGGTGGCGACGCCGATGTCCCGGGGCGGCACGGCGTTCTGCATGGCCAGCACGATGGTCTGGAAGTTGAGCCCGAGCCCGGCGCCGACCACGAACATCGCGACGTCGACGTACAGCAGGCTGCTGTCGGCGTCCATCTGCCAGAACATCAGCATGCCGGCCACCAGCAGCACGCAGCCGATGATCGGGAAGATCTTGTAGCGGCCGGTGCGCGAGGTGATCACGCCCGAGACCATGGACAGCACCATGATGCCCAGTACCAGAGGCAGCGTCAGCAGGCCCGCCCTGGTGGGCGAGTTGCCCTTGACCAGCTGGAGGTAGAGCGGGATGAGGGTGATGCCGCCGAACATCCCGATACCGATGATCGCGGACTGGGCCGAGCCCAGCGCGAAGACCCCGTTGCGGAACAGCCGCAGCGGCAGCAGCGCCTCCTCGCCGGCCCGTCGTTCGGCGAGCAGGAAGCAGACGATGCCGATCGCGCCGACGACGTAGCAGGCCAGCGCGGTGCCGCTGCCCCAGCCCCATTCGCGGCCCTGCTCGGCGATGATCAGCAGCGGCACCAGCGCGACGACCAGCGCGACCGCGCCCAGCGAGTCCACCCGGTGCGGGCGGCGGTCCTGCTTGACGTGCAGCACCTTGGCCACCACGATCAGCGCCAGGACGCCGATCGGCACGTTGACCAGGAAGATCCACCGCCAGCCGTCGATGCCGAGCAGCGAGTCCTGCCCGGCCAGCGCTCCGCCGATGACCGGGCCGAGGACGCTGGAGGTGCCGAAGACGGCCATGAAGTAGCCCTGGTACTTCGCGCGTTCCCGCGGCGGGATGATGTCGCCGATGATCGCGAAGGCCAGCGAGAACAGGCCGCCGGCGCCTATGCCCTGGAAGGCACGGAATCCGGCCAGCATGTACATCGAGGTCGACAGCATGCACAGCGCCGACCCGACGACGAAGACCGAGATCGCGAAGAGGAAGAAGGGCTTGCGGCCGTACTGGTCGGACAGCTTGCCGTACAGCGGGGTCGCGATCGTCGAGGTGATCAGGAAGGCGGTGGTCACCCACGCCTGTGCGGTCAGGCCGTTGAGGCTCTCGCCGATCTTGTAGATGGCGGTGGAGACCACCGTCTGGTCCAGTGCGGCGAGGAACATCCCCAGCAGCAGTCCGGACAGGATGATCATGATCTGCCGGTGGGTGTAGCCCGTCGGGGGTGCGGCGGTGCCGGTCTGCGCGGCGTCTGCTTGGGCGCTCATGGGGACTCTTTCTCCGGATCCTTGCTTGCCCTGGGCAACGATACTGCCGGATACCGGAAAGCACAGACCGCGGCGGGGTCAATACCCGGCACGCGGCCCGGAACTGCGCATCATGCCCGTTATGATCACCTTGACCTACTCCGCAGCGTTCATCACGTTCTTCTCCGTGATCGGCCCGCCCAAGGTGCTGCTCGCCTTCGCCGGGCTCGCGCAGTACCACCCGAGAGGGGACCTGCACACCATCGCGCTGATCTCGTCGGCCGGCGCGGTGGTCATCGGAGTGGCCGCCGGGCTCAGCTCGCCGTGGCTGCTCGAACTGTTCCACATCTCGACCCCCGCGCTGGCGCTGGCCGGCGGGATCATCTTCTTCCTCTACGCGGTCGGCCTGGTGCTCGGCCTGCACATCGGCACCGAGGGCCCCGGCGAGGACGGACCCGATGTCACCAGCGGGCTGCGGGAGCTGCTGGTGCCGTACGTGGTCAGCCCGCTGGCCATGACGGCGGTGCTGATCGAGGCCGCGGAACGCAACGACTGGGGCTGGCGCGGCACCGTCGCCGCGGCCTTCGTCTCGGTCATCGCGGTGGACCTGGTCTGCGTCCTGCTGCTCGGCGGGCTGTTGCAGAGGGCGCACACCGCCGTCGTCGAACTGGTCGCCCGGCTGGTCGGGTTGCTGCTCGCGGCGGTCGGCGTCGATCTCGTCCTCGACGGGTTGTTCGACCTGGGGATCAACACGCTGTCGAGGCGCGGCTGACCGGCCGCAGGGTGCGGGGGCATCCTAGGCCAACCGCCCGCATGTACCGCAGGAAAATGCCAGAACTCCCCGAATCGGATTGCACGCAGCGTAACTTGCTCGTCACCGCCCGAACCGGGCGGCCGCGCAAACGCCGTGGACCGAGGGGAGCCGTGTGTCCGGGATCGACGAGTGCCTGCTGCGGGCGATGACGCTGCCGGGGGCACGCGGTGCCGCCCTGGTGGAGTGGGTCAGCGGGCTGGCGCTCGGCGTGATCGGCGAGGCGCCCGGCGGCGACCACGAGGCGGTGGCGGCGGAGACCGCCGGCTACGCCCGAGCCACCGCCGAGCACCCGGTCTTCACCGCGGACCAGCAGGGCCCCGGACTCGCGGCCGAGGAGGCCGTGGTGGTCACCGGCACCGGATACCACCTGCTGCGGTTCGTCGAAGCGCCGTACGAGGGCGGGGTGTTCCTCTACCTGTGGCTGGACCGGGCACAGGCGAACCTCGCGCTCGCGATGCGCGGGATGCGGGAACTCGCCGACGGGCTGGTGCTGGTGTGAGCGCGGCGGCCGGCCACTCCCCCATGCTGTCCCGGCTCGCCGAACAGCGGGCCACCGGCGTGCTGTTACGGGACACCGGCGCGCTCTACCTGGACGCCGGCGAGGTCGTGCACGCCGAGAGCCCGGCGGCGCCCGGGATCGAGGTGCTGCTGACCGCCGGCGGCCGGCTGTCGCCCGAGGCCTGGCAGGAGGCGGTGGCCGCGGCGGGCGCCGCCTGCCGGACCGGCCACTGGCTCATCGAGCACCGCAGGCTGGCGGCGGGCGAGTTGGAGATCAGCCGGCTCGGCGCGCTGTACGACGCCGCCTACTTCGTCCTGGCGCCCGGCGCCGGACCGACCCGCTTCCGGCACGGGGTCAGGCACTGGTTCGGCTCGCTGGGCGGTGTGGCGGTGGGCCGGTTGGAGGGCGAGACCCGGCGCCGCCGGCTGCTGCTCGAGTCGCTGTGGCCGCACCCGCGGCTGGACACCGCCCCGGTGTCGGTCGCCAGGACCGCCCTGCTGCCGGCCGCCCGGCCGCCGTTCCTGCCGCGCCGGCAAGCCGCCGTACTCGACCTGGCGGACGGCGTACGGACTCCGTCGGCCATCGCCGCGCTGCTGGGCCGGCCGGCCTTCCACGCGCTGGTGGACGTACGGCGGCTGGCCGCACTCGGGCTGGTCGAGACCCCGCGCGGCAGCACCCGGGCGACGGCGCGGGCGCCGGCCTGGTTCCAGAACATCGGCGACGACCCGGACGCGGCACTGCTGCGCAGGCTGCGGGTCGCGCTGGAGCGGTTGTGAGGCGGGCGCTGCAGCGGCGCGCCCTGCGTGCCGAGCGGAGGAGGTCGATGGTGCACGAAGCCGCTATACGTACCGAGTTGGAAGGGCTGCGGGCGCGGCTGCCGGAGGTGACCGGCGCCCTCGCGGCCACCACCGACGGCCTGCTGCTGGCCGCGGACGCCCCAGGGGTGCAGGCCGAGGGTTTCGCGGCGCTGACCGCCGCCGCCCTGGGGGTGGGGCTGCGGCTCGCCGACAGCGCCGGGCACCGGTCGCTGCACGAGCTGCTGATCCGCAGCGACACCGGCTGCATCGTGCTGCACGCGGCCGGCCGCGACGCGGTGCTCGCGGTGCTCGCCGGCCCCCGCACCAACGTCGGCCGGCTGCACCTGGAGACCCGCCGCAGCTGCGCCCGGGTGGCGGGCCTGCTGGACGCCGCCTTCGCGCTGCCGGAGGGCGGCGGTACGCCATGACCGACCAGCAGCCGAGGCCGCGCGGCAGCCGGGCCAGAACCCGTACGCCCGACCCCACGAAGAGCCCGACCCCAGCACCTGACCGCACCAACAGGAACACACCGTCGAAGGGAAGCACGAAGATCATGGCCAACACCGAAACCGCGCTCAAGGACGCGATGACCTCCATCGAGGGAGTCATCGGCGTGGCGCTCGTCGACTACACCAGCGGCATGGCCCTGGGCACCCTCGGCGGCGGCAAGGACCTCGACCTGTCGGTGGCCGCCGCCGGCAACACCGACGTCGTCCGCGCCAAGGCCCGCACCATGGAACTGCTCGGGCTCAAGGACGAGATCGAGGACATCCTGATCACCTTGAGCGGGCAGTACCACCTGATCCGGCTGCTGCGCGGCCGCGGCAAGAACGGGCTCTTCCTCTACCTGGCCCTCGACCGCGGCCGGGCGAATCTGGCGATGGCCCGGCACCAGCTCAGGAGCATCGAGAACGACCTGGAGGTCTGAGCCGGGTGGGCGGGACGGCCCGTCCCGGCCCGCCCACGTACACGGACGGTTGGGCGCTTCGGGTGACTGTGCACCGGGGCGCCTGCCGTAGGAGCGGCCGCCGTGGTCTGCTGGACGGTGACAGACCGCCAGCGACCAGGTAGGGCGGGCGAGCACAGAGGTGCCGACGTGAACAGCCCTGCGGAGCAGCCCGAGCCGGCAGACCGTCCCGGCGGCGGTCCGGCGCTGCGCTGCCTGGTCACCGGGGCCACCGGTTACATCGGCGGACGCCTCGTGCCGGAACTCCTCGACGCCGGGCACCAGGTGCGCTGCCTGGCCCGCACCCCGGTCAAGCTGCGCGACCACCCCTGGGTGGGCTCGGCGGAGGTTGTCGCCGGCGACGTGACGGACGAGGCGTCGGTCCGGGACGCGCTGGAAGGCATCGACGTCGCCTACTACCTGGTGCACGCGCTCGGCACCGGAAGGGACTTCGAGCGGACCGACCGGACGGCGGCCCGGGTCTTCGGCGAGCAGGCGCGGGCCGCGGGAGTGCGCCGGATCGTCTACCTCGGCGGCCTCACCCCGCGCGGGGTGCCCGCACGCGACCTGTCGCCGCATCTGCGCTCCCGCGCCGAGGTGGGCCGGATCCTGCTGGAGTCCGGCGTGCCGGCCACCGTGCTGCGGGCGGCGGTCATCATCGGCTCCGGCTCCGCGTCCTTCGAGATGCTGCGCTACCTCACCGAGCGGCTGCCGGTGATGGTCACCCCGAGCTGGGTGAGCACCAGGATCCAGCCGATCGCGGTGCGGGACGTGCTGCGCTACCTGGTCGGCAGCGCCACGATGCCCGCCGACGTGAGCCGGGCCTTCGACGTCGGCGGCCCCGACGTGGTCACCTACCGCGACCTGATGCGCCGTTACGCCGTGGTGGCCGGGCTGCCGCGGCGGCTCATCGTGCCGGTGCCGGTCCTGACCCCGCGGCTGTCCAGCCACTGGATCGGCCTGGTCACCCCGGTGCCTGCGGGGGTGGCCAAACCGCTGGCCGAGTCGCTGCGGCACGAGGTCGTCTGCGAGGAGCACGACATCGCCGACCACGTGCCCGACCCGCCGGGTGCGCCCATCGGGGTGGACGCGGCGCTGACGCTGGCGCTGCGCCGGGTGCAGGACGCCCAGGTGAGCACCCGGTGGTCGTCCGCCTCGGTGCAGGGCGCCCCCAGCGACCCGCTGCCCACCGACCCCGACTGGGCGGGCGGCAGCCTCTACACCGACCGGCGGGAGGCCGTGGTCGACGCGAGCCCCGCCGATCTGTGGCGGGTGATCGAGGGCATCGGCGGCGAGCACGGCTGGTACTCCTTCCCGCTCGCCTGGGTGGTACGGGGGCAGCTCGACCGGCTGGTCGGCGGGGTCGGGCTGCGCAGGGGCCGGCGGGACGCGGCGCGGCTGCGGGTCGGCGACTCGCTGGACTTCTGGCGGGTCGAGGAGATCGAACGGGGCCATCTGCTCAGGCTGCGCGCCGAGATGCGGCTGCCGGGCCTGGCCTGGCTGGAGATGTGCGCGGACCGCGACGCCGCCGGGCGCACCTGCTACCGGCAGCGGGCCGTCTTCCATCCGCGCGGGCTGGTGGGGCACGCCTACTGGTGGGCGATCTCGCCCTTCCACGCGACGGTCTTCGGCGGCATGGCCCGCAACATCGCACGCGCCGCGGCACGGACGGCGGCGGAGGGCGCCGCGTGAGGCGGGCCGTCGTGCTGTTCACCGGTGACCTGCGGCTGCACGACCACCCGCCGCTGCGGGCGGCGCTGGCCGCGGCCGACGAGGTGGTCCCGCTGTTCGTGCTGGACCCTGCGGTGGCGCGGGCGGGCTTCGACGCGCCCGGCAGGCGTGCCTTCCTCGCCGACTGCCTGGCCGATCTCGACGCCGGGTTGCGCGATCGCGGCGGCCGGCTGGTGGTGCGGGCCGGCGACCCGGCCGCCGAGGTGTGCGCGGTGGCCGCGGAGTGCGACGCCACCGAGGTGCACGTCGCGGCGGCCGACAGCGGTTTCGGGCAGCGCCGCGAGGACCGGCTGCGGGCCGCGCTCACCGCCGCCGGACGGCGGCTGCACGTGCACGACACGGTGGTGACGGCGGTGCCGCCGGGGGCGCTGACCCCGCAGGGCTCGGACCACTTCGCCGTCTTCACCCCCTACTTCCGGCACTGGTCGCAGCAGCGGCTGCGGGACACGCTGCCCGCGCCCAGGGCCGTCCGGGTGCCGGAGCCGGTACGGTCGGCGGACCTGCCCGCGCGTGGCGCCGGACCCGCCGCGGGCGGCGAGGGTGCGGCGCGGCGCCGGCTGTCCGCCTGGCTGCGCGACGGCCTCGGGTCCTACGACACCGGCCAGGACGACCTCGCCGGTGACGCGACCTCCCGGCTGTCGGCGCATCTGCACTTCGGCACGCTGTCGCCCGTCGAGACGGTGCACCGCGCGCGCGCCGCCGGCGGTCCCGGCGCCGACGCCTTCGTACGCCAGCTGTGCTGGCGGGACTTCAACCGCCAACTGCTGGCCGCCAGGACGGCGGTGTCCGCGGCGGACTACCGCGGCCGGCAGGACCGCTGGCGCACCGGCAGGACCGCGGAGGCCGACGCCGAGGCCTGGCGGGAGGGCCGGACCGGCTATCCGGTGGTCGACGCGGCGATGCGGCAGCTGCGGGCCGAGGGCTGGATGCACAACCGCGGGCGCCTGCTGGTGGCGAGCTTCCTGACCAAGACGCTGTACGTGGACTGGCGGGTGGGCGCCAGGTACTTCCTCGACCAGCTGGTGGACGGCGACATCGCCAACAACCAGCTGAACTGGCAGTGGGTGGCGGGCACCGGCACGGACACCCGCCCCAACCGGGTGCTCAACCCGATGCTCCAGGCCCGCCGCCACGACCCGGAGGGCGCCTACGTACGCCGCTGGGTCCCCGAGCTGGCGGGCGTGCAGGGGGGCGCGGTGCACGAGCCGTGGAAGCTTCCGGCGGGCGAGCGCAAGGGCTACCCGGCGCCGATGGTCGAGCTGTCCGACGCCCGGGACCGCTTCCGGCAGGCTCGCGGCCTGGACTGACCCGGCTCCGGACCGGCCCGCGGCTGCGCGTCCCCGGTGCGGTGTCCGGACCGCGGGGCCGGCGCCCGGCCCCGGCGGGAGCCCTCACCCGGACGGCGCAGCCCCGCCGCCCGTCCGGTTGCGGGCGCCCTTACCCGGCTCTTGACTCGTCATGACACCCGGTGGACGGCGAGAGGAGAGGCGTGGTGCTGTCAGCACGCAGCCTGTTCACGGAGATCCTCGACAACGACGAGTCCTTCCGGCTCTTCTGCTCCATCGCCGCGAGCGGCGAGACGCAGGGCGGCTGGGAGAACGGGAGGATCGCGGCCCTGGTACCGCAGGGGCTGGTCGAACTGGCCCCCAAGATCGCCCGGCACGGCGCGGACGAGGACAAGCACGGGCGGATCTTCAACGGTCTGCTGCGGGGCCGCGACCTCGAGCCGGCACCGGTGCCGGCGGACACCGACTACACGATGCTGCTGGAACGCGCGGGGATCGGGCTCGCCCACTCCCGGCTGCGGGCCGAGCAGCCGCTCAGCGAGCAGGACATCGTCACCTACCTGGCGCACAGCCGGGTGACCGAGCAGCGGGCCTCCGAGCAGATGGCGCTGCTGCTCAAGCACTTCGGGGACCACCCGGAGATCGGCCGGGCGGTCCGGCAGATCGCCCGCGACGAGGACAACCATCTGGCGTACTGCCACGAGGAGTTGCTCCGGCTCGCCGGCGCCGGGCACGGCCCGCTGATCCACCGCACCTTGCGCGAGTGCGCGATGGCGGAGATCCGCGTCTACCGCGAGGTCAGCCTCGCGGTGATGGCCCACATGGGCCGGCTGCTGCACTGGTCCGCGCCGAAGTCCGCCGCGCTGCGGGCGGGCATCCACGCGATGTACGCCTACGAGCGCGTCGCCGGCTGGCGGCGGATGACCTCCCTGACGATGCCGTCCCGCCGCGACGCGCTCGGCGGCGGCCCGGTCGCCGCCGAGGCGGTGACCTGACCGGTACGACGACGAGTCGCGCCCTCGGGAGTGCGGCCGCCAGCCGGCGGCCGCACTCCCGCGGCATGACGCGCGGTCCCGGTCAGCCCGGGCCGGAAGTTGTCGTAGGCGTCGCACGACGCCGGCACCGCCGCGCCCTCCCTTTCCGCGCCCCGCGCGATGACCGGCTGCACCAGCGCGCCGCAGGTGTCGCTGCCGACCAGCGTGACGTCCCGCAGGTCAAGAACGTCTCGGATGAGCCAGGCCGGGCCCGCCGGTGACAGGTCGGCGCCATCCCGTATCGGACGGGCGTGCGCGCCCACACCGTGGACCTTGCCCCTGATGATGAGCGGGACGGCGGTGCGGCGGACCATTCCACCCGGGCGGCACACGTGACCCTCCAGCCCCGGCGCGGGAGCGCGGGCGGCGGACGCGGCCGTACACCCGCCGCATGGCGGGCCGGTGAAGCGCCGTCAGGTTTCCAAACTGGTTCCGTCCTCGCTCTTGCCCTCCCCCTCGGTCCTTATTAGTTTGTTCGCTGAACTGACGAACGAACGCTTTGTGTCTCTATCGGCACCCACAGTTCCCCCCTCCCTAGGTGGCAATGTGAGTTCTCCTCTGCTTCGAATGCGGGGAATTACCAAGGAATTTCCCGGTGCCAAGGCACTGGACGGCGTCGATCTGGAGGTCGAGCCAGGAGAGGTGCACTGCCTGCTGGGACAGAACGGCGCCGGGAAGTCGACGCTGATCAAGGTGCTGGCCGGCGCCCACCAGCCGGACAGCGGCGATCTGACCTGGGACGGCGAGACGGTGGTGCTGCACAGCCCGACAGCGGCGATGCGGCATGGGATCTCCACCATCTACCAGGAACTCGACCTGGTGGAAGGCCTTTCGGTGGCCGACAACATCTTCCTCGGACACGAACACGCCCGCTTCGGCCTCACCCGGCGCGGCGAGACCGCCACCGCCGCCCGCCGGCTGCTGCGTTCCCTCGGCCACCCGGAGATCTCGCCCGGCACCGAGGTGGGGAGCCTGTCCCCCGCGCAGCAGCAGATCGTCAGCATGGCCAGGGCGCTGTCGCACGACACCCGGCTGATCGTGATGGACGAGCCCTCGGCCGTCCTCACCCAGGACGAGGTCGAGAACCTCTTCCGGGTCATCGGCGAACTGACCGCGAGCGGGGTGGCCGTCCTCTACATCTCGCACCGGATGGCCGAGATCCGCGCCATCGGCACCCGCGTCACCGTGCTCAAGGACGGCCGCACCGTCGCCGGCGGGCTGCCGGCCGGCACGCCCACCGCCGAGCTCGTCGCGCTGATGACCGGCCGCGAGACCGCCTACGACTTCCCGCAGCGGGCGGGAGGCACGGCCGCGCCGGAGCGCGCCGAGGTGCTGCGGGTGGAGGGCCTGACGCAGCCCGGCAGCTTCGAGGACGTCAGCTTCACCGTCCACGCCGGAGAGATCGTCGGCCTGGTGGGGCTGGTCGGCTCGGGCCGCTCCGAGATCCTGCACGCCGTCTACGGTGCGACGCGCCCGGCGTCCGGCACGGTGCTGGTCGACGGGCGGCCGCTGCCGCCCGGCCGGGTGACCGCCGCGGTGAAGGCCGGAGTGGGCCTGGCACCCGAGGAACGCAAGAGCCAGGCGCTCTTCCTCCAGGACAGCGTCGTACGCAACGTCAGCGTCTCCTCGCTGGGCCGCTTCGCGCGCTTGGGCTGGCTGGACCGCCGCCGGGAGGCCGCTGCGGCGACCGAGCGGGTCGCCGCGCTGGACCTGCGCCCGGCCGACCCGCAGCGCGCGGTCCGCACGCTGTCCGGCGGCAACCAGCAGAAGGCGGTGCTGGCCCGCTGGCTGCTGCGCGGCTGCCGGGTGCTGCTGCTCGACGAGCCCACCCGGGGGGTGGACGTCGGCGCGCGCTCCGAGCTCTACGCGCTGGTCAGGGAACTGGCCGACTCCGGGGTCGCGGTGCTGTTCGTGTCCAGCGAGGTCCCCGAAGTCCTCGGCCTCGCCGACCGCGCCCTGGTGCTGCGCGAGGGCCGGATCGTCCATGAGGCCGAAGCCGCCTCGCTGAAGGAATCCCACGTACTCGACCTCGTGATGGAAGAGAGCCGCCCATGAGTGACCAGACCACGCCGAGACCCGCGCAGGACGCCCCCGAACCGCCCGCGCGAACCGGGTCCGGCGCCGACGTGGCCACCAAGCCGTCCCTGGTGAAGGAGGGACCCGACCCCGGGCCCCAGCCGGCGCCCGAACGGCGGCGGTTGCCGCGGCTCTTCCCACTGCACCAGGTGCACAGCCTCGGGTTGCTGGTGGTGCTGGTGCTGCTGGGCGTGGTGGGAACGGCGAGCTCCGGCAACTTCCTGACCAGCAACAACATCGTCAACATCCTCACCAGCGCGGCGGTCATCGGCGTCATCACGGTGGGCCAGACGTTCGTGATCATCGGCGGCGGCATCGACCTGTCGGTCGGCGCGATCGTGGCCGTGGCCTCGGTGTGGTGCACCACGGTGGCCACCCAGTCGTACGGGCTCGGCGGGATGCTCTTCACCGCGGTCGTCGTCGGGGCGGTCGTCGGACTGCTCAACGGCGTGCTGATCGCCTACGGCAAGATCGTCGCCTTCATCACCACGCTGGCGATGATGGCGTCCGCCCGCGGTGTCGCCGAGCGGCTGTCCGACCGGCAGTCCCAGGTGGTGACGGTGGAGTCGTTCAACCGGATCGCGACCGACAAATTCCTCGGCATCCCGCTGCTGGTCTACCTGATGGCCGGGATCGTGGTGCTGGGCTGGCTACTGCTGAACCGTACGACCTTCGGCCGGCGCACCTTCGCGGTCGGCGGGAACCCGGAGGCCGCGCGGCTGGCCGGCATCGCGGTGCGTCGGCACACCATGCTGCTGTACCTGCTGTCCGGGGTGTGCTGCGGTATCGCCGCGGTGATGCTCACCGCCCGTACCACCAGCGGGGCCAGCAACCTGGGGAACCTCTACGAGCTGGACTCCATCGCCGCGGTGATCATCGGCGGCACGCTGCTGGCCGGCGGTCGCGGGTCGCTGTTCGGCTCGATCCTCGGCGTCCTGGTCTTCACCACGATCACCAACATCTTCGTGCTCAACAACCTGACCACGGACATCCAGGAGATCGCCAAGGGGCTGATCATCCTGGTCGCCGTCCTGCTGCAGCGCACCCGCGGTGCGCGCTCGCCCGCCTGACCTGCGGACTCACCGGTTCCACCTCCTGCCTTACTCCCCTCTGAAGGGAACACCCGTATGAAAGAGACCGGACCCACGGCCGTGGGGCGCAGAAACATGCTGCTCGGCGCGGGCGCCCTGGGCAGCGGTCTGCTGCTGTCGGCGTGCACCAGCAACTCCGACGGCGACGCGGACAAGGCCAACGTGAAGGCCACGACCGCGGCGTCGGGCAGCACTCCCGGCAAGCACGTCACGATCGGCTTCTCCGCGCCCGCCGCCGACCACGGCTGGACCGCGGCGATCACCAAGAACGCCAAGGCGCAGGCGGGGCAGTACAGCGATGTCAGCTTCCAGGCGGCCGAGGGCACCAACGACGTCAACGCGCAGATCAGCGCGGTCCAGACGCTGATCGACAAGAAGGTCGACGTCCTGGTGATCCTGCCCTTCGACGGCAAGGCGCTGACCGCGATCGCCACCCAGGCGATGAACGCCGGCATCCCGGTGGTCAACCTCGACCGGGTCTTCGACAACTCGCTGGCCTACCGCACCTGGATCGGCGGCGACAACTACGGCATGGGCGTCAACGCCGCCGCGTACATCATCAAGACCCTCAAGGCCAAGGGTGTCAGCAAGCCGGTGATCGGCGAGATCGCCGGGATCGACAACCTCGAACTCACCAAGCAGCGCAGCCTGGGCTTCAAGGAGGCGCTCGCCAAGGCGGGCTACTCGGTGAGCATCCGGCAGGCGGCCGCCTTCACCGCGGACAGCGGCCAGCAGGTGATGAGCAACGTGCTGCAGGCCCGCTCCAAGCTCGACGCGGTCTGGAACCACGACGACGACCAGGGCATCGGCGTCGAGGCGGCGATCAAGCAGGCCGGGCGCAGCGAGTTCTTCATGGTCGGCGGCGCCGGGTCCAAGCACGCGATGCAGGAGATCAAGGCGGACAGCGGAGTGCTCAAGGCCACCGTGGTCTACCCGTCGAGCATGTCGGCCTCGGCGATCACGCTGGCCCGGCTGATCGGGCAGAGCAAGGGCATGGGCGACCTGGTCGAGCAGGAGGTGCCCTCCTCGATCACGCTGTTCTCGGCGACGGTCACCAAGGACAACGTCGACACCTACCTGCCGACGTCCTTCACCTGATCCCGCCGCCCCCAGAACCCCCGCATGGACCTGCCCCGGGCCCGTCGGCCCGGGGCAGGTCCGTGTGCGGCTCGCGCCGCGGGCGCTCAGGAGGTGCTCAGGTCGAACTCCTCCCACGGGCCGATGGCGTCCCGGTTGGCGATCAGCGCCGCCGCGCCGGCGTTCTCCGCCGTCACGTACTTGCCGTTCGCCGCGGCCTTCAGGCTGACACTGCCGTCGGCGTTGTGGACCAACGCGAAGGTCTCCCACTGGCCTTGGGTCGCCCGGTTGGCGATCAGCGACGCCGCCCCGGCGTTCTCCGCCGTCACGAACTGGTTGTTCGCGTGGGCGCGCAGCGCGATGTTGCCGCTGCCGAGGTCGATCTCGTCGAACCGTTCCGCGGTGCCGACCGTGGTGGCGCTGGCGATCAGCGGCTGCGCGCCGCCACTCGGCGCCGTCACGTACTTGCCGTTGGCGTGCGCCTTGAGGCTGATCCCGGTGCCACCGCCCGGAGTTCCCGGCGTGCCCACCCCGGCGCCGGCGAACAGCATCCAGTTGACGTTCATCAGCGCGCCGGGCCCGGTGTGGCCCGAGGGGTTGCGGGCGACGAAGTAGATCTTGCCGCTGCCGCTGGGGACGTTGCTCAGGCTGGCGGTGACGTCGGTGTAGGTCTGCCAGGCTCCGGTGGTCGGAACGGTGGCGGTGCCCAGCAGCGGTCCGTTCGCCGCGTTCCAGCGGACCTCGATGCGGCCGCCGGCGTTCGCCGAGGCCGTACGGAAGCCGACCGAGGTGATGTTGTTGAGAGCGATCGGCGACACGCTCCAGTAGTCGCCGTCCTCGATGAAGCCGATGTCCTGGCCGCCGCCGGCGCTGTCCGCACCGTTCTCGACCGTGACACCCGGGGTGTCGGTGCCCTGACCGTCACTGGCACGGCCGGTGTCGGTGTAGAACTCGGCCTGCTTGTGCTTGGGTTGCAGGGTGATCTGCGCCCGGCCGGTGAGCGGGGCGGCGCCGCCGGTGCCGCCCTTGTCGGTGTAGGTGGCCTCGATCACGTAGAAGACGTTGTCGCCGTCGCTGTGGCCGTTGGACAGCGTCGTGGTGACGGTGGCGCTGCATCCGGTGTACTGGTCGAGCGGGTGGCCGTGGGTGTCGTGGCCCAGGATGGCCTGGATCTTGACCTTGCTGCAGTCGACGGTGCCGTCCTCTGGATCGGTGACGGTGACCGCGAAGTTGACCTTGTCACCCCAGTCGAACAGCCCCCCGTTGGGTGGGGCGGTGACGGTGAGCGTCGGCGCGGTGTTGCCCGCGGTGATGTCGACGCTCGCGGTGGCGCTCTTGCCCGCGCTGTTGGTCACCGTCAGGACGGCCGTGTAGTTGCCGACCGTGCTGTAGGTGTGGCTGGGGCTGGCGGTGGTCGAGGTGGTGCCGTCCCCGAACGCCCACTTGTAGGTGAGAGCCCCGCCTGCCGGGTCCTTGGAGCCGCTGCTGGAGAAGGTCACCGCCAGTGGCGCGGGGCCGCTGGTGCGGTTGGCGCTCGCCGCGGCGACCGGCAGCGCTCCGCCGTTGAGGTAGTCGATGCGGTAGATGCCCGCGTCGGCGTTGTTGCCGCCGTAGCCGGTGCCCCACTCGACCATGTAGAGAGCGCCGTCCGGCCCGAACTTCATGTCCATCGGCTTCTTGAACGACACCGAGGGCAGGAAGGTCTCGATGTCGTCGGTGCCGGTGTTGTCCGCCTTGACATGGAAGGTGTAGACCTTGCTGGTGTTCCACTCGGAGAAGATCGCCTGGCCGTCCATGGCGGCGGGCCACTTGCGGTCCGAGGCCAGGTTGGCGTCGTAGCGGTAGACCGGCCCCGCCATCGGGGCGCCGCCGCTGAGCAGCGGGAAGTTGTTCGGGTCCGCGCTGTAGTGGTACCAGACGTTGGCCGGGGTGGCCGGCGGGAGCTTGGTCAGGCCGGTGTTGTTCGGGGAGTTGTTGGTCGGGCCGCCCGCGCAGTCGAAGGCGGAACCGGAGGTCTTGGTGGCGAAGTTGTAGTCGATGTAGGGGGTGTTGTTGCCGACGCAGTACGGCCAGCCCGCGTTGATCGGCTTGCTCAGCAGGTCCCACTCGACGGTGTTCTCCGGCCCGCGGCCGGAGTTGGCGGTGCCGGCGTCCGGGCCGTAGTTGCCGACCACCGGGAAACCGGTCTTGGGGTCGAGGGCCAGCCGGAAGGGGTTGCGGTAGCCCATGGCGTAGATCTCGGACCTGGTCTTGGCCGTGCCGGGCGTGAACAGGTTGCCGCTCGGGACGGTGTAGGTGCCGTTGGACTCGGGGTGGATGCGCAGCACCTTGCCCGACAGGCTGTTGGTGTTGCCCGCGGTGCGCTGGGCGTCCCAGGTGGCCCGGCCCGACTGCTCGTCGATCGGCGCGTAGCCGTCGGAGGCGAAGGGGTTGGTGTTGTCACCGGTGGAGAGCCACAGGTTGCCGTTCTTGTGGTCCATCGCCATGCCGGCGCCGTGGTGGCAGCACTCGGCGCGCTGGACCGGGACTTCCAGGACGACCTTCTCGCTGCTGAGGTCCAGCGTGGAGCCGTTGACGGTGAAGCGGCTGAGCCGGTCGACGCTCGCCGACGACGGCGAGTAGTAGAGGTAGATCCAGTGGTTGGTCGCGAAGGCCGGGTCGAGGGCCATCGCGAGCAGACCGCTCTCGTTCGCCGTGAAGACGTCGAGGTGGCCGGCCGTCACCGTGGTGCCGCCGGTGTTGACGATCCGCACGTCGCCGAGCATGTCGATGAAGAAGACGCGGCCGTCGCTGGCGATGTCCAGCTGCAGCGGGTTTCCACCGGAGTTGTTGAGCAGCACCTTCTGGAAGCTGCTGTCGGGGACACCGGCGACGGCGGGCTTGGCGGCGGGCTTCGCGGCCGTCGTGGTGGCGGCCGTGTGCCGGGCCGCCGCGTCGGCCGGCACGGTGGCGAGCACCGCGAGGACGGGCAGCGTCACCAGCGCCACCAGCAGCGTCAGCCAGCTGAGCAGACGTGCGCGCACGCGTGGGCGCAGTCGTGGTCGTGGTCGTGGTCGTGGTCGTGGTCGTACGGGCAACACGTGGGTCTCCTCGGTCAAGATGATCATGGGCATGACAGGTCACCACGGCGGCGGATGGCGCGTGCCGCCGCGCTGCCGGTCGGTGCGGGCTCAGCTCGTGGAGAGGTCGAACTCCTCCCACGGACCGATGGCCGTGCGGTTGGCGATCAGCGGCTGGGCGCCGGCGTTCTCCGCCGTCACGTACTTGCCGTTGACCCCGGCCTTGAGGCTGATGCTGCCGTCAGAGTTGTGGATCAGCTGGAAGGTCTCCCACCCTGCTGCCGCCCCCCGGTTGGCGATCAGCGACTGCGCGCCGGCGTTCTCCGCCGTCACGAACTGCTTGTTGGCGTGGGCGCGCAGCGCGATGTTGCCGCCGCCCAGGTCGACCTCGTCGAACTTCTCCGAGGTGCCCACCGTGGTGCTGCCGGCGATGAGCGGCTGGGCGCCGCCGCCCGGCGTGGTGACGTACTTGCCGTTGGCGTGCGCCTTGAGGCTGATCCCCGGGTCGCTGGGCGGCGGGGTGGAGGTGACCGAGCAGTCCGCGGGCAGCACGCCGGCCGCCGTCTGGATGCCGCCGAGCAGCAGGTGCAGGAAGTTCGCCTCGGTGTAGCTCTCGTTGGTGTGGCCCAGGCCGGTGTACCAGGCACGGCCGCCGTCGAAGTTGTGGCACCAGGTGGTGGGGTGGTCGGCGCCCATGGTGGAGCCGGTGTACGAGTTGTCGTCCACCGACGCCAGGACGTGCACCTTGGAGCGCGGGTTGGTCTGGAAGTCGTACCACTCGTCGGTGTGGGTGTACGAGTTGGGCAGGCCCTGGGTCGAGGGGTGGGTGTGCTCCTCGATGTTGACGGTGGCCGGCTGGATGGCCGGGTGCTGCTTGAAGTAGGCCCCGACCAGGTCGCCGTACCAGGACCAGCTGTAGCCGCTGTCCGCGGCGGCGTGGACGCCCACGTAGCCGCCGCCGTGCTCGATGTAGCGCTGGAAGGCGTCCTTCTCGGCCTGGGTGCTCACCGGGTCGCCGGTCGCCGACAGGAAGACCACCGCAGCGTACTGCGCGAGGTTCGCGTCGGTGAACTGCGAGTCGTCCTCGGTGGCGACGACGGTGAAGTTGTTCTGCTGGCCGAGCAGTTGGATGGCGGCGATGCCGGCCGGGATGGAGTCGTGCCGGAAGCCGGTGGTCTTGGAGAAGACCAGGACCTTGAACGGCGCCGCCGCGGCCCGGTCGGCGGACGCCGGGGCGGGAGCGGCGGTCACGGCGGGAGCCGCGGCGGTCAGGACGGCTGCCGCGGACAGGCTCAGTGCCGCGAGCAGGGCAAGACGGGTGCGTGGGCGGGGCGTGCGCATGGCGGCTCCTCGAGTCGACGCACTGCGGGGGGATGTGCCGCTGGGTGGGACGGACGGACCGCGTCGGGGCGCGGCGAAGCACGTCTGCTCGCGCCGGGCGGCAACGGGTCCGTCCTGCGGCATGGGGGCATCACCTTGGGACTTGGTGGTGACAAGGGATGCCTCAGCTCCGACGTGGCGCGCTGATCAGCGCAAACCGCGAGCGGAGTGATGAATTGGTTCGTTGGTTCAAAAAACTAATTGGCCGGGACCGGAGCGTCAAGGGTTGTCACAGACAAGCCACCAAGCGCTTGCGCCCCGGCCTTCACCACCGGCCTGGCAGCCAACTCCGCTGATCCAGCCAGGACTTGATGATCGTTCAGAGCACCGCGCTGGTCAGGTCGATGTACGCCGACGGGTCGCGCAGCATCGCCTGCACCCCGGCGCCCGCCGCGCCCCGTACCGCGGCCTCGGTGCCGAGGCCGGAGACCTGGAGGCGGTCCGAGCGCCAGCGGCCCGAGGTCACCCGCTCGTGCAACTGCACCTGGAGGCTGGGGATCAGCCAGGGCGCCAGCGTGGCGTAGATCCCGCCGATCACCACCTCGGGCGGATCGAGCAGATTCACCGCGCCGGACAGCGCGACCCCGAGCGCCCGGCCGGCCACCGCGAGCGCCCGCACCGCGGCCTCGTCGCCCTCGGCGGCCAGGGCGGCGAGCCGTTCCACCGGGGCGTTGCCCTCGGCCGGCGCCTCCTGCAGCGCCTGCTGCCGGGGGCCGCCGCCGGTACGGGCCACGGTGGCCGTCGCGGTGGGCGCCGAGCCCAGCCGGGTCGCGCTCACCGTGTCGAGCGCCGCGGCCTCCAGCAGCGCGTCCTGGCCCGCGTAGCGCTCCAGGCAGCCGCGCGCCCCGCAGCCGCACTCGGGTCCGTCGGGGATCACGGTGACATGGCCGATCTCGCCGGCGAAGCCGCCGCCGCGGAACAGCGTGCCGTCCACCATCAGCCCGGCCCCGATGCCGATCTCGCCGGACACGTACAGGAAGCTCGCCCCGGCGCCGGCCGGCCTGGCCTGGAACTCGCCGATCGCGGCGAGGTTGGCCTCGTTGTCGACCGACACCGCGAGCCGCTGCCTGCCCAGGCCGCGTACCAGCAGGTCGGCGGCCGGGACATGGCGCCAGTCCAGGTTGGGAGCGTGCAGCACCTTGTCGTCGTGGACGAGTCCCGGGACGCCGAGGGTGACCTGGACCGGGGTCAGTCCGGCGCGCCGGGCGGCGGCGCAGGCCCGGGCCGCGAGCCGGCCGGCCGCGTGCAGCGTCTCCTCGGCGTCCCGGCCGCGGTTGTCGGCGCGCTCGGTGAGCCGGACCCGGGGCGCACCGGTCAGGTCGGCGACGCAGACCGCGGTGTAGTCGACGTTGACCTCCACGCCGACACCCGCGGCGCCCTGCGGGTTGAGCGCGAGCGCGCCGCCGGGGCGGCCGACCCTGCCCTGGTTCTCCGGCACGTGCTCGATGACGAGGCCGGCCAGCCGCAGCTCCTCGACGAGCGAGGAGACGGTGGCCTTGGTCAGGCCCACCCGGGCGGCGACGGTGGCTCTGGAGGCGCTCTCACTGGCCGCGACCTGACGGAGCACCAGCGCCAGGTTGTGCCGGCGCATGCTCTGCTTGCTCGCCGGCTGCCCGCCGCCGTTCATCACGCTGCGACCTTTCTCCGCCGGCGCGGACCACGACGGGTCCCGCCCGGCAAACCTCTCTGGCCCATTTATTCATTCACCAAACTAAGAGACGCTCCACCGCAGGTCAACGACCTTCAGGACACTCACAGGAAAGCCTCAGGAGACGGACGGACCCGACGGCGGCAGCCGCTGCCGACCACCGCGGAAGCACCAGCGGTGATCGTTGCGGATGCCGGGGATGTACCTTACGCGGCGACTTCCACGGACTCGACCCCGCCCCCCGGCGGCGCTGGGGGCACCGCTTCAGGGTTGCCCAAGTCGACGCGGCGCGTGGTGCGTTCAAAGGATTCTTGACTGCCTCTTGCCGCAGGGGGAAGGGGTGATTAGTTTATTCGCTGAACTGACGAACAGCTACGTCGGCGCCGTGAGCGCGGGCGGGCAGACCGCGCCGTCCGGCCCCGGCGGACGCTCGTCCCACTCTTCTTCCCGGCCTCAAGGGCACGCTTCTCCGAACGCTCCGCAGCAGGTGACACACGGAGGTGAAGGCATGGGTTCGGCCACTGCACACGGTCCCCGGCTGGGGGTGTGGATCATCGGCGCACGCGGCTCGGTCGCCACGACGGTCGTCGTCGGCGCCGCGGCCGTCGCCGCCGGGCTCGCCGCACCGGTCGGCTGCGTGACCGAGCAGCAGGACTTCCGCTCGGCCGGCCTGACCCCCGTCGGGGACCTGGTCTTCGGCGGCTGCGACATCACCGGCATTCCGCTGGTCAAACGGGCGGAACAGCTGGTCGCGGCGGGTGTCGTACCCGCCGATCTGCCGGCCTCCGTCCAGCGGGCGCTGGACGCCGCCGATGGGGAGATCCGGCCCGGCGTCAGCGCGGTGGCCGATCCGCAGGAGCCGCAGGCGACCGCGATCGCCGCGCAGTTGACGGACTTCCGCGAGCGGCACGGCCTGGAGCGGGTGGTGGTGGTCAACCTGTCCTCGACCGCCCCGCAGCCGGCTCCGCACCCCGCCCACGCGGACCTGGCCGCGCTGCGGGCGGCCCTGGCGGGACCCGAGCCCGTACTGCCGCCGCACGCGCTCTACGCCTATGCCGCGCTCAGTGCCGGGTGCGGCTACATCGACTTCACCCCGTCCGGCGCGATGCTGCTGCCCGCGCTGGACGAACTCGCCCGCAGCATCGGTGTCCCTTACACGGGCAACGACGGCAAGACCGGCGAGACCCTGGTCAGGAGCGCGCTCGCACCGATGTTCGCGCACCGGGCGCTGCGCGTACGTGCCTGGTCCGGCACGAATCTGCTCGGCGGCGGGGACGGGGCCACGCTCGCCGACCCGTCGGCGGCGGCGAGCAAGACCGCGTCCAAGGCGCGCAGCCTGGCCGAACTGCTCCCCGACCCGGTCGAGGGCGAGGTCCACATCGACGACGTGCCCGCGCTCGGCGACTGGAAGACGGCCTGGGACCACATCGCCTTCGACGGATTCCTCGGCGTGCGGATGACCATGCAGTTCACCTGGCAGGGCTGCGACTCGGCGCTCGCCGCGCCACTGGTCCTCGACCTGGTCCGCCTCCTCGGCCGCGCCATGGCCGACGGGGAGGTAGGGGTGCAGCCGCAGTTCGCCTTCTTCTTCAAGGACCCGATGGGCTCATCGGAACACCGCCTGGTGGCCCAGTACGAGCACCTCCGCACATGGGCCGCGCAATTCGCTGGCCGCTCGGGCCTTGAGGGGTGAGGACCCCCTGCGGTGGCCGGTGGCGGGCAGCGCCGTCGCGGTTGCCCGCGCGGGTCCTCGCGCCCCAGAGGGGCTGCCACTCGCGGTGGCCGTTCGCCTGTCGCGCCATCGTGGTTGGGCGCGCAGTTCCCCGCGCCCCTGAAGCGTGCCCTGTGCGGCAGAGAATCCCGCCCGGGAGGGACGCAAGGGGGTACCCCCAGGCGAAGCCCTGGGGGCCAGAACGGCGCGACACACCGCGACGGGGAACGCAACCCCAAGCGGCACCCCCCAGGGGCGCGAGGAACTGCGCGACAAGCCGGGACGGAGCGCGACCGTGAACGCAACCGCAAGTGGCACCCCCCAGGGGCACCTGGGCACCCCCAGGCCCCCGGCGCGTCGAGCCAGCGCCAGAGCGCTGGCCGAGTTGGTGCGGGCGCCCGCCGCGCTGACCGTGCCCGGTGACGTGCTGGTCGGGGCGAGTGCGGCCGGGTGGCCGTACGGTGTGCGGGCCAGCGGAGGGCTCGCGGCGGCGTCCGTGCTGCTCTACTGGGGCGGCATGGCGCTCAACGACTACGCCGACCGCGAGGTCGACGCCGTCGAGCGCCCGGGCCGCCCGATCCCGTCAGGCCGGGTGAGCCCGCGCGCCGCGCTGGCGACCGCGGCGGCGCTGACCGCGGCCGGCCTCGGTGTGGCCGGCGCGGCGGGCGGGCGGCGGGCGCTGGGCACGGCGCTGCCGCTGGCCGCCGCGGTGTGGGCGTACGACCTGGCGTTGAAGGACACCCCGCTCGGGCCGCCGGCGATGGCCGCGGCCCGCGGTCTTGACGTGCTGCTCGCGGCAGGGCCCCGTGGCCGGCGGGCGGCGGCGCCCGCCGCCGCCGCTGTCGCCGCGCACACCGGGATCGTGATGGCGCTGAGCCGCCGCGAGGCCGAGGGCTCCTCGCACGCGCTGCCCGAGGCGACCCTCGCCGCGACGGCCGCGCTCGCAGCGGGTGTCGCGGCGGCGCCCGGGGCGCGCGGCCGGCACCGGGCCACGGCCGCCGCGCTGCTGTGCGTGTACGGCCGCACCTTCGGCGGCGCCCAGTTCGCGGCGATCCGCAAGCCGGACCCGCGCCGGCTGCAACGGGCGGTCGGCGCCGGGATCCTCGGCGTGATACCGCTGCAGGCGGCGCTGGCCGGCCGGGCCGGAGCCACCCGCGCCGCACTCCCCCTGCTGGCGGCGCTGCCGCTGGCCCGCCGGCTCTCCCGGAAGGTCTCACCGACGTGACGTCCCGCTCCCCGCTGCGCTTCGGATACGGCACCAACGGCTTCGCCAACCACCGCCTCGACCACGCCCTCGACGTGATCGCCGGACTCGGCTACGAGGGTGTGGCGCTGACCCTCGACCATACCCACCTCGACCCGTACGACCCGGACCTCGGCACTCGGCTGGACGAGGTGAGGCGGCGGCTCGACGCGCTCGGCCTGGCGGTGGTCGTGGAGACCGGCGCCCGCTACCTCCTCGACCCCTGGCACAAGCACTCCCCCACCCTGCTGCACGAGGACGCGGAGGGCCGGGCGGCCAGGGTCGACTTCCTGGAGCGGGCGATACGGATCGGCGCCGGCCTGGGCGCGGAGGCGGTGTCCTTCTGGAGCGGCGTGCTGCCGGCCGGCAGCTCGCCGGAGCGCGGCTGGGAACTGCTGGCCGAGGGCTGCGGGCGGCTCGCGCGAACGGCCGCCCGTGAGGGCGTGGTGCTGGGCTTCGAGCCCGAACCGGGCATGCTGGTCGAGGACTTGGCCGGCTACCGGCGGCTGCGCGACTCGCTGGGCTCCCCCGCGTCGTTCCGGCTCACCCTGGACATCGGGCACTGCCGCTGCCTGGAGGCGGAGCCGGTGGCCGACTGCGTGCGCAGCGCGGGACCCGACCTGGTGAACGTGCAGATCGACGACATGCGCCGTGGCGTGCACGAGCATCTGGAGTTCGGCGAGGGCGAGATCGACTTCACGCCGGTGCTTGCCGCGCTGGCGGAGGCGGGTTACCGCGGGCTGGTGGCGGTGGAGCTCCCCCGGCACAGCCACAGCGCGCCGGACACCGCCCGCCGCTCGCTGGCGTTCCTGCGCGCGCACGCCGAACCGCCCCGGCTCTCACCGGCCGAAGCGGTCGACGCCGGCATGACCGAGCCGGGCCGGGCCTGGCTGGCGGCAGCGGTGGCCAGGGCACGCAAGGACCCCGCCGCGCTGCTCACCGACTTCCCCGCGGTCGGCCGCGGCTGCGGGCGCGGTCCGCTGACCGTGCCCGGCTGGGCCGGGTGGACGGTGGACGAGGCGGCCCGCGCCGTCCTGCTCGACGGGGCGGCGGCGGACACGGTGGCCGACGTCTACGCCCGCGGCGACCGGGCGGAACGCCGAGCCGTGCTGCGGGCGTTGCCGTATCTGGACCTCGGGCGGGCCGCGCTGCCGCTGGTCGAGGACGCGCTGCGTACCAACGACATCGCGCTGGTCGCCGCGGCGCTCGGCCCGGCCGCCGCCGGCCTGGACGCGGAGGCCTGGCGGCAGGGGGTGCTCAAATGCGTCTTCCTGGGCGTCCCGCTGCGCGAGGTGGCGGCGGTCGAGGAGCGGATGGACGCCGAACTCGCCCGGATGCTTCTGGACTTCGCCCACGAGCGGGTCGCGGCCGGCCGTGACGTGCCCGCCGACGCGCTCGCGCTGGTACGGCGCTACCCCGCGCTGCTGGACGCGTCCCCGATCCACGCGGAGGCGGCCTCGCCGGAGCCACGCAGGGCCGAGGCCGCCCGGCGGGTACTCGCCGCTCTGCGCTGACCACCGGAACCCGACCCTGGAGCACCGCATGCGCATCTTCGACCCGCACATCCATATGACCTCGCGCACCACGGACGACTACCGGGCGATGCACGCGGCGGGTGTCCGCGCGCTGGTGGAACCGGCGTTCTGGCTGGGCCAGCCGCGTACCTCCGCGGCGAGCTTCGTGGACTACTTCGACGGGCTGCTCGGCTGGGAGCCCTACCGCGCCGCGCAGTTCGGCATCAGGCACCACTGCGCTGTGGCGCTCAACCCGAAGGAGGCCAACGACCCGCGGTGCGCGGAGGTGCTTGAGCTGCTGCCGCGCTACCTGGTGAAGGACGGCGTGGTCGCGGTGGGCGAGACCGGCTTCGACTCGATGACCGCGGCCGAGGAGAAGGCCTTCAGCACGCAGCTCGCGCTGGCCGTCGAGCACGGGCTGCCCGCGCTGGTGCACACCCCGCACCGCGACAAGGCCGCGGGCACCGCCAGGTCGCTCGACGTGATCAGGGAGTCGGGCATCCCGGTCGGGCATGTCGTGGTGGACCACCTCAACGAGCTGACGGTACGCCAGGTGCTGGACTCCGGCTGCTGGGCGGGCTTCTCCATCTACCCGGACACCAAGATGGAGCCCGACCGGATGGTGGCGATCCTGCGCGAGTACGGCACCGAGCGGGTCCTGGTGAACTCGGCCGCCGACTGGGGCCACAGCGACCCGCTGCGGACCCGCGCCACCGGCGAGGCGATGCTCGCCGCAGGCTTCTCCGCCGAGGACGTGGACAAGGTGCTGTGGCAGAACCCGGTGGCCTTCTACAGCGCCGGCGGGCGGCTGGAGGTGGACGCGCCGGCGCTCGACCCGGCAGCCGTCTTCGAGGGCAACTCCGTCCAGCGCGGCCCCCGCTGACCGACGCACGTCGACCCCAGGAGGCAGCAATGCGGCTGCGGCACGCCGACGGGACCACCGTCCACCTCGGCTACTGCACCAACGTCCACCCGGCCGAGGACCTGGCCGGGATCGTCAACCAACTCGACTGCTACGCAGGGCCGGTACGCGAGCGGCTCGGCACCGACCGGCTGGGGCTGGGCCTGTGGCTCGCCCATGACGTGGCGCGCGAACTGGCCGGTGATCCCGCGGCGGTGGCCCGGCTGCGGGCCGAACTCGGCGCCCGCGGCCTGGAGGTGGTCACCCTCAACGGCTTCCCCTACCGCGGCTTCCACGCGCCGGTGGTCAAGCACGCGGTCTACCGTCCGGACTGGACGACGCAGGCGCGGCTCGCCTACACCCTCGACCTGGCGGACGTGCTCTACGGCCTGCTCCCCGACGACGTGCCGCACGGCAGCATCTCCACCCTGCCGCTGGCCTGGCGGGACCCCTGGAACTCCGGGAGCAGGGCGGCGGCGGGGCGGCGGATCCGCACGCTGGAGACGGGACTCGCCGTGCGGGCGGCCCGCCACGGCCGTCCGATCCGGGTCGGCTTCGAGCCGGAGCCGGGCTGCGCGGTCGAGACGGTGGACCAGATCGAGCGCGAACTGACCGGTCAGGGCGGCGACCTGCTCGGGGTATGCCTGGACGTGTGCCATCTTGCGGTGTCCTTCGAGGACCCCGCGCGGGTGCTTGCCAGGATCGCGGCCGCCGGCCTCGCGGTGGTCAAGGTGCAGGCCTCCTGCGCGCTGCAGGCCGACGACCCGGGCGACCCGGCCGTACGCCGGGCGCTGGCCGCATTCGTGGAGCCGCGTTTCCTGCACCAGACGCGCGAGGCGGGCGAGGGCGGCGCCGCGTACGCCGCCGACGATCTCGGCGAGGCCCTGTCGGGTGCCGGCGCGCTGCCCGGGGCCGCGCCCTGGCGGGTGCACTTCCACGTCCCGCTGCACGCGCCGCCGGAGCCCCCGCTGGCCGGTACCTCGGCCGTACTCGAACAGTCCCTCGCCCTGCTCGTCGGCGGACCGGCGGCGCTGGCCGACCACGTCGAGGTGGAGACCTACACCTGGTCGGTGCTGCCAGCGGACCGGCGGCCGGACGGCCCCGACGCGCTGGTCGCCGGTATCGCCGCGGAAGTGGCCTGGGCCGCAGGCACGTTGACCGATCTGGGCCTCAAGGAGGTGGCGGCATGACGCCGTCGGCACACCGCAGAAGGACCGTCGTCCTCGACGTGGTCGGCCTGACCCCGCGGCTGCTGGCGCACATGCCGGCCCTGCGCGAGGTGGCCGCCTCGGGCTTCACGGCCGAGATGGGCACCGTCTTCCCGGCGCTGACCTGCCCGGTGCAGTCCAGCATCCTGACCGGCTCGATGCCCGACGAGCACGGCATCGTCGCCAACGGCTGGTTCTTCCGCGACGCCGGGGAGATCTTCCACTGGCGGCAGTCCAACAGCCTGGTGCGCGGCGACAAGCTGTGGGCCGCGGGCCGCCGCGGCGACCCCGGCTACCGTGTCGGCAACGTCTGCTGGTGGTACGCGATGGGCATGGACGTGGACGTCACCGTCACGCCTCGCCCGGTCTACCACTACGACGGCCGGAAGTCCCAGGACTGCTACGCCCATCCGCAGGACGTGCACGACGAACTGACCGCGGCGCTCGGCCCGTTCCCGCTGTTCAGCTACTGGGGTCCGGGCGCGGGCATCGCCTCCACCCGGTGGATCGTCGGCGCCGCCGGGCACATCATGGACACCCGCGCGCCCGACACGCTGCTTGTCTACATCCCGCACCTGGACTACGAGGTGCAGCGGCACGGCCCCGACGGCCCGGAGGCACCGGCTGCCGCACGCGCGGTGGACGCCGAACTGGCCCCGCTGCTGCGCCGGTTGCGCGCCGAGGGCACGACGGTGGTGGCGCTCAGCGAATACGGCATCACCGCGGCCCGCCGCCCGGTCGACATCAACCGGGCGCTGCGCCGCGAGGGGCTGCTGCATGTCTACGTCCAGCAGGACGTGGAGAACCTGGACCCGTGGACCTCGCCGGCCTTCGCGGTCGCCGACCACCAGGTTGCGCACCTCTACGTCCGTGATCCGGCCGACATCCCCCGGGTGCGGGACGTGGTCAAGGCTCTGCCGGGGGTGGACCGGGTGCTGGACCGCGGCGAGCAGGCGGAGTTCCGGATCGGCCACGAGCGCTCGGGGGAACTGGTCGCGATCGCCGAGCCGGACGCCTGGTTCACCTACTACTACTGGCTCGACGACGACCTCGCACCGGACTTCGCCACCGGGGTGGAGATCTTCCGCAAGGCCGGCTACGACCCGGCCGAACTCTTCCTCGACACGACCGATCCGACGGTGAAGGTGCGGGCGGCGCTGTCGGTGGCCAAGCTCAAGCTGGGCATCCGCGCCTCGCTCCAGGTGGTCGGCCTCGATCCGTCGTGCGTGCGCGGCAGCCACGGCCGGCTGCCGGACGATCCGCAGGACGGCCCGCTGCTGATCTGCTCGGACCCCGAAGAGGGCAGGGACCGCTACCACGTGACGGAGGTCAAGGACCTGCTGCTGCGGCTCGCCGGTCTCCTGCCGGGGGCCTGAGGCCGGCCCTGTCCTGACCGGGGCGCCGCCCGGCGGCCGGTCAGGACCCGGTCCCGGACCCGTCGAGCAGGTCTTCCGCGGCCCGGTTGACCTGGGCCAGCGCCTCCATCAGGCAGGCTCGCTGGGCGTCGGTCAGCCCGGCGGTGACCTGCTGTTCGAGCTCGCGCCGCGCGGTCTCGACCGGCTCGCGCAGCGCGCGTCCCGCATCGGTGAGCCACAGCCGGACCAGCCGGTTGTCCCGGTCGTCGCGACGGCGTACGAGCAGACCCGTGGCGGTCATCCGGTCGGCCATCTTGACCACCGTCGGGGTGGTGACGTGGAGCTTCGCGGCGACCTCGCCGGGCGTCCTGCCGTCCTGCTCCCACAGCGCGGCGAGCAGGTGGTGCTGGCCGTAGTGCAGGCCGTTGCGGCGCATCGCCTCGTCGGCGAGCGCGCGCAGCACCTTCGAGGTCCTGCTGTGCAGGTCGAGAAATTCGGGCATCGCGACCTTCCGGCGGCGGGACGGGTCGGGCCGCCCACGGATTCGTTTGACGGCTAATGATTAGCCGACTAGCGTTCTCTCCGCCAGGTCATTAGACGGCAAACGACCCGAGGAGATCCCGATGATACTCGTGACCGGCGCCACCGGAAACATCGGCCGCGAGCTGGTCAGACAGCTCGACGCCACCGGCGCGCCCTTCCGTATCCTGGTCCGCGACCCGCAGCGCGCGGCGGCACTGCCGGCGAGCGCCGAGCGGGTCACCGGCGACCTCACCGCGCCGGACAGCCTGACCGCCGCCCTCACCGGCGTCGACCGGCTGTTCCTGCTCACCCCGGGCATCGCCACCGAACCCGCCGCCCACGCGGTCGCCGCCGCGCGGACCGCGGGCGTACGGCACATCGTGCTGCTGTCCTCGACCAACGTGCTGGGTGACCCGATGCCCGCGATGGGCCGCTGGCACCACGCCCGCGAGCAGATCGTCCGCGACTCCGGCATTCCCGCCACCGTGCTGCGCCCCGGCGGCTTCATGACCAACGCGCTGGACTGGCTGCCCAGCATCCGCGAGGGCGGCTACGTCCTCGACCCGGTCGGCCCCGGCCGTATCGCGCCGATCGACCCCGCGGACATCGCGGCGGTCGCCGCCCTGGCCCTCACCGGGGAGGGACACGAGGGCCAGGACTACTCCCTCACCGGCGCCGAGGCCTTCACGGTGGCCGAGCAGGTGGCGATCATCGCCGCCACCATCGGCCGGCCGATCGACGTACGCGCCACCAGTACGCCGCAGGAGGCGGTGGCGGCCCGCTTCCCGAACGGCGCGCCGCCGGCCCTCGCCGAGGCCGTCGTCGAGGGCTTCATGCTGCTGCGGGCCGACACCGAAGGCCTCCGCACCGACACCGTGGAGCGGCTGCTCGGCCGCAAGCCGGGCACCTTCGCCGACTGGTGCGCCCGCAACGCCGAAGCCTTCAGGATCGCCTCAGCGGGCCAGTGAGGCCGTGTCACCCATGACCACGACCGGGTGCAGGGCCGGGTCGAGGGTGGCGAGCAGCTGCTTCATATGCGCCTCGGAGACGCTGACGCAGCCGTGGGTGGGCCCGCCGTGGTCGACGTGCAACCAGATGCCGCCGCCACGGGAGTCGCCCATCGGGCGGGTCCAGTCCAGGGGTGACACCCCGGTCTTCCGGTTGTAGTCGATCGCGACGACGTAGTCGAAGGATCCGGCCAGCGGCTCACCGCGGAAGCCGCGCCCGCCGATGCTGAAGCCCCGGGAGTGGTGGTACGGCAGCTTGGTGCCGGGGTCGGACCGCAGGCCGCCGGCGTCGGAGAGCGTGAACACCCCGATCGGTGAGCGCAGATCGCCCGCGTGGTGGTCGGTGGTCCAGCCGTCCTTCGCGTTGTGCGCGGGCCAGGCGGTGCCCGGCCGCCAGCCGCCGTCGGGGGTCCGCCGGTAGACCACCAGCGTCGCGTCGGACGAGCTGCGGGACCGTCCGGTCACCAGGACGACCTGGTCGGTCTGCCGCGGTATCCGGGCCAGCGTCTGCACGCCGAGACCCGGCAACTGCCGCGGCGGGGCAGGCGTGGCGGCCGGCGCCGGTGCCGTCGTGGCGGCCGGGCCCGACGGCTGGTCGTCGATGACGAGCGGTGCGGTCCGGTCCTGCGCGGCCGCGCCGACGGGGGTCCCGCAGCCGGCGAGTACGGCGATCGCCGCCGCGCCCAGTCCTGACAGCAGGACGCGGGGGGTGGGGGAAGGCATGGGTGGAACCCTTCGGTCCAAGGAGGGTGCGGAAAGGGGGGTCTCACGCGCCCGGCGGCGGGCAGGGGCCGCCCGGCAATCGCTCTTCGAGGCCTCGGCGGCTGGGGCGGATATCAGTTCCCATACTTGTGGAACCACCTGGCAATGCCGGTGGGTTGCCCCGGCCCCGCGTTCTTCCGGTACCCGACGTCCCCGCTCGTGCGCCGTACCGGCCCCGCCCTCTGGGCCAGTTCACGTCGAGACCTTGACGCGACCTGCACGCGAGTGTTCACTTCCGCATTGGAGAGCGCTCTCCCGCCCCACTGTCACCCGTTCACCGCATCACCCCGCCCGGCGGCCGCCGTCCAGAGATCTCCTGCATTCCCCCACACCCCCCTGAGGGAGACTCATGTATGCCAGCAACAGGGTCAGATCCCGTGCCTGCCCGCACCACCCGCGCCGCCTGGCTCGCCTCGGCCGCCGTCCTGGCACTGATCGCCGCGCTCTTCAGCTCCGCACGGCCCGCCCATGCCGCGCCCTCGCTGCTGTCGCAGGGCAAGCCCGCCACCGCCTCGTCCACCGAGAACGCCGGGACCCCCGCCTCGGCCGCCGTCGACGGCAACACCGGCACCCGCTGGTCCAGCGCCGCCGCCGACCCACAGTGGCTCCAGGTCGACCTCGGCAGCAGCGCCACCCTCAGCTCCGTCACCCTCAACTGGGAGTCGGCCTACGCCACCGCCTTCAAGATCCAGGTCTCCGACAACGCCCAGACCTGGACCGACGCCTACTCCACCACCACCGCGACCGGCGGCACCCAGACGGTCCCCGTAAACGCTTCCGGCCGCTACGTCCGCCTCTACGGCACCGCCCGCGCCACCGGATACGGCTACTCCCTCTGGGAGTTCCAGGTCTACGGCACCACCGGCACCACCACACCCGCCAGTTGCGGCACCGACAACGCCGCGCAGGGCAGGACCGCCACCGCGTCGTCCACCGAGAACGCCGGCACCCCCGCCTCGGCCGCCGTCGACGGCAACACCGGCACCCGCTGGTCCAGCGCCGCCGCCGACCCCCAGTGGCTGCAGGTCGACCTCGGCAGCAGCGTCCCGGTCTGCCAGGTCGTGCTCAACTGGGAGTCCGCCTACGCGAAGGCCTTCCAGATCCAGCTGTCCGACAACGGCACCACCTGGACCCCGGTCTACTCCACCACCACCGGCACCGGCGGCACCCAGACCCTGACCGTGGCCGGCACCGGCCGCTACGTCCGGATGAACGGCACCGCACGCGCCACGGGTTACGGCTACTCGCTGTGGGAGTTCCAGGTCCACACCGGCGGCAGCGGCACCTCGGGCGGCGGTACGACCGGCGGTACCACCGGCGGCGGCAGCACCGGCGACTGCGGCACCGAGAACGCCGCCCTCGGCCACCCGGCCACCGCCTCCTCGCTCCAGGACGGCGACCCCGGCTACTCCGCCACCTACGGGGTCGACGGCAGCACCATCAGCCGCTGGTCGAGCGCGTCCTCCGACCCGCAGTGGTTCCAGGTCGACCTGGGCGCGAGCCTGCCGGTCTGCCGGGTCGTGATCACCTGGGAGAACGCGTACGCGAAGGCCTTCCAGATCCAGCTGTCCGACAACGGCACCGACTGGCGGCAGGCCTACTCCACCACCACGGGTACCGGCGGCAAGCAGAGCATCGAGGTGTCCGGCAGCGGCCGCTACGTCCGGATGTACGGCACCGCGCGGGCAACCGCCTACGGCTACGCCCTGTGGGAGTTCGAGGTCTACACCGTCGGCGGGGTGACCGCGACCATCCCGCCGCCGCCGTCGAAGCCCGCACCCGGCAACTGCCCGTGGCTCAACTCCACCGCGGTCACCTCCACCAGGGTCGCCCAGCTGATGGGGCAGATGTCGCTCCAGCAGAAGGTCGCCATGCTGCACGGGACCGACGCCCCCGACTACATCGGCAAGATCATCGGCATCCCCGCGCTGTGCATCCCCGACGTCAACTTCGAGGACGGCCCCGCCGGTGTCGGCGACGGGCTCGGCGGAGTCACCCAGATGCCGTCCGGCATGGTGTCCGCCGCGACCTTCGACCCGCAGTGGCAGCAGCAGTACGGCGACGCGGTGGGCCAGGAGTTCGCCGGCAAGGGCGTGCACGTCGCGCTCGGCCCGACGGTGAACATCATCCGCGACCCGCGCTGGGGGCGGTCGTACGAGACCTTCGGCGAGGACCCCTACCTGTCGGGGCAGATGGGCGCCGCCGACATCAGGGGCATCCAGGAGCAGGGCGTGATGGCGGAGGTCAAGCACGCCGCCGCGTACAACATCGAGCAGCCGGCCGGCACGGTGAACGTCGACGCGCGCACCCTGCAGGAGATCTACCTGCCCGCCTTCCAGACCGCGATCAAGGATGGCGGCGCGGCGGCGGTGATGTGCGCGTACAGCAACGTCAACAACGAACCGTCCTGCCAGAACCCCGACATCCTCAACAAGGGCCTCTACCAGCAAGCGGGTTTCACCGGTTTCGTGACGTCCGACTGGGGCGCCATCCACTCCACCGTGGAGTCGGCGAACGCCGGGCTGACCGTCGAGATGCCGGGCGGCTACTACTACGCCGACTTCCTGATCCAGGCGGTGCAGGACGGCCGGGTCAGCCAGGCGACCGTGGACACCATGGTCTCCCGGGTGCTCACCCAGATGTTCCGCTTCGGGATGTTCGACAAGGCGCCCACCGGTGACAACAAGGCGATCGTGACCACCCCCGGGCACAACAAGGTCGCTCTGCAGGGCGTCGAGGAGGGCACGGTCCTGCTCAAGAACAACGGCGCCCTGCCGCTGAATCCGGCGGCGCTGCCGTCCGGCGTGGCGGTGATCGGCGTCGACGGGGGGCCGGGCACCCAGACCATCGGCGGCGGCAGCGGCACGGTGACCAGCAGCGGCACGTACACCCCGGTCATCGGCATCCAGCAGCGGCTGGCCGACACCGGCACCAAGGTGACGTACAACGAGGGCACCGACGTGAACGCGGCGGCGGACCTGGCGCGGACCTCCAGCGTCGCGGTGGTCTTCGCCAGCGACAACTACGGCCACGAGGAGGCCGACAACGCCTCGCTGAACCTGCCCGGCAACCAGGACGCGCTGATCTCCGCGGTGGCGGCGGCCAACCCGCACACCATCGTGGTGCTCAACGACAACTCGGCGATCCTGATGCCGTGGCTGAACCAGGTCGCCGGGGTCTTCGAGGGCTTCTACGACGGCCAGCAGTACGGTCAGGGCATCGCGGCGCTGCTGTTCGGCGACGTGAACCCGTCGGGCCACCTGCCGGTGACCTTCCCCGCGTCGCTCTCCCAGGTGCCGGCGAACACCGCCGCCCAGTGGCCGGGCAGCAACGGGCAGGTCAGCTACTCCGAGGGCCTCAAGGTCGGCTACCGGTGGTACGACACGAACAACCTCACCCCGCTGTTCCCGTTCGGCTTCGGGCTGTCGTACACCTCCTTCTCGTTCGGCAACCTCCAGGTCGGCGCGGTCAGCAACGGGCAGGCCACGGTGAAGGCGACGGTCACCAACACCGGCAGCCGGGCGGGCAGCGAGGTCGCCCAGCTCTACGTGGCCGATCCGGCCGCCGCGGGTGAGCCGCCGCACCAGTTGAAGGGATTCCAGCGGATCAGCCTGGCCGCGGGCGCGTCGGGCACGGTCACCTTCACCGTGCCGGTCCACGCGCTGGCCTCCTGGTCGACCACGGCGGGCCACTGGGTGGCCGGCGCGGGCACCTA
Organism: Streptomyces sp. NBC_01198; assembly: GCF_036010485.1. Lineage (NCBI taxonomy): Bacteria > Bacillati > Actinomycetota > Actinomycetes > Kitasatosporales > Streptomycetaceae > Streptomyces > Streptomyces sp. NBC_01198. The sequence continues at coordinate 324,451 of NZ_CP108568.1, forward strand.
CCAGATCCTGGTCGGCGAGTCGTCCCGCAACCTCCCATTGAGCGGCGGCCTCACGCTGCCGTCCACCGTGACCGCCGACTGACGGCGGCGGCCGGTGCGGGGCGCCCTCCGCGGCGCCCCGCACCGGGCGGCCTCACAGCGTCAGCAGGACGACCGGCGTGCCGGTCGGCGTCCGGGAGCCGCCCTGCGGCTCCACGGTCACCCCGACTCCGGACGCGCCGCGCGCGCTGCCGGCCAGCAGGGCGGCACCGTCGGGGCTGCCCGGGTCGACCAGCCCGGCGGGCACCATGGCGCCGCCGCGGCTATACCACAGCTGGTAGACGTGGGAGCCGTCCAGCCGCGGCAGGCCGCGGTAGAGGAAGGCGGTCCGCCCCAGCTGCCGGGAGGACACGACGGTGGCGCTGCCGCCGCCCCTGACCGCGCCGGCGTGGGTGGTGGCGTCGGGCGCCGCGAGCAGCGCGCCGAGCTCAGCGGCCTGTTGCTCGGCCTGAGCGGTGCGGTCCCGCTGCCGGTCGGCCCGGTGCTCGGCGTCCACCGCGACCGCACCGGCCGCCAGGGCCGCCACCAGGCAGGCGGCGGCAGCCAACTGCGGCAGCCTGCGCCGCCAGCCGCCACCGGACGGGCCCGCCGTGGCGTGCGGGCCTGGCGGCAGCTGGCGCACCCCGGGCAGCGCGCCCATCACCCGGCCGCGCAGTTCGGCGGGCGGGACCACGGCGACCGCCAGCGCCAGCCGGGCAGCGGTCTCCCGCAGCTCGCCCACCTCCTGGGCGCAGGACCGGCAGGCGGCCAGGTGGCGGGAGAACTGCGCGGCCTCACGTTCCGACAGCGCGTCGAGCGCGTAGGCACCGGTGAGCGTGTGCAGGTCGGCGGCGCTCATACGGAGGTCACCCCCAGGCAGTCACGGAGCCGGATCAGCCCGTCCCGCATGCGGGTCTTGACGGTGCCGAGGGCGACCCCGAGCAGGTCGGCGGTCTCGCGGTAGGTGCAGCCGCGGTAGTACGCCAGCGTGACGGACTCGCGCTGCAGTTCGGTGAGCCGGCCGAGGCAGCGGCGGACCTGCTCGCGTTCGAGCCGGCGCTCGACCAGCTCGCCGACCTCGTCGAAGGCCGGGCTGTGGTCGCGCACCGCCGCCCGGTGCTCGCGCTCGGCTGCGGCCTGCGCGGACCGGGCCCGGTCGACGGCCCTGCGGTGGGCCAGCGTCATGATCCAGCCCATGGCGCTGCCCTGCGCGGGGTCGAAGCGGGCGGCGCACCGCCACACGTCCACCAGCACCTCCTGGGCGACCTCCTCGGACTGCGCCGGGTCGCGCAGCACCCTGCGCACCAGGCCGAGCACCGAGCCGGCGACCGCGTTGTAGAGGTCCTCGAAGGCCTCGCGGTCCCCGCGGGCGGTCAGGTCGAGCAGCTGCTCCAGGGCACCGCTGTGCGGGGCCGGTGATCGGTCGCCGCGGGCCACCGCGCGCATGGGCACACCTCCGGACGGGAACGTCGTCACGGAGGTTTCGACGCCGCGGCCGGTACGGATTGGTCGGCGCGGGAAGTTTCTTCGCCGCCGCACGGACAAGGCCGGACGGTCACCGTACGCGCGAGCGGTGACCCCCGGCCAGCCGGGCGCCCGGCGGCCGACCCGCACCGACCCGGCGCACGCGTGCCGGGCATACTCCGGGCCCGCACCGACCATCGGTCAGCCGGGGGCCGGGCCCGTGCCGGGCATACTCCGGGCCCGCACCGAACGCCGCCCAGCCGGGCGCCGGTCGGCCGAACCGCACCGCCCCGGCGCACGCATGCCGGGCATACTCCGGGCCCGCACCGACCATCGGCCCGCCCGGCGCCCGGCGGGCGACCTGCACCCGGCCGGCGCGCCGTCACCGTCGGTCAGACCGCCGTCCTGCGGCGTCCCAGTGCGGTACGCGCCACGGCGGCGAAGCAGGCCAGGCCCACTGCGGCGCCCGCGCCGCCGCCGAAGGCGACGGCCGGGATGAGGTCGAGGATGCCGGCGCTATGCAGCGGGCCGTGGTCCCAGCGGGCCAGCCGCGCCGCCGCCCCGGCCGCGGCGGCCGCCCCCACCAGCGTGGTCGCCGCGACCCTGGCACGGGCCGACAGCCGCGGCCGCGGCGGGGTCTGCGGGCGCACCGCCCGCAGGGTGCGCGCCACGTACCAGCCGACGACGCCGAGGCCGAGGACCGAGGAGCCGAACTGCAGGTCGTAGTACAGCGGGCGGCCCAGCACGGTCCGGTTCAGCACCGGCAGCAGCCGCGCGCCCAGCCGGCCGCCGTGGGTGAAGGCGTCCCAGGCCACGTGCGTGGCCGCGCCGACGGCCGCGGACAGCGCGAAGCGGCCGGCGCCGGCCAGGCCCGCGGTGCGCCCGGTCGGCGCGGTCATCGCCTCGGCGGCGTCCGCCCACCTGGCCGGCAGCAGCGCGACCAGCGGTTCGCGCAGCAGCCAGTGCCAGCCGGCGGCGAGCCCTGCGGCGATCGCCACGTCGGCGGTGACCACGCCGAGCGGGCTGTGCGTGAACACCCCGAAGCCGAAGGTGCCGTGCACCAGGGAGTCGGTGAAGTAGGGGACGTCGGGCGCCAGCGACCCGGCGACCAGCGCCGAGGCCACGAGCGGGCCGCGGGGGCGGCCGTCGCGCAGCATCGGCAGCACCGCGGCGGGGTGACTGAGTGTGAACGGCATCCCGCCATCCTCCCTCGCGGCGCCCCGCGCCGCCCTTCCAGGCCCCCGGTCGCCCATCCCCGCCGGCCCGTCCCCCCGGGGTTGCCACTCGCGGTGGCCGCGCGCCCTTCCCGCCATCGTGGCCAGTCGGGCGGTTCCCCGCGCCCTTTGGGTGCTGCCGCTCGCGGGGACCCCGCGTCCCGCCGCTGTCCTAGCTCGGCGCGCGGTCCCCCGCCCCTCCGCGCGCGTGGGGGTGGGCTCGGGGGGCAGGTCCGCGGCAAGGTGCGGCCCCGGTGGGAGGGGTTCCGGCGGGGTAGCACGCCGGTAGAGTGAAGGACTGGCCGCCGGACCGCAGGTCCACCGCAGCCACCTCGACGCCGCGGAGGGGTGACCGGTTTGGAGTTCGGTGTACTCGGGCCGTTACGGGTCCGTGACGCGGACCGTGACCATACGCCCACCGCGCCCAAGCAGCGCCAGCTGTTGTCGCTGCTGCTGCTCGACGCTGGCAAGGTCGTCCCGGCCGGCACCTGCGTCACCGAGCTCTGGGGCAGCGCCCCGCCGAGCAGCGCCGCGGCGACCCTGCAGTCGTACGTACTGTCGCTGCGCCGGATGCTGGCCGGGATGCCGAGCGTCGGCAGCGCTCCCGCGGCCCGGCGGCTGCTGGAGACCAGGGAGAACGGCTACTCGCTCGTGGTGCCGGTCGACGCGCTCGACCTGGAGCGGTTCAGGGCGCTGGCCCGCCGCGGCAGCGCGCTGATGCACCGGGACGACCGGGGCGCCTCCCGGCTGCTGGCGCTGGCGCTGGCCCTGTGGCAGGGTCCCGCGCTGGCCGGCGTACCGGCCGGCCCGGTGCTGGCCGGGCGGCTGCGGGTACTGCACGAGGAGCTGCTGAGCGTGCGCACGCAGCGGATCGACGCGGATCTGAGCCTGGGGCGGCACCGCGAACTGCTGGAGGAGCTGGACGGGTTGGCAGCGGGCCAGCCCGCGGAGGAGTACGTCCAGGCGCAGTACATGCTGGCGCTGTACCGCTCGGGCCACCGTGACCGGGCGCTGGTGGTGATGGGGCGACTGCGCCAGGTGCTGCGCGAGGAGCTGGGGCTCGAACCGTCGTCGTGGGTGGAGAATCTGCACCACTCGATCCTGGACGGCGGCCCGCCGGAGCGTTACGGCCCGGAGGACGTCAGCCCTCCGGGGCGATGACGCCGCGCACCAGCGGGACGGCGATGCGCAGCACGTCCTCCAGCGGCGCGTCGGCGAGGTCGGGCAGCCGCAGCAGGTAGCGCTGCGAGACGATGCCCATCATCACCGCGGCGAAGACCGCGGCCCGCAGCCGCGCGTCGGGGCCTTCGATGCGGTCGGCGACCCGGTCGACGACCTCGCTGGTGACGTGGCGGCGCAGCAGCTCGGCCGCCTGAGCGCTGGTCATGCCGGCCCGCAGCAGGACCGACATGGGGCTGTCCTCCTCGGCGGCCCAGCGGCCGAGCAGTGCCCGCAGGTAGGCCTCGGCGGTGCGCCCGGGGTCGTCGTCGGCCAGTTCGTCGATCCTGGCGTGCCAGTGCACGGCCTCCCTGAACAGCGCCTCCTTGGTGCCGAAGTAGCCGATCACCGAGGCCTTGTCGACGGAGGCGGTGAGCGCGATGCCGCGGATGGTGGCCTTCTCGTAGCCGTGCCGGCCGAATTCGGTCCTGGCGGCCTGCAGGATACGGCGGCGGGTGCGCTCCCCCTTGCGCTCGGGGACGGGCGGCGGATCCGGTTCGGGCGCGGGCTCCGGGAGGTGCGGGGCGCCGGGGGCCGCGGGGGCGCCGGTCATGACATCAACTCCTGCGTGGGACACGCCCGACTGTAGAGGACGCCGCCGCCACGGCGCCCTCTCCCCCGGCGGTGTCGCGTGCCGCCGGGGGTCGGGCACGCCGGCGGGGAGGGGGCGGCGGCGCCATGGACGGGTTCTGCCGGGTCAGTGGCCGGTCGTGGCGCCGTCCGAGGCGTCCTGCGGAGGCGCGTCGAGCACCACGGCGGCGATCACCGCGCCGAGCACGAACACGCCGAGCGAGACCAGATATCCGCGGGTGTAGCCGTGGGTCATGGCGTCGGCGGCGCGGGCCACCAGCGCCGGGTCGTGGTGCCGCAGGCCGGCCAGGTACTGGTCGCCGGCGTGCGGCAGCCGGCGGTTGGCGACGGCGTTGACCAGGGTGGCCAGCGAGGCCAGGCCCAGGGCGCCGCCGATCTGCTGGGAGGTGTTGAGCATCGCGGAGGCGCTGCCGGACTCCTGCGGCCTGACCTTGTGCACCGCGAGCACGGTGAGCGGTACGAAGGTGCTGCCGAGGCCGAAGCCGGTGATGAGGGTGCCGGGCAGCACCCCGCTGACGAAGCTGGTGTGCGGGGTCAGGGTGCTGAGCACCAGCATGCCGCAGGCGGCCAGCAGCAGTCCCGGCACCAGCAGGAAGCGCGGCGGCACCCGGGAGACCAGCCGGGAGCTGATGGTGGCGGCGGCGCCGATGGCCACCGTGAACGGCAGATAGCCCAGGCCGGTGCGTACGGCTCCGTAGCCGAGGACCTCCTGCTGGAAAAGGGTGGTGAAGTAGAAGGTGGAGAACATCCCGACGCCGACGCACAGCAGGGTGGCGTACGCGCCGCCGCGGTTGCGGTCGCGCAGCACGCTCATCGGCAGCATCGGGTAACTGCCGCGGATCTGGGTGACGATGAAGGTGGGCAGCAGCACCGCGGCCAGGGCGAAGCAGATGAGCGTGCCGGTGTCGCCCCAGCCCTCGACCCCGGCCCGGTTGATGCCGTAGACGAGGGCGACCAGCCCCGCGGTGCCGACGGCGGCGCCGGGGCCGTCGAGCCGCCCGTTGGTCCTGCGGGGCTCGGCGAGCACCGAGGTGCCGATCAGGACGGCGACGCCGATCGGGATGTTGATCAGCAGCACCCAGCGCCAGTCCAGATACTGGGTGAGCGCGCCGCCGAGCAGCAGGCCGACGGCCGATCCGACGCCGGCCATGGCGGCGTAGAGGCCCATCGCCCGGTTGCGCGGCTTGCCCTCGGCGAAGGTGGTGGCGATCAGGGCCAGCGCGGTGGGTGCGGCCACGGCGGCGCCCGCGCCTTGCAGGACCCGGGCGGTGATCAGGACGGCGGTGTTGGGGGCCACGCCGCCGAGCAGCGAGGCGCCGGTGAAGAAGGCGATGCCGCCCCGGAACATCCGGCGGCGGCCGAAGAGGTCGCCGGCCCGGCCGCCGAGCAGCATCAGGCCGCCGAAGGCCAGGGCGTAGGCGTTGACCACCCAGGCGAGATTGCCGGCGGAGACGTGTAACGCGGTCTGGATGCTGGGCAGCGCGATGTTCACGATCGTGGCGTCGAGCACCACCATCAGCTCCGCGGCGGTCAGGACGAACAGCGCGAGTCCGGGATGGCGCGTTCCCGGCAGTGGTGCGGCGGCTGCGGGAGCCGAGACAGCCTTGTCTTCCAGGGACATGGATCCTCCACGCGGTTGAGCGGGACATGGACCTGACGTGGTGACCCTAAAAACTATACAGCTGTTTACTTTTGATATCCGATCATCTCGCCATCTGTCAGAAACCCGCTTGCGGTGGCTTGGATTCGCCCCCTCGGACATGATCGGGTGCCGTCGCCGAACCCGCCGGCGCGCAGGATCCGGATGCGATTTACGCTTTTGCAGCAATCTCGGCGGTGACAGCCGGCCGATGACCACCGCACCCTGAAACGGATTTAGCACGGCGCCGTAGCGGCGGACCGTCGTATCTGCGCCGCCATCGACTCACCGGGGGACTCATGCCAGGTACGGTGGCCACCAAAATTCTGATCGTCGACTCACACCCCATCTCGCTGGCCGGATTGCAGACGATTCTGGATAACTCCCAGGATCTTGAGGTGGTGGGCGCTGTCCAGGACGAGCAGGAAGTTGCTTCCGAATATCGGAAACTCCGTCCCGACGTCGTCATCGTCAATACGCACGCCCATGCCTCCGAGGCGCTCTACACCGTCGTCGCGCTGTCCGCGCAGTGCCCGCCGCTCGCTCCGCCGCACGTCCTGGTGCTGATCAGCGGCAGTGCGGGCGAGGCGCACGAGGTGCTGAGGGCGGGCGCGAAGGGCCTGCTGTCGAATCGCAGCAGTGCGGCGGAACTCGCCGCCGCGGTGCGGCTCACCGCGACCGGCACGTCACTTCTTGTGCCGTCCGAGAACAGCAGGATCGATTCCCCGCTGGCCCGGCTCACCGACCGGGAGGTGGAGATATTCCGGCTCATCACCCGGGGTTTCTCGAATGCAGAGATCTCGGATTCCCTGCAGGTGAGCGAAAGCACGGTGAAGTCGCATATCCAGCATCTGATGGACAAACTCGGACTCCGCAACCGCGTGCATGCGGTGATTTTCGCCTACGAACGGAATATCGTGCACACCCGTTCGTAGGCGATCCGGCGGTGCGGCCGGCTTGTGCGGGGGGGGTGACGGATAAGCAATCGTCAGCCGGTCGAACGCAGTTGGGAAACCACAGCCCAGCGGTCGAACACATTGCGGTCCTCGACCACGAGACCGTCGGCCACCCGCCACAGCTGAATCCCCTCGGAGACCACGAGCCGGCCGGTGGGCGGCACCCCGGCGAACTCCCCCACGTGGGTGGCCCTGGTGGTGAACCAGGTCGCCACCCACGGCCCCTCGGCCACCTGCAGTCCGATCGAGACCGAGAGGCCGGCGAAGGCGGCACGGCGGTTGCTGACGCTGCGCCGGGGCCCCTCGGGGCCGACCGTCTTCCCGCTGAGCACGAAGTCGGGGGCGAAGATCCGGTCGGCGACCGCCAGGTTGCCGCGCGACCAGCCCTCCTCGAACCAGTACCTGGCGAGGTCCTTGTTGGCCTGCTGCTCATCGACGCCCCGGTGCACGTCGACCGCGGCGGGCCTGCCGAGGCCGGTCACCGGCCCGTCCAGCCGCCCTTGGCCGCCGCCGCCCGGAAGGCGGTGAGGGCTTCCTGGCCGAGCACCGACAGCTCCGGCAGCGGGGAGGCCGAGATCTCCTCCAGGTAGTGCAGCATGTCGCTCTGGCTGGGGAAGATGAAGCGCTGGTCCATGTCCTTCCAGCCGAAGCTGCGGGAGACCGCCTCGCTGGAGTCCAGCATCCGCAGGATCATGTCGGCGGCGGTGTCACCGTCGATCTGACCGGCCTCGTAGAGCAGGCAGGCCCGTTCGGTGGCCTCCACCAGCTCCTTGAACGCGTCGCTGTCGGGCCACCACAGACCGGTGTGCGGGGCCTTCTCCAGCTGCTCGAAGACCGACTCGTCGCGATCGACGCGGTAGGCGCGCAGCGCGTTGTTGATCCGCAGCGTGCCGGGGGTGGTGCCGCTGCCCCAGACGCGGAAGACCGCGTCCCACAGCCGGAAGTGCGAGAAGGAGATGTAGGAGCAGTTGACCAGGGTGTCGTTCCAGTCGAGCAGGCCCTGCTCCATCTCCTCCACGAAGCGGAAGCGCTCCTCGGAGAAGTCGTCGTCGGCCAGGGCGGCGAGCAGCCGCGGGGCGAGGGCGTTGATCAGCTCGAAGGTGTTGGACATGCCCCGCGAGTACAGCGGGTCGAGGAAGCCCGACGCGTGCGACATCAGGCACCAGCGCTTGCCCACCGTCTTGTGGGACGAGTACTGCATCCGCCCGGTGGACACCCACTCGCGCACCTTGCGTGCGCCGGTGAACTGCCGCTTCACCGCCGGGAAGCGGCTGAGCAGCAGGTCGAACTCCTCGTCGGGGGTCAGGTCGGTGGGCTTGGGGTATTTCCGCTCGTCAAGGGTCACGCCCACCGAGCACAGCGGGTTGCGGGACTTGTCGTGGTTGTCGAACGGGATGATCCAGAACCAGCCGCGGTCGAAGAGGTGGTGCATGGTGCCCTCGTGCCAGCGGGCCGGCGGCTTGAGCGCCTCGGGCGTCTCCAGCACGTCGTCGTAGGGCGTGACGCCCACCATGTGGGTGAACATCGAGCGGGCGTGGTGCTTGAAGCGGGCCGGCTTCTCCCGCAGCTCCAGGTGCTCGGCCAGCGGCGAGCGGAATCCGCTGGCGTCCACCAGGTAGCGGGCCGACACGTCGCGGCCGTCGGCGCCGAGCAGGGTGACCCGGTCGTCGTCGAAGGCGACCTTGGTGACCATCCAGTTCTGCCGGGTGTCGCAGCCGTTCATGACGGCGAGCCGGAACAGGTAGGCGTCGCTGTCCTGCCGGAAGAGGTGGCTGGACTCGGAGAGCAGCTTGGGAATGACGAACTGGTGCGCCTGCGACGGGTCGGGCTCCTCGCCGGGGTGGTGCAGCATGAAGCCGAAGTGCCGCTTGCGGCCGAAGGTGTTGCTGACCTTCTCGTTGATCACGCTGGCGTCGGCGAGCGCGAGCAGTTCCGGCACGTCGTAGCGGAGGGCGAGGACCTCCATCCAGGCCGTCAGCTGCGGGATCATCGACTCTCCGACGGCGAACCGCGGGTGGCTGCCGGCATCGGCGAGCAGCACCTTCGCACCTTGCTTGGCGAGTACGGCTCCCAGCGAGGAGCCGGCGATGCCGGCACCGAGTATCGCCACGTCGTAATCGGGGCTGGAAGTGGACATGAAGGATTGCCTCCCGGTTGTCGGATCGCGGACACCCTGTCGGGCCGACGCCCGCCATTTCACGATGTCACCGGGGGGTGAAGGGCAGAGAAAGCACGCATAATGCAGGCCACCGCCCATGCACGGGGGGAGCGGTGGCCTGCGGTCGGTGGGTCGGGCGGGCGCTGCGGGCCGCCCGCCGGGCACGGGTCAGACGGGGTCGCGGCGGCGCTCGGGCTCACCCGCGGGTCCGGGCACCGGGCCGGCGGCCGCGGGCGGCTGCGGCCGGTCGCGGATCAGCAGCGCCCTGGCGGCCCAGTCGGGGAACCACCAGTTGGCCCGGCCCATCAGCGTGACCAGTGCCGGGGCGAGGATGCCGCGGACCACGGTGGCGTCGACGATGATGCCGGCGGCCAGCGCGGTGGCGAAGACCCGGACGTCGGTGATGGGCACCGTGGACAGGGCGACGAAGGCCAGGAAGAGGATGAAGGCCGCCGAGCTGATGAGCCGTCCGGTGCGGCTGATGCCGGTCACCACCGAGGGCACCACCGTGTCCCGTTCACCCTTCGCGGACAGTTCCACGTGGGTCTCCCTGATCCGGTGCAGGATGAAGACCTCGTAGTCCATGGACAGCCCGAACAGGAACGCGAAGACGGTCATCGGCACCCAGATGGTGATCGAGCCGACCGCCGGGGTGTCGTAGAGCGCGGCGCTGCCGTAGCCCTTCTGCCAGATCAGGACCACCGCACCGTAGGCGGCGCAGGTGGACAGCGCGTTCAGCACCAGGGCCTTGAGCGGCAGCAGGATCGAGCGCAGCGTTCTGGCCAGCACCACGAAGGTGAGCAGCGCGACGAAGGCGAAGATCAGCCAGAGCGAGCCGTAGACGGCGTCGATGAAGTCGACGTCGGCGGGCGGCCCGCCGCCGGCCAGCGCCTGCGGGGTGCGCTGGGCGGTGTCCACCACCGAGGTCACGGTGTCGCGGCCGCCGGGGCTCGACGGGTCCGCGGTGGTCCACACGTCCACCACCGTGCGGCCGCCGCGTGCCCAGTCCGCGGGCGAGACCGAACCGGCCACGCCGTCGATGCCGCCGAGCCGGCCGGTCAGGGCGCCGGCGTCGGTGGCCGGGGCGACCACCTCGACCGGGCGGGCGATGCCCTCGCCGAAGCCCGCGTCGACGATCTTCCGGAAGGACACGGCGGGTTGGCCGCCGTGCGCCAGGGTGGTGGTCTCCGGCGCTCCGAGCCTGATCACCAGCACCGGCGCGGCCAGCGCCAGCAGCACCGCTCCGCTGAGCAGCGCGGCCACCACCGGCCTGCGGGTGGTCCAGCGGGCGATCGAGGACCACAGCCGGCTGTCCGGCCGATGCTCGCGGCGCGGCCTGTCCAGCTTGTCGCCCCAGGCGTAGAGCATCACCGGCAGCAAGGTGAGCGCGACGGCGACGCTGACCACCGGGATGAGCAGGCCGCCGTAGCCGACGCTGCGCAGGAAGGGCACCGGCAGCACGACCAGCGCGGCCAGCGAGATCGCCACCGTGGCGCCGCTGAGCGCGACCGCGCGGCCCGCGCTGTTCAGCGACCTGACGATGGCCTCCCTGCGGGCCTCGGGGTCGGGGCCGCTGCCGCCGGGCTTCTGGCGTTCCTCACGCCATCGGGTGACGACGAGCAGCGAGTAGTCGATGGCCACGCCCAGGCCGATCAGGGCGACCAGATACTGCACGATGAAGGACACGTCGGTGATCGAGACGACGCCCCGCACCAGCAGGAAGGTGGTGGGGATGGCGACCGCGGCCATCAGCAGCGGCAGGACGGCCAGGCCGCTGGCGAAGACCAGGGCGAGCACGATCAGCGCGCCCAGCGCACCGATCAGGGTCTCCCCCACCGGACTTCTGGCGCCGCCGCTGTCCCGCCCCGACAGCACCGGCTGCCCGGTCAGCTCCACCGGCGCGCCGGCGACGGTGGCGTGCGCGAGCTTGGCCTTGATCCCGGGCAGCCAGGCGTCGTACGGGCTGGTGGTGGGGTTGGCCGGCGGGTAGACCAGGGCGACGGTCGTGCGGCCGTCCTTGGACAGCAGCGCCTTGCCGGTGCCGCCCGCCGCGTCCGCGTAGGTCACGCTGCGGCCGCTCTTCGGGGTGACGCCGTGGACCAGCGAGGTCCACTGGTCGCGCACGGCCGGGGTGTCGAAGCCGGCACCGGCGGGCAGCGTCACCGTGAGCAGCAGCGGGGCGTTCTTGCCGCCGGTGGCGGAGAACTGCCGGGCCAGGTCGTCGTTGGCCTGCTGGGAGTGCCGGCCGGGCAGCTTGGACTCAAAGCTCAGCTTGTCGATCGTGCCGCTCGCCATGGCGCCGCCCGCGAGCGTGAGCAGCACCCAGACCACGACCACCTGCCAGCGGTGGGCGAGCACCCATCTGGTCATGCGCTCCACGACAGACCTCCTGCAGCATATGTAGGCACGCTACCTATGGAGGGCACGCTAGCGCTCCGCCGGGCGCGATGGCAACACAGCGTCAACTGCGTTTCACGCGCTGCACGGTGGACGGGGAGGTGGGCGTCGGGGCCGAGCAGCCGGTCTCAGGGCCGGCAGAGCCGGGCGACCAGCAGGAAACGCCGCAGGGCCACCGAGAAGTACGCCACCGCCAGCACGGTGAGCGCCGCGGGCGCGGCGATCGCGCCCCAGTCGAGTGACGCCGGATGGGTCACTCCGCGGTTGACCAGCAGCACGATCAGCGCCACCAGCACGCACAGCACGCCGGCCAGCGCCGCGTACGTCCCCGAGGTCACCGCGGACACCGGCCTGCGGCCGGCGGCCGGCAGGCCCCCGCCGCCGCGCAGCGCCGCCAGACCGCCGGTCAGGCACAGCGCGCAGCCGAAGCCGATCACCGCGATGCCGGCCAGCAGGATCGGCGGGTGCCGCGGCCAGGGACCCGCCGGGCCGCCCAGCAGGGCGACGGCGTAGGAGAGCCCGAGCAGCGGCAGAATGCCGAGCGCGAGCAGCGAGAAGCGTCCGGCGCTGAGCCGCATCGTCGCGTCGTTGTACGCGGCGGCGATCTCCTCCGGCGGCCCCCACTCCTCGACCGCGAGGTGCGCGGCACGCTCCGGGTCGGGGCAGGAGCGGGCGTGCTCCTCGGCGGCGCACAGCAGACCGTCGAGCACCTCGTCGAGGATGGCGGTACGTCGGGCGGGCGGGCCGACCAGCCGGCTGGCCAGGTGGTCGGTGTAGTCGGCGAGTGCGGCCGGTGTGCTCACGAAGCGCCTCCCAGGACCACCGAGATGAGCGAGGAGACCTCCCGCCAGGCGGTGCGCTTGTCGCTCAGCGTGCGCTGCCCAGCGGTGGTCAGATGGTACGTACGCCGGCGCCGGCCGCCCACCACGTCCCACTCGCTGCGGACCAGGCGGGCCGCTTCGAGCCGGTGCAGGGCCGGGTAGACGGTGCCGCTCGGCAGGTCGATCGCCGATCCGCTGCGCCGCCTCAACTCCTCGATGACCGCGTAGCCGTGCAGTCCGCCGGGTTCGAGCACGGACAGCAACATCCCTTCCAGATTGCCCCTGAGGATGTCCGCTTCCATGGCTGCCAGACTAGCCGCAGAACGCCGGTCCGCCGAGGGCACGTCACATCCCGCCGTCGCCGATACCGTCGATCTCGGCCATCAGCATGAGTTCCGCCCTGGTCAACGGAATTCCGCGGCACATACGTTCAGGATGTCCGGCAGGCGGCCCGCCGGAATCCGACAGTGCCGTCAATTCGGGATACGCCCCGGCCGGGTCGGGCAAATGGAACCAGAAGCTGCCGAGGCAGCCGAGCCCCGTTATCAACTGATTGAGCAGCCACCGGGAGATGCGTCTCATCCGGCGAAGATAGACCGCGGCGGCAAAGCCCGCATAAAGCGGGCCCGGCCGCCGCGGTGCGGTCAGTCCCGGTCGGGTCCGTGTTCGGCGGCGCGGAACATCGGGATGGCGGGGCCGGCGGCGGCGAAGGCCTCCGGGGTGGGCGCCTCCACCAGGCCGTTCCTGACGAAGGCGTCGACCCCGCGAGGGTTCTGGCCGGGGAATTCGCGCAGGATCGCGCCGCGCTCCTGTTCGGGCACCTCGACCAGGTCCACCGCGCGGGTGTGCCGGCCGCGGGTGAGGGTGCCGCGCCCGGCCGCCCGGGCGTTCTTGACCCAGTCGGCGTGCGGATAGGCCTGGCAGATGTACGTGGCGCCGTCGATGACCACCGGCGCCACCGGGGTGGTGCGCGGGACTCCCGAGGTACGGCCAGGGACGGTCAGCAACTGCATCGGCCCGAAGGGCAGTCCGATGCGGTGGAAGAAGACGACCACCCGGTTGCGTACCTTCTGTTTCGAGCTGATCGCGCTCTGCGTCGTCATGGGGAGCTTCCTATCACGCGGTGCGTGTCCGCGGCATCACGCCTGGTGTTCGCGCCTGACGATCCGTCGCAGCAGCCATCGCGGCAGCACCCGCAGCACCGGATAGCGCAACCGGTAGGCCCGGCCAGGCACCACGGCGGGCCGGCCGGCCACCAGCGCCCCGAGCGACTCCTGCGCCACCTGCTCCGGCGCGAGCCACTTCATGTCCGGCAGCCGGTCGGCCGGCACCCCGGCCGCCTGGTGGAACCCGGACCTGGTCAGGCCGGTGTGGACGGTGGTGACCCGCACCCCGTGGCCGGCGGTCTCCATCGCCAGGGTCTCGCCTAGCGAGGACAGGAAGGCCTTGGAGGCGCCGTAGGTCGCCGAGCGCGGCCGGGGCAGCAGCGCGGACATCGAGGAGATGTTGAGCACCCCGCCGGAGCCGCGGGCGATCATGGCGGGCAGCACCGCGTGGGTGAGCCGCAGCGGGACGATCGCGCTGAGCAGCGCCGTCTGCAACTCGCGCTTGAGCGGCAGGTCGGCGAACAGCCCGGAACCGCTTGACCCGGCATTGTTCACCAGCAGTTCGACCGGCCGGTGCGGGTCGGCGAGCCGCCGTTCGGCCTCGGCGCACTGCTCGTCGTCGGTCAGGTCGAGCGGCAGCACGTCGACGTGCACCCCGTGCCGCTCGCGCAGTTCGTCGGCGAGCTGCTTGAGCACGTCGCCGCGGCGGGCGACCAGCACCAGGCCCACACCCCGGGCCGCCAGCTGCCGGGCCAGCGCCTCCCCGATCCCGCTCGACGCACCGGTCACCATGGCCGTTCGGTACGGAAATTCACGCATCGGATTCCCCGAATCTGTCCGGTAATTGGGTACGCACAAGTCGAGGTTAGCTGGCACCCCGAAAAGGAGCCAGGGACCCGAAGTAGCCGTTTTAGCGGTTTTTTACGGGGCGTTCACGGCTCACTGCTGGAATTTACCGGCACACGCGCGGCCGAAATACCCACCGACTCCGTCGTCCCTGAAATGGCTGGTGACTGTCGTGATCTCCCCAGACGAAAGACGAGCCGCTCCACCGCCTGCCGGCGCCACCACCGCGACCGCTCCCGCCGCCGGCGGCGCTCCCGCCGCCGACCGGCTGGTCCGGCTCGACTCGCTGACCGGGCTGCGCTGGCTCGCGGCCTTCGCGGTGTTCCTGAACCACACCGCCACGCTGCTGCCGATCCCGCACACGCGTGACGTGTTCGTGCTCGGCTCCTCGGGCGTGACGTTCTTCTTCGTGCTCTCCGGCTTCGTGCTGACCTGGACCCGCACCTCGGACGACCGGGCACCGGCCTTCTACGCCCGGCGGCTGGCGCGCATCTGGCCGCTGCTGATCGTCGGCGCGCTGGTGCCGCTGTTCCTGATGAAGCCGGACGCGATGCCCGGCCAGGACACCACCATGGTGGCGGCGGCGATCGCCGCGATCTTCTTCTACCAGGCGTGGGTGCCCAAGGACATCCTGGGCGGCGCGAGCCCGGTGACCTGGTCGCTGTCCTGCGAGGCGTTCTTCTACGCGCTCTTCCCGTTCCTGGCCGGCTTCACGCTGCGCCGCAGCCTGCGCTGGCTGGCCGTGGCCGCGGTGGTCCTGGTGGCGGTCGGCTGGGGTATCAGGATCTGGATGTGGCAGGAGTACCCGCCGCCCACCCGCCCGCAGTTCGGCGGCAACATGAACACCCTCACGTTCTGGGTGTACTCGCCGATCGCCCGGGTCTGGGAGTTCCTGCTCGGCGTGGTCGCGGCCGCCGCGATCCGGGCCGGCTGGCGGCCGCGGATCTCGCCGCTGGTGGCCACCGGGCTGCTCGCGGTCGGCCTGTTCGTGCTCTGGACGCTGCGTGACGAGGCGTTCAGGTCCGCGGTGCCCTACGACGCGCTGAGCCAGGTCACCGCCCCGCTCTTCGCCCTGCTCGTGGTCTCCCTCGCGGTCCGCGAACTGCGCGGCGGCCGCAGGTCCTGGCTGCGGACCCGGCCGATGGTGATGCTGGGCGAATACTCCTACGCCTTCTACCTGATCCACTTCACCGTGCTGTTCGAGATCGCCAAGCACGTCCAGCACCGCGACAACATCCTGATGTTCTACATGCGGCCGGTCACCGCGACCGGCTCCGACGCCGGCTGGGCGCTGCTGGCGCTGGCCATCGCGCTCACCGCCTCCGCGCTGCTGTTCATCGTCGTGGAGCGCCCGATCGAGCGCTGGGTGCGCCACCGGGTCAGCCCGCGCCGCGCCCGGCACGCCACCGACGTCCCGGCCAAGGCGGGTGTGGCGCAATGACCGCGGGCACCGGCGCGGGCACGCTGCCCGGCGGCGGTCTGGACGACCCCTTCGACGTGATGATGCTGGGGTGGTCCTTCATGCGCAGCCGGGTGGTCTCGGCCGCGCTGGAACTCGGGTTGTTCACCCGCCTCGGCGACCAGGCCATGAGCGCCGAGGAGTTGCGCACCCGCCTGGAGCTGCACCCGCGTGCAGCCCGGGAGTTCCTCGACGCGCTCGCCGCCTTCGGCCTGCTGGACCGGGACGGCGACCGCTACCGCAACAGCCCGGCGGCGGCCCGCTACCTCGTACCGGACGTCCCCGGCTACGTCGGCGGCTTCCTCGGCACCACCACCGAACTCCTCGGCCAGGACCAGGCGCCGCTGACCGGGCTGCTGCGCACCGGCAACGCCCGCGGCCAGGGTGGCGGCGGCGAGGTGCCGTTCACCCGGATCTTCCAGGACCCGGTGCGTCTTGAGTACTTCCTCGGTGCCATGGACAGCTTCAGCACCGCGGTGGGCTCGGAACTGCTCAAGGCGCTGGACTGGGGGCAGTTCGCGACCTTCGCCGACATCGGCGGCGGTCGCGGCAACCTGGCCGCGCTGCTGGCCAGTGCCTACCCGCAACTGACCGGCACGGTCTTCGACCGGCCCGGCTTCGACCCGCTGTTCGACCGGCTCACCGAGGACCGCGCGGTGGCGGACCGGCTGACTTACGTCGGCGGTGACTTCTTCACCGACGAACTGCCGCGTGCCGATGTGCTGATCATGGGCGGCGTGCTGCACGACTGGCCGCAGGAGCGGCGCCGGCTGCTGCTGGGGAAGGTGGCCGCGGCCATCAACCCCGGCGGCGCGCTGGTGGTCTACGACACGATGCTGGACGACGCGCGCGGCAGGGCCGACAGCCTCGTGCTGAGCCTCATCATGATGATGCAGTCGGCGCAGGCCACCGGCTTCACGCCCGGGCAGTGCGCGGACTGGCTGGCCGAGGCGGGGCTCGACGTGACCGCGACGCTGGCGATGCCGGCTCACAACACCGCGCTGATCGCGCTCAAGCCCGGCTGACCCGAGCCGCCGCAGGCCGTGCAAGGGGCCGCCCCCGGAAGTGACTTCCGGGGGCGGCCCCTTGCACGGCCTGCGGCGCTCAGTGCGGTACCGCCATCGCCTCGCGGGCCGGGGTGGACGCCGGGGCCGGCAGCGGGTCGCCGTGCACGTCGACGCCGGTGGTCAGGTAGCGCAGTTCGTCGGGGCCCTCGTGGGCCAGCCACTGCGACATCTTCCGCAGGTCGCCGCCCTGCGGGTAGATGAAGCGGCAGCCGGGGTCGCGTACTCCGATGTGCTCGAGCACGACGGGCGAGTTCTGCACCACGGCGATCAGCTCGCGCCCGGCGTCCGCCGCGGTGCGCTCCCCGCGGTCCACGGCCTCGCAGACCCGGACCATCTCGTCGAAGAGCGCCTTGTAGCCCGGTGATCCCGGCACCAGCAGGCCCGGGTAGTCGGCGCGCTCCATCGCACGCAGCACGCCGTCGTCGCCGGACTCCATGTAGCGCTCGGTGAAGCGGTCGAAGCGCAGGTTGATCGGGACCTCGGCCGCGCACCACACCCGGTAGACCGCGTTCCACAGGCCGTGGTCGGCGAAGGAGACGAAGGAGCAGTTGACCAGCTCGTCGTTGTAGCGGATCAGTCCGCGCTGCAGCTCGTCGACGTACCCGAAGCGCTCCTCGGCGAAGTCGTCCTCGGCCAAGGCGTCGAGCAGCCGCCAGGCGAGGGAGTTGATGACCTCGCCGGTGTTGGTCAGGCCGCGCGAGTACAGCGGGTCGATGAAGCCGGCCGCGTGCGACAGCAGCGCCCAGCGGTGTCCGACCGTGCGCGTCGAGCCGTACTGGATACGCCCGGCAGACACCCACGGCCGCACCGTGCGCGCCGGGGCGAACAGCCGCTCGACGGCGGGGAAGCGGGCCGCGAAGGCGCGGAACTCCTCCTCGGCGGTCATCCCCTCCGGCTTGGGGTAGAGCCGTTCGTCCAGGGTCAGGCCCACGGAGACCAGCGGGTTCCTTGAGTCGGGGGTGTTGTTGAACGGGATGGACCAGAACCAGCCGCGCTCGAAGAGGTGGTGCATGGTGCCCTCGACCCACGGGATGGGCGGCCGGTCGGCGGCCTCCACCCGCAGGCACTCGTCGGTGGGACGCACGCCGATCATGTGCGTGAACAGCGACCGCGAGTGGTGCTTGAGGTTCTCCGGCGGCTCGCGCAGCGACAGCTTGGCCGCCAGCGGCGAGCGGAAGCCGCTGCCGTCCACCAGGTAGCGGCCCTCGTAGCGTTCACCGCCGCGTCCGGTCACCGCCACATGGTCCTCGGCGAGGTCGACGTCCTCGGCGAAGAACGCCTGCCGGACGGTGCATCCGTAGCGGATCGCGGTGTGGAAGAGATACGCGTCGGTGTCCTGCCGGAACAGATGGCTGGTCTGCAGCACCTTCGACGGCGGGCTGAACTGGTTGAACTCCGCCGGGTCCGGCTCCTTGCCCTCCTCGTGCCGGATGAAGCCGAAGTGCCGCTTGGTGCCGCTGGTCGGGCCGATCTCGTCGCGGCAGCCGTCGTAGGAGGTGAGCGGCTCCAGCTCGGGGACGTCGTAGCGGCGGGCCAGCAGCCGGAAGACCTTGAGGGTGTAGAGGGTGGTCGACTCGCCGACGGCGAACCTGGGGTGGGTGCCGGCGTCGAGCAGCAGCACCGAGGCGCCCTGCCGGGCGAGGATGGCGCCGAGGGTCGACCCGGCGATGCCCGAGCCCAGGATGATGACGTCGTAGCGGTGCGGGGCGGCGGGCCGGTGGATGGGGCGGTAGCCGGACTGCTGTCCGGGCATGGGAGCCTCCTGGAATCGGTCGGACGGAACGCCCACCGGGGCACCGCATCGTGGCGCGGTGCCCCGGTGGGCGGTGCTCGGACAGGCAGGTTCGTGGCGGTCAGCGCGGCTGCGCCGGCCGCGGCCCCGTGCCGGCCGCGGCAGCTGCCGTGCGGCGGGGTGCGTCAGGCGCGGGCGCCGCCGGCGGCGACGGGCGGGCCGCCGAGACCGCCGTGGGCACCGGGCGGCGGGCGGAAGCCCTGCATCTCGTTGGCCCGGGCGAGCTCGGCCATCTTGTCCCAGTCGGGCGGCCCCTGCGAGACCAGCTTGCTGAGCCCGATGAAGAAGTTCTCGACACCGCCGGGGGTGGCGATCACCAGCAGCTGTCCCGGCCCTTCTCCGATATTGCGGAAACGGTGCGGAACTCCGCGCGGGCCGAAGATCACCGTACCGGTCGGTATCACCTCGGTGACGCCGCCGACCTCGAATTCATAGGTCCCGGAGTTGACGAAGAAGGCCTCGTCCGCGGTCTCGTGAATGTGCAGCGGCGGACCGCTGCCGGGCTGGGTGGTGATCTGGTAGAAGCTGTAGAGGCCACCGGTGTCTTCCTTGCGGAGCAGGAAGCGGCCTTCCTCACCCAGCCAGCAGACGGCTTCGACACCGTCGCGGCTGACGACTTTCCGTTCGAGTTTCGTCACGATCGTCCTGGCCTTTCGTTGGTTTCGCCGGTCGTGTGCGGGGCGCTCAAGCGCCAGGAAATCAGCAGCGGGTAAAGGGGCCGGTAAAGCGGGCGAAAACCGCTGCGGTCCGCCCGCGGTCGTCACGGAGGTCAGATCATCGCGGTGCCGCCGTCGGCCATCAGGCCGGCGCCGGTGAGGTACCCGGCCCGGTCGCTGGCGGCGAAGGCGATCAGCTCGGCGACGTCCTCGGGGGTGCCGTTGCGGCGGACGGCGGCCCTGGCCGCCGCTGCCTTGCGCTGCTCCTCGGGGATCATGCCGGACAGCTCGGTGAGGATCAGCCCGGGATGGACCGCGTTGACCCGCACCCCGTACGGCCCGGCCTCCAGCGCCAGGGTGCGCACCGCGGCCTCCACGCCCGCCTTGGCGACCGCGAGCGCGAGGAAGCCGGGTGCGGCCCTGCGGGCCAGCGCGGCGCCGACGGCCACCACCGAGCCGCTGCCCCGGGCCTGCATGGCCGGCAGCACCTCGTGGGCGAGGTGGAAGACCGCCTTGAGCTGCTGGGTGACGATGCGTTCGACGTCGGCCCAGTCCAGCTGCCCCACCGGGGCGATCCTGGCCTCGTGGGCGCCCAGGCCCATCGCGTTGAGCACCAGCACGTCGATGACGCCCAGTTCCTCGGTCGTGCGCGCCACCAGCGCGCGTACCTCCGCCGGGCTGGTGACGTCGGCCTGCAGCGCGACCGCCTGCCCGCCGTCCTTGCGGATGGCGGCGGCGACGTCCTCGGCGCGGGCCGCGTCCGAGCGGTAGTTGACCGCCACCCGGGCGCCGCGGGCGCCCAGCAGGCGGGCGGTGGCCGCGCCGATGCCGCTGCCGGCGCCGGTCACCAGTGCCACCTTGCCGTCGAATTCCTTCATCGGGTCAGCTCCTTCGGTCGACGTCGTCCCGACCGCGGTTCCGCTCGCCGCGGCGGGCGTACGGCGTTCGGGCGGGTCGTACGGGGTCCGTGCGGGTCGGCGCGGGTCATCCCCAGCTCAGCCAGCCGGCGCCGAGGGCGGCGCAGAAGGCGAAGACGGCGGACGCGGTGCGCCAGGTGTTGGCCCGCGCCCAGCGGGCGCGCAGGCCCTGCCAGGCCTCGGGGATCTCGCCGGCGTCGGCCCACGCGTCGATCCGCCGGTTCATCCGGACGTTCCGCAGTTCGGAGACCAGGGCCACGCCGGCGACGCCGGCCAGAGCGGCGCCGAAGACCGCCCTGGCAGCCGCACCCGGCGCCAGCACCACAAGCGCGAGCCCGGTGCCGAGCGCGACCTTGTTGACCGTCGGCATCAGCGGGTCGAAGCCGGGGTCGAGCAGCCGGTGCACCTCCGACCAGGTCTGCCGGGGCAGTTTCAGCAGCATCGGCACCACGGCCATCTCCACCGCGACCAGGGCGCCGGCCAGCACCCCGGTGCACAGCACGAAGACCACGGCGAGCGCGGAGGTGAGCACGGCGTCACTCACCCCCGGCGCGGACCGGCAGCACCGGTCCGCGTTCGAGGCGGCCGTCGAGCATCAGCGAGTAGCTCTGGCCCCGCGCGATGCTGTCGAAGGTGGTGCGCATGAACAGGTCCCGCAGCCCGCACAGCAGCGGGTGGTGGATCAGGCCGAGGGTGCCGATCCGCCAGGAGGTGGTGACCATGTCGGCGGTGCGCTCCCTGCGGGTCTCCTCGAAGCGGCGCAGCACGTCGGGGACGGCTTCGGTGTCCGCCGGGCCGAGCAGCCCGGCGAGCACCACCCCGCTCTCGATGGACTGGCCGGCCCCCTGGCTGAGGTTGAGGGTCATCGGGTGGGCCGCGTCGCCGGTGAGCACCACCCGGCCCTGGCTCCAGCCGCCGGCCGGCGGCCGGTCGTGGATGGCCACCGGCAAGATGGCGTCCTCCTCGGTGGAGGCGATGATCGAGCGAATCGGCTCGGGCCACCGCCGGTAGGCGTCCATCAGGGCGGTGCGCCGGGTGCCGTTCATGGTGTCGATGCCCGCCGCGGCCCGGTCGCTGGTGACGGCGTCCCAGTAGACCTCGCTCTCGCTCAGCCGGCAGTAGAGGAAGCGCAGGCCGCCCCGCCCCCACAGGTTGAAGAAGGTGCCGGTGGGCACCACGTCCTCACCGGGCAGCTGGGTGATGGCCTGCCAGGCGGTGTAGCGGGCGTAGCGCGGCGGCGGTTCGAAGCCCTTGCGCATCACGGCGCGGACGGTGGAGCGCAGCCCGTCCGCACCGATCAGCACGTCGCCGCGGGCGCTTGACCCGTCCTCGAAGTGGGCGGTGACGCCGGTGGCGTCCTGGGTGTAGCCGGTGAAGCGGACGCCGAGCCTGATCCGGTGGTCTCCGACGGTCTCGGTGAGCACCTTGTGCAGGGAGGAGCGGCGCAGCACCGAGGCGGGGGCTCCGCAGTCCCTGGTCGGCCCGTCGAGGTCCCAGCGGGCCAGCCGGCGCCCCCGGTCGGAGCGGAATTCGTGGTGCCGGATGCGCACCGCGTTCGCCGCCACGGCCTCGTCGAGGCCGATCCGCCGCAGGGAGAGGAAGACGTTGTGCCAGAGCATGAACCCGCCGCCGGTCAGCAGCCGTCCGGGGGTGGGCCGGGCCTCGAACACCTCCGTCTCGACACCCTGCCTGAGCAGGCCTGCCGCGGTGGTCAGCCCGCCGAGTCCGGCCCCGATCACCAGGGCCTTGCCGATGCGCGCCATCATCGCCGTCCGATCAGGTGTGGGAGGGCACGCTGTCGAGCCGCGCGCGGACGTCGTAGATGTGCCGCTCGATGCCGCCGCCGCTCCAGTAGGGGAACATCGGCGCGGCCATCTCGCGGTGCGAGGGGGCGTCCTCCCAGCTGCGGAAGGCCTCCTCGCTCTCCCACTCGGCCAGCAGGATGTAGCGGCCGGGCTGTTCGGCGTCGCGCAGCATCTCGTCGCGCAGGTGGCCGGGGGTGCCGCGGACGACGGAGGTCACCTGGCGGTACGCCTCCTCGAACGCCTCCCTGTGCTGCTCCTCGATGGTGGCCGTGACCATGACGCGTACGGGCATGACGTCCTGCCTCTCACTCGGTGGTACGGGAAAAGGTGCCGAGGGCGCTGCCGGCCGGGGCCGCGGCGGGGACGTACGCGACGACGTCGAGCACGCTCTTCTCCGCGGACTCCCGGAACCGGTCGAGCTGGGCGCTCAGTTCGTGGCGGTGCGCGCTGTTCTGGAAGGCGTCGAGCGACGCCTTGTCGGCCCAGTCGGCCATGATCAGGTGGACGGCCGGGTCCGCCGGGTCGCTGAGCAGCGCCTGGGCGAGGCTGCCCGGCAGGGTCGCGGCCACCCGTGCGGTGCGCGACCAGGCCTCGCGGAACTCCTCGGTGCAGCCGGCGCGGACGGTCATCCGCAGGACGGTGCGCAGCATGGTGTGCGATCTCCTTCCGGCCACGGGGGCGCTAGATGCCGCCGTCGGCGTCGAGGGTGGCGCCGCTGATGTAGCGGGCGGCGCGCGAGAGCAGGAAGAGCACCGCGTCGGCGATCTCCTCGGGCCGGCCGAGCCGGCCGAGCGCGATCATCTGCCGGTAGCGGGCCTTGCCCTCCTCGCTGACCGCCTGCATCTGGTCGGTCTCGATCAGCCCGGAGGCGATGCAGTTGACCCGGATGCCGCGCGGGCCGAGTTCCTTGGCCAGCGCCCGGGTCAGGCCCATCACGCCGGCCTTGGAGGCCACGTAGTGGGCGGCCGCGGGCATGCCGTGGTGGGCGACGGCGGAGCTGATGTTGACGATGGCGGCGTCGTCGGCGAAGTGCGGCAGCGCTGCCCGCGACAGGTGGTAGACGCCGGTGAGGTTGGTGTCGACGATGCGGTGCCACTCCTCGGGGGTCAGCGCTTCGAGCGGCAGGTGGCTGATCACCCCGGCGTTGTTGACCAGGCCGGTGATCGGGCCGTGGGCCTCGCTCACCCGCGCCGCGAGCACCGTGGTCTGCGCCGCGTCGGTGACGTCGCAGCGCACCAGTTCGGCGCGGGCGCCGAGGTCGGCCAGCTCCTTGCGGAGCGCTTCGACGGCGTCGCTCTCGTGGACGTAGCAGGCGGTCACGGTGGCGCCCTGGGCGGCCAGGCCGAGCACGATGGCCCGGCCGATGCCGCGCGAGCCGCCGGTGACGACGACGTTGCCGCCGCGCAGTTCGAGGTCCATCACTGCCCCACCAGCTCACCGGTGGCCCGGGTCTTCGCGGCCTGCTCGATCCGGTCCTTGATCAGCGCGAGCTGGATCTTGGAGTTGCCGTTGATACGGTCGGCCATCGCCCGGTCGTCGACCGGCGCGTCGGGCCGCATGTGGAACTCCTGCACCCAGCGCATCTCCACCCCGCCGGGCACCTCGCGGTAGGTCCAGTGGATGTTCATGAACGCGAACGGGCCGGTCTCCACCCGGCGCGCGGTCACGCTGCGCCCGGCACGGTCCATGACCCGCTCGGAGACCCAGCTCCACACCTTGCCGTCCGGCTCGGCGTGCAGCGACAGCCGGAAGCGGACGGTGTCGCCCTCCCGGTGCAGCACCGTGGCCTCTGAGTACTCGCTGAACAGGCGCGGCCAGTTGGCCACGTCGTTGGTCATGTCCCAGACCAGCGGGAGGGGCGCACCGATGACGATGGCGTTCTCGGTACGCGCGGCGGCCGGTGCCAGCTGCTCGTTGATCAGCGAGTAGATCTCCGGGAAGCACTGGACGCCCTCGGCGTCCAGCTGGATGTCGTAGCGGTTCTCCACCTCGGTGAGGACGTTGATCAGGCCGAGCGAGTCGACCCCCATGTCCTCGATGGTCACGGTGGGGTCGTCGGTGACGAGGACGTCGGCGGGGACGCCGGTGCAGCGCTGGATGATGTTGAGGAACTCGTTGTAGGCGAGGGGCGGCAAGGTCATCGGACCCGTCCTTTGCGTTCGCGGGGCTGTCGGTTCGCGGAGGGTGCCTGTCGGTGGTGCGGCGGCCGGATCGCGCTCCCGGCCGTCAGCCGTGGTCCTGGCCGGAGCGCAGGACCAGGGCGCTGTTGAAGCCGCCGTAGCCGCGGGCGACGACCAGGGCGGTGCGCAGCCGCGTCTGTCGCGGCTCGGTGACCAGGTCGATCGCGTGGGCTGCGGCCAGGGTGATCTGCGGGCTGGCCGGCGGGACGACCTGCTCGCGCAGCGCGAGCAGCGCGGTGACCACGTCGAGCGGTGCGCCGCCGGCGTAGAGCCGCCCGTACAGCGACTTGGGCGCGCTGACCGGGACCGCGCGCGGGCCGAAGACCTGGGCCAGGCACTTGGTCTCCGCCAGGTCCTGGTCCGGGGTGCCCATCGCGTCGGCGAAGACCACGTCGATCTGGTCCGGCCGCAGCCGGGCGTCCGCCAGCGCGATCTCGACCGCTAGGCGCAGCGCGGTCGGCCCGCTGCCGTGCACCGCCCCCGGCGGCGGGTCGAAGGTCGCCGCGTAGCCGGCGATCTCGCCGTACGTCCGGCGCACCCCGCGGGCGCGGGCGACCGCCGCGTCCTCGACCAGCAGCAGGGCGCCGCCCTCGCCCGGGACATGGCCGCACGCGGCAGCGTCGAAGGGCAGATACGCGCGCCGCGGGTCGGCGCTCTCGCTCAGCCGGCCCGAACTGCGCTGGCAGGTCAGCGCGTACGGGCTGAGCGGCGCCTCGGTGCCGCCGGTCAGCACCGCACGGGCGTCGCCGCGCAGCACCGTGCGCCGGGCCTGGCCGATGGCGTCGAGGCCGCCGGCCTGCTCGGCGACCAGGACCCCGCAGGGCCCTTTCATGCCGTGCTTGATGGACAGCTGGCCGGTGGTGGCCGCGTAGAACCAGGCGATGGACTGGTAAGGCCCCACGTACCGCGGCCCCTTGGACCACAGCGCCTCGATCTCCCGCTGCCCGAAGGCGTTTCCGCCGGAGGACGAGGCGGTGATGACGCCGAGGTCGTAGGGCGGCAGCGCCGCCGGGTCCAGGGCGGCGTCCCGCAGCGCCTCCTCGGTCGCCACCATCGCCAACTGGCTCCATCGGTCGGTCTGTACGGCCAACCGCGGGTCCACCCCCGGCACCGTCTCGGGACCGGGGATCTCACCGACCACCCGGATCGGGAAGCCGTCCGCGGCGAATCGGGTGACCGGCCCGAGGCCGCCGCGGGCGTTCAGCAGCGCGTCCCAGAAGTCGGGCACGCCCACCCCGTTGGGGGCCAGCGCCGAGATGCCGGTCACCACCGCGCGGCCCTCGGGCACGACCCTGCCGGCGGCCGCGGTGTCCGCGGCCAGGGTGTCAGCCATGGTCGGCCTCCGGCCGGGACGCGGTGAGCAGCATCGCGGTCTGGAAGCCGCCGAATCCGCTGCCGACGCTCAGTACGGTGTCGACCGGGTGTTCGCGGGCCTCCAACGGGACGTAGTCCAGGCCCAGTTCAGGGTCGGGGGTGTGCAGGTTGGCGGTCGGCGGGACGGTGTCCATCTCGATCGCCAGTGCGCAGGCGGCCAGTTCGAGAGCGCCGATGGCACCGAGCGAGTGCCCGATCATCGACTTGATGGAGCTGACCGGCACCCGGTAGGCGTGCTCACCGAGGGTGGCCTTGAAGGCGGCCGTCTCGTGCCGGTCGTTCTGCCGGGTGCCCGAGCCGTGCGCGTTGACGTAGTCGACGCTGTCCACCGGCAGCCTGGCCCGGTCAAGCGCCACCCTGATGGCCTCGGCGAGTTCCAGCCCGTCGGGGCGCAGGCCGGTCATGTGGAAGGCGTTGCTGCGCTGTGCGTAGCCGGCGATCTCGCAGTAGATCCTGGCGCCCCGGCGCCTGGCGGCGCCGGCCTCCTCCAGGATCAGCACCGCGGAGCCCTCGCCCAGCACGAAGCCGTCGCGGTCCCGGTCGAAGGGCCGGGAGGCGTGCGCCGGGTCGTCGTTGTTGGGCGAGGTGGCCCTGATCGCGTCGAAACAGGCCACGGTGATCGGCGAGATGGGGGCGTCGGTGGCCCCGGCGAGCACCATGTCGGCGGTGCCGTCCTCGATGTACTGCGCGCCCTGCGCGACCGCGTCGAGGCCGGAGGTGCAGCCGGTGGAGACCACCCGGACGGGTCCCTGCGCGCCGGCCGCCCAGGCGACCTCGGCACCGATCGCGCTGGGCACCAGCGCCCGGTAAAGGTGCGGGAAGGGGTCGTCTGCGTCCACCACCCACCGGCTGCCGTTCCCGCTGACCTGGACGTACTGCTCCTCCAGGGTGATCGTGCAGCCCACCGCGGTGCCGACGGACACCCCGATGCGGTGCGGCGGCACGTCCTCCACGGCCATGCCACTGTCGGCGAGCGCCTCGCGGGCCGCCACCACGGCGAACTGCGAACTGCGGTCCATCCGGGCCACCTCGGTGGCCGTCAGACCGCTGGCGGCGGCGTTGAAGTCGGCCTCCGCGGCGATCCTGGAGCGGAATCCCGAGGCGTCGAAGTGCGAGATCGCCCGGGTGGCGGTCCGCCCGTCGGTGAGCAGCTTCCAGAACGCCTTGGTGCCGATGCCGCCGGGAGCGACCACGCCGATCCCGGTGACCACGGCTCGGCGCTGGTTCATGAGTCCCCCTGTTCCGTCACGGGCAGCGGCTCGGTGTCGACATGACCGAGCTCGGGCCGCGGCGCGAGCGGTCCCAGCTGGAAGACCAGGCGCGCGACGCTGCCGCCGTGGTTCTCCAGCCGGTGCTTGACGTTGATGTGCAGGTGAAGCGCCTCCCCCGCGGTCAGCACCACCGGTTCGCCGTCGATCCGGGCGGTGATCTCGCCGTCCACCAGGTAGAGGAACTCCTCCGAGTGCGGGTGGTAGTGCTCGGTGACCACCTCGCCGGGCTCCAGGCTGAGCACCCCCATGAAGCCGGAGGTGGCGCCCGCGGTGCCGGGGCTGAGCAGGGTGCGCAGATCGCCGCCGCGGCGCCGGTTGGGCTCCACGTCCTTCGCCGCGATCTTGGTCATACGTTCGCCGGCCATCGCCGACTCCTCTCAGTCCGACTGCCAGGTGTAGAACTCGTGTGCCATGGCGTCCTCGGGGCCACGCCAGGTCCGGGGGTCGTACGCGTCGATGTGCGCCGCGAGGCGCTCGTTGACGTCCTTGAAGAGGGTGTGGTCGCGAACTTCGGCAAGGGGCCGACGGACCTCTTCCTCAGCAGCGATGTAATGCATGTACAGATCGTGGAATCGAAAGAGCCGGCGCTCGCGCACCCCGATCAGATGCGGGAGTTCACCGGCGTCGGATTCCGCGAAGATTCGAGCCACTTCCGCTGCCGAATCCGGCTTGATTCGAGCCACAATGAGCGTGCTGCGCATGTCATTCCTCCACTCCCGATGCGTCGCGCAAAGCAGCGACCGGATCAGATTCCCCGGGTCCTGCAAAGCGCGCATGAGGGGGTGGAAAAACGTCCGCGGACGTGTGCTGTGAGGCGATTCGGCAGCGTATGCTCGGCGTTGGGGAGCGACGCTTCGCAACCACGCACCTGCCCGAAAGTACCGCGTCCCTTCATCCCGGGGACCATAGGCAGCGCGTCGGCCGATCGGTACGCTCGTGGCATCCGCACGACGGTTACCAATTCGTTTGGTACGGCACGCCCCGTCCGTATGCGCAAAGAGCACAGCCCGGTGCACTGATTCGCCGTTCCGGGCGACAGGTCACTCCGTCACGGGGACGGGGTGCATGCGATCGTTCAGAGGGGACCACGTGGACAGCCTGAACGTTTTCGAATCGAAGTTTCCGCACGGCCTACGCGCAGGGGGCGCGGCGGTGCGTGATCTGTCCTGCCGACCTGGCACGGGTCCCCTGTCCGGCCGCCCGGCAGCCGACTGTACGGAAGCGGACCTGTCGGTGCACGAGAAGGCGTTACCCACGGTGTCGCTGCGGCTGCTCGGGCCGCTCGAAGTGGTCGCCGACGCCGTCGAGGTGCCGCTCCCCCAGCGCAAGCTGCGCCAGTTGCTCGCGACGCTGGTGATCAGGCCGAACGCGACCGTCTCCAGCGACTCGCTGATCCGCGACCTGTGGGGCGACCAGCCGCCGGCCACCGCACTGTCCGCGCTGCGGGTGTACGTCTCGCAGCTGCGGAAGTTCCTGGCACGGCACGGCCTCGACAGCTGGTGCATGCTGCGCACCAGGACGCCCGGCTACCAGCTCAAGGTCGACGACCGCATCCTGGACACCGTCAGGTTCGAGCGGCTGTGCCTGCGCGGCCGCGAGCGGGCCGATGTCGGCGACCTGGAGGCGGCCTCCCGCCTGTACCGCGAGGCGCTGGCACTGCGCCGCGGCCCGACGCTGGAGGACCTGCGGGACGGCCCGGCACTGGCCGGCGCCGCGCTGCAGTACGACGAGGCGTGGATGACCGCGCTGCGCCGCCGTATCGACGTCGACCTGACGCTGGGCGGGCACCACGAACTGGTCGGCGAACTGCGCCGGCTGATGGCCGAGGACCAGCTCAACGAGGGGTTCTGCGCCCGCCTGATGCTCGCGCTGCACCGCAGCGGCCGCAGCGGCGAGGCACTCGAGGTCTACCGCCGCACCCGGGCACAGCTCATCGAGGAGCTGGGCATCGAACCGGGCGTGGAGCTGCGGATGGCCCACCAGACCGTCCTGACCGACGACGCCCTCATCCCCGCGGCGTCCGCGATGGCCTGACCGGGCCGGATCGCGGACAGGAGCCCGGTAACGGCCCGTGGGGCGGTTACCGGGTTCACCTCGGACTCAGCGGCCGCTCCCGGTCGGCTGCGGCGCCGCCGCGAGCCGGTCCAGGACCAGGCTGCCGATCTCCGGCCAGCGCTCGGCGAGGAAGAAGTGGCCGCCGGCGAAGGTGTGGATCTCGCACCCGGCCGCGGTGTGCCGGGTCCAGGCCCGCGCCTCCTCCCCCGTCACCCGCGGGTCGTTGTCCCCGGTCAGCACGGTGACCGGACACTCCAGCGGCGGCCCCTGCGGGTGCCGGTACGTCTCCACCGCCCGGTAGTCGCTGCGCAGCACCGGCAGCGCCATCCGCAGCACCTCCTCGTCGGCGAGGACCTCGGGCGGCGTGCCGTCCAGCGCCCTGATGTCGGCGAGCAGCGCGCCGTCACCCGCGAGGTGCAGCTGCTCGTCCCGGTACGCCGAGGGCGCCCGTCGCCCGGACGCGAAGAGCCGCACGGGTCCGGCGCCGTCGGCCGCCAGCCGCCGCGCGACCTCGTACCCCACGACCGCGCCCATGCTGTGGCCGAACAGCGCCAGCCGCTCGCCGCGCCAGGGCGCCAGTGCCTCGGCTGCGCCGTCCGCGATCCTGGCGATGTCGTCGAGCAGGGGCTCCCGACATCGGTCCTGGCGGCCCGGATACTGCACGCACAACACCTCGGCCCGCTGTCTGAGTTCCGCCGAGAACGGGTGGAAGAAGCCGGCCGCGCCGCCGGCGTGCGGGAAGCAGACGAGCCGGGCGGACGCGTCCGCGTACGGGTGGAAGCGGCGCACCCACGTCCGGGTGGCTGCGCCGGTGAGTGTAGGCGGCACGATTTTCCTCACGTCGTGGTCGTTGACGCCCCTTCGCGGGGCGCGGGCTTGCGGTGCCCCTCCCGCGGGAGGGTGCGCTTCCCCGGGCGGGGGGTGCGCGGTTTCCCCTGCGCAGGGGGTGCCCCTCAGGGGCGCGGGGAACTGCGCGCTCAGCCGACCGCCGACCGGTGGTCCGTCTTCGACAGCAACAGCCCCTTTTGGGCGGTGACGACCCGCGCCCCTGGGGGGTGCCCCCCTGGCGCTGGGTCAGGAGACGGTCCAGGTGTCGGGGCCGGCGAGGAGGGTGGCGAGGTTGCCTGGGCCGTATTGGGTGGTGGCCTGGTCGAGTTGGTCGGCCATGTCGGTGTCGTAGACGGGTCGTCGGGTGTCGCGCAGGACGCCGATGGGGGTGTGGTGGAGGGTGTCGGGGTCGGCGAGGCGGGACAGGGCGAAGGCGGTGGCGGGGTTGGGGGTGTGGGCGTCGTGGATGAGGATGTGGTCGGTGGTGGTGTCGGTGACGTCCACGACGGTCAGGTCGCCGGTGTGGGGGTCGCGGATGACGCCCCTGGAGCCCAGGCCGTCGGGGGCGGGGGTGCCGAAGCGGATGGGCTGGCCGTGTTCGAGGCGGACGACGGCCTCGGTGGCGGTCGCGGTGTCCTTGAGGGCGTCGAAGGCGCCGTCGTTGAAGATGTTGCAGTTCTGGTAGATCTCGACCAGCGCGGTGCCGGGGTGGTCGGCTGCCGCCCGCAGGACGGACTGCAGGTGTTTGCGGTCGGAGTCGATGGTGCGGGCCACGAAGGAGGCCTCCGCGCCGATCGCCAGCGAGACCGGGTTGAAGGGGGCGTCCAGCGATCCCATCGGCGTGGACTTGGTGATCTTCCCGGTCTCCGACGTCGGCGAGTACTGCCCCTTGGTCAGCCCGTAGATCCGGTTGTTGAACAGCAGGATCTTCAGGTTCACGTTCCGCCGCAGCGCGTGGATCAGGTGGTTCCCGCCGATGGACAGCGCGTCGCCGTCCCCGGTGACGACCCATACCGACAGGTCCCGCCGGGAGGTCGCAAGACCGGTGGCGATGGCGGGGGCGCGGCCGTGGATGGAGTGCATGCCGTAGGTGTTCATGTAGTAGGGGAAGCGGGAGGAGCAGCCGATCCCGGAGATGAACACCACGTTCTCCCGGGCCAGTCCCAGTTCCGGCATGAAGGACTGCACCGCGGCCAGGACCGCGTAGTCCCCGCAGCCGGGGCACCAGCGGACCTCCTGGTCGGATTTGAAGTCCTTCATCGACTGCCGGCCGGCCGCCTTGGGCACCAGCGAGAGCGCCTCGGAGACCCCAGTCACCCCGGACACCCCGGTCGCCCCCAGTGCCCCGGACACTCCAGTGACCTCAGGCATGGTCTGCCTCCTGCGTCGTGATCGCGGTGATGGAGTCGGCGAGCTGTTCGGCCTTGAAGGGCAGCCCGGTGACCTGTGTCAGGGAGGTGGCGTCGACCAGGTAGCGGGCGCGCAGCAGGTGGGCGAGCTGGCCGAGGTTCATCTCCGGCACCACCACCCGCTCATAGGAGCCCAGGATGTGTTCCAGGTTCGCGGGGAAGGGGTTGAGGTGGCGCAGGTGGACCTGCGCGACCTCCTGGCCGGTGCCGCGGATCCGCCGCACCGCGGCGGTCACCGGCCCATACGTCGAGCCCCACCCCACGACGAGGGTGCGGGCCCGGCCGGTGGGGTCGTCGACCGCCGCGTCGGGCACGGTGATGTTGTCGATCTTGGCCTGGCGGGTGCGGACCATCAGGTCGTGGTTGG
Organism: Streptomyces sp. NBC_01198; assembly: GCF_036010485.1. Classification (NCBI taxonomy): domain Bacteria; kingdom Bacillati; phylum Actinomycetota; class Actinomycetes; order Kitasatosporales; family Streptomycetaceae; genus Streptomyces; species Streptomyces sp. NBC_01198. Next base: position 356,059 of record NZ_CP108568.1, read on the forward strand.
CCGGGTCGTAGGAGATGTTGCCGGTGCCGTCCTGCTTCTCGATCCCGCCGATCCGGTGCTCCAGGCCCGCCGTGCCGGGCACCGCCCACGGGCGGGCCAGCGTGACCGGGTCCCGCAGATACGGCCAGAACGACTCCACCCCCTCGGCGTCGGTGTGGTTGGGGCCGGCCGCGAACTCCACCCGCAGATCCGGCAGCTCCTCCACGTCGGGGATCCGCCAGGGCTCGGAGCCGTTGGCGAGGTAGCCGTCGGAGAGCAGGAAGACCGGGGTGCGGTAGGTCACCGCGATCCGGGCGGCCTCCAGCGCCATCGCGAAGCAGTCACCGGCGGTTGCCGGGGCCAGCACCGGGACCGGGGCCTCCCCGTTGCGGCCGAACATCGCCTGCAACAGGTCGGCCTGCTCGGTCTTGGTCGGCAGCCCCGTCGAGGGCCCGCCGCGCTGGATGTCGACCACCAGCAGCGGCAGCTCCAGCGACACCGCCAAACCGATCGTCTCCGACTTCAGCGCCACCCCCGGCCCCGACGTCGTCGTCACCGCGAGGGACCCGCCGAACGCGGCCCCCAGCGCCGCACCGATCGCGGCGATCTCGTCCTCGGCCTGGAACGTCCGCACCCCGAAATTCTTGTGCCGGGACAGCTCGTGCAGAATGTCGGAGGCCGGCGTGATCGGATACGACCCCAGGAACAACGGCAGCCCCGACTGCCGGCCCGCCGCGATCAACCCGTACGACAGCGCCAGATTCCCGGAAATGTTCCGGTAGGTTCCCGCGGGAAACGCCGACGACGCAGGAGCGACCTCGTAGGAGACCGCGAAATCCTCCGTCGTCTCCCCGAAGTTCCACCCCGCACGGAACGCCGCCACGTTCGCCGCCGCGATATCCGGCTTCCCCGCGAACTTCCGCAGCAAGAACGCCTCGGTACCCTCCGTCGGCCGGTGATACATCCACGACAGCAACCCCAGAGCGAACATGTTCTTCGCCCGCTCCGCGTCCTTCCGCGCCAGCCCCGAATCCTTCAACGCCTCCAGCGTCAGCGTCGTCAACGGCACCTCATGCACCGCGAACCCCGCCAGCGACCCGTCCAGCAGCGGACTCACCGGCCAGCCCACCTTGCCCAGCGCACGCCGGGTGAACTCATCGGTGTTCACGATGACCTCCGCACCCCGCGGCAGATCACCCAGATTCGCCTTCAACGCCGCCGGATTCATCGCCACCAGCACATCCGGCGCATCCCCCGGCGTCAGAATGTCATGATCCGCGAAATGCAACTGGAACGACGACACACCCGGCAACGTCCCCGCAGGCGCCCGAATCTCCGCCGGGAAATTCGGCAACGTCGACAGATCATTACCGAACGACGCCGTCTCCGACGTAAAACGATCACCCGTGAGCTGCATACCATCACCCGAATCACCCGCAAAACGAATGATCACACGGTCCATCCGCTGGACCTTCTTGGCGGTCCTGAACGGCTGGTCCGGCGCGGTGGCGGCGGTCGGGTGCTCCGCCTCTTCGACCTGGCTGGTCACGTTACTGCGCCTCCTGGAAGCGGGTGCGTTCACTGCGGCGGGTTGCCATGCTTGCGCACCGGTAGATCGGCGTGCTTGGTCCGCAGCATGCGCAGCGAGCGGACCAGGACGTCACGGGTGTCGGCGGGATCGATGACGTCGTCGACGAGGCCGCGTTCCGCCGCGTAGTAGGGGTGCATGAGTTCGTCCCTGTACTGCTTGACCATCTCCGTACGTGTCCCTTCGGGATCGTCGGAGTCGGCGATCCGGCGGCGGAAGATGACGTTGGCCGCGCCTTCCGCGCCCATCACCGCGATCTCGTTCGAGGGCCAGGCGAACGACAGGTCCGCGCCCACCGAGCGGGAGTCCATGACGATGTACGCGCCACCGTAGGCCTTGCGGAGCACCAGGGAGATGCGCGGGACGGTCGCGTTGCAATACGCGTAGAGCAGCTTCGCGCCGTGCCTGATGATGCCGCCGTGCTCCTGCCCGACGCCGGGCAGGAAGCCGGGGACGTCGAGGAGGGTCACGATCGGGATGTTGAAGGCGTCGCAGAACTGGACGAAGCGCGCTGCCTTCTCCGAGGCGTGGATGTCCAGGACGCCGGCCAGTGCCTGCGGCTGGTTGGCCACGACGCCGACGGTGTGGCCGTCGAACCGGGTCAGCGCGCAGATCACGTTGGCGGCCCAGCGTTCGTGGATCTCCAGGAACTCGCCGTCGTCGACGATCTCCTCGATGACCTTGTGCATGTCGTAGGGCCGCTGGCCCTCGACGGGGACCAGGTCGAGCAGCCCCTCGCAGCGCCGGCCCGCGGGATCGAGGGCCGGTTCCACGGGCGCCGTCTCCCGGTTGTTCTGCGGCAGCAGCGAGAGCAGGTAGCGGACCTCTTCGAGGCAGGTCTGCTCGTCGTCGTAGGCGAAGTGCGCGACACCCGACACCTCGGCGTGCACGTCGGCGCCGCCCAGGCCGTTCTGGGTGATCTGCTCGCCGGTGACGGCCTGGACCACATCGGGTCCCGTGATGAACATCTGCGAGGTCTCGCGGACCATGAAGACGAAGTCGGTGAGCGCCGGTGAGTAGGCGGCGCCGCCCGCGCACGGGCCGAGCATCACGCTGATCTGCGGGATGACGCCGGAGGCGCGGGTGTTGCGCTGGAAGATGCCGCCGTAGCCGGCGAGCGCCGAGACGCCCTCCTGGATCCGGGCGCCGGCGCCGTCGTTGAGCGACACCAGCGGGGCGCCGGCCGAGATGGCCATGTCCATGATCTTGTGGATCTTGGTGGCGTGCGCCTCGCCCAGCGCGCCGCCGAAGATCCGGAAGTCATGGGCGTAGACGAAGACCGTGCGGCCGTGGACGGTGCCCCAGCCGGTGACCACACCGTCGGTGTACGGCCGCCGGGCCTCCAAGCCGAACCCGGTCGCCCGGTGCCGCCGCAACGGCTCCACCTCGGTGAAGCTGCCCTCGTCGAGCAGCAGGTCGATCCGCTCCCGGGCGGTGAGCTTGCCCTTGGCGTGCTGCGCCTCGGTCGCCCGGGTGCCGGGACCCTGCTTGGCCTGCTCCTGGACGGCGTGCAGCTCCGCGACCCGGGCGCGCAGGTCCCCCGCGTCCGGCGCGGTCTGCACGATGTCCTCGACGACGGTCATGGCGACTCACTCACCGCCCTTGAGCCGCATCCTGACCAGGCCCTTGCTGGCGTTGATCATGCGCGGGCCGATCTCCGGCGGCGCCTCGCGGCGGCACCAGACGGCGTTGCGCGCCATCTTGCCCGGCGACATGTTGAAGCAGCGGGTGTCGCGTTCGCCGAGCCGGAAGGAGGGCGCGACGAAGTCGGCGTTCTTGATGTGCTCCAGGATCCGGTGGGCCGCGGCGGTCGCGTCGGTCCTGTTCTCCTCGACCAGCTGGCACTGCTCGCGCACCAGCCGGCCCATGTCGTTGAATCCGGCGCTGACCGGCAGCGGCGAGCCGGGGTACTTCGACTGCTCCAGCTCCAGGAAGACGTCGTCCCTGCCGGTCTTGACGAACCGGTAGTAGGCGTCCTCCAGCATCACGTTGCCGAGCATGGTGCCGAGCATCCAGGTGCGGTTGACGGCGTTCCACAGCTCGTAGTTGCGGAAGCCGACGAAGGAGCTGTAGACGATGTCGTCGTGGAAGTCGAACAGCCCCTGCTGCAGGCTGTCGACGTAGCCGAAGCGCTCCTGCGACCAGTCGCCGTCGCGGGACGCGGCGATCAGCCGCCAGCCCAGCGCGTTGACCACTTCGAGGGTGTTGGTCAGGCCGCGCGAGTAGAGCGCGTCGATGAAGCCGGCCGCGTGCGAGGTCAGGCAGTAGCGCTCACCGACCACCTGGTTGGCCGAATACTGCAGCCGCCCGGTGGACACCCAGGGGCGTACGGCCCTGGCGCCCTCGAACTGCCAGGCGATCTCCGGGAAGCGCTTGAGGAAGTCGTCGAACTCCTGCTCGGCGCTCAGCTCGCCCTTGGGGTACTTGCGCGGGTCGAGGGTCAGGCCGACGCTGCACAGCGGGTTCGTGGAGCCCTCGTGGTTGTCGAACGGGATGACCCACAGCCAGCCGCCGTCGAAGACGTGGTGCAGGGTGCCGTTGTGCCACGGGTTGGGCTGGTCGTGGTTCTTCGCTGCGGGCGCGTCGTCGAAGCGCTTGACGCCGATCATGTGCGTGAACATGGCCCGGGTGTGGGTCTTCGCCCGGGTGGGCGTCTCGCGCAGGCCGAACCGCTCGGCGAGCGGCGAGCGGAAGCCGCTGCCGTCCACGACGTATTTGGCGCGGAACTCCTCCCCGCTGTCGGCCCGCAGCACCGCTCCGCTCGCCGGGTCGATGTCCACGTCGGAGATCCGGGTGGCGAGCCGGGCGTGAGCGCCGTACTTCACCGCGACATTGAAGAGGTAGGCGTCGATGTCCTGGCGGAACAGGTGGGTCTCGGTCCTGATCGCCGACGGCACGACCAGCTGGTTGATCTCCTGCGCGTTCTGCGCCTCGCCCTCGCGGTGGTAGACGAAGCCGAAGTTCTGCTTCTGGCCGCAACTGCGGGTGACATGCTTCTGGATGCCCTTGAAGCTGGACAGCGGCATCAGCTCCGGCACCTGGTAGCGGTCGGCCAGCAGCCGGGTCATGCCGGAGGTGTACGGGATGGTCGACTCGCCGACGGCGAACCGGGGGTGGGTGCCCGCGTCGAGCAGTAGCACGCGTACGCCGTTGCGGGCGAGCACCGCCCCGAGCAGACCGCCTGCCATGCCGCTGCCGAGGATGGCCACATCGAATTCGTTGCTGCGCGGGTGGGCGGAACTGGAGTTCACGTCCCTCACCTAGCCTTCCTTGTCAACAGGTCTGCCGGTCGGATACGGCTGCCAGCGTGCTCTCCGCTGGCAGTTGGGTTCGGGTGGTGACGCCGAGCTTGCGGAAGATCCTGGTGAGGTGCTGCTCCACCGTGCTGACGGTGACGACCAGCTTCTGCGAGATCTCCTTGTTGGTGTGGCCCCGTGCGGCGAGCACGGCGACCCGGCGTTCTGCGCCGCTGAGCTGGGCGACGGCGGCGAGCCGGGTGTCGCGTTCCCCGGCCGGGGAGCCGCTGCCGGCCAGTTCGGCCACCAGCTCGCGTTCCAGCGGTACGGCGCCGGCCTCGCGGGCCAGTCGCAGGGCGGACTCGCGGGGCGCCCGAGCCCGGCCGGGGCGGCCCGACTCGGTGTGGGCGCGGCCGAGGTCGGCCAGTGCGCCGGCCAGCTGCAGCCGGTCGCCGCAGATCTGCAGCACCTCCACGGCCTCGCTGAGCAGCGGCACCCGGGCGGCCGGCGGGCCGGCGGCCGCGAGGACCCGCAGCGACATGCCGCGGGCGCGGCTGGGCCGCAGGTCGACCATGTCCATCTGCTCGCGGGCCAGCGTGTAGGCGCGGGCCTGGTCGCCGAGCATCACATGGGCGCGGGCCGCCTCGCTGCGCCAGGGCACCAGCGTCGGCTGGTCGAATCCCCAGCGGGCCATCAGGTCGCCGCACGCCATGAAGTCGTCGAGCGCCGCGTAGGGGCGGCCGGTGGCGAGGTGGTAGTGGCCGCGGGCCTGCAGGAAGTACAGCCCGAACCGGCTGGAGTACATCCCCTCGGGGAAGGAGAACTGCAGGTAGGCCGCGGCCGCCTCGACGTCGCCGGTGTCGGTGGCGGCCTCCACCAGGTTGGCCAGCGGGCCGCCGATGCAGACACCCCAGCTGTCGGCGGGCACCTGGGCGAGCGCGGCCTCGGCGAGCAGCCTGGCGCGTATCGGGCGGCCCTCGCGCAGCGCGATCCCGGCCCGCAGCGAGGAGAACTCCGCCACCCACAGCGGGACATGGCGGGCCCGTGACTCCTCGAGCCAGTGGTCGCACCAGCTGCCCGCCGCGTCGAGCCGGTCGGAGAAGGCCAGCGCGGCGACCGCGCACATCAGCCACTCCTGGGTGTTCTTGCCGAGCCGCATGGCCCGCATCGCCTCTTCCGCGACCGAGGCGACGGCGTCGTCCGGGCCATGTGCCAGAACGTGTGAGAGGGCAGCGGCGCCGCGCACCCGCGGGTCCTCGTCGGAGCGGGAGCGGTGGGCGGCGTCGAGGGCGGGGCGGCGGCCGCCGCGGCCGTGCTGGGTGACCAGCACCGGATACGAGGCGGACAGCAGTTCGCGGGTGGCCCGCACCTCCACCGCCCAGCCGGGGTCGGCGAGTTCCTCGCGCTCGACCATCCGCTGGACGGCGTCCACCGCCTCGTCGAAACGGCCGTGCCACAGCAGGTACTTGGCGAGCATCAGCGCGTGCCGGTCGGGCAGCCGGCCGTCGCGGAGGGCGACGGCGAGCTCGCCGAGGTGCGGTGCGCTGATGGAGGGGTTGAGCGCCCACGCGGTCGAGGCGAGCAGGGCCTTGAGGCAGACCTGCTCGCCCTCGTCCTGGCAGATCCGCAGGGCCGCGTCGAGGCAGGCGTGCGCCTCGGAGGCGCGGTTGCCGGCCAGGTGCCTCTCCGCCGCCTCGCGCAGCACGGTGCCCGCCCAGGGCTCGGTGATCTCGTCGCAGGCCAGCAGGTGGCTGGCCACCCGGGTGACGGAGGCACCCTCGCGGTAGAGCAACTGGGCGGCGCGCTGGTGAAGGTCGCCGCGCTCGGCGGCGCTGAGGCTGTCCAGGACGGCCTGCCGGGCGGCGGGTCCGCGCAGCCGGCGGCCGGCGAGCAGGCCGGCGGAGCGCAGCGCCTGCTCGGCCCTGGCGATCTCGGCGGGTTCGCCGCCGAGCAGCGCGCCCGGCAGGATCAGGCCGTCGCCGAGGTCGCCGTCGAGGATGCCGAGCACCTGGGCCATCCGCAGCAGCGGGGTGCTGCCCCGGTGCAGCAGGCTCAGGTACATGTCGCGGTAGGCCTCGCCGCAGGACAGCCGTACGTCGGCGGCGTGCCGGTGGCCCGGGGCGGCGCCGAGGTTGTCCTCGGCCAGCGCCCGCACCAGCAGCGGGTTGCCGCCGCTGGCCGCGTGGCAGGCGGCGCCCAGTTCCGCGGCGGCCAGGCTGCCGAGGTGGTCGGCGATCAGCTCGCTGACCCCGCCGGGGGTCAGCGGGCCCAGCGTGATGCGCCGGTAGTTGGGCTGCCGCATCAGCTCGGCGCGCAGCCGCGGGTAGACCGGCCGGGACAGCGGGCACTCGGTGAGGGCCAGCGCGATCCTGGACGACCGCAGCTGGCGCACCAGTTGCAGCAGCCAGTACAGCGAGATGTCGTCGGCCAGCTGGATGTCGTCGACGCAGAGCAGCACCGGGGTGTGCTCGGCGGTGTCGAGCACCCACAGCACCAGCCGACGCAGCGCCTCGGTGACCGCGGGGTGCAGCGCCGCCTCGTCGGCCCCCGGGTCCTGGTCGGCGAACGGCGGGAAGGCGCCGACCCGTTCCAGCAGGGGCGAGACGCCGGCCGTGTCACCGGAGCCGGCGCCGCCCATCGGGGCGGTGCAGCGCAGCAGCTGGTTGAGCACCCCGCCGGGAGAGCGCTGCTCGGCCGCCGAGCAGACCGCGTCCAGGACGACGTACCCCTGCTCGGAGGCCCGCTTGAGCAGCGCGGTCAGCAGCTCGGACTTGCCGCATCCCATGGCACCGCTGATCAGGACCGCGCCTCCGGTGCCGGCCGCGCACTCGCCGAGCAGGTCGTCGATCTCGGACAGTTCCGCACTGCGTTCGATCAGCTGCATCCGTGCTCCTCCCCACCTCTCACGGCTAGGCCGACGGCACTGTCTCAATTTCCGGCAGCCGGACGCCGGGCGTCTCGGGCACCACGACAGGACGGTTGTAGATCCGGTTCAGCAACGGGCCGGTCATCATCGTGGTGACGACGGCCATGACGACCATGAGCGAGTACAGCGGGCCGTCCAGCAGGCCGAGCTGCTTGCCGACGCCGAGGATCACCAGCTCGGTCAGTCCTCGGGTGTTCATCAGGGCAGCGAGTGCGCAGGCCGGTCTGCCGGGCAGTTTCAGCAGCCGGGCGGTGACGTAGGTGCCGCCGAACTTGCCGGCCATCGCGACCAGCAGGATGACGCCCAGCTCACCGGCCTGGGTCGTGCCGAAGTGCCTCAGGTCCACGCCGAGGCCGGCGACCATGAAGTACACCGGCAGCAGCAGGCCGGAGATCCGCCCGATGTGGTCGGTGATCTCGGTGTGGAAGGCGCGCACGGCCTGCCCTTTGGGGGTGACCAGGCCGAAGATGAAGGCGCCGAAGATGAAGTGCAGGCCCATCGCCTCGGTGGCCGCGGCCGACAGCAGGATGCCGACCAGCACCACGAGGACCGCGCTGGGGCTCTGCGGGCGCATCCGGGTGCCGTTGCCGACCAGCCAGCCCAGCAGCGGGCGGACGAACAGCACGATGACCAGCGCGTAGGGAACGGCGAGGATCAGCCGCCAGTGCTGCCCGCCGTCGGCGGCGACGGCCTGGACCCCGGCGAGCCCGGTCCAGGCCAGCACGTCGACCATCGCGGCGGTGGCCAGCGCGATGCCGCCGAGAGTGGTGCGGGACAGGCCCCGGTCGGTGAGGATCCTGGCCAGTACCGGGAAGGCCGTCACCGACACCGACAGGCCGATGAAGACGATGAAGGTGGCGTGCCGGTCCGTCGGGTGGTTGTGCAGCAGGTAGAAGGCCATGCCGATGCCCAGCGAGAACGGCACCAGCATCGAGCCGAGTGCGGTGCCCGTGGTCAGCCAGCCGCGGCCGCGCAGCTGCCGGCTCTCGATCTCCAGGCCGACGGTGAACATGAACAGCGCGACGCCCACATCGGCCATTCCGGTCAGCAGCGGACGTACGCCCGCGGGAAAGAGCGTGTCGACCGCACCGCCCAGAAGCGTGGGCCCGAGCAGGATCCCGCCGAGGATCTCACCGATCACCGCAGGCTGCCCAAAACGGGCGACAACATGGCCGAGTCCACGGGCGAGGATCACGATCAAGGCAAGGTCCACGAAAAGAAGTTGCACTTGATGACTCGACATAGCGTGACCCTCTCAGTTGCCGCAGAGCATCTGACTTCACCGCACGCTGCCGTCGCGGAACAACCTTGCCTGGCATTCCACTCGGCGTCAGTCGATTCTGCCGGTGCCGCCTAAAGAGCGTCTATACGCCCACTGGAAGCTTCTGACCTGCGAATACACCCGAGATCTGGCTGATTCGCAAGGATGAAGAAGACACCGGGGGCGCGGAGATGCAAGGATCAACTCACGCTACATCGGTTCAACACCGCCTCTATAGCACAGAGCGTGACGGGAACTCACGGGGGACTCTGGGATGCAATGCGTTATTTGCGCGCCGATAATCGGCGTGAAATAAATGATTTACCCGAGTACTTCCTTATGCGGTCGTGCGCCACTCTGGCTGCCCCGTCGGTTTGTGAGTATTTCGATTGAACCCTCACGACCTGGGAGTGTTTCATGGAGTACATAGTTCAGCGCGCCGTGGCGGTCATCCGTGACAAGTACGGAGAGCCGCTCACCCTCGACGAACTGGCGCGCATGGTGCTGGTGAGCAAGTTCCATTTCCTGCGCTCCTTCCGGCGGACCACGGGGGTCACTCCGGGACGCTTTCTGAGTGCGGTCCGGCTGGCGGAGGCGAAGCGCCTGCTTCTCGACACCTCATTGAAGGTGTCCGACATCTCGGCGCAGGTCGGCTACAGCAGCATCGGCAGTTTCACCCGCAGGTTCACCGAATCCGTGGGCCTGCCGCCGACGCAGTACCGGCAGAGCGCGACCGCGGCGCCGCTGCCCCGCCCGCCGCAGCGGCCGGGCGGCAGCAGGAACAGCGTCTCGGGCTACGTACGGCCCTGGCGCACCGGTCGCACCGAGGTCTTCGTCGGCCTCTTCGACAGCCCCATCCTGCAGGGCAGGCCCGCGGTGTCCGCGGTCCTGCAGGCGCCGGGCCCTTTCCGGCTCACCGGGATCCCGGCCGGCACCTGGTATCTGCACGCGGCCACGCTCCCGGAACCCGGCGCCGCCGGCTGTCGTACCAGACAGTGGCGGCAACCGGTCCAACTGGTGGACTGTACCGGGCCGCTGACGATCCGGGACCAGGACCCGGTATCGGCCGAGCGGCACGACCGGATCATCCTGACCCCGCGCCCCGCGGAGTGGTTCCGGCCGCCGGTGCTGCTCGCCCTGCCGCACCAGATGCCCGGCGTCGGCACCACCCGGGAGCTGCACAGCGGCTACCGCGAGCCCTCCGCCACCGCGGTGTAGCCGGCCGGCTGCCGCGAGTACGGGACCCTGCGGGCGGCCACCCCGGCCGCAGGGGACTGCCTGGCCTGCGGCCGCGGTTCGGCCGTCTGCCAGCGGTCGACACCAGCGGGCGCCGCCGTCATCGAGCGCAACAGTTGCACACTTCCGGGCACCGTACGGGGCATCAGGGCCGGGTGCCCGTTGAGTATCTGCTCGTGCAGCGCGCTCAGTTCGGGGCCGGGCTCGACGCCCAGCTCGGCCATCAGCAGCTCCCTGGTCTCCCGGTAGACCCCCAGCGCGTGCGCCCGCCGCCCGCAGCGGTAGAGGGCCAGCATCAGCAGCGACCGCAGCCGCTCGCGCAGCGGCTCCCGGCCGACATGGCCGACCAGCGCGGGGATCACCTGGTTGTGCCAGCCGGCGTGGAGCAGCAGGTCGGCCCACTCCTCCACCGCCATCAGCCGTGACTCGGTCAGCCGCACCCGCTCGATCTCGGCGAACGGGCCGGGCACGTTGGCGTACGCGTCGCCGTGCCACAGCCCGAGCGCCCGCTCCAGCTGGCCGATCGCCGCCTCGGCCTGGCCGTTGGCCAGCAGGCTGCGTGCCGCGGTGTGGTGCCGGCTGAACAGCTGGACGTCGACCGCCTCGGCCGGCAGCCGCAGGCAGTACCCGCCGCTCGCCGAGACCAGCACGCCGCCGGACTTGCGCCGGCCGCGGGCCGGGTCGAGCACCCGCCGCAGGCCGGCCACGTAGGTGTGGACGCCGCTGGCCGCGGACTGCGGCAGCTCACGGCCCCACACCCCGTCGACGATCTGCTCCACGCTGACGATCTCGCCGAGCCGGCCGGCCAGCAGGCCCAGTACGGCGCGCTGCTTCGGTGGGCCGAGCGACACCTCCTCACCGTGCCGCCAGAAGCGAATGGGCCCCAACAATTCCAGCTGCATGATCCCCCGTCCAGATCGAGTCGCTCAATCAAGTAGACACCACAAGCGTGCGTCCGTGACACCTCGCACGCATCGCCCGGATTGCTCAGTTCCGCTCGACAACCGTGGGACTGGGACTCCTTGACCTGGCACATAGCACGTGGTTATCGTGACCGAGTTGTCACGTGCGGCCCAATACGGGGAGGCTGAGCACGGGTGCGAACCGAGATCGAATGGGTGGTTCAAGGCATTCATGAGGGCTTCGAGGGCAACTTGTCCATCGCCGACTTCGGGCGTATGGCCAGGCTGAGCCCCTGCCACATGGCCAGATTGTTCCACCAGGAGACCGGACTGACTCCTTCCGGTTTCCTGCTCGCAGTACGGATGGAGCAGGCCCGCCGCAGGCTGTTGCGGTCGGAGCGGAGCATCGCGGACATCGCCGACGAGGTGGGCTACGCGAGCCTCGGGGCGTTCACCTCACGGTTCACGAAAGTTGTCGGGGTTTCGCCTGGAAAGTACCGGCGGATCAGCTCGCTCGGCAGCTCCATCGTCGACATGGTGGCGGGCGCCGACGCGACACACTTCACCTACGGCTCGGTGACCGGGCGCACCAGACGCAGCGACGGACTGCTGCGCGAGCCCGTCTACCTGGCCGCATTCCCGATGTCGCTCAACGGCCGGAAGGCCACCCGCTGCTGTCGCAGCGGCAACTCCACCGATCGGTGGAACATCGCTCACATCCCCTCGGGAATGTGGTTGATCGAAGCGGTTTCCAGAACGGTGGGCGGCGGCAGGTTCGACGTGGTGGTCGGCCAGGCCGGACCATTTCAGATTGATCCTGGCAGCGTTGTGAACGTCGATGTCCTATTAACAGCACCGACGAAAATCCGGGCTGTGGAACCCGATCGGGCACAACTCGGGCTCGCCGTTCCCAATCTCTTCGGCTGCTAGGCGCACTTGCGCGGTCGGATAGGCCGCGCAAGTGCCAGCAATCAGGGAGATGCCACTTCCCCTCCTCGAGCGAAGAATCGACTTGGACTCCTTTGTCCAGTCGGCTCCTTTGTCCAGTTGGTCGCGAGGCCTGGAGGATCTGTGGGCACAATCGGTGGACATGCGGTCGTCGTCGGCGGCTCGATGAGCGGACTCGTCTCCGCCGCCGTGCTGTCGACCAGGTTCGACCGGGTCACGGTCATCGACCGGGACACCCTGCCCGACGGGGCGAGCGACCGCCGCGGCGTCCCGCAGAGCGGCCACGCGCACGCTCTGCTGATCAGCGGCCGGCAGGTGCTCGACGGGGTCTTCCCCGGGCTGACCGACGAGCTGATCCGCGGCGGGGCGGTGCCCTACGACGCCGGGTGGGACCTGCTGTTCCATCAGATGGGCTCGCTGCGCACCAGGTTCAGCAGCGGCAAGCTCGGCATCAGCCTGACCCGGGCGTATCTGGAGCACACCGTACGCGAGCGGGTCAGGGCACTGCCCAACGTCGCGATACGCGACCAGGTCTCCGTCATCGACCTGCACGGCACGCCCGGCCGGGTCTGCGGGGTCGTGCTGGACGGCGGCGAGATCCTGCGCTCCGACCTCGTCGTGGACGCGACCGGCCGCAGCGGCGACCGCACCGACGCCTGGCTCAGGCGGCTGGAGTGCCCGGCACCCGCGGTCACCAAGGTCAAGATCGACGTCGGCTACACCACGAGGGTGCTGCGCCGGCAGCCGGGCGACCGCATCGGCGGCGGCCTGCTCTACCTGATGTCGGCGGTGCCGCCGCACGACAAGCGTGCGGCGGCGGTCTTCGCCGTCGAGGGCGACCGGTGGATGGTGACCCTCGGCGGCTGGCACCGCTCCCACGCGCCGACCGACCCGGAGGGCTTCGCCGAGTTCGCCGAGGCGCTGCCCGACCCGCATGTCGCCAAGCTGCTCGCCTCGGCCGAGCCGCTGGACGGGCCGCGCGCGCACAAGTTCACCTACCCGCAGGCCAGGCGGCGCCACTTCGAGCGGCTGCGCACCCTGCCGACCGGCTATGTCGCCCTGGGCGACGCCATCTGCAGTTTCAACCCGCTGTACGGGCAGGGTATGACTGTCGGCGCGATGGAGGCGGTGGCCCTCGGCGAGACCCTCGACCAGGAGGGGCGGGCGTCCGCGCGGATGGCGCGGGCGTACTACCGCAAGGCCGCGGCGGCGATCGCCACGCCGTGGCAGATGTCCACCGGCAGCGACTTCATGTACCCCGAGACGGTGGGGCCGCGGCCGCTGGGGACCGGGGTGGTCAACCGGTACGTGCGCCGGCTGATGCTGGCGACGCATGTCTCGCGGGAGTCGCATCTGGTCCTGCTGGACATGCAGCATCTGCTGGCGCGGCCCTCGTCGATCTTCCGGCCCGGGCCGGCGATCAGGTCGCTGATGGCGGCTCGGCGTTCCCCGGCCAACCCGGCGGACTGACGCCCGCACCGGGCCTGCGGCCACGCCCCCCACCACCTCCACTCCGGTGGGGGGCTCCTACCGGGGCGCTGCCCCAGTCCCTCCCCGCCGGGCTCCGGGGCGTCGTGGTTGCGCGCGCAGTTCCTCGCGCCCCTGGGGTGAGTGCCACCCGAGGTGAGCTGGCTGGCTCCACGCTGCGTCGGGGCTGAGCGCGCAGTTCCCCGCGCCCCTCGGGTGACTGCCACCCGGGGTGGGCATGCTGGCCCCCCGGCGCGTCGTGGTTGCGCGCGCAGGCCCCCGCGCCCCTCGGGGGGCCGCCTGGCGCGAGGGGGTGGGGTGGTTTGGTGCGGGACCAGGGGTCAGGGTGGGGGGAAGACCGTCAGGAAATCCGTGGGGGTGTGGCGGCCGCTGAGGGCGGCGTGGAGGACTGGGCCCGGGTCGGGGTTGAAGGGGCGGCCTGGGGTGTGGTGGAAGACGCGGTCGAAGGCGAGGGCCGGGCCCACCGCGCAGACCTCGCCGACGGCGCCGGGGAGCGCTGCGGCGCCGCGGTCGTCGAGGACCTGGATGCGGACGCCCGCGACCGCGCCGCCGACGTTCAGGCCGCGGCGCCGGCCGCCGCCGGACCGGGTCCGCGGCACCGGGTGGGACAGGTCGAGCGCCGTCCACGGCAACGCCCCGCCGGCCGGGGCGAATTCCGCCCAGAGCCGGGACGTCGGAAGCAGCTCGCGGTGCCGGGTCGCGAGCTCCTCGGAGCAGGGGTCGCCGATGAGGACGACCGTGCGCGGCCCCGGCGCGCCGGGGACCAGCAGCCGGTCGTACTCCTGCGGGGTGAGCACGGCGACCGGCGAGCGGGTGAGCGCACCTTCCGGCGCCCCGCAGTAGAGCGTGCCGGCCGACGCGACGGCCCACCAGAGCGCGGCGAGGGTCACCGGGCCGCCGGGGGCGGGCTGGCGGATCTCGATACCGTGCTCGGCCGCGCCGACCCGCTGGATGCGGGCGGCGGCGGCCAGTTGCCAGGCGCGGTGGTCGATGAGCTCACCGGTCGGCCCCGGCACCGTGCCGGTGCCGGGGGCGAGCAGCAGATACGCCGGGTCGATGGGGCTGGACCTGGGCAGCGAGTCGTCGGGGCGTACGGCCTCGGCACGCTGCCAGGTGGCGGGGTCGTCCATGGGCACGACGAGCCGGACAAGGCCCCAGGAGTTGCGGTGGGCCTGCCCGCACAGCACGGTCTGCGCCCCGCTGAGCGCGGCGATCTCCCGGAGCGCCGCGTCGGGGGTGCCCGCGGGCACGGGTACGCAGACCCCGCCGGCCTTGAGTACCGCCAGCTGGGCCACCAGCGACCTGCGGTGGTCGACGCAGTAGACGATGACGGGGTCACCGAGCTGCACCCCGCCCAGGACGAGCAGCGAGGCGAGCTGGCGGGCGCGCTGCTCGGCGCCCCGGTAGGTGAGCCGGCCCGTGCCGACCCGGACAGCGGTGTGGTCGGGCTTGCGGGCGGCGACCCTGGCGAACATCGCGTCGAGGGTCAGCTGCCCGGCCGCCGCCGCGGTGAGCTGGAGCGGGCGTTCCCTGGCGCGCGGTACCGGTGGTGCGACCGTGGCGGTCGCCCGGTCAGGAGATGAAGTCATAGTAGAGGTGGACGTCCTGCCCGGATTCGGCCCACGCCCCGTAACGGCGCATGCCGTACAGCAGCGGCCACTGCGAGGACAGCTGGGTGACGGCGACGGCCGCGCCCATGACCACCGCGTGGTCGCCGATCTCGTGCACGTCGGCGACACGGCAGTCCGCGATGGTGTGGGCGGCTTCGACCAGGTGCGGGCCGCAGGCGGGGCCCTCCATCGACCAGCGGGTCCTCTCGAAGCGGTCGGGGGCGCCCGAGGCGAAGAGTTCCGCGGTGCCGCGGGCCGCCTGGTGCAGCAGATTGATCGTGTAGGCGCCGCTGTCCAGGATGGCCTGCAGTGTCGGGCTGCCGCGGCGCAGGCAGACCAGCAGGGTCGGCGGGTCGAGGGCCACGCTGCACAGCGAGGTGCAGGTCATGCCCCAGGGCACGCCGTCGGGTGCGCGCGAGGTGATGACCGACACACCGGTCGGAAACGCGCTCATCAGCGGACGGATGTCCGGTACGGGTTGCTGCGTCATGAGCCGGAGCCTTCCTGACGGGGTCACACGGTGCTGGGCTGGAACACCTGGCGTCCGGTCGTGGCCGGTTGCAGCGCCTGGTGGATCTCCTGGACCAGCCGGACCGCGAAGTCGGGGAAGGCCGGACCCAGGAAGTGGAAGTGCCCGCCGTCGAAGACCAGCCGTCCGAACCGCGCCCGGGTCTGGGCGACCCAGCCGGGCAGGGTGGCGGGCGGCGCGACATGGTCGTCGGTCGCGCCGAAGGCGGTCAGCGGCATGCCGAGCGGCGGACGCGCGGGGTCGGGCCGGTAACCGGCCACCGCCCGCAGGTCGTTGCGTACGAGGTGCAGGAAGCGCGCCCGGAACTCCGGGAGTTCGTCGATCCGCGGATGCATGCCGCCCATGAGGGCGAGGCGGCGCATGAGTTCGTCGTCGGGCAGGTCGGTGTCGGGCAGGCCGTCCGGGACCCGGTGGCCGGGGGCGGCCCTGCCGGACACCCCGACCCATGCGGGGGCCACGCCGTCGGCCTCAAGCAGCCGGGCCGTCTCGTGGGCGACGACCGCGCCGAGGCTGTGGCCGAACAGCGCGAGGGGCACGCCGTCCGCCCAGGGGCGTATCCGGTCCGCGGTCCAGGCCGCCAGGCGTGCCATGTCGGCCAGCGGCGGCTGGGTGTGGCTCTTGCCCCGCCCGGGCAGGTCGAGGAGCAGCAGCTCCCAGTCCTGCGGCAGCAGCCGGCTCAGCGGGAAGTACGCGGCCGCCGAACCGCCGGCGTGGTGGATCACCACCAGGCGCAGCCGCGGCTCGGCGACGGGCCTGGGCCGGACGAACGCGGCGGCGGCGTCCGCCGGCCGGGGGGCCACCGCCTGGCGGGCGTTCATCGGCCGGCCGCCGCGGGATCGGCCTCGGCGGTGGCGGTGATGTCCCGGGCGAGCGAGCCGAGCAGTTCGGTCAGCGGCAGGTCGAGCGCCAGTTCCTCGGCCGTCAGCCCGAACGTGTAGTGCTCCTCGACGCGGGTGATGAACAGGGTCGAGATGAAGGAGTCGCCGCCGCCGTCCAGGAAGGACAGCGCCGGGTCGAGGGGCTCGTCGGAGTGCAGCACCTCCTGCAACTGGCCGAGCAGGAAGGCCTCGACGGCCGCGGTGTCCCGCGGGTCGGGTGCGGCAGGGCCGGCTGCCTCGGCGCCGGCTCCGGCGGTGCGGGCTGCGGCGCCCATCGCGGGCTCGTCGATCCAGAAGCGGCGCCGCTGGAAGGGGTAGGTGGGCAGGTCGCCGAGCAGCCGCGCACCGGGTGCCCGCAGGGCGTCAAGGCGCAACTCGGCTCCGGCGGCGAACAGTTCGCCGAGTGCGCCGAGCAGCAGCCGGTGCGCGTCCTGCGGCCGGCCGCCGGTCAGCGGCGCCTCGTGCGGCTCGCCGCCCGTCTGCCAGCGCAGCCGGGTCGGTCCGCGGCCGGCCGGACGGTCGCCGAGGGTGACCCGTAGGCCGAACTCCGCCAGCAGCGCCGCCAGTTGCCCGGCGGGCGGCGCAGAGTCGCCGCCGCGGGCGGCGGGCACGGCCTGCAGCAGCACCTCGACCGCCGCGGACAGCTCCGTGTCGTCGGAGCCCGGCAGCAGGGTCAGCTCGCGCGGCACCACGGCGCGTTCGGCGCGCGTCGCCGGGGCAGCGTCGGACAGCCCCTCGACGCCGGCGTCGAGCTCGTCGGCCAGCTCGGCGGCGCTGCTGCCGGTGACCGCGATCCGTACCGGATGGGCGGCCCGGCCGCAGCGCAGGGTGTGGCACAGCGACGCGGTCTGCCCGGGGTCGCCCTTGCGGAGCCGGTCGGCGAGCCGTCCGGCGAGTATCGCGAGCGCCGCCGGGTCCTTCGCGGAGACGGTGAGCAGTTCCGGCCCGCCGTCCTCGATGTCCTCGCCAGCGGCGGCCGTCGCGTCCCCGGCCGCCGGTGCGTACGCCTCGAGCAGCGCGTGCGCGTTGGTGCCGCTCATGCCGAAGGAGTTGACGCCGGCGATCCGCCGGGGCAGCTGCTCGGGCCAGGGCTGGTTGGTCCGCGGCACGGTGAAGCCGGTCGCGTCCCAGGGGATGTGCGGGTTGAGCGGGCCGTCGTCCTCGGCGGCGGCCGCCGGGATCTCGCCGTGCCGCAGCATCAGGACGGTCTTGATGAGCGCGGCGATGCCCGAGGCGGCTTCCAGGTGCCCGAGCCGGGACTTGACGCTGCCGATGGGCAGCGGGAAGCCGCGCTCGCGCACGGCGGCGCCGATCACCCCGTCGAGGGCGCCGACCTCGATGGGGTCGCCCAGCGCGGTGCCGGTGCCGTGCGCCTCGATCCAGCCGATCTCCGCGGGGTCGACCCGGGCGTCGTCGAGCGCGGCGCGGATGACCTCCTGCTGGGCGGGGCCGTTGGGGGCAGTGAGCCCGGAGGCGGCGCCGTCGTGGTTGACGGCGGTGCCGCGCAGCACCGCGAGCACCGGGCGGCCCTGGCGTTCGGCGTCGGCCAGCCGCATCAGCACCAGCACGCCGACGCCCTCACCGCGGCCGTAGCCGTCGGCGGAGGCCAGGAACGACTTCGACCTGCCGGTCGGCGACAGGGCCCTGGTCTGGCTGAGCGAGACCATCAAGTTGGCGGACAGCAGCAGGTTGGAGCCGCACAGCAGCGCGTACTCGCACTCGCGGGCCCGCAGACCGCGGGCGGCCAGGTGCAGTGCGGTCAGCGAGGACGAGCATGCGGTGTCGACGCTGAGCACCGGGCCGCTGAAGCCCATCACGTGGCTGATCCGCCCGGCGCCGAAGCACAGGCCGCCGCCGGTGGTGTAGTACGGGTCGATGCCGGTGGTGTCCGCGCGATCCTCAAGACGCTCCAGGTACTCGGACGCCATCATGCCGAGGTAGACGCCCACGTTGAGCCGGTCGGAGCGGCGTACCGGCACCCCGGCCCGCTCCAGCGCCTCCCACGCGGTCTCCAGCAGCATGCGCTGCTGCGGGTCGAGGAGCTTGGCCTCGCGCTGGGAGATGCCGAAGAAGTCGGCGTCGAAGTGCGCGATGTCGTCCAGGAAGCCCGCCTGGTCGACGTAGGAGCGGCCTGGCTTGCCCGGTACGGGGTCGTAGACGGCCCGCAGGCCGGGGCGGTCCTCGGGGATCGGCCGGTAGGCGGTGGCGTCGCCGCGCAGGAAGTCCCAGTAGCCGTCCGGCGAGTCGAGCCCGCCGGGCAGCCGCAGCGCCATGCCGACGACGGCCAGCGGGGCGTGCCGCTCGTCCTCCAGCTCGCGGATCCTGGCCTGGAGGCGGCGGGAGTGCTTCAGCTGGTCCTCCATCAGCCGGCGTATCTCATCGGCGTCCATGCTGTCCCGCCTCATTTCTCTGTGGTCACATCTGCTTGCACGGCCTGCAGCAGCTCGTCGAAGGACAGTCCGGCCAGGTCCCCGCTCTCCTGCGCGGGGACTTCCGCTGCTCCGGGGGTGGACGGCGGCGGACCGTACGCGGGTACGCCGTCGGATTCAGGTGCGGGTGCGGCTGCGGTGCCGGTCGCGGGGACCGGTGGCGCCGCTGGTGCCGGGACCGGGAAGAGCAGGCCGAGGGTGTGGGCCGCGAGGCGTGCGACGGTCGGGTGGTCGAGCGCCACCGTGGCCGGCAGGTCGTGGCCCACGGCGTCGGACAGCCGGGTGCGCAGGTCGATGATCATGATCGAGTCGAGCCCGGCCTCGGCGAAGCCGAGGTCGTCGTCGGCTGCCGTCTCTGCGCCGACCGTCGCGTCGACCATCTCCCGCAGTTCCTTGCGCAGCCGCTCGTCCCTGGACTCGGGCGGCAGCCCGGCCAGTTCGTCGCGCAGCCTGCCGCGGTCGGGCGGCGCGGCCGCCTGGCGCGGGGGGCCGGCGGGGCGGCGCAGCAGGGCGCCGTCCAGCAGCCCGGCCCGCGTTCCGCCGCAGCGGGTCGCCGACGCCTCCGCGTAGGCGTCGGCGTCGAGGGCGACCGCCACCAGCCGGCGCGGGTCGCCGCCGAGCGCGACCTTGAGCAGGTCCTCGGCCTCGGGGTCGGTGAGCGGGCGCAGCCCCTGCCTGGCCGCCGCGGCGCGCACGGCGGCGGAGTCGGCGAGGCCGCCGCCGCCCGACGGGATCCAGGGCCCCCAGTCGACGGTGGTCGCGGGGACGCCCGTTGCCCGCAGGCGGCGGGCGAGCCCGGCCAGGAAGCCGTTGGCGGCGGCGTAGTTGGCCTGGCCGGCGGAGCCGAGGACGGCGGAGGCCGAGGAGAAGAGCACCAGGGCGTCGAGCTCCTGGCCCTCCAGCGCCGCCGCCAACTGCACGGCGCCCGCGGCCTTGGCGGCGAAGGCCGTGCCGAAGTCGTCCTCGGTGAGCTGGTCGAAGGCCCGGTCGGAGGTCGCGCCCGCCAGGTGCAGCACCGCACGCAGCGGTGCCCCGGCGGCGGCGGTGGCGACCGCGGCCCGGCAGTCCGCCGGGTCGGTGACGTCACCGCGCACCACGTCCACCCGCAGCCCGCTGCTGGTGAGTTCGGCGATCACGGCCCGCGCCGCGGCGTCCGGTTCCGAGCGCCCCATCAGGGTGACCGCGGAGAAGCCGGCCCGTCCCAGCGCGGCGGCGGCGCTCAGGCCGAGTGCCCCGAGCCCGCCGGTGACCAGCGCGGCGCCGCCGCTCGGTGGTACGTCGCCGGCGGCGGGCGGTACGGCGGACAGCCGCGCCGCACGTACGCCGTCTGCGCCGACCAGCAGCCGCGGTTCGGCGACCGCGGCGTCGAGCTCGCGGTCCAGCGCCCTGGCCACGACGTCCGGCTGCCAGTCCGCGCCGAGTCCCAGCCTCAGCAGCAGCCGGCCGGGCTGCTCGGCCTCGACGGACGCGAGCATCCCCCACAACGCCTCGGTGACCGGCGCCTGTTCGTCCCCCTCGGGGGCCAGCACGGCGTAGGGCACGTCCTGTTCCACCGCGCGCAGCCCGCGGGCCAGCGCGGTGGTCGCGCCCAGCGCCGAGGCGGCGGACCCGCCCTCGTCGCGGGCCCGTTCGCCCTCGCCGGGCTCGGCGGTGACCTGCTCGTCCGGCTCCTCCGCGAAGCGGGCGTCGACCACCAGCTCGGTGCCGGCGGGCGGGGCGGCGCCGGGTGCGGGGGCGTCCACCCGGTGCCCGTAGGACTCCAGGGCGTCGCGGAGGGCGCGGCCGGGCTTGGACTCGGCGCCCAGCAGGGCGACCCGCAGCGGGCGCCGAGCGGAGTCGGTGGACGGCAGCGCGGGGGTGTCGCGCCACAGGAGCTGGTAGGCGTGCGGGACGCCGCCGCGCAGCGAGCGTTCCAGGACCGAGCGCGGGGCGCGCCGGAAGCGGAAGTCGTCGGCGGCCAGCACCGTACGGCCGGTGCCGTCGAAGAGGTGCAGGTCGGCCGATTCGACCTGCATCAGGCCGTCGTCGCCGCCGGTGTGCCGGGTCGCCGTGATGTGGCCCCACAGGGTGCTGCCGGGCGCCGGGCGG
Organism: Streptomyces sp. NBC_01198; assembly: GCF_036010485.1. NCBI lineage: Bacteria > Bacillati > Actinomycetota > Actinomycetes > Kitasatosporales > Streptomycetaceae > Streptomyces > Streptomyces sp. NBC_01198. The sequence goes on from NZ_CP108568.1 coordinate 377,157, forward strand.
CCGGGGAAGGCCACCCGGGCCAGCGCGAACGGGATGGCGAGGCCGGCCTCCTCGGCCGGCTCGCCCTCCGCCGCGGTGCCCACCGTGAAGACCACGGCGCTCTGCAGGACGGAGTCCAGCAGCCCCGGGTGGATCTCGTAGGAGGCGGGGGCCTCGCGCGGGTCGTCGGGCTCGGCGTAGCGGATCAGCGCCTCGTCGCCGCGGATCCACACCTCGTCGATCCAGCGGAAGGAGGGGCCGAGGTGGTAGCCGAGCGCGCGCAGGTGGCCGTAGAAGTCCGCGCCGGTGAGGTGGCGTTCGGCCGCGGCGGCGAAGGCCCGCGGGGCGGGGGCCGGCGGGGCCGTCAGGTCGGCCTGCGGCACGATCCGGGCGGACAGGTGCTGCTGCCACTCGTCGCGGTCGGCGTCGACCAGGCTGTGGACGCTCACCTGCCCGCTGCCCAGCTCCTCGACGATCTGCAGCTCGTAGCGCTCGCCGTCGTGCAGCACCAGCGCGCGCGGGAAGTACAGGTCGGCCAGCTCCACCGGTGCGCCGCCCTGCCCGAGGGCGGACAGCACGGTCGCGGTCTGCGACGCGCCGGGCACCGACACGGTGCCGAACAGCCGGTGGTCGGTCAGGTGCGCCGGATAGGCGGTGGTGCGCTCGGTGCGCCACACCCTGCCGCGCAGGCCCGGCGAGCGCAGCTCCGTACCCCAGGCAGGTCCCGCCGCGGCCGGCTCGGCGCCGGGGGCGGACTCGGCCGCCGCGGCCGTCCAGTGCCGGGTGCGGGCGAACGGGTAGCGCGGTGCGCTGTCGTCGTGGCCGGCGGCGGCGTGCACGCGCCGCCAGTCGAGGTCCTGCCCGGCCTCGTAGAGGACCCGGACGGCGCCGAGCAGTCCGGCGCGGTCCGCCGAGCCGCGGCGCAGCGACGGGGCGACGCCGCAGGGCGGGGTGAGGCCGGCGCCCTTGACCAGGTTGACCAGGGTGCGGTCGGGGCCGATCTCCAGGCAGACGTCGATGTCCAGTTCGCCGAGCTGGCGCAGCCCGTCGAGGAAGCGGACCGGGTTGCGGGCGTGCCGCCGCCAGTAGGCGGCGTCGTACTCGCCGGGGCCGGCGAGCCGCCCGGTGACGTTGGTGATCAGCGGGGTGTGCGGGTCGGCGAAGGTGAACGTGTCGAGCAGCGCGGAGAACTCGTCCATCGCCGGTTCGAGCAGCCGTGAGTGGAAGGCGTGCGAGACGGCGAGCTTGCGCGCCTTGACGCCCTCGGACTTCAGCCGGGCCGCGAGCGCGTCGACCGCGTCGGGATCGCCGGAGACCACGGTGGCCTCGGGGCCGTTGAGCACCGCCACGTCCAGCTCCAGGCCCTCGGTCCACTCCCGGACGCTGTCCTCGGGCGCGGCGATCGCCAGCATCGCGCCGCGCCGGGTGCCCTGCATCAGCCGGGCACGTGCGGCGATCAGCGCGAGCCCGGTGGCGCGGTCCATCGCCCCTGCCTGCATGGCGGCGGAGATCTCACCGACGCTGTGGCCGAGCACCACCGCGGGGCGTACTCCCCAGGACTCCCACAGGGCTGCCAGCGCGGTCTGCAGGGTGACCAGGGCCGGCTGGGTGACACGGGTCTCGTTGATCGCGGTGCGGTCGTCGCCGTAGAGGACCAGGTCGGTCAGGGAGCTGCCCAGGGCGGGGGCGACGACCCGGTCGCAGGCGTCGAAGACGTCCCGGAAGACCGGCTCGGTCTCGTACAGCTCGCGGCCCATGCCGAAGAACTGGCTGCCCTGCCCGGTGAAGAGGAAGGCGACCCGCGGCGCGCCGGCCCGGGCCAGCGCGACCGGGGTGCGCTCGTCGAGCGCCGCGAGCAGCTGCTCGCGGCCGCGGCCCGCGACGGCCCGCCGGTAGGGGAAGTGGCTGCGGCCGGCGGCCGCGGTGGCCACCAGGGGGGGGACGTCCTCGTCCCGGCAGCCGGCGAGCCGGTCCCGCCAGGCGTCGGTCAGCCGCTCGATGCCGCCCGCGTCGGGGGCGGACAGCGGCAGCAGGTGGTGCTCGGACGGCTCGGGGCGGGTCTCGGACGTGCCGTCGGGGAGGGGGGACGACGGCACGTCCGAGAGGATCAGATGGGCGTTGGTCCCGGTGAAGCCGAAACCGGACACGCCCGCGACCCGCGGCCGGGAGCCGCGCGGCCAGGGGTGGGCGGCGTCGACCACCCGGACGTTCATCGCCGACCATTGCACGTGCGGGTTGGGCTCGCCGAAGTGCAGGTCGGCGGGGATGGTGTCGTGCCGCAGCGCGAGCACCGTCTTGAAGACGGCGGCCATGCCGGCCGCGGTCTCGCAGTGGCCGACGTTGCTCTTGACCGAGCCCACGAGCAGCGGTTCGTCCGGCGCGCGGCCCTGGCCGAGCACCCGCCAGGCGGCGCCGACCTCGATCGGGTCGCCGATCGAGGTGCCGGTGCCGTGCGCCTCCAGATACGACACCTCGGCGGGGTCGGTGTGCGCGTCGCCGAGTGCCGCGGTGATCATCGCCTCCTGGGCGACGCCGTTGGGCACGGTCAGCCCGGAGGACGCGCCGTCCTGGTTGACGGCGCTGCCGCGGATCACCGCGAGCACCCGGTCGCCGTCGCGGCGGGCGTCGGCGAGCCGCTTGAGCACCAGCACGCCGCAGCCCTCGGAGCGGGCGAAGCCGTCCGCGTCGGCGGCGAAGGTGCGGCAGCGGCCGGTCGGCGACAGCATGTGCGCCTGGCTCACGGCGGTCCACGACATCGGGTCGAGCAGCACGTTGACGCCGCCGGCCAGCGCGGTGTCGCTCTCGCCAGAGCGCAGCGAGCGCACCGCGAGATGGAGCGCCACCAGCGAGGATGAGCAGGCCGTGTCGACGGCCATCGCGGGGCCGTTGAGCCCGAGGGTGTACGCGATTCGGCCTGCCGCGGCGTTCAGCGCGGTGCCGGTGCTGTAGTAGGCGTCGATGTGCGGGGTGCCGCCGCGGGCCAGCAGCCGGGCGTAGTCGGCGTAGCCGATTCCGACGAAGACGCCGGTGCGGGTGCCGCGCAGCCGTCCCGGTGCGATGCCGCCGTCCTCCAGGGCGTGCCAGGCGGACTCCAGCAGCAGCCGCTGCTGCGGGTCGAGGTTGTCGGCCTCGCGGGCGGGGACGGAGAAGAAGGCCGAGTCGAAGCGGTCGACGTCGTCGAGGTAGCCGCCCTCCAGGGTGGTGATCCGGTCGGAGCCGAGGGTGTGGGCGTCCCAGCGGCCCTCGGGCGGTGCGGTGACGCCGTCGCGGCCCTCGCTGAGCAGTGCCCAGAAGTCCTCGACGGTCGGTGCCTGCGGGAAGCGGCCGGCCATGCCGACGATGGCGATCGGGTCGGCGGCCGGGGTGCCGGTCGCGGCCGGCTGCGGCTCGTCGGCCGGTACGGCCTGCGCGTCCCGCGCGACCGCCGGCGTCCGCGGTGCGGCCTGCGGGGCCGGGCGGTGTACGAGCGCGGGGCCGGCGAGCAGGTGCGCGGCGAGGGTCGCGACGGTCGGGTGGTCGAAGACGTCGGTGACCTGCACGGTGGTGCCGAAGGCGGCGCCGATCCTGACCGCGAGGTCCACGGCGGTGATCGAGTCGAGCCCCTGGTCGTAGAAGCCGACGTCGGTGCGCAGGTCCGAGGCGCCGGCGTGGCCGAGTTGCTCGGCGACCAGCCGGGCGACGTGGGCGCGGGCGGCAGCGGCACGTTCGCGCTCGGGGAGCGCGGCCAACTCGCCGGCGATCGAGGGCACATCGGGCTGCGCCTGGGCCGGACCCGCGGCGGCGGCGAACAGTCCGCGGGGCCGCAGTACGGCCATGGTGGAGCGGAGCCGGTCCACGTCGAGCGGGCAGGCGATCAGCAGGCCGTCCGGCCCGGGCACCGCACCGGTCAACGCGGCCCGGCCGGTGGGCGCGTCGAGCGCCCCGATCCCCAACCGGGCTGAGCGCTCGCGCAGTTCGGCGTCCGCCATGCCCTGGCCGGCGAGGTCCCAGGGCCCGAAGGCGATGCTCACCGCGGGCAGTCCGAGCGAGCGCCGGTGCGCGGCGATCGAGTCCAGTGCCCCGTTCGCCGCGGAGTAGGCCGCGTGGCCCTCGGTGCCCCACACCGCGGAGACCGACGAGGCCAGTACGAAGAAGTCCAGCGGCCAGCCGCGGGAGGCCAGATGCAGCCACCAGCCGCCCGACGCCTTGGCGCCGATCTCGGTGAGCATGCCGGCGGCGGTCAACTCGGCGGCGGGCGTGCGGTGGACGACGCCTGCCGCGTGCACCACCCCCCGCACGGCGGGCATCCGGCTCAGCGCGGACAGCGCCGCCTCCAGCGCGTGCGGGGTGTCGCTGCCGCCGCCGCGGTAGACGGCGGTGACGCCGGCCTGGTCCAGCCGGTCGAGGAACTCCGCCGCCTCCGGGCCGAGTTCGGTGCGGTCCTTGCGGCCGATCAGCAGCAGGTGGCGGGCGCCGCGGCGGACGAGGGCGTCCACCAGCTCGCGGCCGACGGCGCCGAGCGCGCCGGTCACCACGTAGGTGGCGTCGGCGACGACCTGCGGCGGTGCGGGTCGCTCCGCCGCCACCAGGCGCGCCGCGAGCACGGCCCCGTCGCGTACCGCCGCCAGGTCCTCCAGCGGGCCCTGGGAGCCTGCCTGGCCGGCGAGATGGGCGAGCAGCGCGGTCAGATCCGCGTCGTCCGCGGCGGCCGGCAGGTCGATCACGCCCGCCCAGGTGTCGGGGAACTCCAGCCCGAGCACGGGCGCGAGCCCCTGCAGGAGCCCGCCGCTGCCGGCCTGCGCCTGCTCGCCGTCGGCGAGCCGCCGGGCGGCCGCCGTCAGCGCGGTCACCCGGCCGTGCCCGGCGCGCGCGAGCGAGGCGACCGCGGTGGCGACGGCGGCGCACTGCTCGGCGCCGGCCACGGCGGGATCAGCGTCGCCGTCCTCGGGGAAGGCGACGGCACGCGGCGCGAGCACCAACGCCGTTGACTTGGGGGGCTGTTGCCCGGCCCAGTGCCCGTCCCACGCGTCGGCGCCGACCGGCAGCGCTCCGCAGGTCCAGCCCTCGGGCACCTCCACCGCTTCGGGCGCGAGCAGCGTGCCCGGCACTCCGGCGGCGGCGGCGAGCCGGGCGAGGCGCCCGAGCAGCGCGGTGTCGTCCCCCGCGAGCACCAGACCGGCGGCGGGGCCGCCGGACGCGGGCGCCCCCCACCGCTCGGCGGCGAGGCCCGCGGCGGGTGCGGGCAGCGGCACCCACTCCAGCCGGTGGCTGGTGGGCAGGGCCGGCGGCGCGGCGGGGGCCGGCGCGGTCTGCTCGGGGGCGAAGCGGCGCCGCTGCCAGGGGTAGGTGGGCAGGTCGGTGACCACCCGTCGTACGTCCGGCAGTTCGGGGACGTCGGCGGGCTGCTGCTCCCCCGCCGCGACCGCCCGCAGCACGGCGGCCGCGCTACGCGCGTCAGGTGCCGCGATCCAGCCTGCCGTCTCCATCCGTGTGCGGCCGGTCGTGGCGGTGGCCGCGAACGCCGGGTAGCCGGCCGGGTCGAGCGCGTCCAGGTGGTCGGCGTAGCGCGCGGCGAGGGCGCGCAGGGCCTCGGGGGTGCGGGCGGAGAGCGGGAAGCCGGCCGGGGCGGGCGGCGCTTGCGCGGCGGCCCGTTCGGGGGCCGGGCCGAGGACCACGTGCGCGTTGGTGCCGCTCATGCCGAAGGAGCTGACGCCGGCGTGGCTGCCGCCGTCCGCGGGCCAGTCCTGGAGGGCGGTCGGCACCGTGATACCGGTGCCCGACAGGTCGATCCGCGGGTTGAGGTCACGGAAGTGGACCAGCGGGGGGATCTTGCGCTCGCGCATGCACAGCACGGCCTTGACGAGCCCGGCGACGCCCGCGGCGGACTCCAGGTGACCCATGTTGGTCTTGACCGCGCCGACCGGCAGCGGCGCCCCGCCGTTGCGGCGGCCCAGCGTCATCGCCAGGGCCTCCATCTCGATGGGGTCGCCCAGCGCGGTGCCGGTGCCGTGCGCCTCCACGTAGCCGATGTCGGCCGGTTCGAGGCCGGCTTCGGCGAGTGCCTGCTCGATCACCGCGGCCTGCGAGAGCACGTTGGGCGCGGTGAAGCCGCCGGAGCGGCCGTCCTGGTTGACGGCGGTGCCGCGGATGACCGCGTGCACCCGGTCGCCGTCGCGCTCGGCGTGGTCGAGCCGCTTGAGCACGACGACCCCGCAGCCCTCGCCGCGGGTGAAGCCGCCCGCCCTGGCGTCGAAGGTGCGGCACAGGCCGTCGGGCGAGAGCGAGCGCGTCTCCTGCACCAGCCGCATGGAGCGCGGCGACATCATCAGGTTGGCGCCCGCGGCGAAGGCGGTGTCGCACTCCCCGCGGCGCAGCGCCTGCACGGCCAGGTGCACCGAGACCAGCGAGGACGAGCACGCGGTGTCCACGGACAGCGCGGGTCCGGTCAGTCCGAGCGCGTAGGCGATGCGCCCGGCGGCGAAGTTGTGGCCGTTGCCTGTCGTCCAGTACGCGTCGGGCTCGCCGGCCAGCCACTCGCGGTAGTCCTGCCACATGATGCCCAGGTAGAAGCCGCTGCGGCTGCCCTGCAGCCGGTCGGCGGGCAGCGCGGCGTCCTCCAGCGCCTCCCAGGCCACTTCGAGCAGCATGCGGTGCTGCGGGTCGAGGTGCCTGGCCTCGCGCGGGCTGATGCCGAAGAAGGCGGCGTCGAAGTCCAGCACCTCGTCGAGGTAGCCGCCGCGCTGCGGCAGGCCGTCCCACTCGGCGCCGAACGGCCCCTTGCGGTGCGCGGGCATCGGCCGGACCAGGTCGCGGCCCTCGGCGAGTGCGGTCCAGTAGCCGTCGAGGTCCTGGATGCCGCCGGGCAGCCGCAGTCCGATGCCGACGACGGCGATGGGCTGGTTGCCCTCCTGCTCGTCGAGGCGCTGCCGGAGCGTGCGGATGGTGTCGAGCGCGCGGGTGAGCGGGGTCTGCTTGGCCTGCCCGCCGGTGCGGTTCTCTTCCATGTGTCCGTTCCTCGCTGTCGGTTACGACGTCGCGTCCGGTCGGCTGCCGTCCGTCGCGGGCAGTTGCCCGCACAGCGCGCCCGCCAGGGCGCGGGGGGTGCCGTAGGCCCACAGCAGTGTGGGAGAGAGCTTGAGCCCGAAGGCGGCCTCCAGCCGGTTGCGCAGTTCCAGGCTCATCAGCGAGTCGAGGCCCAGCGCCTTGAACGGGGTGTCGGACTCGACCCTGGCGGGGTCCATCCGCATGATCCGGCCGGCCAGTTCCCTGACCTTGTCCTCGGCCGGTGCGAGCCGCGCCTCGGGGGTGCCGCGCAGCAGTGCGGCCAGGAACTCGCCGCCGGAGGAGGCGGTGGTGTCCCGGGAGGCCGCGTACAGCTGCCGCCAGCTGCCGAGGGCGGCGGTGTCGGGGTAGGCGTCGAACCACTGCCGCAGCTGGATCGGTACGTAGCCGGTGACGGCGTCGCCGCGCTCCAGCATCGCCACGAGCGCGGGCCAGGCCTCCTCGGCCGGGAAGCCGCCCATGCCGCGCTCGGCCAGCCGGTCGCCGCGCTGCTCGTCCCTGGCGGCCAGCCCGATGCCGGTGAACGGGCCCCACTGCACGCTGAGTGCGGGCCGGCCGCGGCGGCGCCTGGCCTGTGCGAGGGCGTCCATGAAGGCGTTGCCGGCCGCGTAGGCGGCCTGGCCGGCGTTGCCGACGAGGGCGGCGGCCGAGGAGAAGAGGACGAACAGGTCGAGCGGGTCGCCCGCGGTCGCCGCGTCCAGGTTGGCCGCGCCGGCGACCTTGGGCGCCAGCACCTCGTCGAGCTGGGCGGACGTCAGATTGCGGATGGTGGAGTCGGCGAGCAGGCCCGCCGCGTGCACGACGCCGCGCAGCGGGAAGGCCCCCGCACGCACCTCCGCGAGCGCGGCCTCCAGCGCGGCGGCGTCGGCGACGTCGCAGGCGACGGTGACCACCTCGGCGCCGGCCGCGCGCAGCCCGTCGAGCTGCCCGGCGGTCTCGGCGCGCGGCGCCGAGCGGCCCATCAGCACCAGCCGGCCGGCGCCCCGGCCGGCCATGAAACGGGCCAGCGACAGGCCGAGTTCGCCGAGCCCGCCGGTGATCAGATACGTCCCGTCCGCCCGGAACCGCCCGCCGGGCAGCGCGACCGCGCTGACGGCGTCCACGGTGGAGGGGCCGACGAGCACGGTGACGCCGATGCCGTCGCCCACCTGGCCGCCGTCCGCGGTGCGGGCCTCGCCCGCAGGGAGGTCGGCGGCCTCGGCGAAGGAGCGTGGTGTCACCGGCAGCGGCGGCAGCTTCCCGGCCGCGACGAGCTTCCAGCCGGAGTCCAGGGCGCGGACGAAGCGGGCGGGCGTGCGGAGCAGCAGCCCGGGGATGTCGACGGAGGCGAGGGTCAGGCCGCTGGGCAGCGGCGTCCTGGTGGGGGTGACGGGGCCGAGGACGACCAGCCGCCCGTCGGGAGCCAGCGCGGTGGCGCCCGCGTCGGGGGCGGTGCCGGCGGGCAGGCCGATCATCAGGTCGACGCCGCGGCCTCCGGTGGCCGCGGCGACCTGGTCGGTCCAGGCCGGGTCGGCGGCGTCGAAGACGTCCAGGACGCCCTGGTCGCGGAGCCCGGCCAGGGTCTCCTCACCGGCGGCGGTGGCCAGCACGTGGGCGCCGAGCATGGTCGCGATCCGGACGGCGGCCTGCGCGGCCGCGTCTCCGGCCGCGACATGGATGAGAACGGACTCGCCGGCGTCGAGCCGCCCGAGGTGGGCCAGCGCGTAGCCGGCGGTGGCCAGCGCGAGCGGCAGCGGGGCCGCGGCCACGTCGTCGAGCCCGGCAGGCAGCGGCCGGGCCAGCGTGACGGGGACGGTGACATGGCTGGCCGGGGCGCCGGCGCCGCAGGCGGCGGCCCGGTCGCCGACCGCGAACCCGTCGACGCCAGGACCGGTGGCGGTGACCCGCCCGGCGCAGGAGCCGGTCAGCGCGGACGCGGTGACCTCGATCTCGATCTCGCCCTCCGCCGGGGCACGCCGGGTCAGCGGCACCGCCAGGGGCGCGGCCCCGGATGCGGCGGGCGCGAAACGGAACGGCTGCGGTGCGGTGTGCGCGGGCGGCAGCGCGTCGCCCGCGCCGGGCGCGGGCTCACCACGGCCGAGCCGGGCGGCGAACCGGCGGCCGCCGCGCAGCGCGGTCTGGTCCTCGCCGTCCTCGGCGGTGAGCAGCGCGACGGCGCCGGCGGCCTCGGCCTCGCCCGTGCCGTCGATGTCGACAAGTCGAGGTGTCAGCTCGGGGTGCTCGCGGCGCAGGACACGCCCGAAGCCCCAGAAGAGGGCGGCGCCGGGGTCGGGCAGGTCGGTGTCGACGGCGGGCTGGGCGCCCACCGTGACGACGGTCAGCGACGGCGGCGCGGTGCGGTCGGCGAGAGCGGGGACGAGCGCGGTCAGCGCGTCGAGCGCCGCACGCTGCGCGGCCCTGCCGGTCCCGGCGGGCGGCACGGCGAAGACGACGGCGTCCGCGTCGGCCTTGCCGGTGATGCGCCCGCCTGCCGCGGCCAGCGCGCCGGCGAGCGTACGGGCGAGCGCGGCATCCCCGCGCACCGCCCAACTCCCGCCTGCGGTCGAGACCGAGGCGCTGCCCCGGGCGCCGGCCGGAGCGCCGCCGCCGGCACCGAGGGCACCGGCGGCCTCCCGGCCACCTCCGGTGCTGCCATCCGCAGCAGCGCCACCGGCCGTGGGCTGCGCAGCCGGGCCGGCGCTGCCGGCCACCTGGCCACCTGCGGTGCTACCGCCCGCAGCAACCGCGGTCCCGTCCGCCCGGCCGCCGCCGCTCGGGGCCGCAACGGTGGCGGCGGACGTCGCAGCGTCGGCGGCAGCCGCCGGGTCCGCCTCCTCGCCGGTGGTGAGTTCCTGCCACTCCAGCCGGTGGAGGCGCTCGGACTCCGCCGGGCCGCCGCCGTCGCCCACCGCCAGCGGGCGCAGTTCGACGCCCTCCATGGTCAGCAGGGCCGTGCGGTCGGGGGCGTAGAGGGTGACGTCGGCGAGGTCGTCTGCGTGGCGTACCGCGTGCGACCAGACGGCGGTGACCGGCTCGGTGAGGTCGGCGTGCGTGACGACCCGCCGTATCGCCGTCGGGACCAGCGCGGTCCCCGCCGGGGCGTCGTCGAAGAGGGCGAGCGCGACCTGGAGGGCGCTGTCCCACAGCGCGGGGTGCAGCGTGCCGGGCCGTACGCCGCTGCGCAGCCGCTCGCCCAGCCGCACCTCGCCCAGTGCCTCGCGGCCGGGCCGGTGGCGCAGGGCGGTGACGCCCTGGAAGGCGGCGCCGTATTCGAGGCCGCGGCCGGCCCAGGTGCGGTAGAAGTCCGCGGTGTCGAGGTCCACGGCGTCGCCGTCCGGGCCGGTGCCGTCCGCCCAGGCGGGGAAGTCCGGGCCCGCGTCGCCGCGTGCCGCCCCGACGGCGCCCCGCGCCGAGGCGTTCGGCTGCCAGGCCTCGGCGTTCTGCGGCAGCGACAGCAGGCGGAAGGTGCCGCCGCCTGCGATGTCCTCGCGCCAGCGGGCCGTGAGGCGGATGACGCCGTCGTCCAGGGTGACGCCCCGGTCGAAGGTGATCTTCTCCAGCCGGGCCGGCAGCGCACCGGTGCGGGCGCGGATCACGTCCAGGGCGATCGACAGGGTGGCCGAGGCGGGCAGCACCGCGGTGCCGTAGACCCGGTGGTCGCCGAGCCAGGGCTGGTCGACCAGGGACAGTTCGAGCGCGGCCTGCCAGGTGTCGTCCTCGCCGGGGACGGCCGTGACGGGCACGTCGAAGCCGCGCGCGGTCCCGGTCCCGCCGCGCCGCTCCTGCGGCCAGTACGGATCCGCCCGCAGCGGGTAGCCGGGCAGTGCCACGGCGGCGTCGGAGGGCAGCGTCGCGAAGGGTTCGAGGCCGCGGGTGTAGCCGCGGGCCAAGGCGAGGGCGAAGTGCCCGGTGGTGCCCTGGTCGCGCCGCAGGGTGGTCAGCACGGCAAGCGAGTCGGGCAGTTCGGCCGCGATCTGCTCCACCGCGGGGGCCAGCACCGGGTGCGGGCTGATCTCGACCACATGGGTCACGCCGTCGGCGAGCAGCGCGCCCATGGCGTCGGCGAAGAGCACCGGGCTGCGCAGGTTCTCCACCCAGTAGGCGGCGTCCATCTCCGGGCCGTCAAGGCCGGCCACCCGGACCGTGGACATCAGCTCGGTGGCGCCGGCTCGCGGCCTGACCGGTTCCAGCGCCGCGAGCAGGTCGTCGCGTAGCGGGTCCATCTGCGGGCTGTGCGAGGCGTAGTCGACGTTGACGAGCCTGCAGTAGGTGCCGTCGGCCTCCAGCAGCTCCTTGAGCACCAGGACCGACTCCTCCTCGCCGGACAGCACGCAGGAGGTCGGGCCGTTGTGCACCGCGAGGGACACGCTGTCCTCGAAGCCTTCGAGCGCGGCGAGCGCGCCGTCGCGGTCCAGGTCGACGGCGAGCATGCGGCCCAGGCCCGAGGTGCGCCGCGCGATGGCGCTGCGCCGCGCCATGACCAGGGCGGCGTCCTCGTAGGAGAGGATGCCGGCGACGGTGGCCGCGGTGATCTCGCCCTGGCTGTGGCCGAGTACGACATCGGGTTCGACGCCGGCCGCGCGCCACAGCTCGGCCAGGCCCAGCGACATCGCCCACAGGGTGGGCTGCAGCATGTCGATGCGGGTGGTCCACTCGTCGCCGGCCCGGCCGGCGAAGATGTCCAGCAGGTCCCAGTCGCAGTGCGGGCGCAGTGCCTTGGCGCAGCGGGCGACGACCTCGGCGAACAGCGGGCTGTCGCGGTGCAGGGCCAGGCCCATGTCGCGCCACTGCGAGCCCTGTCCGGGGAAGACGAAGGCGACCCGGCGCCTGGGCACCGCCCGGCCGAGGACGACGCCGGGCACATCGGGGTCGGCGTCCGTCAGCTCGGCGACTGCCCGCAGGCCCGCGACCAGTTCGTCGTGCCCGGCGGCCACCAGTGCGGCCCTGACCGGGAAGTGGTCGCGCCGCCTGGCCAGGGCGCCGGCGGTGGCCGCCAGGCCGGCGTCGTCCGGCGGCAGGACGCCGAGCAGGTCGCGGGCGCGCTGCGCGAGCACCGGCCGCTCCTTGGCCGACAGCGGGAGGACGACGGGCAGCCCGGTGGCGGGGGCCGGGTCGGGTACCGGCAGGGCGGGCGCGAGGCCCTGCGGCGGTGAGGTGAGCACCACATGGGCGTTGGTGCCGCCCCAGCCGAAGGAGTTGACGCCGACGGTGACCACGCCGTCCGCGGGCAGCGCGACCGCCTCGCGGGCGACCCGCAGGCCCAGCTCGTCGAAGGGGATCGCCGGGTTCAGCTCCTCGGCGTGCAGGCTCGGCGGCACCGTGCGGTGCCGCAGCGCGAGCAGCAGCTTGAACAGGCCCGCCATGCCCGCGCAGGCCTCCAGGTGCCCGATGTTGGTCTTGATCGAGCCGATGTGCAGCGGGTCGTCCGAGCCGCGCTTGCCGCCCAGGATCTCGCCGATGGCGGTCGCCTCGATCGGGTCGCCGCGACCGGTGCCGGTGCCGTGCGCCTCGATGTACGAGGGGGCGCCGACGGGGTGCTCGCCGCCGAGGTAGGCGCGGGTGAGCAGGTCGCGCTGGCCGGCCGGGCTCGGGGTGACCAGGCTGTCGCCGCCGCCGTCGTTGTTGACCACGGTCCTGGCGACGACGGCGTGGATGCGGTCGCCGTCGGCGAGGGCGCGCGTGAGGGTCTTCACGTAGAGCGCGGCGATGCCTTCGCCGCGGACGAAGCCGTTGGCGTGCCTGGAGAACGCCTTGGACCGTCCGTCGGGCGACAGGCCGCCGAAGTGGGTGAGGCCCACGGTGACATGCGGGTCCATCATGAGGTTGACGCCGCCGACGATCGCCGCGTCGACGTCACCTTGCCGCAGCGCCTGGGCGGCCAGGTGCAGCGCGACCAGCGAGGAGGAGCAGCCGGTCTCCACCGTCAGGCTGGGGCCGCGCAGTTGCAGGAAGTACGACAGCCGGGCTGCGATCACGTCGAGCGCGTTGCCGACCAGGCTGTGCGGGGTGGGCCGGGCGCCGCGGTTGATGCGCAGCAGCTCGTAGTCGTGCCACGAGGCGCCCACGTAGACGCCGGTGCGGCTGCCCGCCAGGTCGCTGGCACGCTGGCCGGCGTCCTCCATGGCCCGCCAGCCGAGTTCCAGCATGAGCCGCTGCTGCGGGTCGATCGCCGCCGCTTCGCGGGGCGAGACGCCGAAGAAGGCCGCGTCGAAGTTCTCCACGCCGTCGACGAAGCCGCCGACCGCCTGGATGTCCTTGTCGGGGTCGAGCGGGCGGCCGGTGTCCCAGCGCTGCGCGGGTACCGGGACGATCGCCTCGCGGGACTCCATGAGCAGGGTCCACAGGCTCTCGGTGTCGGGGGCTCCGGGGAATCGTCCGGCCATGCCGACGATGGCGATCAGGTCTTCCGGATCGTACGCATTATCCGCGCGCATGGGTAGCCTTTTCGTCGTGCCCGGAAATGACCGGGCGGTCGTCAACAGCCACGTGGAATCCGGGCGCACCCTGAGAAATGGCGCCCATCACTACCCTACGGAGGACTCTGCCGCCCGCAAAACCCCTGAATCGGAGCGAGCAATTCATGCGGTATAACCCCTACCAGGCGCTAGGGGTGAATCCGTCGCACGTCCTCGCTGTTTCCCGCTCATTTCATTTCCGGGGCGCGCGGGAGAGGGGCGCGCGGGAGAACAGCCGGAATTCCACAGCGCGTCCGCACGGGTATGGATGCGGACGTGCTGTGGAAGTCGGTGTGCTCCGGGCGCCCGGCCGGCCCGGGGGCCGGACCGGCGGGCGGCGTCAGGCGGAGGCCGCGGTCTCCTGCTCGGCCGCCTCGGCACCTGCGATCAGGTCCTCCATATGGAGGTTGAGCATCGGGTGCTTGCCGCTGAGACCGGAGATGAGCTGCACGAAGTTGGCGTTCGGGGTGCGCTCGTGGTCGGGGTCGACCATCTCCGAGGCCAGGCTGTAGTAGAACTCCTTGTACTTCGTGCGGTCGTAGAAGCGCTCGACGAACATCCGGATCTCGTCGAAGAAGCCCCGGTAGGCCGTCGCGTAGCGGTCCAGCGCCGCGGCCTCGATCTGCGGGTGCTTCAGGATCTGGTCGACGATCTTCGACAGCGTGCTGCCCGCCAGGGTGGCCAGCGCCACGCCGGTGGAGAACAGCGGGTCGACGAAGGCCGCCGAGTCGCCCACGCAGACCCAGCCGTTGCCGTGGAACTGGGTGCTGGTGTACGACCAGTCGCGGGCCGAGCGCCAGCCGGCCGCCTGGTTGGCGGGCGCCAGCATCTTCTTGAGCTTGGTGGACTTCTCCACCTCGGCCATGAAGAGGTCGGGCAGCTTCTCGTCGGCCTGCCCGGCCAGCGAGGACCGGGTCACGTAGCCGACGCTGATGGTGCCCTTGTCCAGCGGGATGCCCCAGAACCAGCCGTCGTCCAGGCCCTCGATGAGGATGTTGGTGTACTCGTCGCCCGCCAGCCGCTCGCAGTTGTCGAAGTACGTCCACACCGCGACGTTGCGGAGTTCCTCGTGCCAGGTGACGTCGGCGTAGCGGCGGCTGAGCAGCCGCGACTGGCCGGAGGCGTCGACCACGAGCTTGGCCTTCGCCTCGTACGGCCGGTCGGCGCCGCGCAGGGTGTAGCGCACCCCGGTGACCCGGCCGTCCTCCTCGATGGGCTCCTTGACGGTGGCGTCCTCGATGATGAAGACGCCCAGTTCGCGGGCCCGGTCCAGGATCAGCGAGTCCATGTCGGCGCGCCGGGTGTGGAAGGCGTGGGTGTAGGCGGTGCCCTCCACGAAGGAGAAGTTCCACGGGACCTGCTCGTTGCCCCAGACCAGCGTGCCGCCGTTCTTGCGCTCGAAGCCGCGCTGGTCCATGCGCTCGGTGATCCCCATTTCCTCCATGGGACGCATGAACGCGGGAATAAGCGATTCCCCGACGTGATACCTGGGGAAACGCTCGCGGTCGAGCACGAGCACCCGGTGGCCGCGTTTGGCGAGGAGTCCGCCCGTCGTCGCTCCGGCCGGCCCCCCGCCGATCACGATGACATCGAATTCTTCCGGTACCCCATAGGGATTGGGTCGCATGCGAAGACCTTCCGCTAGTCCGATCCGGTCGCGGTCCTTCTGCCGCGGTGCGGCATGTCGAGTGGTCGGTTGCGCTCATCAACCGCGGTTGCCTTCATTATTCTTGGCGCGGTCTGAGGGATTTCTATATGCCGTCTGGAACCGTGCGGGAACGCGGCGGGCCTGCCTCGGCGGAGGTCCGGCGGACGGTCAGCGACGGCCCCTGAGCCCGCGCCACGTCCTGCGCATCTTGCGTATCCGGGTGTCGGCGATGTCGTAGGCGGTGCCCGCACCGACCAGGGCGAGCAGCAGGGTGCCCGACACGGCCATCAGCGGCGGCCGGTACTCGTTGCCCTTGACGTAGGTCCACTCCGGCTCGTCCCTGGGCCGCAGGGTCAGGTCGGCCTTCGGCATCCGGTCGAGGAACGGCAGCCGCCACACACCGGGCAGGGCCGCGTAGGCGCGCATCGCCGCCTTGGTGGCCGGCAGCTTCTCGCCGTTCTCCAGCCGCCAGACGGCCCGCTCCTCAAGGCCGCGGTGCCAGTTCTCCACGATGGTGGCCACCCGCTGCGGGTCGATCCGGTGCCAGGGCGCGGACTGCGACAGGTACAGCCGCCGGCCGAGGCCCTCCCGCAGGTGCCGATGCTCGTCCTGCTCCTCGCTGGTGCGCCCGTCGGTCTCCATCAGCCAGCGGGTGGCCCGGAAGCGGCCCAGCATCGCGGCCCCGAAGACCGTCAGGTCCAGCAGGTGGTCCAGGATGAAGAACCGGCTGTCGGCGATGGCCGGGCTGTACTTGGAGTGCACCATCGAGCGCATGATCCGCCAGTCGGCGGTCAGCGAGTTGTTGACGTGGTCGATGTAGTCGGTGTCGAGCCGGCTGTCCTGCACGTCCCGCTGGGCGATGTTGGCGATGTGCCAGGAGCCCACCATGGACAGCGAGATGCCCTGGCTGTAGTACGCGTCGATGATCGAGGAGGCGTCGCCGACCATGGCGTAGCGGCGGTCGGAGACGAAGGTGTCGGTGATGTGCTGGACGTCCTTGTACGCGCTGAACTCCAGCACGTCGTCCTCGTGCAGCCAGTCGAGCACCGGGTAGCGGCGCAGGATCTTCCAGAAGACGTCCCGCGCGTTGCCGTCCTCCGGGGGCCGGCCGCGGTGGTAGGTGACGCCGATGCTGACCCGGTCGCCGGCCAGCCGGATGACCCAGATCCAGTAGTTCTCGCCCCACAGGTGCAGGGTGTTGCGCTCGCGGCGGGCCACCACGCCGTCCGGGAACTGGTACTCCCACCGCTCGTCGAACAGGTCGTCGGTGCAGTTGGCGAACTGCGCCCACGCGGCGGTGGTGCTGAACTCGTCGCGCAGCGGCTTGTCGTGGCCGAACCTCTTGGCCAGGAAGCGGGCCCGCCCCGAGCAGTCGACCATCCAGCGGGCGGCGATCCGGCCGCTCTCGCTGCGGTCCCTGGACGCCCAGGTGAGCAGGTGGTCGCCGTCGCCCGCGCCCAGTTCGACGTCGCGCACCAGGCCGCGGTCCAGGAAGGTCACGCCCTCGGTGTTGCGGGCCCGGTCGCGCAGCACGGCCTCGATCTCCGGCCGGACGATCTGCGAGTCCTGGAACATCACCCGGGCGAACTTCGGGTCGTAGTAGTTGTCGATCCAGCGCTGCGGGAGCTCGCTCTCGAAAGCCCATTCCGAGACGCTGTCGTCGAAACTGGTCCTGCCCTCCATGCCGTAGGCCATCCAGAAACCGGATTTATGGAAGGAGTTGTTCAGTTCCTCGTCGATTTCGCCGAGTACCCGCAGAAACGCGTTGGAGTAGATGAGCAGCGACTCGCCGACCTTGTAGCTCGCGAGCTGCTTCTCGGAGGGCTGGTCGACGCAGACGACGGTCAGTCCGCGTTTCGCCATCGCGATGGTGTTGATCAGCCCGACAACCCCGGAACCGATCACGCACACATCGGCGCGGATGGGTTCCTGCGGCTCGGTCGCCTTTCGTGGTGCAGCCAACAGGCCCTCCTCAGATAGGTCCGTGTGCCGATCGTAGGCACCCGGACACCGGGCTGCGACTTCCGCATTGCTCTGATGTCCCCGCACACTTCAGCGAGGTGAAATAAAGGGGCGGCAAAACGAAAGGAGTGTCAGCCCGCGGAAGGTACCGAGTCGGGTGCGTAGGCCCGCACGATGCCGACCGTGTCGGAGATCCCGGAGCCCTTGACGACCTTTCCGTCGCGGAAGAGCCAGAAGTGCACGAAGCGCACGTTGAACTCCCCGCCGGAGGCGCGGAAGCGGCCGGTCCAGTCGCCGATGGCCGCGGCCCAGTCGCCGTCGACGCGCACCTCGTCGACCGAGAAACCGGTCTCCTCCAGGTACTCCAGGGCGCTGGTGAAGTAGGCGACGGCGCCGTCGATTCCGGAGTAGCTGCCCCGCGACCAGGGCAGCGACGGCGGGGTCTCGATCTCCACCGAGGGGTCGAACAGGGCGACGATCGCCTCGACGTCCGCCTTGGCCAGGCCGTCGTAGAGCTTGCCGACCAGCTCCTTGATCTGCTCCGACATGGTGATCCTTCCGGGGGGCGCTGCCGTGCCGCGGGACCCCGCGGCGGGGACTTCGAGTCTCGCCCGGTGCGGCAGCTCGATCATCGCCACGATTGCTCAATTTTTCACCGGAGTTGGCCGGTGCAACTGGCGCCCGGTACGGTTACGGTGTCAGGCTGACTGTGATCTGTTCCGTCCGGAATCGCCGGATCACAACTGGGAGCTGCCTTGACTACCGATCAGTTATCGGTGCCTTCGACCAGGGGCGCCGCCCGCCGTGCGGGGCGACCCGGTATCGCGCTCGCGGTGATCGTGACCTGCCAGCTGATGGTGGTTCTCGATTCAACGATTGTGAACATCGCCAACCCGCACATCCAAAAGGCGCTGGACTTCTCCACCTCGGGCCTTTCCTGGGTGGTCAACGCCTATACCCTGACATTCGGCGGGCTGTTGCTGCTCGGCGGCCGGGCCGGCGACATTCTCGGCCGCCGCCAGGTCTTCATCGCGGGCATCACGCTGTTCACCCTCGCCTCGCTGGCGGCGGGGCTCGCACAGGAACCCTGGCAACTGCTCGCCGCCCGGGCCGTCCAGGGCGTCGGCGGCGCCATCGCCTCGCCCACGTCGCTGGCGCTCATCACCACCACCTTCCCCGAAGGCCCGGCGCGCACCAAGGCGTTCGGCATCTACGCGGCCGTCTCCGGCGGCGGCGGGGCGATCGGCCTGCTGGCCGGCGGCATCCTGGTGCAGTGGCTGGACTGGCGCTGGGTCTTCTTCGTCAACCTGCCGATCGGCCTGGCCGTGGCGCTGCTCGCCCCGCTGTACATCGACGAGTCGGAGAAGCAACCGAGCCGCTTCGACGTGCCGGGCGCACTGACCTCCACGCTCGGCATGGCCTCGCTGGTCTACGGCTTCATCCGCGCCGCCGACGACGGCTGGCGGGACGGCTGGACGATCAGCGCGTTCGTCGCCGCCGTCGTGCTGCTCTCGCTGTTCGTGGTGCAGGAACGCAGGACCCGCAACCCCATCACCCCCCTGTCGCTGTTCGCCGACCGCAACCGGGCCGGCAGCTACGTGATCATGCTCAGCCTCGGCGGCTGCCTGCTGGGGCTGGTCTTCTTCCTGGTGCTCTACGTGCAGAACGTGCTGGACTACAGCGCCATCAAGACCGGTCTTGGCTTCCTGCCGGTGACCGGCGCGATCGGCGTGGCCGCGACGCTCGCCCAGAAGCTGCTGCCCAAGTTCGGCCCGAAGCCCTTCCTGATCTCGGGCACCGCGATCACCACCGTGGCCATGGTGTGGTTCACCCAGATCGCGCCGGACAGCAGTTACGTCACCGGGGTGATGGGGCCGATGATCGTCTTCGGACTCGGCCTCGGCCTGACCTTCGTCACCCTCACCCTGACCGCGGTCTCCGGTATCGCGCAGCAGCAGGTCGGCGCCGCCTCCGGGCTGCTCAACGCGATGCAGGGGGTGGGCGGCGCGCTCGGGCTGTCCATCCTGGTGACCGTCTTCGGCTCGGCCAGCCGCAGCGAGGGCAGGAAGCAGGCCGGGGACTTCCTGGCGACCGGCACCCCGCAGCAGAAGTCCGCGTTCGCCAAGACCGGTGCGCTGCCCGCGAAGTGGGCCGACGCGGTGCTCACCCACGGGGTCACCACCGCGTATCTGGCCGGGGTGGTGATCATCGGAGTCGCCTTCCTGATCTCGCTGTTCGTGATCAAGATGCGCAAGAGCGACCTGGCCGCGCTGAGCGGCGACGGTCTGCCCGGCGGGCTCTGAGCCCGCGGATCGGGCGGGACCCCGCTGGACGACGGCGGTCCCGCCTGTCGTGGGGCCGCGCTCACGAGTACGCGGTCCAGGAGCAATCCAGGAGTGGAGGAGCGGGCGCCGCGAGGCCAGCCTGACACACATGACCACCGACTCGGCACAGAAAGCCGCCGCACCGGCCAAGGCGACGCCACGGGTTCTGGTGCCGCTGCTCGCCGGGGGCATGGGTCTTTCGATGTTCATCCTCTACACCATCGGCTCGCTCGCGCCCTTCGTGATCGCGGACCTGCACATCACCAAGTCCGAACTGGGCCTGCTGACCTCGGCGGCGTTCGGCACCGCGACCGTGCTGTCGCTCTTCGCGGGGCACTTCACCGACACCTTCGGCGCCAGGCGGGCGTTCATCCTGCTCTCGGCGCTGATAGCGGTGGACTTCGCCCTGGTCGCGGCCGGGCACACGTACTGGCTGCTGCTGATAGCGGTGCTGATCGCCGGCATACCGCAGTCGCTGTCCAACCCGTCGACCAACAAGCTGATCGCCGCCCATGTGCCGCCCGCCAAGCGGGCGTTCGCCATCGGCGTCAAGCAGTCGGGGGTGCCGCTGGCGGCGCTCATCGCCGGCCTGGCCCTGCCGAGCCTGGCCCGGGCGACCTCGTGGCGTACCGCGGTGCTGCTGGTGGTGCCGATCGCCGCCGCGGCCTCCCTGGCTGCGGTCGCCCTGCCGCGCGACCAGGCGGGGCCGCCTGGCAAGGCGTTCGCGCTGCCGGCCCCGCCGAACCGGGCCACCCAGTGGCTGATGGGCTACTCGCTCTTCATCGGCGCCGGGCTCGCCTCGCTCAACACCTACCTCGCCCTTTACGCGCACGAACGCCTCGGCCTGAGCAGCACCGAGGCCGGCGCGCTGATCTCGGCGATCGGCGTCTCCGGCGTCGCCTCGCGGCTGCTGTGGTCGCGCTACGCCAACCGGATGACCGACATCCCCAAGTCGCTGCTGGTGCTGGCGCTGACCGCGATCGTCTTCGCCGCGCTGATCCCGGCGGCCACCAGCGGCCACTGGCTGGTCTGGGCGGGCGCGGTGGGCCTCGGCGGTTCGGCGGCGGCCGCCAACGCGGTGACCATGGTCGCGGTGACCCAGGGCAGCGGTTTCGGGCGCACCGGCCATGCCTCGGGCCTGGTCTCGATGGGCTTCTTCGCCGGCTTCGTGCTCGGCCCGAGCGCCTTCGGGCTGCTGTCGGACGGCCGGGGCGGCTACCGGGCCGGCTGGATCCTGGTGGCCGCCGAGTTCGCCCTCGCGGTCGTCGCGGTGTGGATCGGCAGGCGGTCCATCAGGTCCTGCGCCTGAGCGGCCGCCGCCCCTCAAACGTCTCCGCCCGCCGATGCGGCAGATCCGCGCCGGCGGGCGGAGTCACGAGGGGCCCCGGGCCGGTCAGTCGCCGTGCATGCCCGCCATGTCGAACGGGTCGGTGATCCCCTCGTAGGCGAGGGTCAGCGACATGCCCTGGCCGGCGTGCACCAGGTTGTGGCAGTGCACCATCCACAGGCCGGGGTTGTCGGCGGTGAAGGCCACCTTCCACACCTCGCCCGGCCGCACGTCGAAGGTGTCGAGCTTGAGCGGGCTGCCGGTCACCGCGTCGCCGTTCCTGGACAGCACCTGGACCGAGTGGCCGTGCAGATGCCACGGGTGGGTGTTCAGGCTGCGGTTGACCACCGTCATCTCCACCAGGTCCCCCTTGCGCACCACCAGGGCCGGCACATCGGGGAAGGCGTGGCCGTTGACCGTCCAGTCGCGGCCCTTGGTGGGGCCGGACAGCGACAGGCCACGGTCGAGCACCAGGGTGAAGCGGCGGTCGAAGTCGCTCCCGGCGGTGATCGGCCCGGCGGCGGGCCTGCCGTAGGAGGTCAGGTCCAGCTCCGGCCAGGCGGTGGTGTCGGGCGGCGGGGCCGCCTTGCCGCCGCCTGCCACGAGCCGCAGGCCGCCGGCCCTGTCGTCGTCGGCCAGCAGGGCGACCGAGCCGGCCGGCATGGTCAGTGCCAGGTCGTACCGGCCCCCGGCGGCCAGGCTCAGCGCGGTCCTGGTCAGCGTGCCAGGTCCGTTGAGGTCGTTGCCGTCGGCCGCGACGAGCCGGTAGGGGGCGCCGGCGAGGGTGAAGCGGTGGGTGACGTTGTCGGTGTTGATCAGCCGCAGCCGCACCGGGCTGCCGGGCGCGGCCTGCCGGGTCTCCACGCCGTCGTGGGCGCCGATGACGGGGGTGCCGCCGAAGGTGTGGAAGGGCAGGGTCAGGTCGGTGTGCGTGGCCGGCGCCTTTCGCGGGGTGACCACCAGCGAGCCGTAGAGGCCCTTCTGCACGCCCTGGTCGGAGTCCTGGTGGGTGTGGTACCAGTACGTGCCCACCTGCTCGGCGAGGAAGCGGTAGACGAAGGTGTGCCCGGGCGCCACCGGGTCCTGGGTCAGCCCGGCGGCGCCGTCCTCGGCCGCGGGGACGTCGTAGCCGTGCCAGTGGATCGACACGCCCGCGGTGATGTCGGCGTTGTGCAGGGTGACCTCGACCAGGTCGCCCTGTACGGCGGTGATCGGCGGTCCGGGCACCTGGCCGTTGAACGTCCAGGCGGCCACCCGCTTGCCGGACGCGAGCGTGATGGTCGCGGTGCGGGCGGTCAGCCCGTACTGGCGGACGGTGCCGCCCGGGCTCGGCGCGGCCGGGCCGGTGTAGCCGGCCACCGACACTCCGGAGGCCGCCGGATAGCTGATCGCGGGGCCGCCGCCGGCGTCGGTCTTCGGGCTGCCCGCGAAGGTGGTCAGCGCGCCGACCAGGCCGACCACGACGGCCGTCCCCCCGACGCTCAGCCGCACCCCGCGCGGCCTGCTGTCCAGCAGCCGCCAGGTGACCAGGGCCGCGAGGGCCACCACGGCGACGGTGACCAGCGCGACGGCCACGGTCGCCGGGTAGCCGATCAGCAGGGTGACGACGAGTCCGGCGGCCGCCGCGTATCCGGCGGTGAACAGCGGTACGGCCACCGGCGAGGTGTCGCCGTCGAGCGCGGCGCGCGCTCTGGCCGCCCGGGTGAGCCGGGACGCGCTCATAGCGACGGCGGCGGCAGCGGTCAGGCACTGCAGCGGCAGCTCCAGTACCGCCTTCTCCTGGACGAACCACCAGCCGCCGGTGGTGCCGAGCACCACGGTCAGGCCGACGCGCGCCACCGTCAGCAGCAGGCCGAGGGCGGTGAGTGCAAGGGCCGGTAAGGAACGGCGGGAGGCCGCGGTGGTCCCGGCCGCCAGCCAGGCCGCCGCGGTGAGCACGACGGCGACGAGGTCAAAGGTGATCAGGTTTGCGGTCACTGGGGGTGTCTTCGTTCCTGTCTCGCGGTTCGGAAGGTCGGGGGGCAGCGCCGGAAGGCGGAAGGGGTGCGGACATGCCGCAGTCCGCAACCCGCCTCGGGAGCGGGTTGCGGACGGAGGGCGACCGACGAGTCAGGGGGTCATCGGCCGCCGGCCGGGCCCCCTAGGCTAGCCGTGGTGGTGGGCGATCGCCGGCGGGGTGTTGTACCAGTCGCTGACCTCTTCCTCGGTGGCCACCGAGCCGCGGGCGATGCCGTGGAACTCCTCGCTCTCGATCCCGGTGGACAGCGCGAACCGCTCCGGGGCGTGGCTGGAGACGATCACCGAGTAGGTCCCGGAGACGGCCGTGGTGTCGTAGCTCAGCAGCAGCAGGAAGTTGTTGCCGCTGTCCTCGTCGGTGATCGGGACCCGCAACGACGGCGTCAGCTGGGTGACGTGGAGCTTCGGGTCGATCACGGTCACCGTCGGCAGCTGCGCGGGCGTCAGGGCGTTCTCCGGCGCCTGGTCGGGCACCAGCAGGGCGATGCTGACCTCCTGGCCCGCAGTGAAGCGCAGCTGCGCCGAGCGCACGTCGTTCGCCTGGTTGACCACGCCGTACAGGCCCATCGGGTCGGTGCCGTCCTTGACCAGCGGGGCCAGCAGCGGCACCCGGTCGTGGTCGGTGAGGATCACCGGGGTGTGGGCGCTCGCCGGGAGGGCGATCCCGACGACGGCTGCCATGGCCGTCGCGGCGACGATGATCGCGCTGCGGCCGGTCGACATGAACTGACGGATTGCCATCTGACCTCGATTGTCGTGAGTCGGAAAGAAGGACAGCAGGGAAAGTCGGGCGGCCCGCGGCCGGTCGCGCTCCGGACCGGTCACACCTGGCCGTTGACGTACTTCGTGACGAACTCGTAGGCGAGGTCGCCGAACTTCGGGCCGATCTTCTCGCCCGCCCTGATCGCGCCGAGGAAGTGCACGCCGCCGTAGGCGCGGCTCATACCGCCCACGCTCGCGAAGTCCGACCAGGTGGTGAAGTGCAGCTCGAAGTCCTGCGAGGGCGTGATGCCCGGCTCGATGATCGACGAGCCCTTCGCGAAGGGGAAGTGCAGGTCGATGGCGTCGGTGCCGAGGAAGCGCGCCGCGGACTGCGAGTGTGCGTGGTAGAGCGTCGTGGAGCCCGAGGGGAACTCGACGTGGTCGGGGATGGTCAGGTAGCTGGACCACTCGGTGGCCTTCATGCTGACCGTGCCCAGTCCGGGGCCGCCCCAGGCGCGCACCTTGTTGTCCCCGTAGATGTGCCGGATGGCGTTGATCGGGCGGATCGCGTCCCAGACGTTCTTGTTGTACCAGGCGGCGATCAGGGCGTCGAAGACGGCGACCGCGGTGATCATGTGGAAGTGGAACCAGTCGTCGAACGGCAGGTTCCGCTCCGCGCCGGCCATGCCGACCGAGATGCCGAGCGCCATGAACTTGTCGTCGAAGGTCTCGGCGATCATCTTCTGCTCGTCCGTCAGCCCGGCGGAGTACGCGAGGATCTCGTCGGCCTGCGCCTTGTACTGCCGCCAGTTGTGCACGTCGCTCGCGGCGGGCTTGGGCAGCCGGAACTTGCTGACGTCGGAGTAGGTGTACGGCCGCACGTGCTGCAGTTGCGGGGTGATGAACTCCTGCACCCGCCACTGGCCCTGCTTGTCGGTGGGCACGATGTTGGGCTGCCAGCGCGAGGGGTCGCGCAGCTCGTAGGCGGTGTTGACCGGCTGGTAGCCGGTGTAGTCGTGGTAGGGCATCGGGTGGTACTTGCGGCCCACGTCGCCGGTCTGGTTCATGCCGTCGCGCAGCCGGTTGTCGATGACCGCCTGGCCCGCCGCGTTGCCGATGCCGGCCGGGGTGCTGAGGTCCTTGCTGGTGTCGTCAGGGTCCAGGCCGTACTTCGTCAGCAGCCCGCGCCACTGCGGGATCGCCGCGGGGATCATGCCGCTGAGCAGCCGCAGGGAGGCGTACATGATCGCGACGTTCTTGTTCCGGTTCGTCACGCCCTCGGACGCGGGGCGCCGGCCCAGCCGGCTGGTGACGCCCACCGCGGTCGGGTGGTAGGGGGCGATCGCGTCGAACCAGGCGTGCTGCAACAGGGTGGTGACCCGGACGATGATCGTCGCGTCGTTGCCGGCGACGTAGGTCAGGATGATGGGCTCGGCCTCCGGCACGATGACCATCTCGACGATGTTGCCGTTGTCCCAGTCGATGTCGGCCGCGGCCTTGGGGGCCGCCGCTCCGGTCGACGAGCCGCCCGGCGCGGCGGCGGCGGTGCCGGCTCCGGCCAGTGCCAGAGCGGCGCCCCCCGCCGTGCCGATCAGCATGGACCGGCGCTTCACTCCTGCGGGCGCCGTGGAATCAGCGGATGAATTCATGTCCCGTACCCCTTTTGCTCCCCCGACAGCGTCTTCTGCGGCATGGCACAGCCCCGCCATGCAGGCGTAAATCCGCATAAGGGATCGATTATCGCGTTCGAGACGTACTCGTGTCGGCTCAGATGCTGGCACGCCGCGATGTCCCCTCGGCTCTCCGAGATTGCTCGGATAGCTGGCCGAAAACCCTGCCATTGCGCACCCGGCCGCACTGCGGTAAACCTAACATATATGTAAGGGTAAGGAGGCCCCTGGTGAGTAGGACCGCAGCCGACCAGCACACCGACCACGAGGAGCCCGCGGCGCCGACCGCCGGATGGCCGGTACTCGTAGTGCTCTGCCTCGCTCAGTTCATGGCCGTTCTCGACGTCTCCGTGGTGAACGTGGCCCTGCCGTCGATCGGCAGTTCGCTCGGGCTCGGCGGCGACTCGCTGCCGTGGGTGATCACGGCCTACACCGTGGCGTTCGGCGGACTGCTGATCCTCGGCGGCCAGGTCGCCGACGGCATCGGCCGCCGCAACTCCTTCCAGATCGGCCTCGCCGTCTTCACCCTCTCCTCGCTCGGCGCCGGCCTGTCCACCCACGGCGCCGAGTTACTGACCGCGAGGGTCGCCCAGGGTGTCGGGGCCGCGCTGCTGTCACCCGCCGCACTGTCCATCCTGACCACCGAGTTCACCGGCAGGGCACGCAACCGCGCGCTCGGGGTGTGGGCCGCGATCGGTGCCGCCGGAGCCGCCGTCGGCGTCGTCGTGGGCGGCGCGCTGACCTCCGGGCCGGGCTGGAAGTGGGCGTTCTTCATCAATGTGCCCGTCGGCGTCCTGGTCTTCGCCTCCGTGCTTGCGGTGGTTCCCGGCCGGCCGCGCACTCCCGGCACCCGGCTCGACCTTCCCGGCGCCCTGACCGGCACCGGCACGGTCGCCTTCCTGATCTACGGTCTGGTGCGGGCCGGCGACAAGGGCTGGGGCTCGGCCCAGGCCCTGGTGCCGATCGGCATCGCCGTGGTGCTGGCGGCCGGATTCCTGCTGATCGAGCGGAGCGTGCGCAGCCCGCTGGTGCCGCTCGGCCTGGTCCGCCGCCCGCCGCTGCCCGGCGCCGTCGGCACCATGGTTTTCGCGACCGCCGCGCTGCTCGGCACCTACTACCTCACGTCGATCTACCTGCAGCGCGCCGAGCACTACGGCCCGCTGCACGTCGGCCTGGTCTTCCTGCCGGTCGCCTTCGCCACCGGGGTGGGCGCGCACCTGGCCTCGGAGCAGGTCAGCAGGATCGGCCCGCGCCCGACCGCGTGCGCGGCGCTGCTGCTGGCCGCCGCGGGGCTCGGCCTGATCTCCTGGAAGGGCATCGGCGGCGGGGTGTGGTCCACCCTCATGCCGGGCTTCCTGCTCGCGGCCGTCGGCATCGGCGCGACCTTCGTCACCGCGACCACCAGCGGCCTGTCCTCGGTCGACCACGAGCACGCCGGCGTGGCCTCCGGGGTCTTCAACACCGGCCACGAGGTGGGTGCCTCGCTCGGCATCGCGGTGGTCTCCGCGGTCGCCGCCACCAGCGTGGCCGCCATGACCGCGCCCTCGCTGACCGGCTACCGGCACGCCTTCCTGGTGCTGGCGATCGGCGCCGCTGCGCTGGCCGTCGCGGTGACCGCCTTGCTCCCCAAGGGCCCGCTGGAACGCGGCGACAGCCCGATGCCGATGCACTGACCGGCCCGACGGCGCGGATATCCTCATGCCCATGGACGATCACTCGCCCGTCCGGCGCGGCGACGCCGGACGGCGGCGCCGCTCGGACGCCGAGCGGAGCATCGCCGCGATCCTCGACGCCGCCCTGAACTGCGTGCCGTCCGAGGGCGACTTCAACATGTCCGCGATCGCGCGTACCGCGGGGGTCAGCCGGGTCACCCTCTACTCGCACTTCCCGACCCGTGAGGCCCTGATCGACGCGGCGCTGCAGCGGGCCTTCGCGCAGACCCACCAGGCGTTGACCGAACTGCCGCTCGACCAGGGGCCGCCGCAGGAGGTGCTGGCCCAGCTGCTGAGCTCGTCGTGGCAGGTCCTCGAGCAGCACAGGAACCTGTATCTGGTGGCGTCGGCGAACCTGCCGCCGGACCGGCTGCGCGCCTACGCCGAGCTGGTGCTCGACCGGATCGAGCGGCTGCTGGCCCGTGGCCGGGCCGACGGCGTCTTCCGCGACGACCTGCCGCTGGACTGGCTGGTCGCCACCGTCTACACGCTGATGCACCTGGGCGCCGAGCAGGTGGGCTCGGGACGGACCAAGGCCGATGTCGCGGGCGAGCTGGTGAGCACCACGATCCTGTCGCTGCTGACCGCGACGGCGTCCGGTGTCCCCGGCGGCGCGAACGGCGCCGGCGGGCAAGGCGGCTGACGAGGAGTCCGCTCCGGTATTGCGGGCTGATCCAGCTATCCTTGACACTGTCGTTAAGGATAACTAGCGTCGTTTCCGCCGCGGCCGGGACCCGGCATGCCGTGCATTCCGAAAGGTTGCTTCCGTCATGCGAAAGCTGTATTTCATCCTGTGCGTCCTGCTGTTCGCCGCCATCGGCGTGCAGTTCTACCTGGCGGGCATCGCCGCGTTCACCAAACCGCAGACGGACAGCACCTTCGACGCGCACAAGATGAACGGGATGATCATCATCCCGGCGCTGTCCGTGCTGGCCACCATCGCCGCGATCATCGCCCGGGTCCCGCGCAAGCTGGTCGGTATGACCATCCTGGTCGCCGCGCTGATCCCGGTCCAGATCCTGATCAACACCATCGGGGGCCGGGACGACGCACGCAGCTCGACCGGCGGGGTCGCCGTCATGGGCCTGCACGTCATCAACGGCCTGGTCATCATGCTGGTCGCCCGGGCCGCGCTGCAGGGCGCCCGGACCATGGTGAAGGCCAGGGCGGGCAGCCCGGCCGTCGCGGCGGAGGGCGAGCCCGCCACCGGCGCGCAGTCCCCCAGCGGCTCGGTCGGCTGAGCGGAGCCCCCGCTCCACCGCTGTCCGGCCGCAACGCTCCACCGCTGTCCCGCCGTCCGGTCCGCCGGACGGCGCTCGCCCGGTCCGCCGGGCGCCACCGCCCGGTTCGCCGGGCCGGGGTCCGCACGACCGGGCCCGGGCCCGGTGAGCCGGGCGTTCGCCGTCCGGGCCGCCCGGCGCCGGAATCCCGCGAACAGCCCGGCGATCGCCGGCGGTTCGAGCAATCTCAACGGTGACGACCGGCCGCCCATGCCGGAAGCTCGCCCCGTGGGGTCCGCCCCGGCCGCGGGCGGGTCGCGGACTCCACGTCTCCATCGGGGTCGGCAGCGAGGAGCTGAAGTTGAGCGGGCAGACGAATCAGGGGACTTCCCCGGCAGCCGGCCGGCCCTGGCGGACACTGTCCGTCGGGGTGGACGGCGGCAGCGATCCGGCAGCGCGGGCGCGGCTGCTCGACGACGTGCTCATCGGCACCGTCCGGCCGTGGGCCGCCGGCGCCCCGGGCCCGGGCGGCGACGCGGCCTGCGACTGGTACGCGACCCGCGAGGCGGGTGACGAGCCGCGGCTGCTGGTCCATCTGCGCGCAGCCGAGGACAAGCAGCTCGCCGACCTGGGCGAGCGGCTGGAGCGCGCGGCAGGCGGCGGATTCAGCACCCGGGAGGTGCCCTACGAGCTGGACGCGGCCCGCTACGGCGGCCCCGGCGGTGCCGCGGTCGGCGAGCGGCTGTGGGTGTCGGCCAACGCCGACGTGATCGCCACCATCCGCGACCACCGCTCGCGCGCCCGGCGGCTGCGTCCCGCCGCCGACCTGCTGACGGCCAGCGCGTTGGCGGCCGGCGGCAGCTGGCGGGACGCGGTCCAGTGGCTGCGCGGCCACACCCGCTCCTGGGCGCGCGCCGACGGTCTCACGCTCGCCGACGAGATGCAGGCGCGGTTCACCGCCGAGGCGGGCTTCATCCGCAACCAGGCGGACTGGCTGGCGCAGGCAGACCGGGTGCGTACCGCGGCCGGCGCCCCCAACGCCGTCGCGGACGGCGCCCCGAACGGTGCCGTCGCCCGCTGGTTCGCCTGGCAGTCGGCCGCCTGGGGGCGGCTGTCGGGCATGGCGGAGGCCGGGCTGCTGCAGCGGCCGGCCGCCGAGGTCCACTCGGCCCTGGTGCACGCCACGTTGCACGGGCAGCTGGGTGTCACCGCGGCCGACGAGGCGTACCTGGCCTGGCTGTTGTCGATCGCGCTGCTGGACGACGGGCCGCGCGAGCCGTTCTTCACCGACAACGCGCAGGCCTCCGACCGCCGTTATCACGAGCAGAGCAAATACTTCGTCTTCCGCGGCGAGGACCAGATGGCCGACGAGAGCGTGGGGCCGGTGCTGGGCCGCCAGCAGTTGCGGTCGACGGGGCGTACGGTCGCGCTGCCCGCTCCCGGCGCGAGCGCCGGCGGTCCCGGGCTGGCCGAGGTGCTGCTCGCCCGGCGCAGCACCCACGGCCGCTACCAGGGACGCTTCTCGCTGGACGAGTTGAGCACGCTGCTGCACTACTCGGCGGGCACGGCGACCGACAAGAAGCTGCCCGGCACGTCGGCGACCTACCGGGTGCGGACCTACCCCAGTGGCGGCGCCAACTACCCGGTACGGCTGCTGATGTACTGCCACGAGGTGGAGGGCGTCGAGCGCGGCACCTATCTCTACGACCCGGAGGCGCACGCGCTGGAGCTGCTGTCCGCGGGCGACTTCAGCCCTCAGCTGCTGCAGACCTCGCCGTGGCTGGACCCGCGGGTGCCGGCCCCGAAGGCCACCGGGAAGCTGGAGGCGGCCGACTGCCCGCTGTGGGTCTTCCCGGTCGCCGACCTCACCCACCAGCGGTTGGCGTACGGACTGCGCGCCTACCGCCTGGTGCTCGTCGAGTGCGGTCACCTGGCGCAGAACCTGTCGCTGGTGGCCACCTGGATGGGCCGGTCCTGCATCGGGATCAGCGGCTACATGGACGACGCCGTCAACCAGTTGCTGGACGTGGACGGGGTCAACAGCAGCGTGATGTACCTGTATCTGATCGGGGACGTGCAGGCCGAGGCCTGACGTCGCCCGACGGCGGCCGGCCCCTCCGCCAGGGGGCCGGCCGCTGTCGTCCCCGGCGAAGAAGTGACGGATTTCGTCAAGGTCCGGTCAATTGCGGTCGCAGAAGTGATTGAGTGGGCAACGACCACTCCGACACCCGAGCACGCCTCGGGGTCGACGGCGATCCCTGTCCGAACCCTCGCCGACTCGCCGCGCGGGTCGTCGCAACTCCCCCAGTTTCAGTACCGTGAAGACCCCTCCCCCACGATTCGCCCACCACGACGACCCCGGCACCCGCCGCTGTCGCCACCGGGCGGAACCCGGCGGGGAGGCGACTCCGGTCGGATAACATGGGCAAGACCTTATAGTTGTACATAACAACTGCCGAACGGCAGCGTAGCAATCAGGGTTGCTCGGTGCAACCCACGGAGGTGGTAATGCACGCCGGACCCCACGATGTGCTGGAATTGGCGATGGACGGCTTGTTCAGACGGCGTGGTGTGCTCGATCCGTCCCGGGTCGTACCGGGACTCGGCGCTTCGCTCTCGGAGTCGCTGGCGCTGGGCTATCTGGCCACCGGCTCCTGCGTGCAGCACGAACTCGGCTCGTACCTGGGCCTGGAGAAGAGCACCGTCAGCCGGCTGGTGGCAGGTATGACCGAGAAGGGCTGGGTCGAGCGCGGCCGCGACCCCGACAACCGCCGCTTCCAGAAGGTGGTGCTGACCGGCCTCGGGCGGCGGGCCGCGACCCAGATCGCCGAGGCGATGCGGCAGCGGCACGAGCGGTGGCTCGCGGCGCTGAGCCCGGAGGAGCAGCAGGCGCTGGCCATCGGGCTGCCCGCGCTGGTGCGGGCGATGACCGCCGAACTCGGCCCGGACGAATGACCGGTGTGCCTGCCGGGTGCGTGACGCCCGGCAGGCACACCGGCAAGGAACGTGCCCGGCGGGCCCGCGACACCGGCTGTCGGACGTGTCCTACCCCTCGGTGCGGCACCAGCCGGCGACCCGTTCCGCGATGGCCTGCTGGGCCGGGGGCGCCATGATCGAGTAGTGGTCGGCCGGCCACAGTTCGGTCTCCAGCTCCGTGCAGACCGCGCGCCACGCGGGCACCGGGTCGGGCCGGTCCACCTCGCCCGCCACGAAGAGCAGGGCGGGCACCGCGGAGGCGGCGGGGCGGTAGCGGGCCAGCGCCCCGAGATTGGCCGCGTGCACCCGCATCAGCCGTTCGTAGCCGGCCGGGTCCACCTCGGCCGGCAGCAGGCCGTGCGCGACGGCCGCGTCCCGGGCGGCGGCCGGCAGACCGCCGTCCGGGGCGCCGTCCACCGCGGCGGCCACTGCCGCGGGCAGCTCGCCGCCCGCGAGGTCGGCGAGGAATTCCAGGTGGCCCGCGGCGTCGGTGCCGGGCTGCCGCAGGTTGGCCAGATCGCTGTCGATCATGAAGACCCGCACCTGGTGCCCGTCGGCGGCCAGCCGGCCTGCCACCTCGTAGGCGAGCACCCCGCCCATCGACCAGCCGCCCAGCAGGTAGGGGCCGTTCGGCGTGAGCCGCTGGAGCTCCGCACGGTACGCGGCGGCCATCGCCGCCAGGTCCGCCCGCTCGTCGGCGGGGCCGCCCCTGGCCAGAACCGGGTGCTGGAAGGCGCGTACGGGCCCGGCCCACAGCCGGGCGAAGTCGGTGTAGCAGCTCACCGAGCCGCCGACCGGGTGGAAGAGGTGCACCTGCTGCCCCGGTCCCGCCGACAACGCGACCGAGCAGCCGGCCTGCCGGTCCTGCTCGGACCGGCCCTCCGCGCCCTGCCCGAGCCGTTCGGCCAGCGCCCGCAGTGTCGGCGTCTCGAAGATCTCCCCGAAGCGCAGGGCCACCCCGAACTCCGCGTCCACCCGGTTCACCAGCCGCAGCGCGAGCAGCGAGTTGCCGCCCAGCGCGAAGAAGTCGGAGTCCGGCCCGACGGTGTCGGCTTCGAGCAGTTCGCGCCACAGCTCGGCCAGCCGAGCCGCGGTCCTGCCGCCGGGCAGGCCCTCGGCCGCGACGGCGGTCCCGCCGTCCCGGGCGGCGGCCCTGGCGGCGGCCAGGGTGCGTGCGACGTCCACCTTGCCGTTCGCGGACAGCGCGGGGCGGTCGACCACGTGGATCGAGCCCGGCACCATGTAGTGCGGCAGCCGGCCGCGCAGCAGGGCCGCCAGCGCGGCGGCGTCCGGGTGCCGGCCGGGTTCGGCGACGACCAGGGCGACCAGCCGCCTCTGCCCGGCCGGGCCGTCCTCCACGGCGACCGCGCAGTCCCGTACGCCGTCGCACGCACGGACGGCGGCCTCGACCTCGCCCGGCTCCACCCGGAAGCCCTGGATCTTGGCCTGGCGGTCCTCGCGGCCGAGGAATTCGATGACGCCGCCCGGCCGGTAGCGGCCCAGGTCGCCGGTCCAGTAGAGGCGTTCACCGGTGGCGGGGTGGGTGATGAAGCGCTCGGCGGTGCGTTCGGCGTCCCGCCAGTAGCCGCGCGCCAGGCCTGCGCCGCCGATGTGGATCCGGCCGACCGCGCCTGGCGGGCGGACGTCCAGGCGGTGGTCGAGTACCCGCATCGTCTGGCCGGGCAGCGGCCTGCCGTAGGGGATGCTGCGCCACTGGGGGTCGACCCGGCCGACCTGGTAGGAGTTGGACCAGATCGCGGCCTCGGTGGCGCCGCCGAGCGCGGTGACCACCGCCTCGGGCCACAGCGCGCGCATCCGGTCGGGCAGCGGGGTGGGCACCCAGTCGCCGCTGAGCAGGAAGGACCTCAGGGGCGGGCGGGCGGCGGCCGGGGCCTGTTCGGCGACCTCGGTGAGCATCTCGGCGAGCGCGGGCACCGAGTTCCACACGGTCACCCCGTGCCGGGCCGCTGATCCGGCCCAGCCGACCGGGTCGGGCCGGCTCGACGCGGCGGGCAGCACCAGGGCGGCGCCGGCCGCCAGGGTGCCGAAGACGTCCCAGACCGACAGGTCGAAGCTCAGCGAGGAGATGCCGAACACCCGGTCGTCCGGGGCGAGCCGGATCCGCGCGTTGACGTCCAGCACGGTGTTGAGCGCGGCGGCGTGCTCGATCATCACGCCCTTGGGGCGGCCGGTGGAACCGGAGGTGTGGATGATGTACGCGAGGTCCCCGGGCTTCCCGCCGTGCACCGGCGCCGGGGGGTAGGAGACCGGGTCGAGGCTGTCCACGAACAGCACCGGGCGGGCGGTCGCGGCCTCCGGCACCCGGTGGGACTGCCCGAGCACCACGCGGGCGCCGCAGTCGTCCAGCAGTTCCCGGATACGGGCCTGCGGCAGGCCGGCGTCGACCGGGCAGTAGGCGGCGCCGCAGCGGACCACGCCGAGCGCGGCCGCGACCTGCTCCCAGCCCTTGGCCATCACCACCGGCACGATGTCGCCCGCGCCGATCCGCTGCTGGTGCAGCCAGCGGGCGACGGCCCGCGAGACCGCTTCCAGGTCGCCGTAGGACAGCGTCCGCTCCGCCGTCACGACGGCCGGAGCGGCGGGCCGCAGTGCCGCCTGCCGCAGGAAGCCGTCCTCAAGGCGGCCTTGCGGCGGCTCGCCGGCCGGCGCGTTGTCCGCGGCGACGGCCGCCCGGTGTACGGACGGCACCGGGTCCGGGGCGGAGCTCGCGCCGTCCGGACCGGCCAGCGTGTCCAGCAGCCGCGCGTACGCCCGGAACATCGCGTCGGCCAGCCCCGGCGGGAAGGCCTCGTCCACCACGTCCCACACGCAGTCCACTCCCCCGTGGGCGCCGTCGACGAGCTGGTTGTCGATCAGCACCTGCGGGGTGCGGAGGTTGTTGTGGACCACCCGGCAGGCCGGGCCTTGCTCGCCGGCGTCCCGGCGGGCCGGGCCGAGCATGCTGTTGAAGACGTACGGCAGGGCCGCGCGGCCGGTCCAGCCGCGGCGGGCGGCCAGCTCGCGGGTCACCTGGACCGCGGTGACCTCGCTGTGCGCCATGTCCTGCCACAGCCTGCGCTGCAGCAGCCCGGCGCGGGCGAAGAAGCCGTCCTCGCCGCGCAGGTCCACCTCCAGCGGCAGGGTGGAGCTGAACTGCCCCACCACACCCGCCGTCTCGGGGTGCGCGGTGGCCCAGTTCTGGTGCAGCACGTTGAGGCAGAAGTGCGGCGAGGCGGCCCAGGCGCCCAGCGTCTCGGCGAAGACATGCATCATCGCGGCGGCGGGCAGCACCTTGTGCGCGCGGAAGGCGGTCGACAGGCGCTGCCACTGGGCCCGGTCGAGGCGGTGGGTGCGGCGGACCAGCCGGCCGGGTTCCAGGGTCGCGACCCTGCCGGAGGCCGGCAGCACCGGCGCCTCGGGCAGCGTGTCGAGCCGGTCCTCCCAGTAGCTCCAGTGCTTGGCGTAGTCGTCGGTGTGCTCGTAGGCGACCCGGGCGAGCACGCAGTCGCGGAACGTCAGGCCGGTGGGCGGGAGTTCGGCGGCGGGGTCGGTGTAGAGGCGCCACCACTCCTGCTGGAGCTGCCGGGTGCTGCCTGAGTCGAGCAGCAGCAGGCTCATCGCGAGGTGGATGCGGAAGCGGTGCGGGCGCACCCGGTGCGCGCTGACCTCGAACAGCGGCCGGCCGGTGGGGTCGACACCGCGCTCGCACAGCGCCCGCCGCCGCTCGAGCAGCGCCGCCTGCCGCTCGGCGGGCGGCAGCCCGGTCAGGTCGGTGACCGGCAGCGCGAACGGCTCGACCTCGGACGGGTCGAGCACCCGCTGCGCGCCCTCGGCGAGCACGACGGTCCGCAGGTGCTCGTGCCGGGCGATCAGCAGGTCGACGGCCCGGCGGGCCCGGTCGGCGTCGAAGTCGACCATGTCGATCTCGACGTACATCGTCGGCCGGAAGCCGCCCAGTTCGATGAGGCTGCTGCTGCCGACCAGGTAGCCGGCCTGCAGGTCGGTGAGCGGGAAGACGTCAGGCGAGGGAGCGGGCGCCTGCGGCGCCGGGTCGTTCTCGGTGAGCTGCCGCACTGTCATCGCTGTCTCCCCGTCATCGCCGTGATCGGCCTCGGCGCCGTCATCGCTGCCTCCCGGTCATCGCATCCACTCGGCGGCCCGCTCGGCGAGCATGATGCAGGTGAGGTTGGTGGGGGCGCGCACGATCGAGGGCATCACGGAGGCGTCGGCGACCCGCAGGCCCGCCACGCCGTGCACGTTGAGCCGCTCGTCGACGACCGCGCCCGGGTCGTCCGCGGTGCCCATCCGGGCGGTGCCCGCCGCGTGCCAGGTCGGCGAGACGAAGTTGCCGACCGCCCGGCGCAGCAGGGCGTCGTCGTCCACCATCCGGTCGGTCCACAGGAAGGTCCGCGAGAGCACCGGGGCGAACGGCTCGGAGCGCACCACCGACCAGGCGAGCCGTACGCCGTTCATCAGCCGCAGCACGTCGTCGGGGTCCGTGCCGAGCCCCAGCCTGATCGCCGGGGCGGCCTTGGGGTCGGCGTCGGTGAGCTCGACCGTGCCGCGCGAGCGCGGGGCGAGCAGCAGCGCGCCGACCGAGATGCCCGGGTCGCTGCCGAGCACGGCGCCGATGCCGGGGACCGCCGCGCCGCGTACGTTGGCGACCAGCAGCAGGTTGATGTCCGGCTCCTCGCCGGTGGTGGCGACCCTGGCCAGCGCCTCGTGCCACGGGTCGCCGTCCCGGCACACCCCGGGTGCCGCGGCGGACCACACCGGCACCAGCGGATGGTCGATCAGATTGCCGCCGACGCCGGCCAGGTCGGCGACCACCGGCAGCCCCAGCGCGACGGAGCGTTCCGCGGCGCCGATACCGGAGCGCTGGAGCAGCAGCGGGGTGCCGATGGCGCCGGCGCACAGGGTGACCCGGTCGGCCGCCACCTGGTGGAGCCGCCCGTCGTGGACCAGTTCCACGCCGGTGGCCCGGCCGCCGGCGGCCAGCACCCGGGTGACCTCGCAGCGGTCGAGGACGGCGAGCCCGGCGCGGCCGCGTACCGGCGCCAGGTAGGCGTCGGCGGCCGAGACCCGGCGCGGCCCGTCCAGGTTGCCGGGGATCGGACCGGCGCCGATGCCGCCGTCGTTGAGGTCGGGCCGGTCGGGCAGGCCCACGGCGCGGCAGCCGGCCAGGAAGGCGGCCGCGGTCGCCGACAGCCGCCCGGGGGCCGGGCGGCGGATCGGCAGCGGGCCGTCCGTACCGTGCAGGCCGCGCGGTCCGCCGTCCCGGTGGTCCGCGTCGGACTCCAGGCGGCGGAAGTACGGCAGCACCTGCGCCCAGGACCAGCCGGGGTTGCCGGCCGCCGCCCAGCCGTCGAAGTCGGCGGGCAGGCCGCGCAGCGCGATGGCCCCGTTGACCGCGGAGGACCCGCCGAGCGCCTTGCCGACCAGGTACGGATACTGCCGCCCGATGCCGGGCGGGGTGTCGCCGACGGACGCCGTGTGGTCCCAGTTCGCACCGGTCAGCACCGGGCTGCCGGGCGGCCCCGCCTGCGGTGCGGGCTCGGTGCCCGCCTCGACCAGCAGCACCCGCCGCCCGGCCTGTTCGGTCAGCCGGGCGGCCAGCACCGAGCCGGCCGAGCCCGCGCCCACGACGATGTCGTCCCAGCCGCGCCCGAGCACCTCGCCCGCCGCCCGCGCCATCAGGCCGGCGCCCCGGCCCGCTTGCGCAGCTCCGCGGTGAGTTCGGTGACCGTGGGGCTCTCGAACAGCAGCCGAAGGCCCTCGTCGCCCTCGGTGTCGAAGCCGAGGTCCTCGCGCAGCCGGGTCAGGATGCGGACGGCGTGCAGCGAGTCGGCGCCCATCTCGAAGAGGTTGTCCAGCACCCCGAAGTCGTCGCGCTGCAGCACCTCGCGCCAGATGCCGAGCATCCGCTCCTCCAGGTCGTCGCGCGGCCCGACCAGCGCTTCCTGGTCCGGTTCCGTCCAGGCGGTGGGCAGCGCCGAGACGTCGACCTTGCCGTTGGCGCTGAGCGGCACGGCGTCGATGAGCAGGTAGTGCTGCGGCACCATGTAGTCGGGCAGCACCTCGGCGAGCGCGTCGCGTACGGCTTCGGTGTCGGGTTGCGAGCCGGGCGCCGCCACCACGTAGGCGACCAGCTGGCGGGCGCCGGTGACGGGGTTGGCGTCCACCCGGACCAGGCCCTCGGCCACGCCGGGCAGCCGGCGCAGGGCCGCGGTGATCTCGCCCAGCTCGATCCGGTAGCCGTTCAGCTTGACCTGGGAGTCCAGCCGGCCGAGGAACTCGATGTCGCCGCCGGGCAGGTAGCGCCCGAGGTCACCGGTGCGGTACAGGCGTTCCCCGGTGACCGGGTGGGTGACGAAGCCGGCCGCGGTGCGCTGCGGGTCGGCCCAGTAACCCTTGGCCACGCCGGTGCCGCCGATGTAGAGGTCGCCGGGGGTCCACACCGGGCAGTCCTCGAAGGCCGCGTCGTAGATGTGCAGGGTCTGGTTGGCCAGCGGCTTGCCGTAGGGGATGCGGACCCACTCAGGCGGCACCTTGCCGACCGGGTAGCAGACCGACCAGATCGACGCCTCGGTGGCGCCGCCCAGGCTGATCACCCGCGCGGCCGGCTCGGCGGCCCGTATCGCGTCAGGCAGGGTGACCGGGATCCAGTCGCCGCTGAGCAGCACCGTACGCAGCGTGCCCGCGGCGGTCCGGCCGCCGGCGTCCACCCAGGCCTGCATCAGTGCGGGCACCGAGTTCCACACGGTGACGCGGTGACCGTCCATCAGCTCGGTCCAGTGCTGCGGGTCGCGGGCGCCGGACGGCGAGGGGATCACCACGGCGGCGCCGGCCGCCAGCGTGCCGAAGACGTCGTAGACGGACAGGTCGAAGCTCAGCGAGGACAGCGCGAGGACCCGGTCCTGCGGGCCGACGCCGAAGCGCTCGTTGATGTCCAGCACGGTGTTGACCGCGCCGCGGTGGTCGATCATCACGCCCTTGGGCGTGCCCGTCGAGCCGGAGGTGAAGATGACGTAGGCCAGGTCGGTGGGGGCCGGGCCGCTGTCGAGCGGGCCGTCGTCGGCGGCCAGCACCTCGTCGTCGTCCAGGGTCAGCACCTGGACGCCGGCCGGCCACTGGGCGGAGTCCCGCAGCGCGGCGGAGGTCACCACCAGCTGCGCCCCGCCCAGCTCCAGCACCTGGGACCTGCGGGCCTGCGGCCACGACGGGTCGACCGGCAGGTAGGCGGCTCCCGACGCGGTCACCCCGAGGGTGGCGGCGACCTGCTCCCAGCCGCGTTCCAGCACGATGCCGACCAGGTTGTCGCGCCGGGCGCCGCATTCGAGCAGCCGCCGGGCCAGCCGGTTGGCGTGCCCGGTGACCTGGCGGTACGTCAGCCGGGTGTCGCCGGCGATGACCGCGACCGCGTCGGGGGTGCGGCGTGCCTGCTCCTCGGCGAGGCCGCACAGCGTGCCGCCGGGCAGCTCCCGGTCCGTGGCGTTGGCGGCGTCGCGCTCGGCCCGCTGCCAGCCGGGCAGCCGCGGGCGCAGGCCCGGGTCGTCCCAGGCGCCGTCGTCGGCCGCGAGCTGTTCGAGCAGGGCGTGGTAGGCGGCGAACATGTCGTCGAGCAGCTGGTCGGGGAAGAGCGCGTCGACGCAGTCCCAGTTGTAGAGGAGATCGCCGAACTCCTCCATGATCTGGTGGTCGATCCACACCTGCGGGGTCTGGCTGATGCCGTAGCCGAGCCGGCCGAAGAAGCCGCGGTCCGCGGCCTGGTCCTGCTCGGGGGCGGAGCCGATGGCGCTGGTGACCACGATGGGCATCGCGGCGCCCAGTCCCGAGGACATGCTGCGGGCCCGCTCGCGCAGCACCCGCAGCCCGCTGTAGGCGGTGTGCCCGAGGTCGCGCAGCAACTGGCCGCCGAGCCGCAGCGCCCGCTCGGCGAACGGCTCGTCGCCGGGCTCCTGGACGGCGAGCATGGTCAGCGAGGTGAAGTCGCCGATGATCTCACCGATGCTCGGGTGCAGCGGCGGACGGTCGAAGAGCGTCAGGTTGAGGGTGAAGCCGTCCTGCCCGGCGGACCACAGCCGCAGCACGTCGGAGAAGGCCGCCATCAGCGCCACCGACGGGGTCAGCCCGCGCCGCTTGGCCGCGGCCTTGACCGCGTCCCACTGCTCGCGCGGCAGCCGGCCCTGGCGGCGGACGAACTCCACCGACGGCAGCTGTGCGGGCTGCCTGGCCAGCGGGAGCTCGGGCGCGGGCGGCAGGTCGGCGAGCCGCCCCAGCCAGTACGCCTCCGCCTGCTGGTAGCCGGGGCCCTGGCGGAGCTCCTGCTGTGCGGTGATGTAGTCGCGGTAGAAGACGCCGGGCGGCTCGGGCAGCCGGTCGGGCCGCTGGTAGCAGATCCGCCAGTCGTGGAAGAGCAGCGCCAGGCTGAAGAAGTCGATGATCAGGATGTTGAAGCTCAGGTGCAGCCGGTGCCGCCCGTCCCCGACCAGGCTGGTGCGGATCTCGAACAGCGGCCAGGCGTCCGGCTCCGGGGTGTGCGAGCCCATCTCCGCCCGGATGTGCAGCAGTTCGTGCTCGCGCTGCTGCCGGGACAGCCCGCCCAGGTCGCGCACCGCGATCTCGTACGCCGGCACGTCGGGCAGCACCCGCTGCAACCCGTCGGGCTGGACGATCGCCCGCAGCATGTCGTGCCGCTCGATGACGGCGTTCAGGGCGCGGGTGAGGCGGTCGGGGTCGAGGCCCTTGCCGTCGAGTTCGAAGTAGTAGTGGGTGGAGACGCCGCCCAGTTCGATCGCGGAGCTGCGGCCGATCCAGTACGCCTGCTGGATGTCGGTCAGCGGGAAGGGCTCGTGGCGCAGGTCGGGGCGCGGCACGACGCGGACGTCCTCGCCGCCGGCCTCGCTGCGGCGCAGCAGCGCGATCAGCTGGTCGCGCTCGGCCTTGAGCTGTTGGCGCAGTTCCGGGGTGAGCGATCCGGCCGGAGCCACCACGTCGAGACGGTCGTCGACCAGGCGCAGCCTGATGCCGCGCCGGTGCAGTTCGGAGAGCAGAGCCTGGGCCATGATGTCTACGCACCTTGTCTTGGTCGGCTGATCGCTTCGGCCACCGCGGCGGCATGTCGGGGAGTCAGCAAGGTGTAGTGCGTGGCCGGCACGGTGGCGCCGGTCACGGACCCTGAGGTCACCGCCGCCCAGCCCCAGTCGGGCACGGCGGCAGCCGGGTGGCCGGCGAATTCGCCGACCTCGCCCTCGCCGGCGCGTACGACGACGAGGTCGGCGGCGATGGTCGGCGCCGCGTAGCCGTTGCAGGCGCGGACCACACCGCGGAAGACGGCCAGCGGGTCGGCGAGCGACGCCGGTTCGATGCCGGCGGCGCCAGGGCCGGCCAGTGCCAGCACCTCGGCAAGCGCCTGCGCGTCGGGCAGCGCGGACAGCCCGCGCACCTCGTCCTCGGCGACCGTCTCGGCGCGGAAGCCGACGCCGAGGTCCTCGACGAACCACAGCAGCAGCCGGGTGTCGTCCAGTGCGCGCGGGGCGGTCGGGCTCGGCGAGTCGAGCACCGCCAGCCGTTCCACCCTCTCGCCGCGCGCCTCGAGAAGGTGCGCCAGCTCGAAGGCGATGACGCCGCCCGACGACCAGCCACCGAGCCGGTAGGGGCCGTGCGGCTGGACGGCGAGCAGCGCGTCGAGGTAGCGGCCGGCGAAGTCCTCGACCTTGTCCAGCGGGCCGCCGCCGCTGCTCGGGGTGGGCGCCTGGAAGGCGTGCACCGGCGCGTCGAGCAGTTCGGCGAGCCTGTCGTAGCAGAGCACGTTGCCGCCCGCCGGGTGCACGAAGAACCACGGGGTGCCGCTGGGGCGGTGGGTGAGCCGTACCAGCGGGGACCACCGGGGCTGCGCGGTCTCCAGCCACTGGGCCAGGCCCGCCACCGTACGCTGCTCGAGCAGCACGCCGAGCGGTATGCGGCGGCCGGTGGTGGCCGCGAGGCGTTCGATGACCCGCAGCGCGGCGAAGGACTGGCCGCCGAGGTCGAAGAAGTCGTCGTGCACGCCGACCTGTTCGGCCTCCAGCGTCTCCGCCCACACCTCGGCGATGGCGGCCTCGGTCGCTGTCCGCGGCGCCACGGGCGCGGCCCTGCCGCCCTCGTCGCCCGGGCCGAGCGCTTCTAGCGCGCGCCGGTCTAACTTGCCGTTGGCGGTCAGCGGCAGCGCGGGCAGCACCGTGATGTGCGCGGGCACCAGGTAGGAGGGCAGCCGCCCCGCCGCGAGTTCGCGCAGCGCTTCGGCGGTGGGCCCGCCGTCCGGTGCGGCGCCGGGGTGGCCGACGACGAAGGCGGCGAGCTGCTTGCCTGAGCCGGTGCTGCGGGCCACCACGGCAGCCTGCGCGACGGCTTCGTGGTCGAGCAGCGTCTGCTCGACCTCGCCGGGCTCGACCCGGAAGCCCTGGATCTTGACCTGGAAGTCGGCCCTGCCGAGGAATTCGATGGTGCCGTCGGGCAGGTAGCGGCCGAGGTCCCCGGTGCGGTAGACGCGCTCGCCGGTGCGGGGGTGGGTGACGAAGGCCGCGTCGGTCTTGGCCGGGTCGCCGAGGTAGCCGAGCGCCAGTCCGGCGCCGCCGATGTACAGGTGGCCGGGGACCCAGGTGGGCGCGTCGCGGCCGAGGTCGTCCAGGATGTGCCAGCTCTGCCCGGCCAGCGGGCGGCCGTAGGGGATGCTGGTCCACCCGGGGTCGACGTGGTCGACCGGGTGGCAGATCGACCAGATCGACGCCTCGGTGGCGCCGCCGAGGCTGACCACCCGGGCGTTGGGCGCGATACGCCGGATGCGGTCAGGCAGTTGCACCGGGATCCAGTCGCCGCTGAGCAGCACCGTCCGCAACCGCGGGAAGGTCGCGCCCGCGGCCTCGGCGGCCTCGGTGAACAGCTGCATGATCGCGGGCACCGAGTTCCACACGGTCACGCCGTGCCGCCCGACCAGGTCCAGCCACGCTCCCGGGTCGGCCGCCGCGGCGGTCGGCAGCACCAGGGCGGCGCCGGCGGCGGCGGTGCCGAACACGTCGTAGACCGACAGGTCGAAGCAGAGCGAGGAGATGCCGAAGACGACGTCTCCCGCGCCGATGCCGAAGCGGCGGTTGATGTCCTCGACGGTGTTCAGCGGACCGCGGTGGTCGAGCATCACGCCCTTGGGACGGCCGGTGGAACCGGAGGTGTAGATGACGTACGCGAGGTCGGCGGGCGTCCGCGTACCGCCGCCGCCCGCGGGGGTGAGGGAGTCCTGCCCGTCACCGGCAGGGGTGACGGCGTCCTGCCCCTCGCCGGCAGGCGTGACGGCGTCCTGCCCGTCGTCCGCGGGGGTGACGGAGAGCACCGGGGCGGTGGTCAGTGCGGCCAGCGCGGCGCTGTGCGGGGCGTCGGTCAGGACCGCGGCCGCCTCGATGTCGCCGAGCAGGTAGCCGACGCGGTCCTGCGGCCAGCCGGGGTCCATCGGGACGTACGCCGCGCCGGCGGCGAGCGCGGCGAAGACCGCGACGATCTGCTCGGGACCCTTGGGCAGCACCACGGCGACCCGGGAGCCGTCCGTGACGCCGCAGGCGCGCAGCCGGGCGGCCAGCCCGGCGCTGCGGGTCTGGAGTTCGGCGTACGTCCAGGTGGCGCCGTCGGCGATGACCGCGGGTGCGTCCGGGGCATCCGTCGCGCGCGCGGCGAGCGCGTCGTGCAGGAAGTCGGCGGCGGGCGCCGCCGCCGCGGGCGCGGGCAGCGAGCGCCGGACGCGCTGGGCGGCGGGCAGCAGGTCGAGGCCGGGCGCCTCCCAGGCCGCGTCGTCGTACGCCAGCGCGGTGAGCGCCGT
This sequence comes from Streptomyces sp. NBC_01198, assembly GCF_036010485.1. Taxonomy (NCBI): domain Bacteria; kingdom Bacillati; phylum Actinomycetota; class Actinomycetes; order Kitasatosporales; family Streptomycetaceae; genus Streptomyces; species Streptomyces sp. NBC_01198. Next base: position 420,013 of record NZ_CP108568.1, read on the forward strand.
CCGGTAGCCCTCCTCCATGGCGTCGATCAGGCCTTCGGGGAACATCTCCTCGATGACGTCCCACACCACCCACAGCCGGCCGTCGGGCAGTTCCCAGAACTCGCAGTCGAACCGCACCTGCGGTGTCTCCAGGGTGCTGTAGTCGGGCCGCTGCGTGGCGCCGACGAAGAGCGCGCTGCCGACCGCGAACGGGCAGACCGCGCGGCCCGGGGTGCGGCGGGCCTGGTTGAGCGCCTGGAGCACCTTCACCCCGCTCCACTGCGAGTGCTCGACGTCCGTGATGACCTGCGACTGCAGCCTCCTCGCGCGGGCCAGTAACGGCTCGTCGTGCCGCCAGTCGGCCTCCAGCGGATAGAGCGAGGCGAAGTTGCCGAGCACCTCGCCGATCTGCGGGTGCAGCGGCACCCGGTGGGTGATCATGTTGTTGATCAGGAAGTGCCGCGACCCGCTCCAGTACGCGAGCAGTTCCGCGTGCGCGGCGAGCACCACGTTGGTCTTGGTCAGCCCCCTGGCCTCGGCCCTGCCCCGCAGCGCCGTCCACAGCTCGGCGGGGAAGAGGATCTCCCTGCGCACCAGCAGCGAGCGGCGCCGCAGGTCGGCGCCGGCCGCGAGCGGCACGGCGGGCGCCTCCGGCCAGCCGGGGATGCGCTCGCGCCAGTAGCGTTCCGCCGCCCTGCCCTGCGGCGACTCCTCCAGCTCGGCGAGGGCCAGCACGCAGTCGCGGTAACCGATCGTCAGGTCGTCGGCCACCGAGGCGGGGTCGTCGTAGGCGCGCATCACGTTCGCCAGGAAGCCCATGGTGCCGGGGGCGTCGCTGAAGAGGTTGTTGTTGTTCCAGTGCAGCCGGGCACGGCCGTCGCCGTAGCGGCTGATGTGCGCCTCGACCCACGGCCAGCGGGAGATGTCGGGCTCGTGCCGCTCCATCGCGGCGCGGACCCGGGCGATCTCCGCCCGCTCCTCGGCCTCGGACATGCCCGCCAGGTCGGACACGGTCACCCGCACCGGTGCCGGGTCCGCACCGACCGCCTGCACCCGCAGGTCGTCGCGGACCACGACCAGGTCCTTGCGCTGCCTGCGCAGCACCTGGTTCAGAGCTGCCTCGTAGCGGGCCGGGTCGAGTTCGGCGAACTCCCACTCCATGTACTGGTGCGGGCGGACATGGTGCTCGAAGCCCTCGCGGCTGCCGATGATGAAGGACGTCTGCAGGTCGGAGGGCGCGAAGGGCTCGCCCAGGGCCGCCGCGTCATGGCTGATCACCGGCAGGTCGCCGGCGCCGGTGCCGGCCAGCCCGCTCAGCCACTCGATCAGCTCGGGCTTGTGCAGCACGATCCGGTCACGCAGGTCGGCGCCCAGGCTGCCCTTGGGCGCGGACACCTCAAGGCGGGCGTCGTCCACGAGCCGCAGTCTCACTCCGGCCCCGGCGAGTTCGGCCAGCAGATCTGGGACGGTGGTCACAGCGTCAGCACCTCGGTCTCCTGGTCTCCGTCAAAGTCGTCGTCGGGTGCGGCGGACACGCTTCTGATCGTCAGCTGCTGGCAGATCAGCTCGGCCACCTCCGCCGCGGTGCCGCCGCTGAAGAGCAGGTCCGGCGGTACGTCGGCGCGGAAGTCGGCGAGCAGCCTGCTGCGCAGCTGCACCGTGGTCAGCGAGTCCAGGCCCAGCGTGTTCAGCCGGACGCCCGCGAAGCGCCGCCGCAGCTCCTCCCGGTCGGCGCCGGGGATGCGCAGCAGCAGCCCGACCCGGTCGAGCAGGCCGTCGAGCACGGCCCGCCTGGCCGCCGCCGGGTCCCGCAGCACCAGCGAGGTGAGCTCCTCAAGCGACACGGCGTCGGCCGCCGGCTCGTCGGGCGCCGCCCCGACGAGGTCGCCGAGCAGGGTGTAGGGCCGGCGCCGGGAGAAGGCGGTCCGGTAGCGGTCCCAGTCCACCCGGGCCAGGCCCACATGCGGCTGCGGGCCGCCGGCCAGCAGCCCGCCGAGCGCGGCCAGCGCCCGCCGGGTCGGTATCGCCTCCATCCCCTGCGCGGTGAAGCGGTCGAGCAGGCCGCGGTCGTAGGCCATACCGGCCTCGGCCCACGGCCCCCATCCGGCGCTCAGGGTGCGGCGGCCGTGGCCGCTGCGGTAGCCCGCCAGTGCGTCGAGGAAGCTGTTGGCGACGACGTAGGCGGCCTGGCCGGGCGAGCCGGTCAGCGACAGCACCGAGGAGTAGAGGACGCAGAAGTCCAGGTCCAGGGAGGCGGTGTGCTGGTGCAGCAGCCAGGCGCCGCGGACCTTCGGTTCCAGCACCCGGCTGAAGCGCGGCCAGTCGAGGTCGGTCAGGGCCGCGTCGTCGGTGACGCCCGCCGCGTGCACGACACCGCGCAGCGGCGGGAGTTCCTTGGCCGTCTCCGCGAAGAGGTCGGCGACCGCCGCCGGATCCGCGATGTCCACGGCACGTGTCTCGACCCGGGTGCCGCGGTCCCGCAGGTCGGCGATCCACGGCGTGCCGGCAGCCGGGACGTGCCGCCCGATCAGGACGAGGGAGCGTGCGCCGTGCTGCGCCAGCCAGCTCGCGGTGACCCGGCCGAGGCCGCCGAAGGCACCGGTGACCAGGTAGGTGGCGTCCGCCCGCACCGGTGGCGGCTTGGTGGCCGCGAGTTCGCCCTCGCGCAGCCGCGCCTCGGACCAGTGGCCGCGGCGCAGCCTGTAGTGCCCGGACCCGTCCCGGCCGGCGACGGTGTCGAGCAGCGCGGGCAGCGCGGGCGCCTCCGCGGCCGGGTCGAGGTCGACCTGGGCGACCCGCAGGTCGGGGAAGTCGGCGATGACCGCCTTGGCGGCGCCGGTGAGCACCGCCTGCGCCGGGTCGGGCGCGTCGTCGGCGGCGCCGGTGGAGCAGACCAGGATCTGCGCGTCCTGGGTGCCGGGCGAGCGCACGAACTCCTGGAGCAGGGCGAAGCTGTGGCGGGCGAGCCGGAAGGCGGCCTGCAAGGTGTCCTCGTCGCGGTCGGCGGCGGCCCCTCCGGCGAGCGGTGGTCCGCCCGGAGGTGCCTGCGCCGCCTCCCCCGTCAGTGCCTCGCGCGGCGATACGGCCGGTGTGCGCTCGCCGGCCGGGGCGGACGGGGCCGCGTGCAGGATCAGGCCGGCCACCGCGCCACCCGTGGTGCGCAGGCGGGCCACTTCGGCGCGCAGCGCCTCGGCGGTACCTTCGGTGAGCGCGGCGACCGGGGAGCCGACGGCGGCCAGCTGGGCGGACCAGCGGGTGGCGACGGCCGGCTCGTCGCTGAAGAGCAGCCAGGTCGCGCCCGCGGGTCCGGGCGCCGTCACGGTGCTTGCCGTGTCGTCGAGCGGCACCCAGGCGGTCTCGTAGCGGCGCAGTGCCGGACCGGCGAGGGCGGCGAGCGCGCCCGCCGGGACGGCCTGGAAGCGCAGGGCCTCGACCACGGCAAGACATCGGCCGTTCTCCGCGTGCAGGGCGAGGTCCAGCACCCGCTCCCCCGTCGTCCCGTCGTCGGTCCGCCGGACGCGGCACCAGACCCGGGGCGGCAGCGCCTCGTAGACGGTGCACCGGCCGAGCGAGGTGGGCAGCGGCACGCCGTCGCCGTCGCCCAGGAAGGCGCCGACCGTCTGGAAGCAGGCGTCGAGCAGCGGCGGGTCGAGCAGGCAGCCGTCGCCTGCGGGCGTGGCCGGAGCGGCAGGACCGGTCGCGGCCGCGGGTGGCGGGGGCATCTCGACCAGCGCGGTCGCCTCGTTTCCGGTGCGCCACAGGCGGCGCAGCGCGCGGAAGGCGGGACCGTGGTCGACGGCGCCCGCGCGCAGCCGGGCGTAGAGGGTGTCGACCGGGATCTCGGTCATGCCGACGGTCAAGGTGGCGGGCGGGGCGTCCGCGGGGCGCGGGGCGGCGGTACGGGTGGCGGTCGCGGTCGCGTGCTCGGTCCACTCGGCGGCGCCGTCCTCGCGGCTGAAGCAGCGGATGGAGGCGGCGCCGTCCGGATGCGGCTGCACGACGGCCTGCACGGGACGGGGGTGGGAGTCGGTGAACGGCAGGAACTCGGTGAAGGTGACGGTGTCGAGGGTGACGCCGCCCCCGACACCGCGGGTGTCCAGCGCCGTCCGGGCCGCGGCCAGTGCCCATTCGACCATCGCCGCCGCCGGCAGGACCGGCACACCGGCGACCCGGTGCTGGTCGAGATACCACGGCCGGTCGGCCGCGAGGCTCTGCCCGAACCAGCGGCCCGCAGCGCCGGCCAGCTCGACGGGGGCGCCCAGCAGCGGATGGCCCGGCCGCGCCGCCGGGGCGGCGGTGGCGGTACCCGGCCCGGCGAAGTGCCAGTAGCGCCGGCGCTGGAAGGGATATGTCGGCAGCCGGACCGCCCGTGCGCCGGCGCCGAAGACCGCGGCGGGCCAGGTCACCGTGGCGCCGGCCGCGTGCAGTTCGGCGAACGCGGTCAGCAGGCCGCGGGTCTCCGCACTGCCGGTGCGCAGCGTGGTGGCCAGGACGCTGCCGCCCGCGTCGTCGCCCAGGCAGCGGTGGACCAGCGCGGTGAGCACCCGGTCGGGGCCGAGTTCGAGGTAGGCGGTGACCTTGGCGGCCCGCAGGGTGCGGACGCCGTCGAGGAAGCGGACGGCCTCGCGGGCCTGGGCGACCCAGTAGTCCGCGGTCAGCAACTCCTCGCCCGCGACGGCTCCGGTGACGTTGGAGACCACCGGGATGCGCGGCGGGTGGAAGGTCACCGTGGCCGCCACCGCCCGCAGTTGGTCGAGCGCGCCGTCCATGTGCGGGGAGTGGAACGCGTGGCTGACCCGCAGCCGGGTGGCCTTCCTGCCGCGGGACCGCCACTGCTCGGCCAGCTCGGCCGTGGCGTCCGCGTCGCCGGAGATCACCGTGGCGCCTGGGGCGTTGACCGCGCCGATCGTGACGCGGTCGGTACGGCCGGCGAGCAGTGCGCGCACCTCCGGCTCGTCGCCGTCGAGCGAGAACATCGCACCGCCCGCGGGCGTCGCGTCCATCAGCCGGCCGCGCGCGGCGACCAGGGCGGCCGCGTCCGGCAAGGAGAGGACGCCCGCGACATGGGCGGCGGCCAGCTCGCCGATGGAGTGGCCGAGCAGGTAGTCGGGGACGACGCCGAAGGACTCCGCCAGCCGGTAGAGGGCGACTTCGAGTGCGAAGAGCGCGGGCTGCGTGTAGACGGTTCGGTCCAGCAGCGCCGCCTGCGCGCTGCCGGGGGCGGCGAACATCAGCTCCCGCAGCGGCCGTTCGAGGTGCGGGTCGAGTGCCGCGCACACCTCGTCGAGCGCCGCGGCGAAGACGGGTTGCTCGCGGTGGAGTTCCGCGCCCCGGCCCGCGCGCTGGGCGCCCTGCCCGGTGAAGAGGAAGGCGGTGAGCGGCCGTTCACCCGCCTCGCCGCGGACGACCTGCGGGGCGTCGTCACCCGCGCTGAGCGCGCGGAGCCCGTCGAGCAGTTCGGCCCGGCCCTGTCCGACGACGACCGCCCGGTGCTCGAAGTCCGTCCGGGTCGTGGCGAGTGCCAGCCCGATGTCCCCGGTCCCGGCGTCCTCGCCGTCCTCGGCGTACGCTCGCAGTCGCGCGGCCATCTCCCGCAACGCCCCCTGCGACCGGGCGGACAGCGCCCAGGGCACGACGCCGGCGCCGGGCCCGCCGGCGGCCCCGGCCTGCCGCGCGCCGGGCGCGTCGCTCCCGTCCGCTGACACGCCCGCGACACGCGGGGCAAGAGCTCCCCCGGCGCCGGACGCGTCCGTCCCGCCGGCTGTGCCGGTCCTGCCCGTCGGCTCCGCCGCGGCACCGTCCGCGGCGTCCGCACCCGCCGACGCGGAGGCCGCGAGGTGCGGGGCGTCCCCGGCGCCTGCCGCGTCCGGCGTCGCCGCCGGGTCGGTGGCGGCCTGGCTGCCCGCCGGGTCCTGGTCCGACACCCCGGCGGTCGGCCCGGCCGGAGCGGCCGTGCTGCCGGGCGTGGGGGGCGTGACCGCAGGCGCGGGCGACACGCCCGGCTCGGCGGGGGCGTACGCCTCGGGGGCGGGCGGCTCCTCCAGGATGACGTGCGCGTTGGTGCCGCTGATGCCGAACGCCGAGACGCCCGCGCGCCGCGGGACGGCACCGGGGGGCCACGGGGTGGGTTCGGTCAGCAGGGTGATCGCGCCGGAGGTCCAGTCGACGTGGTCGGAGGGGCGGTCGGTGTGCAGGGTACGCGGGAGCAGGCCGTGCCGCATCGCCATGACCATCTTGATCACCCCCGCGACGCCGGACGCGGCCTGCGAGTGGCCGAGGTTGGACTTGAGGGCGCCGAGCAGCAGCGGGCGGCCGGCCGGTCGGCCCGGGCCGAAGACCGACAGCAGGGCCTGCGCCTCGATGGGGTCGCCCAGCGTCGTGCCGGTGCCGTGCGCCTCGACCGCGTCGATGTCGGCGGGGGTGAGCCGGGCCGCGGCGAGGGCCTGCCGGATCACGCGCTGCTGTGCGGGGCCGCTCGGCGCGGTGAGACCGTTGCTTGCGCCGTCCTGGTTGACGGCGCTGCCGCGGACGACCGCGAGCACCCGGTGGCCGTTGCGCCGGGCGTCGGAGAGGCGCTCCAGGACGACGAGTCCCGCGCCCTCGCTCCAGGCCGTGCCGTCCGCCGCGTCGGCGAACGGCTTGCACCGCCCGTCGGGCGCGAGCCCGCCCTGCGCGCCGAACTCCACGAACATCCCCGGTGTCGGCATCACCGCGGCGCCGCCCGCCAGGGCGATCCCGCACTCGCCGCGGCGCAGGGCCGCGCACGCCAGGTGCATCGCGACCAGCGAGGACGAGCAGGCCGTGTCGATGGTGACGGCGGGTCCGCCCAGGCCCAGGCTGTACGCGATCCGGCCGGAGGCGACGCTGGTCGACCTGCCGGTGAGCAGGTGACCTTCCAGGCCCTCGGGCGGCTCGTGCAGGGGGGCGCAGTAGTCGTTGTGCACCAGGCCGGTGAAGACGCCGGTGTCGCCGCCACGCAGCGTCTGCGGGTCGATGCCGGCGTATTCGACGGCCTCCCAGGCCAGTTCGAGCAGCAGCCGCTGCTGCGGGTCGACGGCCACCGCCTCGCGCGGCGAGATGCCGAAGAAGGCGGCGTCGAACCCCGCGGCGTCGGCGAGGAATCCGCCGCCCGTCGCGGGGGCGTCGCCCGCCCGCCGCAGCGCGCCGAGGTCCCAGCCGCGGTCCTCGGGGAAGCCGCTGATCGTGTCGGTGCCGTCGGCGGCCACCCGCCACAGGTCGTCGGGGCCGGCCACGTCGCCGGGGTAGCGGCACGCCATGCCGATGATCGCCATCGGCTCGGCGTCGCGGGCCTCCTGGTCGCGCAACCGCTGATGTGCCTCGGCCAGGCGTGACGTGGCGGTCTTGAGGTAACTGCGGAGCTTGGCTTCAGTAGTCATTTCCCACCTGGCGCATCAAGGGGTCGCTGTCCAGCGCGTTGAAGAGGTCTTCGTCGGAGGCGGACGCGAAGTCGTGGACGGTGCCGGACGCGGCCGCGGCGGCCGACTGGTCGCCCGACAGGCGGCGTAGGAGCTCTGTGAGCCGGTCGGCCGCGGCCGCCCGCTCGGGTTCGTCCGCGCCGAGGACGGCCAGTGCCGCCTCGATCCGGTCCAGGTCGGCGGTGAGCGTGGCCCCCGGCGGCGCGGCGGAGGCGGCCGGGGCGGCCGCGGCTCCGGCCGCCGGGGCGAGGCGTTCGAGCAGGAAGGCGGTGACCTCCGTGGGGGTGGGGTGGTCGAAGACGAGCGTGGCGGGCAGCCGCAGTTCGGTGGCGGCGGTGATGCGGTTGCGGAATTCCACCGCGGTCAGCGAGTCGAAGCCGGCTTCCTTGAACGACCGCCCGGGGGCGATGTGTTCGGGGTCGCCGTGGCCGAGCACGGCCGCCGCGTGGGCGCGTACGAGGTCGAGCAGCACGCGCTGCGGGTGGTCGGTGCCGGTGCCCGCGGCGAGCCGCTGGGCCAGCGAGAGCGCCGCCTCCCGTGGCGCCGCGGCCGCCCGCCGGACCGGCGGGCGGATCAGAGCGCGCAGCAGTGGGGGGACGGCGGAGTCCTGGGCGCCGAGTGCCGCGTGGTCGAAGCGGGCGGCCACGGTGGCCGCACCACGGTGGGCCAGGGCGTCGTCGAAGAGCCGCAAGGCCTCGTCGGAGGCGAGCGGCAGCTGGCCGCCGCGGGCCATCCGGGCGCTGTCCTGGCCGGTCAGGTGGGCGGTCATCCCGCTGGTCTCGGCCCAGTAGCCCCAGGCGATGCTGGTCGCGGGCAGGCCGGCTGCCTGGCGGTGCTGGGCGAGGGCGTCCAGGAAGGCGTTGCCTGCCGCGTAGTTGGCCTGGCCGGGGCTGCCGAGGACGCCGGCGATCGAGGAGAAGAGGACGAAGGCGGCGAGGTCGAGCCCGGCGGTGAGCCGGTGCAGGTTCCACCCGGCGTCCACCTTCGGGCGCAGCACGCTCGCCAACTGCCCCTGGGTGAGCGAGCCGATCGTCATGTCGTCAAGCGCCCCGGCCGCGTGCACCACGGCGGTCAGCGGGTGCCGGGCGGGGATCGCGTCCAGGACGGCGGCCAACTCCCCCTGGTCGGCGGCGTCGCAGGCGGCGACGGTCACCTCGGCGCCGAGCGCCGCGAGGTCGGCGGTGAGCCGGGCCGCGGCCTCGCCGGCCGCGCCGCGGCGGCTGATCAGCAGCAGGCGGCGTACGCCGTGGGCGGTCGCGAGGTGCCGGGCAAGCAGCAGGCCGAGCGTGCCGGTACCGCCGGTGATCAGCACCGTGCCCTCGGGGTCGAGGTCGCACGGCAGGCGCAGGACGACCTTGCCGGTGTGCCGGGCCGCGCCCAGGTGCCGCAGCGCCCGGCCGGCCCGGCGGACATCCCACGCGCGCAGCGGCAGCGGGTGCAGCGTGCCGCGGTCGAACAGCGCCCCGAGCTCGGCCAGTATCTGCTGGATGCGGTCGGGGCCGGCGTCGAGGATGTCGAACGCCTGGTAGCTGACGCCTGGGTGGGCGGCGGCGACCTCGGCGGCGTCCCTGATGTCCGTCTTGCCGATCTCGACGAACCGCCCGCCGCCGGCCGTCAGTCGCAGCGAGGCGTCGGTGAACTCCCCGGCCAGCGAGTTGAGTACGACGTCCATGCCGCCGGGCACGGCGGCGCGGAAGGCGTCCTCGAAGCCGAGGGTGCGCGAGTCGGCGATGCGGTCGGCTTGGACGCCGAGCGCCCGCAGGGTGGCGTGCTTGGGGCGGCTCGCGGTCGTGTAGACCTCGGCTCCCCAGTGCTGGGCGAGTTGCAGCGCCGCCATGCCGACACCGCCGGCCGCCGCGTGCAGCAGCAGCGAGTCGCCGGGTTTGATCGCGGCGAGGTCGGCCAGGCCGTGCCAGGCGGAGATGAAGACGATGGGCACGGTGGCGGCCTGCGCGAAGCTCCAGCCGGCCGGGACCGGCGCGAGCAGGCGGCGGTCGGTGACGGTGACCGGGCCGACGCCGGCGAAGAACAGGCCCATCACGCGGTCACCGGCCGCCAAGTCCGTGACGCCGGGTCCGGTCTCAAGCACCACTCCGGCGCCTTCCCCGCACATCGCCCGGCCGTCGTCGACCATGCCGAGGGTGACCACGACGTCCCGGAAGTTCAGCCCGGCCGCCCGCAGCGCGACCCGTACCTCCCCTGGTTCCAGCGGCCGTCGCAGCTCGGGGCGCCGGGCCAGGACGACGGCGTCCAGGTCGCCGCGCGCGCCGGGCGCGGGCTCCAGCCGCCAGGGGGCACCCTCCGGCGCCCCGGGCAGGCCGGCGGGCACCCGGGCCAGCCGCGGTGCCAGCAACATCCCGTCGCGCTCGGCCAGTTGCGGCTCGCCGGCGGCGAGTACGGCGGCATGGCGTTCCCAGTGGCCCTCGTCCTGGCCGGGGTCGGGCAGCCGCGGGTCGGCGTCCCACAGGACGATGCGGCCGGGGTGCTCGGTCTGGGCGACCCGGAGCAGGCCCCACAGGGCCGCGGCCGCCAGGTCGGCGGGGTCCTCGCCGTCGCGGGCGGCCACCGCGCCCCGGGTGCTGACGACCAGCCGGCTGCCGGCGAGGCGGTCCTGGCCGAGCCAGTCCTGCACCTGGCGCAGTGCGGTCGCGGTCGCGCGATGGGTGGCGGCCGGCTGGTCCTGGCCGGAGGGCGGGGTACGCAGCACGTAGACGTCCGCGACCGGCGACCCCTCGCCCCACGAACCGTCGAGGACGGCCCAGCGCGGCGCCCGCGCCTGCTGCGGGCCGGTGGCGGCGGGCACCTCGGACCACTCGACGTGCAGCAGCGGTGTTCCCGCCGGGTGGCGGGCGCCGCCGAACTGCTCCTCGCCTGCGACCCTGGTGGCGAGCGCGGCGACGCTCAGCACCGGTGCGCCGTCCGGGTCTGCGGCGTCCAGCGCGAACGTGCCGCCGCCCGCGCCGACCGGGGCGATACGCACCCGCAGCGCGCTCGCGCCGGTGGCGTGCAGCGCCAGCCCGCCCCAGCTGTAGGGCAGGACGATGCCGGGCTCCTCGTGTCCGACGGCGAAGAGCACCAGCGGGTGCAGCGCGGCGTCCAGCAGCGCGGGGTTCACCTCGAAGCCGCCCGCCGCGTCCTGGGCGCCTTCCTCGGGCGCCGCGGGCAGCGCGACGTCCGCGTAGACCTCGTCGCCTTTTCGCCAGGCGGCTCGCAGCCCCTGGAAGCCGGGGCCGTACTCGTACCCCAGCTCGGCGAGCCGCTGGTAGGCGCCGGTGACGTCCAGCGTTTCGGCGCCGGGCGGCGGCCAGGCGCCGTCGAGCGGGTGGCCGGCGGGCGTGGCGGGGGCGAGGGTGCCGTCCGCGTGGCAGGTCCAGTCCGCCGGGTCTGCGGCCCCGCCGGGGGACGCCTGCGGCCTGGCGTGGACGGCGACGGGCCGCCGCCCCTCGGCGTCGGGGGCGCCGACCGTGAGCTGGATCTGCACGGCGTCCTCCGCCGCCAGGGCCAGCGGAGCGTGCAGCGTGAGCTCCTCGACCTGCCCGCATCCGGCGCGGCGCGCCGCGTGCAGGGCGAGGTCGGCGAAGGCGGCGCCGGCCAGCAGCACCGTGCCGCGCACGACGTGGTCGGCCAGCCACTCGTGGGTCGGCAGCGACAGTCGCCCGGTCAGCACCAGCCCGCCGCCGTCCGCCAGGTCGAGGGCCGCCGCGAGCAGCGGGTGGCCGGCCGCTTCCAGGCCGGGTGTGTCGCCCGCCGGGGCGGGGGCGTCGAGCCAGTAGCGCTGCCGCTGGAACGGATAAGTCGGCAGGTCGACATGGCCGGCCGGGGCGCCGGCGAAGACGGCGTCCCAGTCCACCGCGAGGCCGCGGACGTGGGCCTGGCCGAGCGAGGCGAGGAAGCGCCCGCGGCCGCCGTCGCCCCGGCGCAGCGTCCCCCAGGCGTCGGCGCCGATCCCGTCGTCGGGCGCGGTCTCCCGCAGGGTGTCCTGGATGGCGGTCACCAGCACCGGGTGCGGGCTGATCTCCACGAAGGAGCGGTGCCCGTCGGCGTACAGCCGCCGGATGGTGTCGTCGAAGCGGACCGTGTGGCGCAGGTTGCGGAACCAGTAGTCCGCGTCGAGTCCCGCGGTGTCGAAGACGTCGGCGGCGACGGTGGAGTAGAAGGCCGTCGCGGCTTCGCCGGCGGTGACGCCGGCCAGCTCCTGTGCGAGCCGGTCCCGCAGCGTCTCCACGTGGGCGGAGTGCGAGGCGTAGTCGACGTCGATTCTGCGGGCGTCGATCTCCTCGGCCTTGAAGCCGGCCAGGAGTTCCTCCAGCGCCGTCGCGTCGCCGGAGACCACCGTGGCCGCCGGGCCGTTGGTCACCGCGATCCCGAGCCGCCCGTCGTGGACGGCGAGCCGCCGCTCGACCTCGGCGGCGGGCAGCGGTATCGAGGCCATCCCGCCGAGTCCGGACAGCGCCGCCACCGCCTTGCCGCGCAGCGCGCTGACCCGCGCCGCCGCGTCGAGTTCGAGCGCACCCGCCACGCAGGCGGCGGCGATCTCGCCCTGCGAGTGCCCGACGACCGCGTCGGGTTCGACCCCGTGCGCCCGCCACACCTCGGCGAGCGACACCATCACGGCGAACAGCAACGGCTGCACCACGTCCACCCGTTCCACCGGCGGCGCGTCCGGCTCGCCGCGGAGCACCGCGAGCACCGACCAGCCGGTCCAGCGGGCGAGCGCGGCGTCGCACTCGTGCATCCTGCGGGCGAAGTCGGCACTGCTGTCGAGCAGTTCGAGCCCCATGCCGCGCCACTGCGAGCCCTGCCCCGGGAAGACGAAGACGGTACGTCCCGGCGCCCCGGCCCGCCCGGTGACGACGCCGGCCGGCATCCCGCCGTCGCGCAGCCCACCGAGCGCGGCGCGTAACTCCGCTGCGCTCCCGCCGACCACGACGGCGCGGTGCTCGAAGTGGCTGCGGGTGGTGGCCAGTGCGTGGCCGACGTCGGCGGCGGCCGCGCCGCCGTCCAGCAGCGCGCCCACCCGGGCCGCCTGCTCGCGCAGCGCGGCGGGGTCCTTCGCGGACAGCGGCAGCGCGACCGCGGCGGCCGGCACCACGTCGGCGTCCTGAGCGGGTGGTGGCACGGCGGTACGGCCTTCGGGGCCGCCCTCGCCGAGGTCGCCGAGGTCGCCGAAGGCCGGGTCGTCCGGGGCCAGTTCGAGGATGACGTGGGCGTTCGTGCCGCTGATGCCGAAGGACGAGACGGCGGCCCGGCGCGGGCTGCCGGGGGTCTCACCCGCGGGCCAGTGCGCCGGTTCCGTCAGCAGCGAGACCCCACCGGTGGACCAGTCGACGCGGGACGTCGGGGTGTCCGCGTGCAGGGTCTTCGGGAGCAGGCCGTGGCGCAGCGCCATCACGGTCTTGATCACCCCGCCCACGCCCGCTGCGGCCTGCGCGTGGCCGAGGTTGGACTTGAGGGAGCCGAGCCGCAGCGGCCGGTGCGCGGGGCGGCCGGCGCCGTAGACGGCCATCAGGGCGCGGGCCTCGATGGGGTCGCCGAGCGTCGTGCCGGTGCCGTGCGCCTCGACGGCGTCCACGTCGGCCGGTGCCAGGCGGGCGTCGGCGAGCGCCTGCCGGATGACCCGTTCCTGGGCGAGGCCGTTGGGCGCGGTCAGCCCGTTGCTCGCGCCGTCCTGGTTGACCGCGGAGCCGCGCAGGACGGCGAGTACCGTACGGCCGTTGCGGACGGCGTCGGAGAGCCGTTCGAGGACGAGCAGGCCGACGCCCTCCGACCACCCGGTGCCGTCGGCGTCGGCGGAGAAGGCCTTGCACCGGCCGTCGGGCGACAGCCCGTGCTGGCGGCTGAACTCCACGAACATCCCGGGCGTGGCCATCACGGTCGCGCCGCCCGCGAGCGCCAGCGAGCACTCGCCCTGGCGCAGCGACCGCACCGCGAGGTGGGTCGCCACCAGCGAGGACGAGCACGCGGTGTCCACGGTGAGCGCGGGACCGTGCAGGCCGAGGGTGTAGGCGATACGCCCCGAGGCGACGCTCGCGGTGCTGCCGGTGAGCAGGTAGCCGTCGTAGCCGAGAGCGGGCTCGTGCAGCCGCGGACCGTACTCCTGCGACATCGCGCCGACGAAGACGGCCGTGCTGCTGCCGCGCAGCGACCCCGGTACGACGCCGGCCCGCTCCAGCGCCTCCCACGACGTCTCGAGCAGCAGCCGCTGCTGCGGGTCCATCGCGGCGGCCTCACGCGGGCTGATACCGAAGAAGGCCGGGTCGAACCGGTCGGCGTCGTGCAGGAAGCCGCCGGCCCGCGCGGACGACGTGCCGGGCTTGTCGGGATCGGCGTCGAAGAGCGAACCGGGGTCCCAGCCGCGGTTCCCGGGGAAGTCGCTGATCGCGTCGCCGCCGGACCTCACCAGTTCCCACAGGTCCTCGGGCCCGGTGACGCCGCCGGGGTAGCGGCAGGCCATCCCGACGATGGCGATCGGCTCGGCCGGGTCTGCGGCCGCCGCGGCCGTGCCGCCGTCGGCGGTGTCGGCCACCTCGCCGCGCAGGCCGCCGAGGTGGCGGGCGAGCAGCGCGGCGCTGGGGTGGTTGAAGATCTGCTCGGGCGGCAGGTCGACGCCGGTGAGGGTGCCGAGCCGGTCGGCGAGTTCGACGGCGCCGAGCGAGTCGAGGCCGAGTTCGCTGAAGGCACGGTCCACGTCGACGACGTCGGTGGTGACATGGCCGAGGACGAGCGCCAGGTTGGTGCGCACCAGCTCCAGCGCGTCCGCTGCCGCCTCGGGCACCTGCGGCGCCTCGGCGGCCGGGGGCGCGGGAACGGTGGCGGAAAGCGCGGTGACCGGCTCGGCTGCTGCGCCCAGCCAGTGCCGGGTGCGCTGGAAGGCGTAGGTGGGCAGCGGCACCCGGCGCGCACCGGCGCCGTACAGCACGCCGAGGTCCACCGGCACGCCGCGGACATGGGCCCGCGCCAGCGCCGTGACGAGGACGCCCGCTTCGGGCCGGTCGCCGCGCAGCGTGGGCAGCATCGCGGCCGCCGGATCGCGCAGGCAGCCGCGGGCCAGGCCCGACAGAGCGCCGTCCGGGCCGAGTTCGAGGAAGGTCGTGGCGCCGAGCGCGTGCAGCGCGCCGACCGCGTCGGCGAACCGCACGGTGCCGCGGGCGTGTTCGACCCAGTAGGCGGGGCTGGCGAACCGCTCCGGGTCGGCCAGGGCGCCGGTCAGGGTGGAGACCACCGGCAGCGCCGGCGGTCGCAGGTCCAGGCCCGCCACGACCTCACCGAAGGCGTCCAGCATCGGATCCATGAGCGGCGAGTGGAAGGCGTGGCTGACCCGGAGCCGCTTGGTCTTCCGGCCCCGGCCGGCCAGTTCGGCGGCCACCGCGAGCACCGCGGCCTCGTCGCCCGCGACGACCACCGACGCAGGTCCGTTGAGCGCCGCGATGCCGGCCCGGCCCGCGTGCGCCGCCAGCAGGGCGGTGACCTCGTCGGGCGCCGCCTGGACCGCGACCATCGCCCCGCCGCCGGGCAGTTCCTGCATCAGCCGCCCGCGGGCGGCGACCAGGGTGACGGCGTCCGGCAGCGACAGCGTCCCCGCGACATGGGCGGCGGCCACCTCGCCGATGGAGTGCCCGGCGAGCAGGTCGGGGGTGACACCCAGGTGGTCGAGCAGCCGGTGCAGCGCCACTTCGAGCGCGAAGAGCGCCGGCTGGGTGTACGCGGTCCGGTCGATCGGCCCGTCGGGCCCTGATCCGGCCGGTGCCAGGACGAGTTCGCGCAGCGAGAGGTCGAGGTGCCGGTCGAACTGCGCGCAGACGGCGTCGAATGCGCGCGCGTAGACCGGGAACGCGGCGTGCAGTCCGCGCCCCATGCCGGCCCGCTGTCCGCCCTGCCCGCCGAAGAGGAACGCCGTCCGGTGCGGCCCCTCGTCGGCCGTGCCCCGCACGAGCGCGGGGTCGTCGCCGCCGTGCGCCAGCGCGTCGAGCGCGCGGAGGTGGCCGTCGCGGTCCCCGGCGACGATCACCGCGCGCTCGGCGAACGCGGTCCTGGCCACGGCGAGCGACAGGCCGAGGTCGGCGACGGAGAGCTCGGGGTACGCGAGGACGTGCTCGCGCAGCTGCCCGGCCTGCCCGCGCAGGGCATCGGCGTCCCGTCCCGACACGGGCCAGGGCAGCACGGGTGCGGCGGCGGGCAGCGCGGTGGGCACGGCCTGGACGGCCGCGGGCCGGGGGGCGTCGGTCAGCACCAGGTGGCAGTTCGTGCCGCCCATCCCGAAGGAGCTGACGCCGGCCAGCAGCGGGCGATGGGGGTGCGGCCAGGGTCCTGCGGCGGTCGCGACCCGCACGGTGCGCGGGACGGCGGGGTTGGGGGCGGTGAGGTTGAGGCTGGCCGGGATGCGCCGGTGCCTGATGCTCAGCGCCGCCTTGAGGAGCCCGACGATGCCGGCCGCACCCTCCAGGTGCCCGACGTTCGTCTTCGCGGATCCGACCAGCAGCGGGTCGTCCCCGCCGGTGCGGCCCTCGCCGAAGACGGCGCCGAGCGCGGCCGCCTCGACCGGGTCGCCGACCTTCGTCCCGGTGCCGTGCAGTTCGACGTACTGGGTGGCGGCCGGATCGGTGCCGGCCATCGCATGGGCTCCGCGCAGCACCTCCTCCTGGGCGGGCGCGCTCGGCACGGTCAGACCTGCCGCGGCCCCGGCGTTGTTCACAGCGGTGCCGCGGATCACGCAGTAGATGTCGTCGCCGTCCTCCAGAGCCTTCCGCAGCGGCTTGAGCACGACCACCCCGCCGCCCTCGCCCCGGACGTATCCGTTGGCCTGCGCGTCGAAAACCCGACATCGGCCGTCGGGCGACAGCGCGCCGAAGCGGTGGGCGCTCACCGCGCTGTCCGGTACGAGGTTGAGGTGGACGCCGCCGGCCAGCGCCAGCGCGCTGCGGCCGGAGCGCAGGCTCTCCACCGCCAGGTGGACGGCGACCAGCGACGAGGACTGACCGGAGTCGACGGTCAGACTCGGGCCCCGCAGGCCGAGGACGTACGAGAGCCGGTTGGCCATCAGCCCGCGCTCCAGGCCCGCGAGGGTGTGCCGGGTGATCGCCCGGTGGCCGCCGCGCCGGGCGATGGTGGCGTAGTCGTCGGCCATCGCGCCGAAGAAGACACCGGTGGCGCTGCCGCGCAGGTCTGCCGGGCGGATACCGGCGTCCTCCAGCGATTCCCAGCCCAGTTCGAGCATCAGCCGCTGCTGCGGGTCCATGGCGGTGGCTTCCCGGGGCGAGAGCCGGAAGAAGGCCGGGTCGAAGAGGTCCACCCCGTCGATGAAGCCGCCGGTGCGGACGGCTGCGGGCAGGTCGCCGTCATCGCCGTCCGCCGCCGCGTCCGCGAGGTCCCAGCGCCCGGCCGGGACCTCGCCGATGGCGCTGCGGCCTTCCGTCAGCAGGTGCCAGAACGCCGCCGGGTCCGGGGCCTGCGGAAGCCTGCACCCCAGCCCGATGACCGCGACCGCGTCGTCGTGCTCCTGCATCCGGATGCCCTCCCTGACGGTCGGCGGTCGGGGCGCGGCGACGGCAGGCGGCAACCACCACCCCCGTCAGTACGCCCGCGGACCTAAAGTCCCGGCTCAGACGCTACGTCCGGCCCGATCCGGCGGCATCGCGCAGATTGCTGGCTTGAGCGGGGCTCTCCCGCACCCCCGCCCGCTGAACGGCCGCGGGACGCCGCCCGGTGTCACCCGACCGCCCCGTGACGCGCGCCGGCGCCGGTCGTTGAGGTGTCGATACGAGACAACGCGGGCCGGCCGGCCGCGCCCGCGGAGGGAGTCGTGTGCACAGCATCGTCAACACCGAGCAGGCGGCCGCCTGGAACGGTGACGAAGGCGTCCACTGGGCGGACCACCAGCAGGACTACGACGCCGTGAACAGCGGTTTCAACGAGGCGCTGTTCGCGGCGGCCCGGGTCGCCGACGAGGACCGGGTGCTCGACATCGGCTGCGGCAACGGCCAGGTCACCCGGCTCGCCGCCCGCCGCGCCCCGTGGGGCCGTGCGCTCGGCATCGACCTGTCGGCGCCGATACTCCAGCGCGCCAGGGCGACGGCGGTGGTCGAGGACGTCACGAACGCGGAGTTCGCCCAGGGCGACGCGCAGGTCCACCCGTTTCCGGACGCCGGTTTCGACGTCGCCGTCAGCCGCTTCGGCGTGATGTTCTTCGCCGACCCGGTCGCGGCCTTCTCCAACGTCCACCGCGCGCTGCGGCCCGGCGGGCGGCTGGTCTTCCTGTGCCTGCAGGCCATGGAGCGCAACGGGATCGGCGCGGTCCTCGGCCAGGTCGCCCGCCGCTACGCGCCCCCGGACGCACCGGCCGCCGACCTGGCCGGGGCCTTCTCGCTCGCCGAGCGGGACACGGTCGCCGCGCTGCTGGACCGGGCGGGCTTCCACGACGTCGCCGCCACCGGCGTCGAGGCGCCCCAGGTGTGGGGCCGCGACGCGGCCGCGGCGGCCCGCTTCCTGTCCGGCTGGGGCCCGGTCCGCGCGCTCTGCGCGGCCGAGCCGTCACCCGATGCGGTGCGCAAGGTCATCCAGGAGGCTCTTGCCGGGCATGAGACCCCCGAGGGTGTCCGCCTCACCGGAGCGGCCTGGCTGGTGACGGCGACGGCGTAGCCCGGCCCCGGTGCACGGGCCGCCGGCGCCGCACGCCGTCCGGCGGGGCGCGGGGCGGGAGTTCGGCGGGGTCCGGGCGGAGGTCAGCCGGTTCCGTGCGCGAGGGTCCGGGCCGAAGGTCAGCCAGCCCGGACCGGGAGGTCAGCCCGCGGCGGCCCGGTCGGCGGTCTTCACCTCGGCCGGGCCGAGCGGCACGCCCCGGAGCAGCTGGACCATCACCGTGACGACGCCGGCCATGACGCACTGGTCGCTGAGGTTGAAGATGCCGCCGTGGCCGACCTGGATGAAGTCCAGCACCGCTCCCCGCCCGAAACCGGGCGTGCGGAAGATGCGGTCGGTGAGGTTGCCGCCGGCGCCGGCGAAGATCAGGCCGAGGCCGACCGCCCAGCCCCGGCTGCGTACCGTCGGCGCCGTGCGGATGATGAAGGCGAGCACGCCGATCGCCAGCACGGTGAATACCAGGGTCGCGCGCGGCGCGAAGGATCCGGCGGCGCCGGAGTTGCGGTAGGCGGTGAAGGTGAGGTGGCCGCCGAGCGTGTGGTGCGGCGGGTGGCCCTCGACCACCACGGCCGCGACCGCCTTCGTCACCTGGTCGAGCGCGAGCCCCGCCGCCGCCGTGATCCACAGCATGCGCTGTGGCACTCCCCTGCCCGGCATCGGCAGCCTCCCGCGTTCGCATGACCGTACGGCGGCGTGACCGCCGTCCCCCGTCGAGCGTACGCCCGGCCGGGGAGGTCCCCCGCGGGGCCGGAATCCGGCAGGTATGCCCGAACGGCCCCGCTGCCCGGAGGCGGCGGGCGGGAAGGCTGGTCCGGACGACACCGTCCCCGCCTGGAGGTCCCGATGCCCGACGCGCCCACCACCCGCCCGCCCGCGGCCCTGTCCGAGGACGAGCTGAGGGCGCTCGACGCCCACTGGCGGGCCTCGAACTACCTCGCGGTCGGGCAGATCTACCTGATGGCCAACCCGCTGCTGACCGAGCCGCTGCGTCCTGAGCACATCAAGCCGCGGCTGCTCGGCCACTGGGGCACCTCCCCTGGGCTGAACCTGGTCCACACCCACCTCAACCGGGTGATCAGCGCCCGTGACCTGGACGCGATCTGCGTCTGGGGCCCCGGCCACGGCGGCCCGGCGGTCCTGGCGAACTCCTGGATCGAGGGCAGCTACACCGAGACCTACCCGGAGATCAGCCGGGACGCGGAAGGTATGGGCCGGCTGTTCCGGCAGTTCTCCTTCCCCGGCGGGGTGCCCTCGCACGTGGCGCCGGAGACGCCCGGCTCGATCCACGAAGGCGGCGAGCTGGGCTACTCCCTCTCGCACGCCTACGGCGCCGCGCTGGACAACCCGGGCCTGGTGGTCGCCTGCGTGATCGGCGACGGCGAGGCGGAGACCGGGCCGCTGGCCGCCTCGTGGCACTCCAACAAGTTCCTCGACCCGGTGCACGACGGGGCCGTGCTGCCGATCCTGCACCTGAACGGCTACAAGATCGCCAACCCCACCGTGCTGGCCCGCCTCCCCCGCGAGGAGCTGGACGAGCTGCTGCGCGGCTACGGCCACGACCCGATCCACGTCACCGGCGACGACCCCCTGGCCGTGCACCAGGAGATGGCCGCCGCCATGGACACCGCCCTGGACCGTGTCGCCGCCTTCCAGGAGGCGGCCAGGGAGCGTGGCGCCACCGAGCGGCCGCGCTGGCCGATGATCGTGCTGCGCACCCCCAAGGGCTGGACCGGCCCCGCCGAGGTCGACGGGCTGCCGGTCGCCGGTACCTGGCGTGCCCACCAGGTGCCGCTCGGCGGGGTGCGCACCAACCCCGACCACCTGCGCCAGCTGGAGGAGTGGCTGCGCTCCTACCGGCCCACCGAACTCTTCGACGCCGACGGCCACCCCCGCCCCCAGGTGCTCGAGTGCGTCCCGGAGGGCACCCGGCGGCTGGGCGCGAACCCGCACACCAACGGCGGGCTGCTGCTGCGCGACCTCCCGCTGCCGCCGCTCGACGAATTCGCCGTGCCGGTCGACACCCCGGGCACCACCCTGCACGAGCCGACCCGGGTCCTGGGCTCCCTGCTGGAGCGGATCATGGCCGACACCGCCGGCAGCAGGAACTTCCGGATCGTCGGCCCGGACGAGACCGCGTCCAACCGGCTGCAGGACGTCTACGGGGCCACCGGTAAGGCCTGGCAGGCCGATGTCCTCGACGTGGACGAGCACCTGGACCGGCACGGGCGGGTCATGGAGATCCTGTCCGAGCACACCTGCCAGGGCTGGCTCGAGGGCTACCTCCTCACCGGGCGGCACGGCCTGTTCTCCAGCTACGAGGCCTTCGTCCACATCGTCGACTCGATGGTCAACCAGCACATCAAATGGCTGCGCACCACCCGCGAACTCCGCTGGCGCCGCCCGCTGGCCTCGCTGAACTACCTGCTCACCTCGCACGTCTGGCGCCAGGACCACAACGGCTTCTCCCACCAGGACCCCGGCTTCATCGACCACGTGCTGAACAAGGCTCCCGAGGTCGTCCGCGTCTACCTGCCGCCGGACACCAACACCCTGCTCTCGGTGGCCGACCACGTCCTGGCCTCCCGGGGCTACGTCAACGTCGTCGTCGCCGGGAAGCAGCCCAGCTTCGACTGGCTGTCCATGGACGCCGCCCGCGCGCATGCGGCCCGCGGCGCCGGGCTGTGGGAATGGGCGGGCACCGAGGACGTACGACGCGGTCCTGACGTCGTCCTCGCCTGCGCCGGCGACGTGCCGACCCTTGAAGTGCTCGCAGCGGCGCAGCTGTTGCGCCACCACCTGCCCCAACTCGGCGTCCGGGTGGTCAACATCGTCGACCTCGCCCGCCTCATGCCGCACGAGGAGCACCCGCACGGTATGACCGACGCGGAATACGACGCCCTGTTCACCCCCGACAAACCGGTCATCCTCGCCTATCACGGCTACCCCTGGCTCATCCACCGCCTCGCCTACCGCCGCACCGGCCACGCCAACCTCCATGTGCGCGGCTACAAGGAGATCGGCACCACGACGACACCCTTCGACATGGTGCTGCGCAACGACCTGGACCGCTACCGCCTGGTGATGGACGTCATCGACCGCGTCCCCGGCCTCCCCGTGACCGCTGCCGCGGTACGCCAGCGCATGGAGGAGGTACGTCTCCGCCACCACGCCTGGATCCGCGAGCACGGCACCGACCTGCCGGAGGTCGCCGACTGGACCTGGCAGAACTGACCACGGGCGGTCAGGCGGGTGGCGGGGCGGCGTCCCAGGAGCCGGTCCTGAAGAACGCGGGGGCCTGATCCGTCTGCCCCGAGCGGCGCAATTCCGCGAAGCGGTCCGCGAGCGTGCCGAACAGTCCCTCGGGATCGATCGGCGCTCGCGGGTCGATCGTGCGGAAAGCCCTCATCACTTCGATGCTGAACAGGCCGCCCACCCCGGGAATGTCCTGCGCGTTGTCCTCGGGCCCGCTGGCCAGATACACCGCCTGGGCGGTACCGCCGACCGTCCGCGGGCGGGTCCACCCCGTGTATTCCTGGTTCGCCATGCCGTCCAGGAGGGCGGCCGGCGATCCCCCACAGGAGTCGACGAACCACAGCTGACGTCCGAATCCGATGTGTTCCCGCCGGAAAGCCGCCAGTGTCCGGCCGAGCTCCAGGCTCGCCGCCTCGGGCTCGCCGTCGGCGAGCAGCAGGCGCGACTCGCCGGTGCTGTCCCGGAAACCGTGGCCGCTCCAGAACACCAGCAGCAAGTCGTCGTCCCGGCGCTCGGACACCTCGCCGAACAACACTGCCTCGACCTCTGCCAGCGTGGCGTCCCTCGTCGGCACACCCGCTCGCTCCACCTTCGCGCGGTTCACCTCCGACGGAGAGATCAGCGCCGAGATGTGCGAGGCCGGCACCCCGCACTTCCGCAGCCACTCGATGGCGTTGCACGCGTCATGCGCGGGACCGTCCAGTCCGGGGGTTCCGGCGGCGTAGGTCTCGACGCCCACCACCACCGCGTAGGTCCTCGCGACCGGGAACCCGAAGAGTTCGCGGACCTCCGCATCGCGAAAGGAACTGCGCTCCTCGTCCAGCGCGGGGTCGTTCCAGAGGAGCGCGAGGTCCGGCTGACCTTCCTCGGCCAGGAGGTCGTTGCGCAGATCCAGCAGGGCATCGGGCAGTGCTTTGGGCCGGGACAGCAACTCGCGCACCAGGTCGCGGAAAGCCTCGCGATCCCCTCGGCGCTCGTTCCAGATCACCGCGCGGACGCCGGCGGATACCGCCGTCCGCAGCTGGCCGAGACGGCGGGCGCTGCCACGGTCGACGGGAGGACCGTCGAGAACGACGCACAGCACCGCGGGGTTGTCGCGCAACCCCGCGGCCAGCGTCCACTCGTCCTCGTCGCCGGCCCAGTACACGTCGTCCTCGCGAACGCGACCCCGCGCGCGGACCATCAGTTCCCAGCGGTGGTGGCCGCCGAGCCGCCTGGCCGGCAGTCCGCCGGAGTCCGGGGACCACCGCACCACCACGGGGTGCTCAGCGTCGAGGGGACGGCTGTGCGTCGGGTCACCCGGATAGCGCTCCCAGTGATACACGGGGACAGCCGGGTCCGTATGCGACAGGTCGACCACGACCATCAGCCGTGCGACGGTCCCGGGGCTGCCTTCCGCCCTTGCCACACTCTCCATCACCAGTGATCGGACGTCCTGTGATTGGCGACCGGCGATCTCCGCCAGCAGAAGCCGGCCGAGGATCGTCGCCTCCACGTCGAATTCGCGCACGTCCGCCCCTCTGGGCTGCACTCTGATCAGCAACGGCTCCCAGCCCCACTCCCATTCCTCACCCGCCGCACCCGCCACCGCCAGTTCCCGCTCCCGGGGCGACCCCTCTCCGCCCTCCTGGATCGCTCCGTCCCCCAGCAGCCTCAGCGTGGCTTCGCTCGCAGCGGCGAAAGGCAGCAGGTCGTCCGGGATCGTCTCGTCGCCGAGCGGGTCGGCGACCGCGTAGCGGAAGCCGCGCTGCGACGTCTCCTGCTGGAGGAAGCGGCTCAGGGCGAAGTGGACCTGCCACAGGTCGTCCGAGGCGAGGGCCTTGCCCAGCTCGTGCTGGACGCCGGTGCGGAAGCACAGCCGCAGGTCGTGGCTGTCCGAGCCGGGGGCGTGGGCGAAGAGGCCGCCGACGACGAGTTCGGCCAGGTCGGCCACTTCTGAACGCGGTTCGAGTGCGGCCTGGACGGTCCGCAGCACCGGGAGGGACAGGGTGGGGAAAGGGCTGCACAGCACGGCGAGGCGCTGGGCGGCCGGCGACGAGACCCGGCGGAAGGTGTCGATCAGCCGCTCGACGCTCGGCAGCGGCTCGTCGGCCTGATCGGCGTCGGGGAAGAGGTCGCCGTCCGGTTCCGGCAGCAGGCCGCCGGGCGGGATCAGGACGCCCTCGCAGCCGTCGAGGCCGGTGGCCATCAGGGTGCCTGCCCAGGCGCCGACCGAGTCCGCCGAGATGCCGACCACGGGACAGGGCATCCATCCACCGGCCGCGTCCGGCGGATCCATGGCGGCGAGCACCCGCAGAGCGGCGGGAACGGTGTAGCCGAAGTCGTTCGTGCGGGCGCCGCGGCCCGCCGCCGCCAGCGGGACCACGTAGCCGTCCAGGCCGGTGTGCGGCCACATGCGGCGTGGCAGCGGGTTGAGCAGGACGGTCGCGGTGGACCGGCCCCAGGTGCGCAGCGCCTGCCACACCTCGGGGCGGCGCCACCCGGGAGCGACGCAGTCCGAGACGACGGCGACAAGGCGGCGGCCGGCCGCGTCGCACAGCCGGTCGGCTCGTACGGGGCCGCCGTCGGGGCCGCGTACGGGGTGGCCGTCCGGTGCCGCCGGGTCGAGGGACCACCGCCTGACGGTACTGAAGGCGCCCAACTGCTCCATGACGGACTGGAGTTCGCCGACCACGTCCTGCCACACCTGCATCGACGCCGAGCCGTCCACCACCAGGTCCAGGTGGAACCAGCGTTCGGGCAGCGGGGAGAGCACCGGGGTCAGCGTGCGGGCCTCGACGGTGGCGCGGACGGTTGCCTCGGCGTCGAGGGCGACCTCCCGGCCGCGCGGAAAGGCGAGTTTGAGGGGTCGCAGCGCGCGGGCGACGGCCTGCCGGTCCGGCAGGGCGACACCGCGGCCCGCGTGGCGGATCACCGCGGGCCTGCCGCCGACGCCGCCCGCCGAGTCGAAGGCGTCCATCCCTTCGGCGGGCGGCGGCGGTTGCCCGCCGAGCTCGTCGGGACCGGCCGGGCCGACAGGGTCCCGGGCCGTACTGTCGTCGCCCCTGGGGGCGGGCTCACCGCCGGAGGAGCCGTCCCCGCCGCCGCCGTCCGCTGAGCCGGCCATCGCACCGGCCAGCCACAGGGCGTCGGCGAGCGCCACCGGGTCGGCGTCGCAGCCGGCCGCCCGCAGGGCGCGGATGAGGTCGTCGAGCACGTCAGGTGGCGGACAGGTCGCGCAGCAGCAGGTCGACCAGCCGGTCCCGCTGCTCGCCGTCGGGGGCCAGTTCCGTGGTCACCAGGTGGATCGCGTTGAGCAGTTGGTCGGTGGCGAGACTCTCCCGGCGCTTGAGCCGGGTCTCGAAGTCGGCGAGCAACTTGGCCGTCCGGGCGGTCACGTCGGGGCCGAGATGGGCGGTGACGATCTTGACGAGCTGCTTGACGTCAGGGTCGGGCATCTGGAAGCGGACGCACCGGCGCAGGAAGGGCGGCGGGAAGCCGCGTTCGCCGTTGCTGGTCATGACGATGAACGGGAACTCGGTGCACTGCACCTTGCCATCGCGGACCGTGACCGGCGCGCCGCCGTCGTACGGGCGGACCCGCACCTGCCGCCTGGCGTGCCGGGCCAGTTCGGGGATGTCGAAGGTCCCCTTCTCGATGATGTTGAGCAGGTCGCTCGGCAGGTCGATGTCGCTCTTGTCGATCTCGTCGACCAGCAGCATCCTGGGGCGCCTGGAGGGGACCAGCGCGGTGCCCAGCGGGCCGAGTTCCACGAAGCGGCCGATGTCGTCCTGCTCGTTGCGCCGGGTCGCGTCGAGGCGGCCGAGCGCGTCGTAACGGTAGAGCGCGTCCGTGAGGGTGCTGCGTGAGGTCATGTGCCACTGCAGGACCTGGCCGAGGCTCAGTTCGTGCGCGACGGACGCCGCCACCGTGGACTTGCCCGTGCCGGGCGATCCGGTGAGCAGCAGCGGTCTGCGCAGGTACAGCGCCGCGTTGACCGCCTCGATCAGGCCGGGTGGCGGGCGGAAGGTGGCGGCCGTCTCGCGCTGGGCGGCCAGCCGCCACGACGGCGGCTCGGGGAGCTTGTCCGCACGGGCGTCGCCGTCGCCCCGGTAGTACGGCTTCCAGGTCATGAACGTCCTCCCGGTCGTACGCCGTCACCCGGCGCGATTCCCGCCCTGAAACGGCTGGTCTCGCGGCAGAAGGCGAGCCACCCCGCGTCGTCCCACACTGCGCGCACCCCTGCCAGCGGCGGGACCGCGGCCGGTTCGCACCCCCAGGCGGCGCGGTAGGCGGTGGTCAGTCCGCCCGGCAGGTTCACCCACTGGTCCCGCACGTGTTCCTCCACGGTGTCCCAGCCCGCCACGGGTCCGCGCGGCCAGAGCAGGACCGGGAACTGCGCGAGCAGCAGCTCGAACAGGTCGTCGCGGCCTGCGGGTTCGAACCGCAGGCCCAGCGCGCCCGGGTAGTCGTTCCTGCTGAGCCGTTCCTCGAACTGGTCCTGCGCGTCGGCCGTTTCGGGGCTGACCCAGTCCACGGAGCCGTACGCGTCCTCTGCTTGTTCGATCTGCCGCAGCCGGTGGGCGACCACCGGGGCGAACCGCCGCAGGACGCCCGGGGGTTCGATGCGGCCGCCCCAGTGGACGACCACCTCGTGCTGGGCGCCGAGCCGGGTGCCCACGTCGGCGTCCTCGGGCTGCCAGCGCCGCAGCAGCGTACCGGTCGGCAGGGCGAGGTCGACCCGGGACAGCAGCGGCACGGTGGCCGTGGCGTAGGCCCATTCCATGACGTCCGCGAGCTGCTCCTCCACGGTGCCGGTCCCCGGCGGGCCGTCCGCCGCCTGCCGGCTGGCGGTGGACCTGCCCTTCTCGTCCAGCAGCCAGGCGGCCAGGTCCCCGGCGCCGGACCGGTCGTGGGCTCCCGTGCTCCGCAGCTCTATCACCAGGCGGGTGCGCCTGGTCTCCGCGTCGGTACGCAGCCGCTGCCGCAGGCTGTTGGCAGCCGCGATGTCGTAGCCGTCGGTCAGGCACCACCAGTGGAAGCGGTCGTCCGCGGTGTCCACCCCGGAACCGACGGCGAGCCGCAGGACGAAGCCGAGGAGCGACGCACGGGCGTCGGGTTCGGTGACCGGGCGGTAGAGCACGACCGCCGCCAGGTGGTCGGACAGACCCTGAGGCGAGACCCGCGCGGAGTCGGCGACGCAGGCGAGCAGGGCACGCCGCAGTCCCGCGGGGGTCACCGCCTGCGGCATCCAGGCGGTGATGAACTCCTGTGCGCCCAGGGCGAGTACGAGCCCTTCGACGGTGGTGGTCAGCCGGTTCTTCTCCATGCACGCCGTGGCGTCGTCCAGCGCGCCCAGCAGTCGCAGCAGGTCGGGCCGCGACCAGGACGCGGTGGGCGCGAAGCCGGCCAGTGCCGGGATGGCGGGCGCCGCGTCGCCCAGCCCGGAGCCGAGGACGCGGGCGCCGAGCGCGCCGAGCAGGGGCCGCGTGGCGGGTACGGCGGCGAGGTGCCCGGTCACGGGCCCGGGGTGCGCGCCGGTCACGGGGGCTTCGGACCCCCGCCTGGTGTCTTCGAGCGAGCGGCGTGGAGCGGCGGCCGGTGGCGGGTACGGCGGATAGAGGCCGGTGCGCTGGTGGAAGGCGACGTCCACCAGGCCGACGACCTCCTGGCGTCCGATCCTGGCCAGGCCCTCGGCGACAGCCGCGTCGAAGTTCCGCCGGGGTCGCCGGCCGGTCGTGGTCAGGCCGGTGCACTCGACCAGCAGATACCTCCCCTCGGCCACCAGGGCCGCGAGATTGCCGCCCGCCGTGCCGGTCGGAGGTGCCGGGTTGAGCAGCCCGCCGCTCATCACCCGGTGGTCGTGCCCGGCCGGGCGTCCGGCCGGCCACACCTCGTCCAGGTCGCCGTCGAGCCAGACCGCGGCCAGTGCGTGGTCCTCCAGCAGCACCACCAGGGTGCGCAGCTTGTGGTGCAGGCACAGTCCGGCGAAGAGCAGTGTCAGCTCAAGGCAGTTGCCGCCCTCGGCGACGACCCGGTCGGGCGGTCTGATGACCTGCTCGGCCTCGTGGAAGGCCGCGCTGTCGATCTCCGCCGTCTCGTAGCGCAGGCTCTGCCCGGCGAGGTGGTCGTAGAGCAGCCGTGCGGTCGCCCGCCGGTCGGCGTCGCGCACGTCGTGGGTGGATCCGAGACCGGCGCCGAAGCGGTCCGCGATGCGCCGCGGGTCGACGTAGCAGGCGAGGCGGGCGGGCTCGGTCCGCTTCCACTTCTCCCACTGCCCGGGGTAGGGCGGCTGGTGGGTCACCAGACACCGAGGACGTCGGTCACGCTGCGGGCGCCGACCGTCACGGTCACCTCGTAGCTGCCGGCCGGGAGTCCGGTGGCGGTCCAGCGGGCGGCGCCGTCCAGCTCGTCGCGGACGATCCCGGCCGGGGTGCCGGGTCCGGTGAAGGCGATGTCGACCGGCTCGGACCCGGCCCGCACCGGTTCCCCGTCGCACACCACGACCGCGGGCTCGCCGTCGGCGAGGCCGTCCTGCACGCGCAGATCCAGCGCTTGGGGGTCCGCGGCCGGGCTGAAGGGCAGCGAGGGGGGTGGGCTGTCGGGCCCCTGCAGATCGCGCAGGCCGGCACCGAACAGCGCGAGTGCGGCCAGCAACCGGTCAAGCACCGCGGGCGTCGCGTGCATGGAGGAGTGCGTTTCGTTCTCCCAGGCCCAGGTTCCCGACTCCGACAGCTCCACGGGCACCGCCGACAGCAGCGGCACGGTGCCGTCGCCGGTCGCCAGCCAGTCCTGCCCCGGGTCGAGCGCGAGGGGATCCCTCGTGGTGCGCAGCCGCCCGACGCCGTCGATCTCGGCCGCCTGCAGGGTGCGGTGGCCGTATCCGACGACCGGCACGACCGTGAGGGGTGACCCGGCGGCACCGGCGGCGCCCTCGTCCATCGGCCGGTGGAAGTCCTGGTAGGCCGCCGTGGTGCGCTTGAGGTCCAACCGGCCCACCGTGCGGGCGAGTTCGCGCACCCGGAGCAACTGCGGCCTGCCGGACCTGTGGTCGACGACGACCGGGTAACGCGGCAGCAGCTGGTGGACGGAGGTGAATTCCCCCGCCACCTCGGACAGGGCGTCGAAGCCGACGCCGAACTTGCGTACGCCGTTGGCCAGGAAGCCGAGCGCGTCCACCGAGCCGCGGAAGGGGGTGCCGAAGGTGATCAGGGCGCGGCAGTGGTCCCGGCCGCCGAGCACGTCCAGGTAGAACTTCGCCACCAGGCCGCCCATGCTGTGGCAGACCAGCACGGCCCTGGCGCGCTTCCCGTAGGGGAGCGTGGTCTGCCACTTGGGCAGTTCGCGGTCGACGAGCGCCTTCAGGCGGCCCGCGGCCACCCGGTTGTCGCGCCGCCAGTCGTAGGGGAATTCGAAGTAGTTGGCCGGCGGGCCGTCCACCCGGGGATCGCCGCGGACGACGTCGAGTTCACCGGTGATGCGGCGGCGCAGCAGCCGGTACTGGTTCACCTTGGCCAGCCCCGGCAGCGCGACGGGGGTGCCGATCAGACCGGTGGCGACGACACCGTCGTCGTGGTCGGGGTCGTCGAGCGCGGTGTGGTCCCCCGCCAGGTCCTCAAGTCCGCGGCCGCCGCGCCTCAGCGCCCCGCCGAGCGCGAGCGGCGGCTGCCACAGCGGCTCTCCGCCGCGGTGCAGTGTGCTGCCCAGAATTCCCGGTATGACGACGATCATGTCGTCACAGCGCAACCGGCTCCCCACGACGTCCCCCCCTGGTGCATTCCGCCGACGCCCATCATGCCCTGGCCGGTGCGGACTTGTGGCGTTACCGGCGCAATCCGCCGATGCCGCACCGGCTGCCGTCCGGCTCGCAGCCCGTCCCGGGGGGAGCGCCCCGGAGTGAGCCGGTCCGCCGTCGCACCCCCCGTGGTGTGCGACGGCGGACCGGTCCGGCCGGGCGGCGTACCGGCCGCCGGGCCAGCTATCGGTTGTGCCGGGCGAAGGTCGTGGCGAAGGCGTCGAGCTGGTTGACCGGCAGCTGGTAGGAGGACAGGCCCAGCAGGTAGAAGGACTCGATGCCGACCTCCGCGGCGGCGTCGACGCGCTTGCCGATCTGGCCGGGAGTGCCCGCGAGGGTCAGGTTCGACGCGAAGCGCTCGGCGTCGTCGTCGCCGATGTAGCGGTCGGCGATCGCGACGGCGAGGTCCCAGCTCTCGGCGTGGGTGATGTCGGGGTAGACGCCCTCGACCACGTCGGGCACCTCGATGTCGATGCCGACCGCGCGCAGGGCCGCCCCGGCGCCGTTCTGCGCCATGGCCAGGCACATCGGTTTGACCTGGCGGACGGCGTCGGCCTCGTCCTCGGTGACCAGGGTGTGGGCGGCGAGGACGATGTCCAGGTCGGTCAGGGCGCGCCCGGCGCGCTCGGCTCCCGCGCGGACGAAACCGGTGCCGCGTCGGATCAGGTGCGGCGCGGTGCCTGCGGCGAGGATGACGCCGTCGGCGACCTCACCGGCCAGCGCGAGCGCCTTGGGCCCGCTCGCCGCCATGTAGACCGGCACCTCGCGGGTCGCGGGCCGGCGCAGCCGCATCGGCCGCTCGCCGTAGGGTCCCGGCCAGCAGGCCTCCTCGCCGCGCAGCAGCCGGCGCAGCAGCGCGACGTTCTCGCGCATCCGGTGCAGCGGGGTGGGGCGCTTGCCGATGGTCTTCACCGAGCTGTCGCCGGTGCCGAAGGCCACCTTGACCCGGCCGCCGGAGATGTCGTCGATGGAGGCGACGGAGTTGGCGGTGACCGCGATGTGGCGGGTCTCGAAGTTGGTGACGGCGACCCCGATGCCGATGTGCTCGGTGCGGTCGGCGACCAGGGCCGCGGTGGTCCACACGTCGTGCCACAGGAACTGCGAGTCGGGGATCCACACCGTGCCGACGCCTTCGTCCTCGGCGCGCCGGGCGAAGTCGGCGACCTCGCGGACAGGCGCGCACGGCGGCAGGCGCAGGCCGAACGTGGGGGCGCTCATGCGGCGTCCAGGAAGTCGCGGACCACGTCGGTGAACTCCTCGGGCAGGTGGTCGGGCAGCGGCACCATGCCGCCCTTGATCTCCTCGATGCGGATGCCGGGGACCGCGGCCGCCCAGCGGGGCAGGTCGCCGTAGGCGACGTCGCCGGGGGCGCCGACCGCCATGACGGGACAGCGCAGTTGGGGCAGCCGGGTCTCCATGACGTAGCGCGCCACGGCCGCGTGGCCCTCGTGCCGGCGCGGGCCGGCCATCAGGGCGTCGACGATGAAGGCCTCCAGCAGGTCGGGGCGGCCCGGCGGGTAGTACGGCTGCCGTGCGCGCCACAGCTCCAGCAGGTGGTCGCCGTCCTCGTGGGTCTCGGCGTGGTCGACCCGGGGGCGGCTGGTGCGGCCCTCGGCGTCGACCAGCGGGGTGCAGGAGAGCACGATCTTCGCCACCCGGTCGGGGTGGGTGGCGGCCACCTCGACCGCTATCACCCCGCCGGTGTGGTGGCCCACCAGCGCGGCCCGTTCGATGCCCAGGGCGTCGAGCAGCTGGACGACACCCTCCCCGTACGCCTCGACCGACTCCAGCAGGGGTCCGTCGGCCGGCGGCAGGGGCGCGGAGGAGGCACCGTAGCCGAGGGTGTCCATCGCGATCGCCCGATGGGTGCGCCCGAGCAGCGGCAGCACGTGGCGGAACTCCGTCCAAGAGCGCGGCGACTGGTGCAGCATCAGCACCGGCTCGCCCTCGCCCTCCTCCACGTAGTGGATCTGGCCTGCCGGAACATCGGCATACGCGCGGCGCATCTGCGGCCTCCCTGCCAGCGAGCTGCCGGAACCGTCACGGTCACGGCACGAACTGTATTCACTTCCGGAATCGTAGCGTACAGCTTCTCGGCAGCTGTACACACATCTCCGGCGGGTGCACCCGGACGGGGCCCGTGGTTCAGCCTTCCCGCAACCGGGCCGTCGCAGGCTCGTCCAGCCGGAAGTCCTCGCCGTCGGGGACCACCACGACGCCGTAGGAGTCCCTGGCCGCCGCCGGCGAGACATAGCCCGCCCGCACGTCGGCCAGCACCCGCGCGGCGGGGCGCTCGTACGGGTCCCCGTAGCCGCCGCCCCCGCCGAGTTCCACCACATGGCAGTCGCCGGCGGCCAGTTGGGCGCCGACCTTGCCGTTGGGGAAGTCCACCTGCTCGCCGTCGGCCCGCTGGACCGAGATCCGGTTGGCGAGCGCGTCATGGCCGCCCGCCAGGCCCCAGGGCGCACACGAGGTGCGCTCGATCCAGGAGTCCAGCCGGGAGGAGGTGTTCATCCGCACCCGGATCCGGGTGCCGAGGCCGCCGCGGTTGCGGCCGGCGCCGCCGGAGTCCTCGCGCAGCGCGTAGTCCTCGACGGTCACCATCGGGTACTTGGCCTCGACGACCTCGGCCGGTGCGTTGTGGGTGTCGCCGTCGTTGATGCAGATGGTGGCACTCTGTCCGTCGGCGCGCGAGGTGGCGCCCCAGCCGCCGCCCTGCGGTCCGCCGAAGAACTGGAAGAACTGGCCCGTCAGGTCGTCGACACCGTAGCTGTGCGTCATGCCCAGGTCGGCGTAGTGCCCGGCGATGCAGCCGTCCGGCAGCACCTCGGCGAGCGCGCGGAAGACGCAGTCCACCACCGTCATCGGGTAGGTCATCCACCAGCGCATCGCGGCCGGCTTGGTGGCGCTGACCACCGTGCCGGGCGGCAGCACCACCTCCAGCGGGCGCACCGAGCCGGAGTTGATCGGGCGCCGGCCGGGCGAGGTCAGGCAGGTGAAGGCCACCTGCGCCGCCGAACGCCCCGCCGTCGCACCGGAGTTGAAGTAGCCCGCGACCTGCGGGCTCATCTCGCTCAGGTCGATGGTCATGGTGTCGCCCTTGACCACCACCCGGACCCGGATCGGCACCGGGGTGCCGGTGTGCACCCCGTCGTCGTCCATGTACGCCTCGGCCCGGTAGTCGCCGTCGGGGATGTCGCGGACCGACTGCCGCGCCAACTCCTCGCTGTGGTCGAACAGTCCGGTGATCCCGGCCTGTATGGTATCGGCCCCGTAGCGCTCCAGCAGGGTGCGCATCCGGGTCTCGCCGGTGCGGATGGCCGCGACCTGGGCGCGCAGGTCGCCCATCGCCAGGTCGGGGAAGCGGACGTTGGTGGCGATCAGCCGGGTCAGCTCGTCGTCCTGCACGCCTTCCTTGAACAGCTTCACGATCGGGATCTGCAGCCCCTCGGCGAAGATGTCCGTGGTGGTGCCGCCGAGCAGGCCGCCCACGTCGAGCCAGTGCGCCATCGAGGCGGCGAAGGCGACCAGCCGGCCCTCGTGGAAGACCGGCAGCGTGAAGATCATGTGGTTGAGGTGACTGCCCATGATGTAGGCGTCGTTGGTCAGCAGGATGTCGCCCGGCCTGATGCCGTTGGGCCCGTAGAAGGCCAGTTTCGCCTTGATGGCGTCCGACAGGCCGCCGACGAACATCGGCAGCCCCAGGCCGACCGAGATGGTGTCGCCGTTGGCGTCGAACAGGCCGACGGTGAAGTCCTGGGCCTCGTAGATGATGAGGTTGTAGGCGGTCCTCATCAGGTTGGTCTTCATCTCGTCGGTGATCGAGACCAGCGAGGCGCGGATGATCTCCGCGGTGATCGGATCGGTGCCGGGGGCGGCGTCGGGCGTCGCGGCGGCCGCGGGCAGGGCGGGCTTGTCCATGGCGTGCTCACTGTCCGATCGTGAGGAGGAGGTTGCCGAACGCGTCGACCTCGAGGGTGTCGCCCGGCCGCAGCAACGTCGTCGCGGTGGGCTCCTCCACGACGGCGGGGCCGGCGATCGTGTTGCCCGCGAGCAGCGCCGCCCGGGCGTAGACCGCGGAGGCCACGGGGCCCTCCGCGGGGCTGAAGACGATGTCGCGGGCGCCGGTCCTCGCGCCGGCCGGCGGCTCCGCCTGCCCGCGGGCGATCTTGGGCAGGTCCGGCTTGCCGAGGGTGCCGACCGCCGACACCCGCAGGCTGACGATCTGCGCGCGCTCCTGGGGCGCGCTGTGGCCGTAGCGCTGCCCGTGGGTGGTGTCGAAGGCCCGCTTGAGCGCGGCGGGACCCGGCTCGGCCGGGACCTGGACGGTCACGGTGTGCTCCTGGCCGACGTAGCGCATGTCCGCGGCGCGCTGGAACTCCAGGCCCTCGAAGCGGACCGCGCCGTCCCGCAGCGCCTGCGCGCACTCGCGCTCCAGCTCCTGGAAGGAGGTCTCGAGCGATTCCGCGGTGCCGGCCTCGATGTGCTCCTCGGTGCCGAGGGTCCGCACCCCGGTCTGCACGATGTCCCTGCGGACGTCGGCCATCAGCATGCCGAGGGCGGCGAAGACGGCGGGGAAGGGCGGCACGACGACGTTGCGCACCCCGAGTTCGCGGGCCACCAGCGAGATGTGCAGCGGCCCGTTGCCGCCGTAGGCGAACAGCGCGAAGTCCCGCGGGTCCAGGCCTCGTTCCGTGGTGACCGCGCGCACCGAGTTGGCCATCGCGGCGGCGCCGATCGCGATGACGCCGGCCGCGGTGGAGGCCGCGTCCAGGTCCAGCTGGGCGGCCAGCCGGTCGACGGCGTGCCGGGCGGCGTCGCCGTCGAGTTCCAGGCCGCCGGCCAGCCGACCGCCGGCGGCCAGGTGGCCGAGGACGACCGCAGCGTCGGTGATGGTCGCCTGGGTGCCGCCGCGGCCGTACGCGGCAGGTCCCGGGTCGGCGCCCGCGCTGCGCGGGCCGACGTGGATGCCGCGGGCGTCGTCCAGCCAGGCGATGCTGCCGCCCCCGGTGCCCACCTCGACGATGTCCAGGCAGGGGATGCGGATCGGCAGGCCGGTGCGGTAACCGCCGAGGAAGTAGTCGCTGGCGAGCGGGAAGGTCAGATCGCGGATGACGGCGGTCTTGGCGGTGGTGCCGCCCATGTCGAAGGCGATGGCCTCCCGGTGGCCGAGCGCCTCGCACAGCGCGATGGCGCCGACCACCCCGCCGGCCGGTCCGGACTCCAGCATCTGGACGCACTGGGCGGCGGCGGTGGCCACGTCGCACACCCCGCCGTTGGACTGCATGATCGCCAGTGGCGCGGCGGAGCCGCCCGCGGTGAGGCGGTCGTCGAGCCGGCGCAGGTAGTCGCTGACCAGCGGTCCGACGAAGGCGTTCGCGGCGGCGGTCGAGGTCCGCTCGAACTCGCGGTACTCGCGGCTGATCCCGTGCGAGAGGCAGACGTAGGCGCCCGGCAGCTCCTCGCGCAGGATCTCGCCCATCCTGATCTCGTGCGCGGGGTTGCGGTAGGCGTGCAGGAAGGTCACCGCGACCGCCTCGACGCCCTGGGCGGCCAGCCGCCTGGCGACCTTCCTGGCCTGCTCCTCGTCCAGCGGGGTCATCAGCCGGCCGTCGGCGCCGAGCCGTTCGGGCACCTCGTGGATCAACTCGCGGGGTATCAGCGGCTCGTGCTTGGTGAAGGCGAGGTTGAACGCGTCGGGGCGGTTGATCCGGCCGATCTCGTAGACGTCGCGGAAACCGGCCGTGGTGACCAGCGCGGTGCGGGCGCCCTTGCGCTCGATCAGCGAGTTGACCACCACCGTGCTGCCGTGGATGACGAAGGCCAGTTCCTCCAGCGCCGTCCCGGCCGCGGCCAGCCCGTCGAAGACGCCCTGGATCATGTCCTGCGGTGTGCTGAGCGATTTGCCCAGCTGCAGCTGACCGGTCAGATCGTCGTAGGTGACGACGTCGGTGAAGGTGCCTCCGATGTCGACGGCTGCACGCAGTGCCATGGTGTTCGCTCCTCGTTCGTGCGCGATGGTGCGGCGGGGGTGGGTACGGCGAAGTGGCGCCGGCGGCCGGCGGGGGTCAGCGGCAGCGGTGGGCGGTCAGGAAGCCGCGCAGGATCTCGTCCCAGCACTGCCGGGCCCGCAGGTACGCGCCCGCCGGGTCGTCGCCGGCCGGCCCCGCGACGGCGGCGACCACCCGCAGGTCGGTGCCGGCCAGGTGCGGGTCGGGCGGCGGCGGGTCGAGTACGGCGACCCGCCCGCCGTCCGCCAGCGCGGCCAGCGCACCGGCGAAGCGGCCGGCGTCGAGGCCGGCCGCCCGTACCAGTGCCGCCAGCCGCGTGACGGGCAGCGCCTGCCGGGGAGCCGCGGTCAGCTCCGCCAGCAGGACGCCGGTGTCACCGGTCATCCACGGTGACCGGACTGCGGGTGGTGCCGCAGCACCAGCCGCTCGGCGATGTCGATGGCCGCGTAGAACAGCACGCCGATGACGGCCAGCGCGATGACGCAGGCGAACAGCAGCGGCACGTTCTGGTTGCCGCTGGCCGACAGGGTCAGATAGCCCAGGCCGGAACCGCCGACGATGAACTCGCCGACCACCGCGCCGATCACCGCGAAGGTGACCGCGACCTTCAGCCCGGCGAAGATGCTCGGCAGCGCGGTCGGCAGCCGCACCAGCCAGAACAGCCGCATCGGGGAGCCGCCCATGGAGCGGCCGAGCCGCACCAGGTCGGGGTCGATGGACGTCAGGCCCAGCGCGGTGTTGACGATGACCGGGAAGATCGCCACCGACACCGCGATGAAGATGTCGGTCTCCAGGCCGAAGCCGAACCACACGATGAACAGCGGGCCGAGGGCGACCTTGGGCACCGCCTGGATCATCACGATGAGCGGGTACGCGACCCGCTCCACCATCTTGGAGAAGGCGATCGGCACGGCGAGCAGCACACCGGCGCCGACCGCGACGGCGAAGCCGAACAGGATCTCCCGCAGCGTGAACCAGCCGTTGTGGACCAGCGGTTGGTGATACGTGCGGAAGGCCTTGAGCACCTGGGTGGGCGGCGGCAGCAGGTAGTCGGGCGTGCCGCCGATCACGATGGCGATCTCCCAGGCGAGCAGCACCAGCAGCACCGCCACCAGATACCAGACCGCGGTCCACTGCCCGGCCCGGCCGGCCAGCGCCGCCACCCCGCCGCGCAGCCCGGGATCGCCCGCCTGCCGTTCCATCCCGACCGGATCCGCCACGCCCGCCTGGAACTTGTGCCGGGTGGGGGTGCGCTGACCGGTCCCCGTCATGATCGGGCTCCTTCCACTGCCACGGCCGGCCCGTCGTGGGCCAGCAGCTTGCGCAACTGCGCGGCGTAAGCGGTGAACTGCGGCAGTTCGCGCACCTGCGGGCCGCGCGGGTGCGGCAGGTCGATCCGCACGTCGGCGATGACGCGGCCCGGGCGGGCCGACATCACCACGGCACGGTCGCCGAGGAAGACCGCCTCGTCGATGCTGTGCGTGACGAAGACGACCGTCGCGCCCGAGTGGGCGGTGAGCGCGGCGAGTTCGGCGTTCAGGTTCTCCCGCGTGAGGGCGTCGAGGGCGCCGAACGGCTCGTCGAGAAAGAGCAGCGGCGGATCGTGCACCAGGGCCCGGCAGATGGCGACCCGCTGCCGCATACCGCCGGACAGCTCGCGCGGATAGCGCTGCGCCGCGTGCTCCATGCCGACCAGCGCCAGCAGTTCGCGGGCCCGGTCGCGGTACTGGGCGGTGGGCTGCCCGCGCATCCTGAACTGCATCAGGATGTTGTCCTCGCAGGTGTGCCAGTCCAGCAGCAGGTCGCGCTGGAACATCACCCCCGCGTCGACCAGCGGCGCGGTCACCGGCCGCCCGCCGACCACCGCGGCGCCGTCGGTGGCGCTGTCGAGACCCGCCATGATGGCCAGCAGTGTGCTCTTGCCGCATCCGCTGGGTCCCAGGATGCTGACGAACTCGCCGGCCCCGATGCTCAGGTCGATCCCGTCCAGCGCCCGTACGGCCGCGCCCCGGGCCGGGCGGAAGGTCTTGCCGAGACCCTCCACCCGCACCTGCAGGCCGGCGGACGTGGCAGGCGGGCGTTTGGCCGTGCTCTTCCCCGTCATCTTCGCCTCCCCTTCCGATCCGGCCCGTGACCCGGTATCCGGCGCGCTGCTAGCACGTTGCCACACTCAGCGGGTCCTTCCCGGAGAACAGGTCATTCGCGTAGAACCTGCTCCCGTTGGTGGCGCCCGGCAGTCCGGCGTAGGTCTTCATCGCGTTGGCGGTGATCACCCAGTCACGGTTGGCGTTGATGCCGTAGGGCTGTTCGAGCTGTCCGGGCGCGCAGTAGAAGGGCAGCGTCGCCTTCAAGGTGCCCGTCGCCTGGGCCGGGTTGAGCTCCGGGTGCTTGGCCAGCAGCGCGTCGACGGCGGCCTGCGGGTCCTTCTGGGCGGCCTGGTAGCCGCGCAGCACCGCGCGGACGAAGCCGTGGACCTGGCCGGGGTCCGCGGCCAGCTTGCTCCTCTTGACCAGGACGGCGTAGTCGGGCGGGTTGTAACCGGCCTCGGACTGCGGCAGGAAGGACGACGGGCGCTTGGCCATCGTCGGCGCGAGGAACTGCGTGGTGTAGACCGCGTCGACGCCCTTGGACCCCACGTAGGCGGTGCTCAGCGTCGTCGGGTCGGAGACGACCAGGTGCACCGAGGACTTGTCCAGGCCCTCGGCCGCCAGCGCGGCGAAGACGTTGGCCTGGGCGGAGGCGGTGACCAGGATCTTCTTGCCGGACAGCTGCTTGATCGAGGTGATGCCCGAGTCCTTGGGCACGAAGAAGCCGAAACTGCTCAGGCCCAGCGGGGTGGCGACGCTGGTGACCGACTGGCCCTGGCCGACGGCCAGCACCAGGTTGACCGGCGCGGCCATGCCGTAGTCGGAACCGCCGGCGTTCACGTCGGTGATGGTCTGCCCGGAGCCCTTGCTGTCCCGGATGGTGACCTTGAGGCCTTCGTCGGCGAAGTAGCCGAGTTTCTCCGCGTAGTAGATCGGTGCGTCACCACCGGAGGTGACGAACGGGCCGCGGTAGCTGACCGTTGTCAGCTTGCCCCCTTTGCCCGACGAGCCCGAGTCGCTGCCGCAGGCACTGACACCGACGAGCAGGAGACTGCCGACCGTCAGTGCTACGGCGCTGCGCAGGGTGCGTCGTGGGATCACGGCGTCCATCCTTCCTCGATTGCTTCAAGCGGTCGCTTCAAGCCGATTACTGGGGTGATTAAGGTGATTGAAGTGCTTTGGGATGCATTGGGTACTCAAGTTGCGCGACTGGCAACGCACTTCAAGGTGGGTCGCCCGGCGGGCCGTGGATCCCATGGGACAACGGCAGCCCCGTCTTTGTATCCAATGTAATGCGATTAGTATACACTCGGCGGGGAAGAGCGTACAGGAGAGCCGTGTTTCGCGCATTCTTGGCTGACCAACAGGAGGACGGGACCGATGCGACTGACGACGATCCGATGGGAAGGCGGCACCAGAGCGGGCCGGGTGGACGGGGATGACATCCGACTGCTTCCGTACGCCGACGTCGGTGCGCTGCTCGCGTCGGGTCCCGACTGGCGGGCCCGCGCGCTGATGCAGTCGGACGGCGGCCGGGTGTCCTGCGAGGAGGCCGACTACGCACCGCTGGTGCCGCATCCGGAGAAGGTCGTCTGCGTCGGCGTCAACTACCGTGACCACGTGGCGGAGGTGGGCCTGACGCTGCCCGACCACCCCACGCTCTTCGCGAAGTACAGCCGCAGCCTGATCGGCCCCTACGACGACCTGGTGCTGCCGGCGAACTCCGACGCGGTCGACTGGGAGGTCGAACTCGGCGTCGTGATCGGCCAGACGGTCAGGGACGCCGACGAGGAGCAGGCCTGGCAGTCGGTGGCCGGCTACACCATCGTCAACGACGTCTCCATGCGCGACTGGCAGTTGCGCACCTCGCAGTTCCTGCAGGGCAAGACCTTCGAGGCCTCCACCCCGGTGGGCCCCTTCCTGGTCACCCCGGACGAGGTCGGGCACGCCCGCTCGCTCGAGGTGAGCTGCTCGGTGGACGCCACCGTGATGCAGCAGTCGGACACCAGCCAGCTCATCCACTCGGTCGGCAGCCTGATCTCCTACATCAGCTCCTTCATCACCCTGGTGCCCGGCGACCTGATCGCCACCGGCACGCCGGCCGGCATCGGCGGTGCCCGCCGCCCACCGCTGTACCTGTCCGCCGGCCAGACGCTGCGGACCGCCATCGCCGGCCTCGGCGAGCAGGCCAACCGCTGCGTGGCACCGGTCACCGGCACGCCGGGCGCCGTGCACAGCGTGCAGGGCAGCCGGTGACCGGTGCGGCCCGCCGCGCCCGCCCGGGAGGCGGTGGGCGATGCGGGTGATCGAGTTCTTCGACCGGGGGGTGTCGCTCGACCCCGAGGCCGTCGCCTTCATGCGGCACGACGGCACCGAGGCGATGACGTACGCGCAGGCGCAGGAGATCACCCACCGGGTGGCCGCCGCCCTGCACCGCGACCTCGGCGCGGCGGGCGAGGTCCAGGTGGCGGTGCTCAGCCCCAACGACCCGCTGGTGATGCCGTGCGTGCTGGGCATCATGCGGGCCGGCTGCCGCTGGGTCGCGCTCAACGCGACCTCGAACACCGACGAGTTGGCGGCGATGCTCGCGCTGGTCGGCGCGCGCATGCTGGTCTACGCACCCCAGGCGGCCGATGTCGCGGGGCAGTTGGCGGAGCGCCTGCCGGGCCTTGACCACCTGGTGGCGCTGCGGCCCGCGGCGGACGGCCGGCCCTGCCTCGACCAGTGGATGGCGCCCGAGGGCAGCAGGGTCGAGCTGCCGCCGCTGGAACCCGAGGGCGTGGCAGCCTACTTCGGCACCGGCGGCACCACCGGGCGGCCCAAGGCGGTCGGACTGCCGCACCGCGCGCTGGAGACGATGATCCACGCCTTCAACGCGCATCTGCCGGAGCGGCAGCCGGTCAACCTGGTCGCCGCCCCGCTCACCCACGCGGCCGGCGCCGCTGCCTTCCCGGTGCTCAGCCTCGGCGGTACCACGATCATCCACGACGGGGTCTCGCCCGCCGCGATCCTGCGGTCCGTCGAGGAGCACCGGGTGACCCGCCTGCTGCTGCCGCCCACCGCGATCTATGCGCTGCTGGACCACCCCGACGCGGGGACCCGCGACACCTCGAGCCTGCGCTACTTCCTCTACGGTGCCGCGCCGATGTCGGTGGCCAGGCTGGAACAGGCGATCAAGGTCTTCGGCCCGGTGATGGCGCAGTTCTACGGCCAGGTGGAGGCGCCGATGATGTGCGCCTTCTTCTCCCCCGAGGAGCACGCCGAGGCGCTGGCCGACCCGGCGCTGCGCAAGCGGCTCGCCAGCTGCGGGCGGCCCTCCCTTGCCGCCAACGTCGCGATCATGGACGACGAGGGCAGGCTCTGCGGCAGCGGCACGCACGGCGAGATCGTGGTGCGCACCTCGCTGCGGATGACGGGCTACCACGACGACCCCGAGCAGACCGCCGCGGTGCGCCGCCCCGGGGGCTGGCACGCCACCGGTGACATCGGCTACGTCGACGGGGACGGATTCGTCTACCTGGTCGACCGCAAGCGCGATGTCATCATCTCCGGCGGCTTCAACGTCTTCCCCAGCGAGGTCGAGCAGGTGCTCTGGTCGCATCCGGCGGTCGGCGACTGCGCGGTGATCGGGCTGCCCGACGACAAGTGGGGCGAGCGGGTGACCGCGGTGGTGGAGCTCAAGGCCGGCGCGCAGGCCGGCGCCGAGGAGGTCATCGCGCTGTGCCGGGAACGGCTCGGCAGTGTCAAGGCGCCCAAGCAGGTCGTCTTCCGGCGCCTCCCGCGCTCCGAGGCGGGCAAGGTGCTCAAGAAGACCCTGCGCGACGAATACTGGGCCGGGCACGACCGGCGGATCTGACCCGCCCTTCGTGACCCCGCCCATGGGGGTGCCACCGGACCTCCGGGTCCGGCGGCACCCCCCTCTTCCGTTACGGCGAGGCTAACCGCGGCCGGCCGAGCGCCCCGCCTTGGCCATGACCACCGCGGCGGGCAGGGCGAAGGGCGCGTGGCGCTGCGAGGTCATCAGGCTCATCGCGGTGCCCGCCAGGTGGTCGACCATCAGGTCCCTGGCCCGCTCGGCGTCCCGGGCCGCGCAGGCGTCCAGGATGGCGCGGTGCTCGGCGACCTTCACGGCGAAGACCTCGGGGTCGAGCAGCCGCAGGAAGGCCCGCTGGTAGCGCTCGGCGTGGTCGAACTGCCGGCGCAGCTCGTCGTTCAGCCGGGCGCCCGCACCGATCCGCAGGCCCGCGTGGAAGCGGCCGTGGGCGTCCGCGTCGGCCCGCGAGGTGGTCAGTTCGAGGTCGTGCTCCAGCCGTTCGAAGTCCTCGCCGCGCAGTATCGGCACGGTCAGCCAGATCGCCAGGCCCTCCCCCAGCACCCGCATCGAGTACAGGTCGTCGAGGTCGCTCATGCTCAGGGTGCTGATCCGGACCGAGCGGTGCGGCCCGCTGCTGACGACCAGACCCTCGCTGACCAGCTGCCGCAGCGCCTCACGCAGGGGGGTACGGGAGACCCTGAGCCGGTCGGCCAGCTCCAACTGGCTGATCTCGGCCCCGGGTTCCAGTTCGCCCATCAGGATCAGGCGGCGCAGCTCGTTGTAGACGCTCTGCTCGCTGCCGTCCGACCGGACGGTCGTCTTCGCGGATCCCGCCACCGACGCCACCGCCTCTCTCTTGTCGTGGGGTCGCACTCGCCGTAAACGCCATCGAAACGGACGGTCCGACCCTGTCATTGTGCACAATTTTCTGGGAATTGGCCACAACACCGCCCGTCAGGCGTGCTGCGGAGACGCCCCGGCTGCGCGGGTGGCGTCCTGGATTCGTCCGTGTACGTCCCGGCCGCCATCGCGGCGGCCGGGCGGAAGGGCGGTCAGCCCGGTAAGTGGGCGCGCGGGCCGTCGCCGACGATCTCGGCGAGCAGCGCGAGCGCGGCGGCGAGATCGCCGCGGTCGCCGAGCGCGGCGAGCACCCGGGCGTGGTCCTCGGCCACCCGGTGGGCGGCGCGCTGGTGCAGGATGCGGCCGCGGGCGGCCAGGTGCAGCAGCACCCGTCGCCGGTCACCGGGGTCGGCCCTGCGGTAGACGAGGTTGTCGGCGACCATCCGGTCCACCAGCTTGGTCAGGCTCGGCGCCGGCATCAGCGCGTGGTCGGCGATCTCCGTCATGGACCGGCCGCAGCCGTCCGCCACCGCGCTCAGCACCCGCCACTGCTCGACCGAGCAGTCCTCCGCCGCGAGCAGCACCGACAGCCGCGCCACCATGAGGCGTTCGGCGCGGCTGAGGACGAGCGCGAGGTCCCGTCCGGGCTGCCGTGGCGGATCCGATGGCATGTTTGCCGGTGTCCTTTCCCAGGTCTACTGTTCGGCCACATTAGGAGGTCTCTGCGAGGGCGCCGGGACCGGGTCGGCCTTCCTCGTACCCGAACGCCCCTCCGGAGGTGGCCGCATGCTGCCGGAACCGCAGGACGCCCCCGCGCGGCGGCCCCGTGGCGGGCCCGCCGCGCGTACCGATCCACCACTGACCGTGGCCCTGGTCGTCCCGCTGCACGGCCCCGGCGGCATCCTCGGCCCGTCCTGCGAACTGGCCGCGCAGCTCGCCGCGGAGGAGCTGAACGCGGCCGACGGGGTGGCGGGGCGGCCGGTCCGGCTCTTCCCGGTGGACGGCGCCGGGCCGCCGCAGCAGGTGGCCGCGGAGGTCGAGGCGCTGGTCCGGCTCGGCGCAGTGGACGCGGTGGTGGGCTGGCACATCTCGGCGGTGCGCCGGGCGCTGGCACCCCGGATCGCGCACCTGGTGCCGTATGTCTACACCGCGCAGTACGAGGGTGGCGAGCGCACGCCGGGGGTGTTCCTCACCGGGGAGACCGACCGGCGCCAACTGCGGCCCGCGATGCGGCTGCTGGCCGAGGCGACCGGTGTACGCCGCTGGTTCACGGTCGGCAACGACTACGTGTGGCCGCGGGTCACCGCGGCCGCCGCCCGCCGGCACGCCAGGGCCTGCGGCGGGCGGACGGTCGGCGAGGAGCTGCTGCCGCTGGGCAGCGCCGACTTCGGCCCCGTGCTGCGGCGGATCGAGCGGACCGAGGCGGACGCGGTGCTGATGCTGCTGGTCGGCGCGGACGCGGTCCGCTTCAACCGGGCCTTCGCCGCGTACGGGCTGCCGGCCCGCTGCCAGCGGCTGAGCACGCACATGGACGAGAACATGCTGCTGGCCAGCGGCGCCGACGGCACCGCGGGACTGTGGGCGGCTGCAGGCTACTTCGAGACGCTGGCCACCGCGGAGAGCCTGGACTTCAACCGCCGCTTCGCCCGACGCTTCGGGGTG
The DNA here is from genome assembly GCF_036010485.1 of Streptomyces sp. NBC_01198. NCBI lineage: Bacteria > Bacillati > Actinomycetota > Actinomycetes > Kitasatosporales > Streptomycetaceae > Streptomyces > Streptomyces sp. NBC_01198. The sequence goes on from NZ_CP108568.1 coordinate 463,503, forward strand.
GACGCGCCCGTGGTGGGCAGCCTCGGCGAGTCCTGCTTCGAGGGTCTGCGGCTGCTCGGGGCGCTGGCCGAGCGGGCCGGGTCCGCCGACGTGCGCGCCATGCACGCGGTACGCGACTCGGTCGGCTACGAGGGCCCGCGCGGCGCGCTGCGGCTGCGCGGCAGCCATCTCGACCAGCGGGTGTACCTGGCCAGGGCCGACACCTTCGACTTCGCGGTCGTCGCGCAACTGTGAGCCCCTCTCCGGGCATTGACAGTATCTTCCCCAGGAAATACTTTCTAGGGGAAGCATCTGTCGCCGGGCAGCGCCGCCCTCCGCGCCGTTCGCGCCCCGGCCGCACGCCGAGCGTATTCCGGATGTGCCGCGCATTTGCGCCGAGCGGATAGCAGCAGCGGATCAGCGCCTTATCCACGGCCGCCTTCTCCTTTTGATCTACGCGCGTCACCCATTTCCTGGCGACGCGTCACGTATTTAAAGCGCCGGACATCACCGAGAAACACACCAGCGGGACTCTTCCAACGCCGCCATGGACATGTCCTTGGCGGTGGATCGCACCTCGCGGACGGAAAAGGGAGTTCTCGTGACGGACACGGTCGACACACCGGCGCCTCCCGGCGGCGCCACCGGTACGACGACCCGCCGGTACAACGGCTGGACGAAGAACACCACGCTGGAGGACTACTCGCTGCGTTACGCGCCCAAGTCCTTCCGCCGCTGGACCCCCTATGTGGTGGCCACCACCGCGCTCGGCGGCATCGCCTACCTCGCCGACTTCGCCATCGGCGGCTCCATCGCGATCTCGCACGGATTCGGCAGCGCACTGATCGCGATCCTGGCCGCCGCGGTCACCATCTTCCTCACCGGAATTCCCATCTCGTACTACTCGGCGAAATACTCCATCGACATGGACCTGTTGACCAGGGGCGCCGGATTCGGCTATCTCGGCTCCACCCTCACGTCCATCATCTATGCCAGCTTCACCTTCATCTTCTTCGCCCTCGAAGGCTCGATCATGGCCCAGGCGCTCGATCTGGGCCTGCACATCCCGCTGGCGGTGGGCTACCTGATCTGCGCGCTGATCATCCTGCCGCTGGTCTTCTACGGGATGACCGCGCTGTCCACGATGCAGGTGTGGACCCAGCCGGTGTGGCTGGTGCTGATGGTGGCGCCTTTCGTGTCGATCGCGATCCAGGACCCGCACGCCTTCTCGCGGTTCACGCACTTCGCGGGCAACTCCCCCACCGGTTCCTCGGTCAGCCTGCTCGGGGTGGGCGCCGGCGCGGGCGTCGCGCTGTCGCTGATCGCGCAGATCGGCGAGCAGGTGGACTACCTGCGCTTCATGCCGGACAAGACGCCGGCGAACGCCCGGCGCTGGTGGAGCGCGGTGCTCGCGGCCGGCCCCGGCTGGGTGGTGCTGGGCGCGGCCAAGCAGTTGGGCGGCGCCTTCCTGGCCTTCTACATCGCCGGGCACATCGGCCTGGCCAAGGCCAACGAGCCGATCCAGCAGTACGTCTCGGGTATCCACACCTTCGCCGCGCCGGTCGCGCTGGGCCTGGCGACCTTCTTCGTGATCCTCTCGCAGATCAAGATCAACACCACCAACGCCTACTCCGGCTCGCTGTCCTGGTCGAACTTCTTCTCCCGGCTGACCCACCGCCACCCCGGCCGGGTCGTCTACATCTTCCTCAACGTCGGCATCGCGCTGGCCCTGATGGAAGGCGGCGTCTTCGGCTTCCTCAACACCGTGCTCGGCTTCTACTCCAACGTGGCCATCGCCTGGATCGGCGCGGTCGTGGCGGACCTGGTGATCAACAAGCCGCTGGGCCTCAGCCCGTCCTACATCGAGTTCAAGCGCGCGCACCTGTACAACTTCAACCCGGTGGGCTTCGGTTCGATGCTGGTGGCCTCGGCGGTGTCCATCGCCGCGTACTTCCACGCCTTCGGCGCGTACGGCAAGGCGTTCTCGCCGTTCATCGCGCTGGTCGTGGCGATGGTGCTCTCGCCGCTGCTCGCGGTGGCCACCAAGGGCCGCTACTACATCGCGCGCACCGACGACCTGGCGGAGCCGCTGTTCCAGGAGGACGGCCTGCTGTCGGCGGCGACCATGACGTGCACGATCTGCGCCGAGGACTTCGAGCGGCCCGACATCGCCGGCTGCTCCTTCCACAGCGGTGTGATCTGCTCGCTGTGCTGCAGCCTGGACAAGGACTGCCACGACTCCTGCAAGCCCGCCGCGGGCGGGGCGTCCGGCCCGGTCGACCTCGGGATGCCGACGGCCTCGGCCGGGTGACGCCGGACGACGGTGACGGCCAGGTGCCGGTCCGCGGGCTGCCCGCGGACCGGCACTTTCGTGCGTCCGGGGTCTTTACGGCATCGCCATCGATGGTCTAGAACGACAGTCATCCGATGTTACGTGAGCCCCACACCTGATTTCCGCCCGTCGTAGCGAAGTCATGCAGGGAAGCAGACGCATTCATCGGAGAACTGAGTCAACACCGTTGGCTGATGGCCGCATCGCCCTGGAGGGCATCGTGCAGAACTTCCCCCGCCGTCGCCGGCGGGTTCCGTACAGACGGATCGTCGCGCTCTGTTCGGCGGCGCTCACCGCCCTCGCGGGCGCCGCCGTGGCCGACGCGGACACCGCCGCCGCTGCCGCGGGACCCACCACCGCCTGGCACCGCGGAGACTTCGCGCTCGACCCGGCGGGCGTCGCCGGCCGCTCCGACATCGTGCTCGGTGCACCGAACTCCGACCCCACCGCGTCCATGCCGCTCGGCAACGGCTCGCTGGGCGTGGCGGCGTGGGCCGCCGGCGGCTTCACCGCCCAGCTCAACCGGTCCGACACCATGCCGGACCGCAAGTCGCCCGGCAAGCTGAACATCCCCGGGCTGTCGGTCATCTCGCACGCCGCGGACTTCCACGGGCAGCTGGACCTCACCGACGGGGTGCTGCGCGAGTCCGGCGGCGGGATGTCGATGAAGGCCTGGGTCGCCACCGGCAAGGACGAGCTGGTCGTGGACGTCTCGGGCGCGGACCCGAGCGTCGCGCAGACGGCCACCATCGACCTGTGGTCGCCCCGCAAGCCCACCGCCGCCGTGTCCGGCACCGTCGGGACCCTCGCCGAGACGTGGGTGGACGGCGCCCCGCCGATCGGCACCGGGAAGACCTTCGGCTCGCTCGCCGCCATCACCGCGGGCGGCCGCCGGGTCGCCACCACCGTCACCGGCCCCACGCAGGTCACGACCAGTTTCACCCCGCACGCCGACGGCACCTTCCGGGTCGTCGTCGCCTCCCCCGGCTGGACCGGCGGCAACGCCGCCAGGACCGCGGCCAAGGTGATCGGACATGACGCGACCGCGTCCGCGCGGAAGCTGCTGTCCGCGCAGGACCGCTGGTGGGACGCATTCTGGACGCATTCAGGACTGATCGCGATGAGCTCGGCGGACGGCAGCGCCGAATACATCGAGAATCTGCGCACGCTGTACCTCTACGAGGAGGCGGCGTCGATGAGGAAGGGCATCTACCCTGGCAGCCAGGCCGGCGAGGCCGACATGTTCTCCTGGAACGAGGACGTCCAGACCTGGACGCCCTCGGCGTACTGGCTGTGGAACCTGCGCACCCAGATCGCGGCGAACATGAGCTCGGGCAACTACCAGCTCAACACACCGGTCTTCGACATGTACGCCGACGACCTGCCCGCCATCGAGGCGTGGACCGAGCAGCAGATGGGCGGCCGTCCCGGCGCGTGCGTGCCGGAGACCATGCGCTTCAACGGCAACGGCATCTCCCCCGGCGCCGGCGAGAACGGCTCGTGCAGCGAGCCCGGCAGCCCCAACTGGAACGCGCTGGACATCTCCTCGGGACCGGAGATCGCCCTCTACATGTGGGAGCAGTACCAGGGCACCGGCGACAAGGCGGCGCTGAAGCGGTACTGGCCGTTCATCAAGTCGGTCACCGAGTTCCAGCTCGCCTACCAGACCCCCGGCGCCGACGGGCTGCTGCACGCCGACGCCAACGCCCACGAGACGCAGTGGGCGGTGCAGGACCCGACCACCGACATCGCGCTCGACCAGGCGGTCTTCCCCCTGATCGGCGAGATCGCGCAGGTGCTCGGCACCGACCGCGGCGCCGACCGGTCGCTGGTGTCCCGGGTCGCCGCCGCCCAGCGGCAGATCCCGCCCTACCCGCGGACCGACCAGGCCACCCGCAGCCAGCTGCTCAACCCCGGTTACACCGCGGCCGAGACCGCCGCGGCGGACGCCACCGGCACCGACATGCTGGCGATCTCCTACCAGCCGGCGGCCGAGCGCAGGAACGGCGAGAACATCGAACTGGAGCCGCTGTGGCCCTGGAACACCGTCAGTGACCAGGACAAGGACCTTTTCCCGCTGGAGCAGCGCAGCTTCACCCACCGGCCCAACAAGGGCGGCAACGACTGGTCGATGGACGCCATCGACGCGGCCAGGCTGCAGAACCCCGCCGAGGTGCGCAGCAACCTGATCTCGCTCACCGAGGGACACCAGGTCTACCCCAACGGCTTTGCGGACCTGGGCAGTTCGGTCGGCTTCCAGCCCTACATCGAGCAGGAGTCCGGCGTCGCCACCGCGGTCGGCGAGGCGCTGGCGCAGGACTACGACGGCATCCTGCGCTTCGCACCTGCCTGGCCCACCGAGTGGGAGGGCGCCGGCAGCGTCTACATCCAGGGCAAGAGCAAGGTCGACGTGCAGGTGCAGGGCGGCAAGCTGGTCACCGCCGCGATCGAGGCGGGCAGTTCGGGCACCCTGCGGGTGAAGAACCCGTGGCCCGGGCAGCGCACCGAGGTCGTGGACGGCAAGAACGGCCACGTGGTGGTGAAGGCCGGCACCGCGGACCTCCTCGACGTCCCCGTCAGGTCCGGCAGGACCTATCTGGTGCAGCAGGCGGACGCCCCCACCACCGCCCTGCCGTTCGCGAAGGTCACCAGCACCCCGCCGACCGCGGCCCGGCACCTGGGCGGCGTGCAGCTCGGCCTCGACGCGGCGGCGCGGTCCGGCAGTTCGACGGTCGGCACCGTGCTCGGCGGCACCAACCGGGACTACGGCCTGCGCCAGACCGAGGACGCCGGTTCCGCCACCACCGCCGCCGAGGTGGCGGGGCTCACCGCCAGGACAGCGGACGGCGACCTGTCCTTCGACATCGGCGACGACGTGGCCGCGACCGGGGCCTACGACGCCGAGGTCACCGTGTCGTACTACGACTCCGGCACCGGCTCGGTGGCCGTGCAGTACGACGCGGGGCCCAAGGACCGCTACCACCAGGCCGGCAGCATCCAGCTGACCGGCACCGACACCTGGAAGACCGCCCACGTCACCGCCAGCGGCGGCTACTTCGGCGGGCTGCAGCACAACGGCGCGGACCTGCGGCTGCATCCGGCACCGGGCCCCCTGACCGTGCACAGCGTCGGCGTCACGGTCACCGGCGCCTGGGTGCCCGACCGGCACGCCTTCCCGCCCGCGCCGGTGATCACCACTCCGCGCACCGGCGCCACGGTCAAGCTGACCTCGGCGGTGTCCGGCACGGCGATCCCGGACGGCACGGTGACCGTACGCGAGGCGTCCGGGGTGCTGTGCACCGCCACCGCGGACGACAGCGGCGCCTGGAGCTGCGCTCCCGACGGCGGCTTCACACCGGGGCGGCAGACCGCCACCGCGACGGCCACCGACCCGACCGGCCTGGTCGGCGACGCCTCGGCGGGTGTCGCCTTCGACGCCTCGGACCTGCCGCCCGGCACCGCCGTGGTCGGCTCGGTCGTCGGAGCCACCGACCACGCGTACGGCATGGCCGAGGACGAGCGTCCCTCGGGCGGCTTCGACGGCCCCACGACCGCCTCGGTGATCGACGGCCGCTCGGCGCGTACCAGCACCCAGGGCAACATCTACTTCGACGTCGACGACTCGATCGCACACGCGGGCTACTACACGGCGGTCTTCACCGTCTCCTACTACGACCAGGGCACCGGCTCGTTCTCGGTGCAGTACGACAACGGATCGTCCGACCCGTACAAGTCGACCGCCGGGATCGCGCTCACCGGCAGCGACACCTGGAAGACCGCGACGGTGACCGCCACCGACGCCTACCTCGGCGGGCAGCAGCACTCGGCGGCCGACTTCCGGCTGCGCAACGGCGGCGGGCAGGTGACCGTGCACAGCGTGGCGGTGAAGATCAGCGGTGACGGCGTGCCCGATGTCACCGACTTCGCACCGCCGGTGGCGATCACCTCTCCGGCCGCGGGCGACACCGTCGGAACCGCCCCCGCCGTCTCGGGGTCCGCGGAACCCGGCGCGAAGGTCACGGTGACGTCCGACGACGCACCGCTGTGCACGGCCGAGGTCTCCGACAGCGGCAGCTGGACCTGCACCGGGTCCGGCACGCTCGCCGCCGGGCCGCACACGGTCAAGGCCACGGCCGAGGACCCGACCGGCACCCCGGCGCGGCCCGCGAGTGTGGCGGTGACCACGGTGTAACGGCAGGTCAGACAGGAGCGGCCCGGCCGAACGGCCGGGCCGCTCCCGCGCGTTGCGCGTGCTGCCTACACGAAGCCGGCGATGTCGCGCGGGGTGTAGGGCTCCTCAAGGCGCTTGCACTCCTCGTCGCTCAGCCGCAGGTCGACCGAGGCGATCGCGTCGTCCAGATGGTGCGGCTTGGTCGCGCCGACGATCGGCGCGGTCACCCCGGGCTGCCGCAGCAGCCAGGCCAGCGCGACCTGGGCGCGGGTGACCCCGCGCTCGTCTGCGATCCCCGCCACGGCGTCCACGATGTGCCGGTCGGTGTCCTGGTAGAGGTTCTTGCCGAACTCGTCGGTCTCGCTGCGCGCGCTGCTGGTGTCCCAGGCGCGGGTGAGCCGCCCCCTGGCCAGCGGGCTCCACGGGATGACCCCGACGCCCTGGTCGGCGCACAGCGGCAGCATCTCCCGCTCCTCCTCGCGGTAGAGCAGGTTGTAGTGGTCCTGCATGCTGACGAACCGGGTCCAGCCGTGCCGCTCGGCGACGTACTGCGCCTTGGAGAACTGCCAGGCGTACATCGAACTCGCCCCGATGTAGCGGGCCTTGCCGGCCTTCACCACGTCGTGCAGGGCCTCCATGGTCTCCTCTATCGGAGTCACCCGGTCCCAGCGGTGTATCTGGTAGAGGTCGACGTAGTCGGTGCCGAGCCGGCGCAGGCTGTGGTCGATCTCGGTCATGATCGCCTTGCGGGACAGGCCGCCGCCGTTGGCACCCGGCCGCATCCGGCCGTGCACCTTGGTGGCCAGCACGATCTCGTCACGGCGGGCGAAGTCGGCCAGCGCGCGGCCGACGATCTCCTCGCTGGTGCCGTCGGAGTAGACGTTCGCGGTGTCGAAGAAGTTGATCCCGGCCTCGACGGCCTGACGTATGAAGGGCCGGCTCGCCTCCTCGTCCAGGGTCCAGCTGTGGGTGCCGCGGTCGGCCACGCCGTAGCTCATGCAGCCCAGACAGATACGGGAGACGTCGAGGCCGGTCGTGCCGAGCTTGAGATAGTCCATGGTCGAACAGACTACGTCGCCCTACCGGGCCGGCTCCGCGGGGCGATCAGGCCGCCAGGGCGGCGCGGGCCGCCGCGACGGCCTGGTCGGCGTAGCCGCCGCCGAAGAGCACGGTGTGCACCAGCAGCGGGAAGAGCTGGTGCAGCGGGACGCGGGACGCGAAGCCGTCGGCGAGCGGCGCCGCCTCCTGGTAGGCGTCGAGGACCACGGACAGCTGCGGGCAGCCGAACAGCCGGAGCATCGCCAGGTCGGTCTCCCGGTGCCCGCCGTGCGCGGCCGGGTCGATCAGCCGGACGTGCCCGTCGGCGCCCCACAGCACGTTGCCGTTCCACAGGTCGCCGTGCAGCCGGGCCGGTGGCTCGGCGGGACCGGCGAGTCCTGGCAGCCGCTCGCAGGCCTCCGCCACGACGGCGGCCCCGGTCGCGGGCATGCTGCCGGCGTCCACCGCCCGCCGCAGATACGGCAGCACACGGTGCTCGGCGTACCAGCGCGGCCAGTCGGTGCCGGTGGTGTTGCGCATCGGCGCCCGCCCGATGAAGGCGTCCACCGGACCGCCGGGCGGCGGTGCGCCGAAGGCGGGCGCGCCCGCGGCATGCAGGGCGGCCAGGTCCCGGCCGAAGTCCGCCGCCGCTTCCTGCCCGGGGCGGCCGGCCGCGACCCGGTCGGTCACCAGCCACTCGTCGTCGCCGCCGCGGACCGCGGGCACCCGGACCGCTCCCGCGGCGGCCAGCCAGCGCAGCCCCGCCGCCTCGGCCCGTACCGAGCCCGGCTCGTCGGCGCGTTTGACCATCACCACCGGGCCGCCGTCCAGGACGACTTCGGCCAGCGTGCCGGACAGCCGGCGCTCGCCGGCCGCCCGGTGGCCCGTCAGCCGGGCCGCGGCGGCGCCCGGGCCGTCGGCGCTCACGTCTCCAGGTGCTCGCGCACCCAGCCCAGCAGCCCGGGCATCGCCGCCTCGATCATGGCCAGCATCTCCTCGAAGCCCTCGGGGCCGCCGTAGTACGGGTCTGGCACGTCGGGGTCGCCGACCGCGGCCGGGTCGAAGGAGCGCAGCAGCCGTACGCGTGCGGGGTCGTCGGCCAGCCGGCGCAGCGCCTTCTCGTGGCCCCGGTCCATCGCCACCAGCAGGTCGGCGTCGAGGTGTTCGGGGCCGACCTGGGCCGCGACATGGTCGACGGGGTAGCCGTGCCCGGTCAGCACGTCCGCGGCCCGCGGGTCGATGGCGTCGCCGACGTGCCAGCCGCCGAGCCCGGCGCTGCTGACCCGCACCCGGTCGGCGAGTCCGGCCCGGCGCAGCCGCTCGGCGAGGACCAGCGCGGCGGACGGCGACCGGCAGATGTTGCCCGTACAGACGAAGCTGAGGTGCACGGCACCAGACTAGGCCGTGTCCGACAGATCCCGCCTGGCCTGCGGCGTCCGGCACGCACGCCCTCCCGCTGCCTCCGGCGGGAGGTGCCCCGGCGTTGCCGGTCGTCGGCGCAGCCGCCCGCGGAGCGCACTGTACGGGACCGCACCGGCGAGCCGCGGTCCCGTACGGTGTGGCGCGTGGCACGCGCGGTCCCCGCACCGGCGGGCGCTCCGTGGCGGCACGGCAGGAGGCACGGATGCAGTACGCACGGCTGGGGTCCTCGGAGCTGACGGTCTCGCGGATCTGCCTGGGCATGATGAGCTTCGGCGACACCCCGGCGCGCGAGTGGCAGCTGAAGGAGGACGCTGCCGGGCCGATCGTCCGGCGGGCCGTCGAGGCAGGGGTGACCTTCTTCGACACCGCGGACAGCTACGCGGGCGGCAGCGGCGAGGAGATCACCGGCCGGCTGCTCTCCGGGCTCTTCGCCCGCCGCGAGGACTACGTCCTGGCCACCAAGGTCTTCTTCCCCACCGGCCCTGGCCCCCAGGACCGCGGCCTGTCACGCACCCACGTCATGGCGGCGATCGACGCCTCCCTGACCCGGCTCGGCACCGACTACGTCGACCTCTACCAGATCCACCGCTACGACCCGGACGTCCCGGTCGAGGAGACCATGGCGGCGCTGGCGGACGTGGTGAAGGCGGGGAAGGCCCGCTGCGTCGGCGCGTCCAGCATGTACGCCTGGCAGTTCGCGAAGGCGCAGTACGCGGCGCGGGCGGCGGGCTGGCCCGGCTTCGTGTCGATGCAGAGCCACTACAACCTGGTCTACCGCGAGGAGGAGCGCGAGATGCTCCCGCAGTGCGTGGACCAGGGCGTCGGCGTCATCCCGTACAGCCCGCTGGCCCGCGGCCTGCTGGCGGGCAACCGTACCCGGGCCGGCGGCCGGCGGACGGTCAGGGCGGCTTCCGACCCGCTCGCCGACGCCCGCTTCGAGGCCCACGCCGAGGCCGACTTCGATGTCGTGGACGTCCTGCGGGCCGTCGCCGCCGAGCACGGCGTGCCACCGGCCAGGGTCGCCCTCGGCTGGCTGCTCGGGCGGCCGGGCGTCACCGCCCCGGTCGTCGGCGCCACCAAGCCGCACCATGTGGACGACGCGGTGGCGGCCGTGGACCTGCGCCTGACTCCCGACGACGGCGCCCGCCTCGAAGCCCCCTACCGGCCGCACCCGGTCATCGGCCACTCCTGAGCGGCGGCCGCCGCCCGGCGTTCCCCGTCCCCGAGCGGAACAGCGCGGGAATGCCGGGCGGTCCTGCGCCGTTGACTGCGTCGTGACTGTGACCTCCGGGACCGAGATCCTGCACTACACCGCCTTCTCCGCCGACCCCGCGGGCGGCAACCCCGCCGGTGTCGTCCTCGACGCGTCCGGCCTCGACGAGGAGCAGATGCTCGGCGTCGCGGCGCGGCTGGGCTACAGCGAGACGGCCTTCCTGACCGCGCGGACCGGCGAACGGGCCTACGCGATCCGCTACTTCAGCCCGAAGGCCGAAGTGCCCTTCTGCGGGCACGCCACCGTGGCCACCGCGGTCGCGCTGGCCGAGCGGGACGGGCCGGGCGAGCTGGAGTTCGCCACTCCCGCGGGACCGGTGCCGGTCAGCGTGGTCCGGCAGGACGGCGAGCTGCGCGCGACCCTGACCAGTGTCGAGCCGTACGTCGAGGACCCCGACCCGGCCGACGTCACCGAGGCGCTGGCCGCGCTCGGCTGGGACGCGGCGGACCTCGACCCGGCGCTGCCGCCCAGGATCGCCTACGCGGGCGCCCGCCACCTGGTGCTGGCCGCCGGGACCCGCACGCGGCTGGCCGACCTCCACTACGACTTCGCACGGCTCGAAGCGCTGATGCACCGGGCCGCCCTGACGACCGTGCAGCTGGTGTGGCGCGAGGCGGAGCGCACCTTCCACGTCCGGGATCCGTTCCCGGTCGGCGGGGTGGTCGAGGACCCGGCGACCGGCGCGGCCGCGGCCGCCTTCGGCGCCTACGCGCGGGAACTCGCGCTGGTCCCCGCGGACGCCGTGCTGACCCTGTACCAGGGCGCGGACATGGGCCGCCCCGGCACCCTGAGCGTGGAGCTGCGGGCCGGGGACGCCAGGGTCCGGGTCGGCGGCACGGGCACCAGGATCCGCTGACGTCCCTCGGCCGCGGGTGTCGCCGGCGTCGTCACAGCGTTCGCGACACCCGCAGCTCCGTCAGGTAGCGCTTGGTGATCCGGCCCGCGTAGCGGTGGTCGATCAGCCCGGCCACGCAGCCGAGCAGCCCGTCCCTGGCCGCCGGCGACAGCGCCCGGTGACCGGAGTAGGTGCGGAGCACGTCCAGGTACTCCCCCGTGGTGTACGTCAGCTCCCACTCGTGGCGCCGGACGGCGACCGGTCCGAACCGGCCGCTGCGGGCGACCTCGTCCGCGTGGTCCGAGGTGTCGACGTCGTCCGCGGCGGGCGGCCGCAGCCCCGGCGGCGTGTCCGGGTCGAAACGCTCGTAGCAGTCCTGCACCTCGACGAAGAACAGCTCGGTGCCGCCCGCCACATGCTGGGTGGCGACCACGGCGAGGGCGCCACCGGGGCGCAGCGCGTCGGCGCACCTGGCCATCCGCACCGCCGGGTCGATCCAGTGGAAGGCCGTCGCCGCGACGACCGCGTCGAAGGGCTCGGCCGGCAGCGGCCAGGTCTCGAAGTCCGCCGTCACGACCTGGACCGCCGCGAACCCGGCCAGACGGCGGCGGGCGACGGCGGCCATGCCCGGGCCCAGCTCCACGGCGGTGATCCGGCAGCCGCGCTCGGCGAGCGGCACGGTCGCCTTGCCGGTGCCCGCGCCCACTTCCAGCACCCGGCAGCCCGGCCCCGTGCCGGCCAGCGTGTCGAGGTCGTCGAACAGCCGCGGCGGATAGCCGGGCCTGGCCCGGTCGTAGAGCTCCGCATCCTCGTCGAAGATCCCGCCCAGCCGGCCCCGGTGCGCCTCGTCGGGCGTGTCGTCGCGCATCCGACCCATGCTAAGGCCTGCCCGGGCGGCAGTTCAGCTGGTGCCGAAGGTCACCCGGTAGTAGCAGGCGCCCTTGCAGGCCATGGTGGCCGAGTCGTCGAAGGCGTAGGAGTAGGCGTAGGGCTCGGCCTTCTTGAAGACCTGGGTGTAGTCCACCGGCCACTTCGCCGGGACGCAGTGCTCGCGGCCGGCCCAGGCGCCCCGGCAGCAGTAGGTGTCGCCGCCGAACGCCGCGCAGGGCGGCTTGCAGCCGATGACCTGGCCGCCGGAGGTCGCCCGCATGGCGGTCGGGCAGTCCACCGGACGGGTGCAGGCGCCGTGGTAGCAGCCGGCGGCGGTGAGCGGGTCGGTGCTGACGGTGTGCGAGATGTTGACGTACATCGGCAGGTTGGACCCGTCCACCATGCTGACGTCGTAGAAGTCCATGCCGTCGAAGGCGTCGAAGGTGAATTCGCCGAGGGTGGTGGGCGTCACGGGCCCGCCGCAGGTGGTGGTGCAGTCACCGGTCAGGCAGTGGCCCGAGGCGTCGCCGGTGCAGCCGGTGCGGCCCCAGATCCGGCCGCCCCAGGAGTTGCCGACCAGCAGCGACGTGCTCGCGCCCGGCGCGAGCTTGCGGCCGCCGGGGTAGGCGGCGGTGCCGGTGGCCACCGCCCACACCGTCTGAGCGGTGCGGTTGACGATGACGATGCTGCGCTGCCCGCCCGGCGCGGACTGCTTGAGGGGTGCCGCAGGGGCCACCGTCTTCTTCGGTGCGGCGCGCTTGGTAGGGGTGGCGGAAGGGGTCGCCCGGGCGCTGCGGGTGGGCGTGGCGGTGGCGGTGGGGGTGGTGGGCGACGCGGTGGGCGGGCCCGCCACGGTGCTCGGCGCGGGGGCCGCTGGCGCCCCGGCGGCGGGCCGGGCGGCGCCGGAGCCGCCGGAGCCCAGATCCAGCGGCGACGCCAGCCAGGAGACCAGCGCGATCGCTGCCACCGCCGCGAGCACCGCCGCGGTCCGCGGCCAGGCCGGCCGGACCCGGTGCCGCCTGCGTGTCGTTGCGTACCTCATGCACAGGAGACCCGGACGGCCCCCCGGCGATAACAAGAAGGTGCGGGCGGGCGTGACTCGCCGCCCCCGCGGCTCCGTCCGCACCGGCAACGTCCGCGAACTCGCCGGGCAGCAGCACCGGGCCGGCCGGATCGCGGGGGCCGCCGGGGGGTACTCAGGCGGTGACGATGTCCGGCTTCAGCGGCAGCAGCGCCCCCGCGATGGTGCCGATGGTGGGTTCGTCCACGCCCGCCTCGGCGAGCGCGGCGGCCAGGTGGGCGACGACCAGGTCGAACGCCTCACCGGTGACGCCGAGGCCGCTGTGCGCCACCTCCATGGTCCGCCCGGGGTACGGCTCCGCCGACCCCAGCGCCTGCCCTACGAAGAGCCGCTGATGGCGCTTGAGCCGGGCCACGTCGATGCCCTCGAAGTAGCCGGCGAGGGCCGGGTCGCCCAGCACCCGGTCGTAGAAGAGGTCGACCACGGCCTCGACCGCGGCGGCGCCGCCGATCGCGTCGAAGATCGTCGTCCCCGGCTCCGGGGCGGACGGTGCGGGTTGCGCGGGTGTGGTGTCAGCCATCCGCCCATTGTCCGCCCCGCGGCCCTGCGGCGCCGTCAGAACGCCGAATCCTGCGGGCCGCTGTCGCCCCGGGCGGCTTGTGCGCCTTAGCCCCCGCGTGATTGCCTCGCGGGGCTCGTCCGCCGGTTACCTCGGCCGTCCCCGGACCGTCACACCCTGGACGGGACGCACATGAGGAAGGGTGAGGCCGATGGCGGGACCAGGTCCCGACGACGCGCTGGCGCGGGCCTTCGAGGAGCAGCGGCCGCGGCTGGTGGCGGTGGCCTCCCGGATGCTCGGGTCGCGGGCCGACGCGGAGGACGCGGTCCAGGAGGCGTGGCTGCGGCTGGCCCGCCAGGACGCGGGCTCGATCGGCAACCTCACCGGCTGGCTGACCACCGTGGTCGGCCGGGTCTGCATCGACGTGCTGCGCTCGCGCAAGGCCCGGCCGGAGGCGCCCTACGACGAGCGGCTGCCGCAGGTCGTGGTGGCCGAGGACGAGGGCGCGGCCCCCGAGGACGACGCGGTGCTCGCCGACGCGGTCGGGACGGCGCTGCTGGTGGTGCTGGACACTCTGCGGCCCGCCGAGCGGCTGGCGTTCGTGCTGCACGACATGTTCGCGGTGCCGTTCGACGAGATCGCCCCGATCGTCGGCAGGACCACCGACGCCGCCAAGATGCTCGCGAGCAGGGCCCGCAGGAAGGTGCAGGCCACCGACCCGCCCGCCGGCGGGCGGCAGCGCCGTCGCGCGGTGGTCGACGCCTTCCTGGCGGCGGCACGCAGCGGCGACTTCGACGGCCTGCTGCGGCTGCTCGACCCGGAGGTGACATGGCGCTCCTGGTCCGCGCGCGGCCCGTCCGTCAGCACGGGCGCTCCGGAGGTGGCCGACCAGGTCCGGCGCGGCGCCCGCGCCGTGGTCGCGGCGCGCCCCGTGCTGGTCGACGGCGCGGCCGGGGTGGTGGTGTGGGGTGCCCGCGGCAGGCTGCTGGGGGTGATGGCGTGCACCGTGGCGGACGGCCGCATCGTCGAGGTGCTGTCGGTGAGCGACCCGGAGCGCCTCGCAGGGATGGGCCTGCCGCCGCGTCCTGACCCGGACGGCCGGTGACGGCAGGCGGGGGACCGCCCGCCGCCGGTCAGTCGCGGGTGGTCAGGCCCGCGGCGCCGGCGGCCGAGCGCAGCACGTCGCGCAGCATGGCCGGGGTCACCGTGCGGGTGGAGATGTTGCGCTGGCTGGGATGGTAACTGCCGAAGAGCTGCAGGTCGGGCCCGCCGCCCGCGTCGTGCAGCAGCACCTGCGCGGCATGGCCGAACGCCGGCCGGGGGCGGGGCAGTTGCCAGCCGGCGTCCCGCAGGACAGGCAGCAGCGCCTGCCAGCCGAAGCCGCCGAGCACGACGACGGCCCGCAGCGCCGGGCGCAGCAGCCGGAACTCCTGGGCCAGCCAGGGGCGGCAGGTGTCGCGTTCCGCGGTGGTCGGCCGGTTGTCGGGCGGGGCGCAGTGCACGGGAGAGGTGATCCTTACGCCGTGCAGCTCAAGGCCGTCCGAGCGGTCCACGGCGGTGGGCCCGGAGGCCAGGCCGACGGCGTGCAGGGCGGCGTAGAGCACGTCGCCCGAGGGGTCTCCGGTGAACATCCGCCCCGTGCGGTTGCCGCCGTGCGCGGCGGGGGCCAGCCCGACGATCGCCAGCGCGGCGTCGTGCGGGCCGAAGCCGGGGACCGGCCTGGCCCAGTACGTCCAGTCGAGGTACGCGCGCCGCCTGGCCCGGCCGACCTCCTCGCGCCAGGCGACCAGCCGCGGGCACGCCCGGCAGGTGGTCACCACCGCGTCCAGCGCGGGCACACCGTCCGCTCCTGCGGCGGCCGCGACGGGGAAGCCCGGATCGTCCGGGCCGACACCCGGTGTGCCGACTCCCAAGGCCTGGCCTCCCTCTGCCCCGCGGTGGCGTGCGCGAACGGCCGCGAGCACCTGCCGCCGGTAAAATGGAGGAACTCGGGGTGACCCGTCAGCGGAAGGTGCTGCCATGGCCCAGTCGATCACCTATCGCCGAGTCTACGAGGAGACCACACCGCAGGACGGCACGCGGGTGCTCGTGGACCGGGTCTGGCCGCGCGGCATGCGCAAGGCGGACGCGCACCTGGACGAGTGGCTGCGGGACATCGCCCCCTCGACCGACCTGCGGCGCTGGTACGGGCACGAGCCCGACCGCTTCCCCGAGTTCCGCCGCCGCTACCAGGCCGAACTGCGCGACGCCGGCCACCGTACGGCCGCGGAGCGCCTGCGCGGGCTCGCGGGCGACGGGCGGCTGACGCTGCTGACCGCCACCAAGGACGTGGACCGCAGCCAGGCCGCGGTCCTCGCCGAGTGGCTGGCCGGCCCGAAGAAGTAGCAGGCCCCGCAGCGTGCCGCCGCCGTCAGAGGGCCGGCCGCCGCGGGAACCGTACGACGAGCACCGCCACGTCGTCGTCGAAGACCTGGCCGTGGTTGGCGATGACCTCGTCGCACCACACGTCCAGCGGGGCCGTGGCCAGCGATCCCGCCTGCGCGGCCAGCGCACGCAGGCCCTCGTCGATGTCCTGGCCGCGCCGCTCGACCAGGCCGTCGGTGAACAGCAGCAGGGTGCTCCCCGGCGGCAGCGGGTACTCGTGGTCGGGCCGCGGCAGCCGGGTGTCGACACCGACCGGGATGCCGTGCCGTGGCGGGGCGAGGTAGCAGACGGCGCCGTCCACGGTGACCAGCAGCGGCGGCGGGTGCCCGGCGTTGGTCCAGTGGAAGGTGTACTCCCCCGCGCTGCGCTCCTCCAGCCGGCCGAGCACCAGGGTGGCCGCGGGCGGGTCGATGAGGGTCGCGACGACGTCGTCCAGCTTCGAGACGATCATGCCCGGCGGCCCGCCCCGGTCGTGGGCCAGAGCCCGCAGCATGTTGCGGAACTGCCCCATGACCGGGGCCACCCCGGGGTCGTGCCCGGTGACGTCGCCGACGACGACGCAGGCCACTCCGTCGGGCAGGATCTGGACGTCGTACCAGTCGCCGCCGAGATTGGGCAGCTCGGAGGCCGGCTGGTAGCGCGCCCGCACCTCGATCGGGGCAATGTCGGGCAGCGCGGGCAGCAGGCTGCGCTGGAACTGCTCGGTGGTGTACTTCAGCCGTTCGTAGAGCCGGGTGTTCTCGATGCTGACGCTGGCGGCGCTGGCCAGCGCCGCCAGCAGGGTCTGGTCGTCGTCGTTGAAGGGCGTCCCGTCGTTCTTGCCCGACAGGCACAGGTTGCCGTAGACCGTGCCGCGTACGGTCAGCGGGACGCCCAGCACGCTCCGGGTCGCCGGGTGCCCCGGCGGCTGGCCCGGGGCCCACTCCTTGGTGCCGACCGTGATGACGTCGACCACGTTGCCGCCCTCGCCGACCACCCCGAGCGAGCCGTGGCGGGCGTCCACCAGGTCGATGCCCGCCAGCACGATCTGGTGCAGCACGCTGCGCATGTCCATGTCCGCGCTCATGGCCACGACCGCGTCCAGCAGCCGGCGCTGCCTGCGCTGGCGCGTTTCCAGCCTGCGCAGCTGCTCCTCGAGGGAGGCCGCCGGCCCGTCCCGGCCCGGGGCGCCGGACCCGGTGTCCTCGGTCATGCCCGCACCTCCTCGCCGGTCCGCACCTTCCCGCCGGCCGCCGGTCACCAGGCGTAGATCCGCGCCATGATCTCCTGCCGGGCCGCGCCGTGCGGCCCGGGAAAGGCGATGACCAGCGGCAGGCCGTCGGGATCGCGGCCCTCGACCACCGTCACGCCGTCCGCGGTCTCCTTGGAGGAGATGTGGGCGGCGCGCTCCTTGAGCAGCCGCTCGCAGCGCTGGAGGTCGTCGGCGCTGTTCGCGGTCCAGATCACGTACTGCACGCCGATGGCGCCGAGCGGGTGCTCACTGCCGGAGCCCATGACGCGCAGATACAGCTGGGTGTCGGCCGAGCCGACCAGCAGCGCGGCCGTCGTGGTGCGGACCGCGACCCGCATCAGCAGCAGTTCCCGGTAGAACTCCATCGCCCGGTCGAGGTCGCGGACGAAGACCACCACCGAGGCCAGTCTCGGCCCGTGCCCGACCTCGGCCGCGTCGTTCTCGTCGCCGGGCCGGCCGCCGCCCTGCCCGTCGTGGCCGGCGCCGGCCGGCGGCTCACCGGCAGCGGGCGCCCCGGCCGCATCCGATCCCATCCAGAGCCCCTTGTCCGCTCGTCCACCGGCCGTCGACCGCCGATCCCGGCACCCGCCGGAAATCCTCGTCTTCACGCTACAGGCGACCCGAAGACGCCGCTCGGCATGACGCAGGTGCGTGGTACGTCCGGTCCCGGGCGGCCGTCCGCGCGGCTGCCGGGTTACCGTCGGTCGTGTACCGCAAGCGCGTGCCGTCCGGCCGCGCGCCCCGACGTGGAGCCGCTCATGACCACACCGCAGGACCTGCTGATCGTCGCCATGGACGTGGAGTCGAGCCGCCCGGTGGAGTCGGGCGACCTCTCGCTCGTCCTGGCCGGCGCCGAACTGGTCGATCTGCTCGACGCCGGCCTCGTCACGCTGGACGGCGAGCTCCTGGTGCCAGGGCCCGGGAGCACGCCGGACGACCGGCTGCTGGCCGAGGCCGCGGCGGCGCTGGTGCGGCAGCGGCCGTACGAGTCGGTCGAGGACTGGCTGTGGCGCAGGGGCCGCGCGCTGTCCGCGGCGTATGTGGACGTCATGGAGTCCGAGGGGCAGATCACCCGGCAGCACCGGCGGCTGCTCCCCGGCCGGCCGGGTCCCGCGACGCCCGCCGACACACCCGCCAGGCGGCGCGCCACCGAGCGCTGGACCTCGGGCGAACCGGTCCTCGCGCTCCTGGCGGGCGCGCTCGGCATCCGCCCCGGGTCGGGCGACGAGCCGCCGGCCGCCGAAGAGGAGGTGGCCGCCGGTGAGGCGGAAGCGCCCTCCGACGACCCGGCGGTGGCCGACGAGGCGGTCGTCGCCGTCCTGGCGACGGTCGGCGACGCGGTGATGGAGCTGGACGCCGTACGCCAGCGGCGGGACATCGAGCAGGCCGCCTTCGACAACATCTGGCGCGGTCCGGGCGGCTGACACCCGGCGGCGGGGTCCTCGGCGGCTCCGCGCGGCACTGCGGGAGCCGGGCCGCGGCGGCGGCCGTGCCTGCCGCGCGGGCGCCGGGGGCTGTCCTTGTGCCGGCCGGGACAGGACGATGGGGCCGGACATGTCACGAGGGGGCCGGGCGCCCCGTCGTACTCAGTGGCCCGCGCCCGCGGGCCGCGGAGACCGGAGGCAGCCGATGACGAGTACCCCTTCGCCGCTCGCGCGGTTCACCAGGCACAAGACGATCCTGCTCACCACGTACAAGCGGGACGGCACCCCGGTCGGCACGGCGGTGAGTATCGCCTTCGACGGGGACCGGCCCGTCTTCAGGACCTACAGCGCGGCCTGGAAGGTCAAGCGGTTGCGGAACAACCCGGACGTCGAGATCGCGCCGTGCACTGCGCGGGGGAAGCCCACCGGTGCTCCCGAGCAGGCGCGGGCCATTCTGCTCGGCGGCGCGGAGGCGGCCGCGGCGGCGAAGGCCCTCGCCCGCAAGTACCCGGTCCTGCACGGCTTCCTGGTGCCGTTCCTGCACCGCAGGAAGCACTGGCAGACGCTGCACTACGTGCTGACCGCACGCGGCGAGTAGTGCCGCACGCGGGGCCGGGCCGCCGTCAGTTCACCCGGCCCCGCCCGGGGCTCAGGCCTCGGCGCGGACCAGCAGCACCGAGACCGGCGCGGCCTTCGCCACGCCGCGGCTGACGCTGGTGTGCAGCAGCGCGGAGATCCCGTTGTAGTGGCCGGGGCCGACGGCGATCAGGTCGCTGCCCAGGGCCGCGGCCCGCTCGACCAGGATGCCGGCCAGGTCCTCGCGCAGCCCCTCGTCCACCTCGCCGTCCGCGGTGATCCCGGCGGCCCGCAGCGTGGCGAGCGCCTCGTCCACGACCTGCTTGCCCTCCGCGGGGTTCTCGGCGGTGTAGACGCCGCCGGAGATGCCGTCGGTGATGACCTGGGAGGGCCTGACGTGGATGACGTGGACGGCCGCGCCGGTCAGCCCGGCCAGCGACGCCACGGTGTCCAGCACCCCTGCGCCGTGGGACGAACCGTCGACGGCGGCCAGGATCTTCTTGTACATGCGATCAACTTCCTTGTCCGAAGGGGCCTCAGGGGTCCGCGGCCCGCCGTCATGGGACAGCCGCCGGGGGTGCTGATCAATTCCCGGATCCGGCGTGACGGGCACCACGCCCGCCGCGGCCGGATCGGGACCCTTCGCTACGAGGAGCCGCCGCGGGTCAGAGCATGAGCTCGATCGCCATCCCGAGCGCCCCGGCGGCGAAGATGCCGACGACGAACATGATGCCGATGATCGGTGCCGTGGCCCAGCCGCGGCTGAGCGGGAGGCGTTCGGGACCGTCGAGCGAGGAGATCCCCGATTCGGCCGGCGAGGTCTGCCCGGCCCCCTGCACCGTGTCCTCGGGGACGCTCAGCCCCTCGTCCGGCAGGTGCGGGTTCACGGACCGTGCGGGGTGGGTGACCGCCATGGTGGGCCTCCGATGGTTGCCCGGGAAAGTCTTTCCGCACCTCGGGTACCCATTCCGGACACGGCAATGCGCAGCCGGAACGTCCGCCGATCAGGGGGCCGCAAAGGGGATCTTCCCCGCAAGCGGACCCCAATCTTGAGAAGTTCCCGACCAGGCGTCAGCCGGCTTCATATTCTCCGGGGGTCATCGGCAGCCGAAAAGCTGCCGCCCACTGTCCAATGCGGAGTATGCATGGCCTTGCACGAGCACGAGGTGGATCGCCGAACGCTGTTCAGGGTCGGACTGGGAACCGCGGTCGCCGCGGTTGTCGGCACCGGACTCGCCCTTCCCGGTACCGCCGAGGCCGAGCCCTCGGCCGAGTTCCCCTGGATCATCGACTGCGACAGCTGGGGCGCCCGGCCGCCGTCCAGCCCGATCCAGATCACCGGCAACACGACGAACAAGATCATCCTGCACCACATGGCATTCCCCAACGTCACCGACTACTCCCGCGAGCACGCCGTCCAGCTGGCCAAGGACTGCCAGGACCTGCACATGGACACCAACGGCTGGGCGGACACCGGCCAGCACTTCACCGTCAGCCGGGGCGGCTACGTCCTGGAGGGCCGGCACCGCAGCCTGGAGACGCTGGAAGCCGGCGAGCACCAGGTCACCGCGGCCCACTGCCCCGGGGAGAACGGCAACGCCATCGGCATCGAGAACGAGGGCACGTACATCACCGAGACGCCGCCCGAGGCGCTGCTCGACTCGCTCGTGCAGCTGTGCGTCGCGGTGTGCGGGAAGTTCGAGCTGAACGCCTGGGACATCTTCGGCCACTGGGACTTCCGGATCACCGACTGCCCGGGGATCGCCTTCTACGCGCAGTTCCCGATGATCCGCGCCCGGGTGCTGCGCGCCATGGACGTCAAGCCGTCCGCGGCGCCGGCCCGCCGGTGGCCGGACATCTGGCGCTTCGTGGACAGCCCGGTCGTCCAGGTGGGGCAGTACCTGCTCGACAACGCCGGCTACGCGCTCACACCGGACGGCGTCTTCGGCTACGACATGAACGACGCGCTCGCTGATTTCCAGACCACCCGGGGCATCCCGGTGACGCCGGACTCCACCTTCGACACCACGACGTGGGAGGCCCTCGCCCCGCCGCTCGACAAGCACGCCGCCGGCCTGCCGGTCACCGCGCTGCAGTTCATGCTCGCCCGCAAGGGCTACGCGGAGGTGACCGCCACCGGGGAGTTCGACCACCCGACGATGAAGGCGGTGCAGTCCATGCAGCGCCTGCACGGCCTCAGGCCCGACGGCAAGGTCGACCTGAGCACCTGGTGCGCCGTGGTCGGCGGCTCGGTGCGCGAGGCGTTCCACCGCTGAGCCGGCGACGGGTCTCCCTGCCCGGCCCCCGGGCCGGACGGGGGGACCCGCACGGGGCCGCCCTGGCGACCACCGGCGCGGATCCGCCGGGCTAGCCGTCGCCCCTGAGCCGGTCGCGCTGGATCTGGCGGGCCAGGGCGCGGCGCACCGAGGCCGGTGCGGCGGGGGCGGCGGCCGAGAGGTCGGGGAGGTCCAGGCCGCGGCTGATCGTGTCGTACGCGGCACGGTAGGCGGCGGGCAGTTCGGCGTGGCGCACCCGCAGGTCCTCCTCGACCAGGCGGCGCAGCTCGTCCACGCTCTGCGGGGTGAAGCGCTTCCTCCCCCTGGCGACGGCCTGGACGTGGCGTGCGCAGGCGGCCGCGTCGCAGGTCTCGGCGATCTCCTCGGCCAGGGCCCAGAGCCGTCCTTCGAGCCAGGGTGCGTCGCCCTGGTCGAGGCCGAGCCCGAGCGGCGGCGCCGGCTCGCCCGTCCGGTGCCTGGCCACCTGCTTGGACACCGCGGGCTGGCTCATGTCGGTGAGCCGGGCGATCCGGTCCTGGGTCCAGCCGAAGCCCGCGAAGACCTGGATCATCTCCGTACGCAGCTTCCGCATCTCCTCGCCGGCCCGGATGACGTCGTTCATGTCGGCGAGCATCCGGGCGGCCTGCTCCTCGGTCAGCGTCTCGGGTGCGCGTCGCATGTCCTCTGCCATAGCTGGTTGTATACCTGGATCCAGGAAATATAACCCGGTTGTACAACCGAGTTATGGGCTGCAAGACTGCGCGCCATGCCCACCTTCTCCGCATCCGACGGGACCCGGCTCGCCTACCGCGTCACCGGCGACGGCCCCCCGCTGCTGTGCCTGCCGGGCGGCCCCACCGACGCCCGCTACCTCGGCGATCTCGGCGGTCTGTCCGCCCACCGCCGGCTGGTCCTGCTCGATCCGCGCGGCACCGGCGGCTCCGCCGTGCCGCAGGACCCCTCCTCCTACCGCAGCGACCGCCAGGTCGAGGACGTCGAGGCGCTGCGTGCCCACCTCGGCCTGCCGCTGATCGACCTGCTGGCCCACTCCGGCGGCACCAACACCGCGGTGCAGTACGCGGCCCGCCACCCGCACCGGCTGCGCAGGCTCGCCCTGATCGGCCCCAGCACCCGGGCCGTCGGCATCCCGGTCACCGGGGACGTCCGGCGCGAGGTCGCCGGGCTGCGCGCGCACGAGCCGTGGTTCCCCACGGCCTTCGCCGCCCTGGCGGCGCTCACCTCGGGAGCGGGCACGCCGGCCGACGCGGAGGCCACCACACCGTTCTTCTACGGCCGTTGGGACGCCGGGGCCCGCGACCATCACGCGGCCGGCCGGCCGGCGAACGACGAGGCCGTCGCGCTCTTCGGGGCCGAGGACGCCTTCACCCCGCCCGCCACCCGCGCCGCCCTGGCGGCCTTCCCCTCCCCCGTGCTGCTGCTGACCGGCGAGTACGACGTGAACAGCCCGCCGCGCCCGACCGGCGAGGTGGCCGCCCTCTTCCCCGACGCCACCGTCAGCGTCCAGCCGGCCGCGGGCCACTACCCCTGGCTGGACGACCCGGCCGGCTTCACCGCGACGACCGCGGCCTTCCTGGCCTGACCGGCCGGCGGCCGGGCGCCCCGAAGCCGGTGCGGTGCGTGCCGTACCGGCCCCGGGGCTCGCCGGTCAGTCGTCCAGACCGCCCATGGTCAGGTTGACCGTGGTGCCGGTGAGGCCGCTCGCCCGGTCGCTCGCCATCAGGACCGCGGCTCCCGCCACGTCCGCGAGCGTCATGACCCGTCGCGGGTGGGTGGAGTCGGCGAGGTACTTCTGGAACTGCTCGTAGCCCAGTCCCGCCGCCTTGAGCCCGGCGACCTCCCGCATCGAGGGCGTCTCGGGAATGCCGTGCGGCCGCAGCGCGACCACCCGGATGCCGTGCGGCGCCAGTTCCGCGGACAGGCTCCGGGTCAGCGCCTCCTTGGCGGCCTGCGCCGGGGCGTAGCCGCCGACCAGGGTGGTGCCCGAGCGGGCCGGCAGCGCGGTCAGCGTCATGATCACCCCCGAGGCGTTCTCGATCATCCGCCGGGCCGCCAGGCGGGCGGTCAGGAAGTACGACCTGGTGTAGTCGGCGATCGGCAGCGAGAACCGGTCGGCGTCCAGGTCGACCAGCGGCACCCCCACCACCTCGGTGTCCGGCACCCCGACGGCGTTGAAGGAGACGTCCAGGCGCCCCGCCTGCTCAACCACGTACCGCAGATGGCTGTCCACGGCCTGCTCGTCCAGCGCGTCGACGGTGGCCGCCTCGGCCGATCCGCCGGCCGCGGCGATCTCCTCGGCGACGGCGTCGACCGGTTCCCTGCGGCGTCCGGTGACGAAGAGCCTGGCCCCCTCGCTGGCGAAGGCGCGGGCGACCGCGCCCCCGATCGCCCCTCCGGCGCCGTAGACCACCACGACCTTGTCCTTGAGCATCATTGCCTGCGTTCCTCTCCCCTGCTTCACTGCGGCGATCCGTACCTGTCCGCGTATCGCCGCGGTCTTCGGTGGTGCGGACACCGCGCTTCCTGGCAAGTGGGCGTCCGGCGACCGCCCAGTTCGGGCCCCGGCCGGTGTCTGCACGGAGCGGGACCAGGCGCGGGGAAGGGATGGAAAAGGTGCGGAAGAACGTAGGAGCCACCGCGGCGGCGGACGGCCTGCTGGACCGGGCGCGAGGCGGGGACGGTGAGGCGTTCCGGGAGCTCGTCGGGCCCTACCGCCGGGAGTTGCAGGTGCACTGCTACCGGATGCTCGGCTCGTTCCAGGACGCGGAGGACGCGCTGCAGGACGCGCTGCTGACCGCCTGGCAGGGTCTGGGCGGCTTCGAGGGCCGTGCCTCGCTGCGGACCTGGCTCTACCGGATCGCGACCAACCGGTGCCTCAACGCGCGGCGTTCGGCGGCCCGGCGCCCGGCCAGGGAGTGGAACGTCCCCGGTGTCCAGCCGCCGGAGCCGACCCGGCTGGGCGAGGTCGTCTGGCTCGAACCCTTCCCCGACGCCGCGCTGGACGGGGTGGGCGGCGTCCCGCTCGGGCCTGAGGCGCGCTACGAGCAGAGCGAGTCGGTCTCGCTGGCCTTCGTGACCGCGCTGCAGGTGCTGCCGCCGCGCCAGGTGGCCGTCCTGCTGCTGCGCGACGTCCTCGGATTCCACGCCGCCGAGGTGGCCGCGATGCTGGACTCGACGCTCGACTCGGTCAACAGCGCGCTCAAGCGCGCCCGCGCCGCCCTGCACCGCAGGCTGCCCGCGCCCGAGCGCGAGCCGGCCCCCGCCGCCGGCTCACCGGCCGAGCAGGCCCTGGTGGCGAGGTTCGTCAGCGCCTACGAGTCCGCCGATCTCGACGCGCTGATCGCGCTGCTCACCGACGACGTCTTCATGTCGATGCCGCCGATGCCGCTGGAGTACGAGGGCCGCGATCTGGTGGCCCGCTTCTGTGCCGGTCTCTTCCGCGACGGCCGGCGTTTCGACCTGGTCGCGACCCGCGCGAACGGCCAGCCTGCCTTCGGGGCGTACCTGCACGCGGCCACCGGCGTCCGGCACGGCACGGGCCTGATCGCCGTCACCCTCTCCGGCGACCGGATCAGCGCCATGACGCGGTTCGAGAACAGCACGCTGCCGTGGTTCGGGCTGCCTCGATCGCTGCCGGGCCGGTAGCCGGGCGGGCCCGGCCACCGGCGGGCCCCCGCGGTCAGCCGGTGAGCTCGCCGGCCGACCGGACCGCCACGTCGAGCAGGTCGGCGCCGGGCAGGGCGGCGCCGCCCTGCCCGGTGATCGGCAGGCCGTCCCTGCGGGTCACCCGGAAGGTGCGCCGCTCCCCCGGCAGCAGGGTGACCAGGGCGTCATCCACCACCAGTTCGTGCGGGTCGAGCCCGAGCGGCGCGGCCAGCCGGTCGGCGAAGACGCACAGGTCACGCAGCAGCGTCCCGGCGGTGACCGTCACCAGCAGCCCGCCGCCGACGGCTGCCGGCTCGACCGTACGCTCCGGGCGCGGGCCGGCCAGTTCCCGGTCCGGCCGGTACGTCCAGGTGGTGCGGACCCCGTCGGCCTCGACGACGAGCATCTCGGCGTGCGGGTCGGCCGGCCGGCAGACCGCGGGGTCCAGCGGCAGGTGGAGCAGGCCGCCGGCCGGGCAGCCGGGCCGCAGCCGGGCGCGGGCGTGCTCCTGGCCGTCGAGTCCGATCTGCAGCACGAGGACGTCCGGTGCCAGTCGGCGCCGGTGTCGTTGACCAGGGCGAGCAGCAGGCCTGCGGTACCGGTCGGGTCGTGGGTCGGACCGGGGTGGACGGGCTGCACCGTGGCCAGCCGGGGCGCGAAGGCGTGGCGCAGGGCGTACCAGAGTGGCTTCTCGATCCCGGCGCTGTCGACGGCCGACCAGCTGCCGGCCGGCCAGCAGTCGTTGAGCTGCCAGACGACGACCCCGCCGCACCGCTCGCGGGAGCGCAGCCACTCGGTTCCCGCCGCCACCGCGCGGGCCTGGACCAGCTGGGTGGCGAAGTGCCAGTCGGCGCCCTCGGCGGGGGTCGGCACGTGCGGCTGGAGGCCGCGGGTCAGCTTGTGCATGCCGTCGATCGCCCGCAGGTGATGGCGGGTCAGCGGCGAGCCGGGGCCGGGGGTCTCGCCGGCCAGGACGCGTTCCATCGCCCGCGTGCTGCCGTTGCGGAAGGGCAGGACGGTCACCCTGGACCTGACCCTCGACGCGCCGAAGACCGATCTGGCGCAGGGCAAGCCGGCCTCCGCCTCGTCGGAGTCCAGCAGCGACCAGGGCGCCGCCAAGGCCTTCGACGGTGACCTGTCCACCCGCTGGAGCGCCGGCCCTGACGCGAGCAGCTGGCTGCAGGTCGACCTCGGCGGCACGTACGCCCTCAGCGGGATCGACCTGCTGTGGGAGGAGTCGTACGCGAAGTGCGACAAACTGCAGGCGTCCACCGACGGCTCGACCTGGCGGGACCTCGTCACCCAGACGAACTCCGCGGGCGGCACCGAGAAGGTCCCGGTGAGCGGGTCGGCCCGCTACGTGCGCATGCAGGGCACGCAGAAGTCGGGTCAATGGGGTTACTCGCTCTACGAGATGGAGGTCTTCGGCTAGGACTCCCGCACCCCGCGGGCCGCCCGTCACACCCCCGGGCGGGTCACCTGCCGGGCCGCTCCAGGCCCGCCGGGCGACCCGCGCGGGCGGGGGACACGGCCTAGTGCAGCAGTTCGGCGAGGCGGTCGCGGACGGCGTCCTTGCCGTCGAGCGGGGTCGGGACCAGCTCGTCCGGCCGGTCGGGGTCGCGGGACAGGACGTGCAGCCGGCCGTCGTGGCGGGCGAGGACCAGGTCGGTGCTCTCGCCGGCGATCTCCGCGGAGCCCTCGGCGGTGTAGTGGGTGACGGTGACCAGTGAGGAGCGCTCGGCCGCGTCGAGCAGCGCGTCGGCGTCCAGCGTGCGCTCGTCGTGGTCGGCCGCACTGCCCTTGGGCAGCCAGTCGGTGACCATGCGCAGGGCCTCGTCCAGCACGTACAGGCCCATCTGGTGGACGCCGAGGGCGTCGATGCGGACCATCAGGCAGATCTGCTCGGGCTGCGGCAGCAGCAGGATCCGCCACGGCTCCCCCGGTCCGGTACCGCTCGTGCGGGCGTCGAGCACCACCCGGGCGCGCTGCTGGAACGCCACCGCGATGCCCAGGTCGCCGCGCACCTGGACCTGCTCGCCGGAGTCGCCGGCCAGCAGCAGTTCCCGCGCCGCCAGCGACCTGACGGCCTCGGTGAGCTCGTCCTCCGAGGGCCGGGCCTCCAGGAAGTCCACGATCGCGTCCACCGCGGTGAGTTCGGCGATGGTGTAGGCGCCGAGCAGTACCGGCCCGGTGTGCACCAGGTTGACCACCGCGGTGACCAGCCCGGACGGGACGGACGCCTCGCCGGGGGCGGTGCCCGGCGCCGTGTGAGCGGGCGGGCCCGCCGTGCCGGGCAGGCTCTCGTCGCGCTGCTCGTGACTCATCGCGGGCCTCCCGTCGGCCGTAGTCGCACCGCGGGTGGCTGCTCGCCGCGGGTGCGGAGGACCGCGGCGGCGCTGCGTGACGGTGTCTGGGTGATCCACACCTCGGAGCTGCCGAACAGGCCGCGCCCGCCCCTGCGGGACAGCGCCTGGCCCAGCTCACCGGCGAGGTCGGGGCGGTCAGGGGGCGGGAAGTGCCCGGCGAGCCTGGTGGAGACGGCGGTGACGTCGTCTGCCTTCTCGATCCTGCGCAGCGCCTTGGTCAGCGACCGCGCGACCGGCGGTGTCAGCGTGGTGGGCACCGCCACGATCGGGGACAGATACATCGGGCGCCGCTCGGTCATCCGCGACAGGCCCCAGGGGCCGACGTTGCTGCCGGTGAAGCGGTAGACGACGTAGTCCATCAGGTGCCGCAGGTCGTCCAGGCTGGGCATCTTCCGGCCGCCGAACGCGGCCGGCGTCTTCTCCAGCTGCACCCAGGTGCCGGTCGCCGTGCGCCCGTGCAGCTTCTCCCGGACGACGTGTCCGCGCATGCCGATGTCGGGGTAGAGCGTCTTGTCGATGTCGCGGTGGTGGCTGGACAGCCGGGGGTGGCTGCCCTTGGCCGCCCGCCACTTCTCGTAGAGCTCCGGGTCGTCCACCAGCACGTGCCCGCCGCACAGCACGTCGTGCAGCTGCGGGACCTGGAGGCCGTGCTGCTCCAGGTCGGCGACGATCGCCGCCTCCTCCGGGCTCAGGCGGTTCACCGCGCCCAGCAGGCCCCGGCGGTACTCACCCGCCCGGGCGGTGATCTCGATGGTCAGCCGGACCCGGGTGCGCACCTGCTCGGCCAGCCGGGCGACGGCGGCGTCCGCGGCGCCCTGCCGCCCGGTGTGCCCCGGGAAGACCAGATTGTGGTGCTTGCGCTCCATCTGGCCAGTACAGCACGACGGTCGGGGTCCCGCAGCGGCGCGGCGGCGCCGCTGCGGGAGGCGGTCCGGTCAGCCCGTGGTACGGGCGGGCAGCCGCCAGCCGGCCCGCGGGAAGTGGCACGTGTACCCGTCCGGGTACCGCTCCAGGTAGTCCTGGTGCTCGGGCTCCGCCTCCCAGAACGGGCCCTCGGGCTCGACCTCGGTGACCACCTTGCCGGGCCACAGGCCCGAGGCGTCCACGTCGGCGATGGTGTCCTCGGCGATCCGCTTCTGCTCGTCGTCCACGTAGTAGATCGCCGAGCGGTAGCTCAGACCGATGTCGTTGCCCTGCCGGTTCTTGGTGCTCGGGTCGTGGATCTGGAAGAACGTCTCCAGGATGGTGCGGAAGTCGGTCTTCTCGGGATCGAAGGTGATCTCGATGGCCTCCGCGTGGGTGCCATGGTTGCGGTACGTGGCGTTCGGTACGTCGCCGCCCGTGTAGCCGACCCGGGTCCCGGTCACACCCGGCAGCCGTCGGAGCAGGTCCTGCATCCCCCAGAAGCAGCCGCCCGCCAGTACCGCCTTCTGCATCTGCGTGGCCATCTCGTTCCTCTCCGCGCTCATCACGTCATGGACAGCCGCCGTCGTGGGCGGCCCGGCTGTGACGCCCGCCGGCCCACAGGCTTCAGTGGTGTCAACGCCTCCGAGGCCCGCACGATTCCATGTCCGGCCCGGCCGCGGCGGCGGTTCCGCCGCCACTTTCCGCGAGGTCGGGAGGAATGACCCGGCGGCGGGGCGGGGCCCGCTGTTAAGCTGAAGCTGACGTTGATCGTTTGTCGAGGAGTGCGGACATGCTGGTAGACGACGACATCTCCGGGTGACACCCGGATCCGACCGGCCACGCCGGCGCTCAGGAGCGCCGCCGCACTGGCTGCGTCGTCGTCCCCGCTTCCCTCCCTGTCCGCCGCCCGGGGCACAGGTGCGTCCTGCTGCCCCGCACCCCCGAGGTCACCCCCATGTCCGACGCGTCCGTCATCTGCTCGAACCTGTCCTTCGCCTGGCCCGACGGCACCCCCGTCTTCCAGGACCTGTCCTTCACCGTCGGCCCCGGCCGTACCGGCCTGGTCGCCCCGAACGGCGCCGGCAAGACCACCCTGCTCCGGCTGATCGCCGGCGACCTGCGGCCCGGCGCCGGATCCGTGTCGGTGGCCGGCACCCTCGGCCACCTCCCGCAGAGCCTCCCGCTGACCGGCGACCTCTCGGTGGCCGACGTGCTCGGCGTCGCCGCGGTGATCCACGCCCTGGACGCCGTCGAGTCCGGCGACGTCGCCGAGGAGCACTTCACCGCCATCGGCGACGACTGGGACATCGAGGAGCGCACCCGCGCCCAGCTGGACCGCCTCGGCCTGACCGGCCTCGGCCTGGACCGGCGGCTGGGCACGCTCAGCGGCGGCCAGGTCGTCTCGCTGGGCCTGGCCGCCCAGCTGCTGAAGCGGCCCGACGTGCTGCTGCTCGACGAACCCACCAACAACCTGGACCGCGAGGCCCGCCTCAAGCTCTACGAGGCGGTGCAGGACTTCACCGGCTGCCTGCTGCTGGTCAGCCACGACCGGGAACTGCTCGACCGCATGGAGCGCATCGCCGAGCTGGACGCCGGCGACGTGCGGCTGTACGGCGGCAGCTTCAGCGACTACGAGACGGCCGTGCGGGCCGAGCAGGAGGCCGCCGAGAAGAACGTCCGCAACGCCGAACAGGAGCTGAAGCGGGAGAAGCGCGAGATGCAGCAGGCAAGGGAGCGCGCCGAGCGCCGGGCCGGCAACGCCGCCAGGAACCTCAGGAGCGCGGGCCTGCCCCGCATCTTCGCCGGGACCATGAAACGCGGCGCGCAGGAGTCCGCGGGCCGCGCGGGCCAGGTGCACGCCGGCCGGGTCGACGAGGCCAGGGCCCGGCTCGACGAGGCGGGCCGTTCGCTGCGCGACGAGCAGCTCATCGCCCTGGACCTGCCGGACACCCGGGTGCCCGCCGGGCGCACCCTCTTCCTCGGCGAGCAGCTGCGGATCGCGCTCGGCGATCGGCAGGTGTTCGCCGGAGCGGGGGTCGACCTGGCCATCCGAGGTCCTGAGCGCATCGCGCTGACCGGCCCCAACGGCGCGGGGAAGAGCACGCTGCTGCGCCTGGTCCACGGCGACCTGGCCCCGGGGAGCGGCGAGGCCGGACGGGCCGACGGGCGCATCGCGTATCTGTCGCAGCGGCTCGACCTGCTCGACCCGGACCGCACGGTCGCCGAGAACTTCGCCGCCGCCGCCCCGGAGCGGCCGGAGGCGGAGCGGATGAACCTGCTCGCCCGCTTCCTCTTCCGCGGCGCGCGGGCGCATCTCCCCGTGCGGTTGCTGTCCGGCGGGGAGCGGCTGCGCGCGACCCTCGCGTGCGTCCTGTGCGCGGAGCCGGCCCCGCACCTGCTGCTGCTCGACGAGCCGACCAACAACCTGGACCTGCTCGGCACCGCCCAGCTGGAGAGCGCGCTGAACTCCTACCAGGGGGCCTTCGTGGTGGTCAGCCACGACGACCGCTTCCTGCGTGGGATCGGGGTGGACCGCTGGCTGCGGCTGGCCGGCGGCGAGCTGGCGGAGATCGGGGCCCCGCCGGTGTGACCCGCTCCGGCAGCCGGGGATTCTTGCCGGCCTGTCGGTCACCTGCCAGAGTGGTGACATGAACCTTGAGCATGTCTTCGTCTGCGGGGATCCGGCGCTCGACTTCGCGGCGACCCTGCGTGCCCGGCGGTCGGCGCGCTTCGAGATGTTCGTGACGCCGGACCGGCTCGACGCCTGGTATCTGGAGTCCGGGGTGGTCGACGCCATCACCCCGGGCGGCCCGGGCGACGTGGCGCAGGCGACGGCGGTACGCGAGGCGGTGTACCGGCTCGTCACCGCGCGCCGCCTCGGGCAGGAGTACGACCCGGAGGCGCTGGCCCTGGTCAACGACGCCGCCCGCACCCCCTCCGCGGTGCCGCAGCTGACCGCCGAGGGGCGCTGGACGCAGGCGACGCCGGCCGAGGCGCTGTCGGCGGTCGCCCGGCGTGCCGTCGAGCTGCTGAGCGGTGCGGACGTGCCGCTGCTCAAGGAGTGCGGCAACCCCGAGTGCACCCGGGTCTACATCGACAGGTCCCGTGGCACGCGCCGGCAGTGGTGCGGCATGGAGTCCTGCGGCAACCGCATCAAGGCGGCCGCCTACCGCGCCCGCAGGAAGAGCACGGTGACTGCCGGCTGACCTGCCCCGGCAGGGCGGTGGCGTGAGTACGATGCGGCGACGCCATTCCCAGGGCCATGTCTGACACATGGCGTCGTCCGCCCGGTAGGGCGGGGGCCGCGGTGCCTGGTGCGTGCGATCGCAACGCGGAGGGTGGGGGCACCTCCCGGGCCGCCCGTGCCCGGATCGGGCAGCGCCGGGCCGCCGGCGCCTCCCTCAGCCGTCGCCGTCCTTGGGCAGCCGGAAGCACGCCGTGACCGTCTTGCCGTCCGGGCACGGGCGGGCCTGCCAGGTGTCGGCGAGGGCGTCGACCAGGAACATCCCCCGCCCGCCCAGCGCGTCGGCGGACGGCAGGTTCGGGCTGGGCAGCGCGGGCGACGAGTCGTGCACGCTGACGTGCAGGCAGGTGCCGTCCCAGGTGAGCACCAGCTGGGCCGAACTGTGCGCGTGGCGGTGCGCGTTGGTGACCAGTTCGGAGACCGTGAGCAGGACGGCGTCGACCGTCTCCGGCTCGCTGGCGGACCAGCCGAGGGTTTCCAGATGCCGCCTGGTCCACTCGCGGGCCGTTCTGATCTCGCTGCTCAGGGGCAGCGAACGGGCCCATCCTGTGGCCCGCATCGAGGAGTCGTACGCCATGGTCACCTCCGTCGGGGGTTCGACGTACACCTGCCCCGGAAACTCCCCTTCACAGCCTGATCGTGAAGTCGTCCTCCACCGGCGGGTCCTCCTCCTGCGCCCGCAGCCCGGTCGCGGCGAAGCACCGCACCCGTATCGCGTCGGCGCCGACGTCCAGCCGCAGGAAGCTCTTGAAGAACGGCGGGCTGTAGGTCGCACCCCCCGGCGACAGCACCCGGGTCAGCACCCGCCGCACCGGCAGCCGGAACCGGCGCACGCCGCTCGTCGCGCGCGGCGCCACGCCGAGGGCCGAGGCGACGAAGCGGGTCCGCAGCGTCACCCGGGCCGGGCCCGCCGCGGTGCGTACCGGGGTGCCCTCCAGCCGCTCGGCGATCACCGCGGCCGCCTCGTCGGGGGTCAGCGCGAACAGCCGCCGCATGCGCAGCCGGTCGCCGTAGAAGCGGCTGTAGAAGGCCAGCGAGTCGCCGCGCATCGGGTAGCAGCGGAACTCCTCCTCGACCACGCCGCCCACCGCGACCCGCGGGATGGTGTGGG
Organism: Streptomyces sp. NBC_01198; assembly: GCF_036010485.1. Taxonomy (NCBI): domain Bacteria; kingdom Bacillati; phylum Actinomycetota; class Actinomycetes; order Kitasatosporales; family Streptomycetaceae; genus Streptomyces; species Streptomyces sp. NBC_01198. The sequence goes on from NZ_CP108568.1 coordinate 496,224, forward strand.
TGGCGTGCATGAAGGCGCCGCCGCCGCCGGAGACGACGTATTCGATCCGCCGGCCGTCCACGTCCACCGGATAGTGCTGGTAGTTGTGGATGTCGCCGCCTATCGCGGCGACGAAGTGGTGCTCGGGGTCGCGGACGATCTCGTCGACGGTGCCGCCGCCCTCGATCGTGCACGGGTGGTGCTCGCCGTCCACGTAGAGGGGAGAGCCCGTCACCAGGATCTTCGGGCGGGGCCCCGCGGCCACCCGGCGCAGCCACTCGCCCTGCTCGCGGTCGATGTCACCGAGCAGCCCGGTGTCGATGCCGATGATCCGTACCGGCCCGGTGTCCAGTGCCCAGTACGGCCCGGGCTGCGCGGCCGCCTGCTCCGGTGCGCCGCGCATCTCCCGTGCCCGGTCGAGCCGTTCGTCGTCCGGGGTGGTCGAGGGGCGCCACAGCAGGCCGCGCCACCAGGCCGCCGACAGCGGCCGCGGCCGGGGCCCCGGCGGCAGTGCGGGCGCCCGGCAGAAGACCCGCATGAAGCCGGTCAGGCCGTCGTACCAGTCGTGGTTGCCCGGTATCGCGTAGATCGGCGCCGGGTAGTCGCGGTACGGGCGGAAGAACTTGCGGCCGTACTCGTTGGCGCTGCCGACCGGGTAGAGGACGTCGCTGCACACCACCGCGAAGCGGGTGCCGGCGCCCGCCTTGAGCAAGCCGGGCACCACCGCGTACTGCGGGTCGTCGCCCTCGCCGGTGTCGCCGAGCAGCAGGAAGGAGAACTCCGCCGGGTCGTCCCTGGTGATGACCAGGTCGCCACCGGCCGCCTGCGCCCGCACCCACCGCTGCCGGTCGGCGCCGGTCGGGTCGCCGAACAGCGAGGCCAGCGGGCCGTTGCGGGCCTTCCACAGCGTGCTGGGGTTCAGCCACGACAGGTTGTTCACCTTGGGCGGCATCAACTCCCGGTACGTGCCGGGTTCGTGGCCTTCCCAGCCGGCACCGGCCAGCGAGTCGCGCGAGGAGGAGGCAGACATGGGCGGACTGTAGCAACGCCGCCCGGGCGGCCCGGCACTCGCTCCCCCGTGGCCCGATCGGCGCCGGCCGGGCGGCGCGTGCCCGGCCCGGCGGCCGAGGCCCACCGACTCGGGCCCGGGACGGCAACGTTCGGCGCCTGTTGAATCTCTGGCCGCCGCACCTTCCGCCTGGTGGGCTGGCCCTCATGAACTCCGCCTCCGACGGCACGCCTGCCGTCTACGACCGCATCGGCACCGGCTACCGCGACATCCGGCGGCCCGATCCGCGGCTGCACGCGCTGATCACCCGGGCCCTGGACGGTGCCCGCAGCGTCGTCAACGTCGGCGCGGGCGCCGGCTCCTACGAGCCGGTGGGCGCCGCGGTGACCGCGGTCGATCCTTCGCGGGTCATGCTGGACCAGCACCCGGGGGCGGCGAAGGTGAAGGCGTCAGCCGACGCGCTTCCGTTCCCCGACGGCTCCTTCGACGCGGCCATGGCGGTCATGACCGTCCATCACTGGCCGGACCTGCGCCGCGGTCTCGGCGAGTTGCGCCGGGTGGCCCGCCGGCAGGTCGTCTTCACCTGGGACCCGGTCTTCCGGCCGGAGCTGTGGCTGATCGAGGAGTACCTGCCGGAGATCCGGGAGATGGAGCACGCCCGCTTCACCCCGCTGGACGTCGTCGCCGAGGCCCTCGGCGCGCACACCGTGCTGCCCTTCCCGATCCCGCACGACTTCACGGACGGCTTCCAGATCGCCTACTGGCGGCGCCCCGAGGCCTATCTCGACCCGGCTGTGCGGCTGGCCAGCTCCACCTTCGCCCAGCTGCCGCCCGCCGTGGTGGAGGCGGCGGCCGAGCGGCTGCGCGGCGATCTGGCGTCGGGTGCCTGGCACCGGCGGCACGCCGACCTGCTCGGCCGGTCCGCCGTGGACTACGGATACCGGCTGCTCGTCGCGGGCCCCGCCCCGACCGCCGGTGCCTGAGTCCTAGACGGTTCCCGGGGCGGGGGCGATCAGGTCCAGGAGGGCGGGCATGCCGCCGCCGCGCACCGCCCGGCGCTGGCGGGCCGCGCCGGTGCCGCCGTCGAGCAGCTCCGTCAGGCCGCCGGCGACCCGCTCCGCGTCCCCGTACTCCTCCAGCGCGGGCGTCACGTACTCCAGCAGCGCGCCGACCACGTCGGCGGCCTTGGCGGGCCTGCCGCGCACCGGGTCGACCAGGTCGGCGTCGACGCCGTGCCTGGCCGCGTGCCAGCCGGCCGCGTGCAGCACGCTCCCCGGCGGGTCCAGGGCGGGCGTCCCGGCGGCGGCCTCCCGCAACCCGGTCGCCACCACGGCCCGCCCGAGGCCCGCGAGGGTGACGGCGCTGGCGACGTCGAGCTGCACGTCGGTCGCGCGGATCTCCAGCGTCGGATAGCGCTCGGAGAGCCGGGCGTGCCAGTAGACCTGCCGCCTGCCGCGGATCACACCGGTGTCCACCAGCGCGTCCACCCGCTGCTCGTACGTCGCCGCGTCGGCGGTGTACGGCGGCGAGCCGCTGACCGGCCAGCGGCCGAAGACCACCGTGCGCCAGCTGGCGAACCCGGTGTCGCGGCCGTCCCAGAAGGGCGAGTTCGCGCCGAGCGCTACCAGCACCGGCAGCCACGGCCGGACCCGGCCGAGCGCGGCGGCACCGGCGTGCCGGTCGGGCACCGCGACATGGATGTGCATACCGTTGATGAGGTGTTCGTCGACCAGCCGGGCGGCGTCGGTGCGCATGTCCTGATAGCGCGGCTCCTCGGTCACCGGCGTCGCGTCGCGGGACCACAGCGGCGCGCCGCCGGTCGCGGCCAGCCGGCACCCGGTGTGCAGGGCCGCGCCGCCGACCGCCTGCCGCAGCCGCCGCAGCTGCGCCTCGACCTCGGCGAGGCCGGAGCAGATCGGGGTGGCCACCTCCACCTGGGCCTGCAGCAGTTCGTTGTCCACCTCGCCCGCGCCGAGGACCGGCTCCAGGTCGGCGGCGGCCTGCACCTCGGCGGCACGCGCGGCGGGCAGTCCGGTCCGCGCGTCCAGGAGCAGGAACTCCTCCTCGACGCCGAGGGTGATCCCGCCCGCCGCCCGACCGTCCATGGCTGACTCCTACCCCGTCCGCACCGCTCAATCGGCCCGCCGTCGCGTACGGGGCGGCCGGAGGGGTAGCCGACCTCCGACAACCGGCGGCGCCAGCCGCCTTCCGCCGGCCCGGAGGTCGCACGACACCGCCATGACTCCCGACACAGGCACAGACACCGAAAAGGCCGCGGACAGCGGCACCGACACGGGCAAGCCCCCGGGCTCCGGGCAGGCGGAGGACGACGACACGACCCGGGGAACGGTGCTGGTCGCGCTGCTGGCGAACGTGGCGATCGCGATCGCCAAGGCCGTCGTCGGCGTCATCACCGCCTCCCCCGCCCTGCTCGCCGAGGCCGCGCACTCGGTCGCCGACACCCTCAACGAGGTCTTCCTGCTGGCCTCGGTCCGCTTCAGCCGCCGCAAGCCCGACGCGCAGCATCCCTTCGGCTACGGCAAGGAGCGCTTCTTCTGGGCGCTCCTCGCGGCCGTCGGCATCTTCGTGACCGGCGGGTGCTTCTCCTTCTACCAGGGGCTGCACAGCTGGCTGTCGCCGGAGTCGGAGGGATCGGGGCACTTCCTGATCACCTACGTCGTCCTGGCGGTGGCCCTCGTCGCCGAGGGCACCTCGCTGCTGCGGGCGGTCGTCCAGCTGCGCGGCCGGGCCCGCACCCACGGGCGCACCCTGCTGCAGGAGGTCTCCAGGAGCGAGGACCCGACGGTGCGGACGGTGTTCGCGGAGGACGCCACCGCCGTGCTCGGCGTCCTGCTGGCCGCGGGCGGCGTGCTGGGCCACCAGCTCACGGGTTCGTCGCGCTGGGAGGCGGCGGCCGCGCTGGCCATCGCGCTGCTGCTGGTGCTCGTCGCGTACGGCCTCGGCCGCTCGGCCCGCGACCTGCTGGTGGGACAGGCCGTGGACCCCCGGCTGCAGCAGGAGGCCTACGAGCTGCTCGCCGAGCAGGAGGAGATCGACACCGTGGCCGTGCTGCAGACCATGCGCCTCGGGGTGGACTCGGCGCTGCTCGCGGCCCGGGTCGACCTGCGCGAGGGCATCGACAGCGAGGACGTCGAGGAGGTCAGCGAGCGGATCAAGCGCGAGCTGCGCACCCGGTGCCCGGCCTTCGGTGAGGTGTTCCTCGACATCGTCGACGCCGACCACCACGAGCGGGTGCGCGCCCGCGAGCGCAAGGAGGAGGTCGACCGGGCAGTCGAGGAGCAGGTCGCCAAGGACCGGTCACCCCGGCGCTGACCCCGCCGCTACGGCCCGCCGGGGTTACCGGCGGGCCGCCGCGGTTTCCGGCCGGCGGGGCGGGACGGATGCCGCACACGGCAGAGGAGTGGCCCGCTCAGGCGTGTCCCCCGCTTCGGCCCCGCACGGACCGGCCGCCCGGTATACCGGGGCAGTCGGACATGCGCGACGACGGGCGGCAGCCCGCACGGTTCGAGGAGGCGAGCGCGGATGACGTCCCGGGTCCTGGTCACCGCGGCCACCGTGGTCGGGTGGTCGGGGCTGCTCCTCGTCCTCTACATCGTGCTGATCTCCGACGTCACTACGCTGGAGGCCGTGGTGGGCGGCGCTCTCGCCGTCCTCGGCGGGATCGCCGCGGAGGCGGTGCGCCGGGCCGAGCATCCACGAGTGCACGGTGGCCGCCGGATCGCCGCCGCCGTCGCCGCGCTGCCCGTCTCGCTGCTCACGGAGACCGCGCAGCTCGCGGCGGCCGTCGCGCGCGGCGGGCGCACGCCCGGGGAGGGCGAGGTCGTCATCCGGCTGCCCGCGGACACCGACCCGGCGCTGGCCGCGATGCTGCTGTCCGCCACGCCCGGCGCGTGCGTGCTGGACACCGTGGGGGCGGACGTGACCGTCCACGTGCTCGACGACGCGCCCTCGGCCGTCGAGCGGGCGCTCGGCGGACGGAGGTCGCGGTGAACGCCTGGCTGCTGGCCGCCTGCGTGCTGCTGCCCGCCGGTCTCGCGCCCTGCGTGTGGCGGGCCTGCGTCGGCGAGCCGGCCCGGCGGCTGCCGGCGATGGCGCTGGCCGGGGTGATGGCGGTGGCCTTCTTCCTGCTGGCGGCGCGCGGCCTGCACCGCACCTCGTACGTGGACGTCGCCCTGGTGACGGCGGTGCTCTCGCCCACCGGGACGCTGGTCTTCGCACGCTGCCTGGCGGGGGGCGCGGGCAGGCCCGCCGACCCCACGCGGGATGGGCCGGGAGGGCGGGACTGAGATGACCTGGACCCACGGTCTGGCCCTGGCGCTGCTCTGCTGCGGCTGCGCCGCCCTGCTGCTGGCCGCGGCGGCGCTGGCGGTGCTGCGCTCGCCCTACGCCCGGCTGCACGCGCTCGCCCCGGCGACCAGCCTGGGCGTGCCGCTGATCTGCCTGGCCCTCGCGGTCGACGCGGGCGCCGGCCGGCTGGCGGCGAAGCTGCTGGTCATCGGCGCCCTGACGGCCGTCTCCGGCCCGGTCACCACGATCGTCGTGGGCCGCACGATGGTGCACGAGGACGAGGCCGTCGACAGCGGCGTGCGGGACGAGGGGCCGCCGGCGTGAACCCTTCGCCCGGAGCGGTCGACTTCCTGGTGGCCGCCGGCCTCGTCCTGGTGAGCGCGGTCGCCACCGCTGCCGCGCTCACCCGTGACCCGGTACGCCAGTCCGTGCTGCTCTCGGTGCTCGGAGTGTGCCTGGCGCTGCTCTTCCTCGCCCTCCAGGCGCCCGACGTGGCGCTGTCGCAGCTCGCGGTGGGCAGCGCGGTGACACCGCTGCTGATCCTGCTCACCGTCCGCAAGATCCACCGCGGCCCGCGCGGCCGGACGCCGCCGGAGAACGGGCAGGACCCGGAGCGCGAGCGGTGAGCCGGCGGGCCCGCAGCACGGTCTTCCTGCTGGCCGCGGCGGTCCTCGCGATCGCCTTCGCGCTGGCCTGCACCGACCTGCCGCGCTTCGGCACCGCGCACCACCCCTACGGCACCAGGGCGGTCGCCGCGGCCGTCCGGCAGCACACCGCCAACGTGATCTCCTCGATCAACTTCGACCAGCGCGCGCTGGACACCCTCGGCGAGGAGTCGATCCTGTTCGGGTCGGTGCTCGGCTCGGTCGTCCTGCTGCGCCGCGCGCGGGACGAGGACCGGGCCGACCCCGAGCCCGGCCGGGTGCAGCCCTCGACGATGCTGCTCGGCGCGTGCCTGCTGCCGGTCACGGTGCTGGTCGGCGGCTACGTCGTGGCGCACGGCCAGCTCAGCCCGGGCGGCGGGTTCCAGGGCGGGGTGGTGCTCGCCACCGGGCTGCACCTGGCCTACGTGGCGGCCGACTACCGGGTGCTGCGCCGGGTGCGGCCGCTGGCCGTCTTCGCCGCGCTGGACGCGGTGGGCGCCGTGGCCTTCACCGCGCTGGGGCTCGCCGGGCTGTTCGTCGGGGCCGCCTATCTGCAGAACGTGCTGCCGCTCGGCACGTTCAACCAGCTCTCGTCGGCCGGGCTGGTGCCGTTGCTGAACGCCGCGGTGGGCGTGGAGGTCGGCTCCGGCGTGATCGTGCTGGTCGCGCAGTTCCTCGACCAGGCCGTGGAGATCGAGTCAACCGGGACGCAGCGCGTCCCGGCTCCGGGAGAGGACGACCGATGACCGTACTGCCCTTCCTCGCGGCCGGCTGGATCCTCCTGGTCGGCGTCTACGGCATGGTGACCAGCCGCAACCTGGTGCACGCGGTCGGCTGCCTGGCCGTGGCGCAGTCCTCGACGTACGTCCTGCTGCTGGGCATCGGGTACCGGCACGGCGGGACCGCACCGGTGTTCTCCGACATCCCGGTCGGCACCCCCGTGGTCGACCCGGTCGTCCAGGCGCTGGTCCTCACCGACATCGTGGTCGGGGCGACCGTGACGGCGCTGCTGCTCAGCCTGGTCATCCAGATCCGCAAGCGCACCGGGACGGTGGATCCCGAGGCGCTCAGCGAGCTGAAGGGCTGAGGGGCGCACGTGGCGTATCCCGGCTGGCAGCCGGCCGACCTGCTGCCGCTCGCCGTCGCGATCCCGCTGTTCGGCGCGGCCTTCCTGGTGCTGGCCGGGCGGGTGCTGCCGCGTACCGCCCTGGACGCGGTGGCGACCGCCTTCGCGGCCGGCACCGTCGCCGAACTCGCCCTGCTGTGGGACCGGGCGGGGGACGCGGACGGCGGCCGGGTGGTGTCCTGGGCCGGCGGCTGGACCCCGCTGCACGGCCGCGGGATCGGCATCGTGCTGGTCGGCGACCGGCTCGGCGTGGGGCTCGCACTGCTCGTCGCGGCCCTGGTGGCCGCCGTACTCGTCTACTCCTGGCGGTACTTCGACGAACCGCCCGCACGGCACCGCGGCGTCTTCCCCGCGCTGCTGCTGCTCTTCGAGGCCGGCATGTGCGGATTCGCGCTGACCGGCGACCTGTTCAACGCGTTCGTCTTCTTCGAGCTGATGGGCGTGGTGGCCTACGCGCTGACCGGCTTCCGCATCGAGGACCCGCGCTCCCTGCACGGCGCGCTGACCTTCGGCGTGGTCAACTCCCTTGCCGCGTACGCTTCGCTGCTCGGCATCGGCCTGCTCTACGCGCGCACCGGCGAGCTGGGCATGGCGCAGATCGGCGGCGCGCTGGCCGGCCACCGCACCGACGCGCTCACCGTCACCGCGTTCGTCCTGGTGATGGCGGGCCTGCTGGTGAAGTCCGCGACCGTGCCCTTCCACTTCTGGCTGCCCGACGCGCACGCGGTGGCACCCACGCCGGTCTGCATGCTGATGTCGGGGGTGATGGTCGAACTCGGGGTGTACGGCATCGCCCGGGTGTACCTGACGGTCTTCGCCGGTCCCGGCGGCATCCCTGCCCCGGCCTACACCCACACGCTGGCCGCGCTCGGCGTACTGACCGCACTGGTCGGCGCCACCATGTGCTGGAAGCAGCGGCACCTCAAGCGCCTGCTGGCCTTCTCGACCATCGGCCACACCGGCCTGTGGCTGCTCGGCCTGAGCCTGCTCGACCCGGCGGCGACCGCGGGCACCGCCCTCTACGTCGCCGGGCACGCGGGGGTGAAGGCGGCGCTGTTCGGCCTGACCGGCGTCCTGCTCGACCGGCACGGCTCGGTCGACGAACTCGGCCTGCACGGCACGGAACGCGGCTCGCCGTGGACCGGCGCGCTCTACGTGGCCTGCGGGCTGGCGCTGGCGGGGCTGCCGCCGTTCGGCGTCGGGCTGGGCAAGGCGGTGGCCGAGCACGCGGCGGGCGAGCACGCCGCCTGGCTGCCCGCGGTCTACGTCGTGGTGTCGGCGCTGACCGGCGGCGCCGTGCTGCGCGCCGGGCTGCGCGTCTTCTTCGGGGCGGGGCCCGCTCCGGACTGCGGCCACTCCGACGTGGAGACCGGCGGGGAGGGCGAGGAGTCGGAGGTCCGCGGCCCCCGGCGGGCGGTGCCGGGCGCGATGACCGCGGTGCCGGCGGCGCTGCTGTGCGGGGCGTTCGTGGTCGGGGTGTGGCCGGCCGTCGGGCGCGCTGTGGCATCGGCGGCGGTGGCCTTCCAGGACCGGGCCGGCTACCTCGCCCAGGTAGAAGGCCTGCCGGTGCCCGGGCAGGCCGCGCGGCCGCCGGACGCGGCCTGGACCGGGGCGGGGGCCGGGCTGGGCGTGCTGTCGGTGGCGCTCGCCGTGGCCTTCGCCGCCACCGCCCTGCGCCTGGCCGCCTTCCGGCTGCCGAGCCCGCTGGCGGCCGTGGCCCGCGGCGTCGACCGCCGGCTGATCGTGCCACTGCGCCGGCTGCACTCGGGCCACCTCGGCGACTACGTGGCCTGGCTGACCGTCGGCCTGGCCGGCCTGCTGATCGCCCTGGGGGCGCAGGTCTAGAACGTGCGCCGGCGCCCCGGGCGGCCGTCAGGCGGGGCGGGCGCGGTGCAGCGGCAGGACGCTCGGCACGGCGCGGTCCTCGGGGGCGGCGGCCAGCGGGAAGGCGAGCCAGGTCTGCGTGAGGTCCAGCACGCGGGCCACCGCGGCGGAGATCGCGGTCACCGTCAGCTCGCCGCCGCCGGGGCCGGCCTGCGCGCAGACCCGCAGCAGCGCGTTCAGCCCGGCGCAGTCGAAGAATCCGACGCTGCCCAGATCGACGTGAAGGCCGCGGGGAGCCGCCAGCAGGGCACCGGACAGCACCCGCTCCAGCAGGTCCGCGGAGTCGAAGTCGATCTCGCCGTGCACGGACGCCCGGGTCAGGCCGTCGGCGTCGGACAGCCGCAGGACCAGGCCGGACCGCAGATGCCGGACCACGCGCACGTCCCGCGAGGCCCTCGCCTGCGCGACGGTCACCGCGTCCGGCGGCGACAGCGGGATCGGGCGGCGCCCTGTACCTGCCACGGCTGAGACCTCCTCGAGTTCCGAACTGGGCGGCTCCAGCGTGCGGTCCGCCGCGATCCCTGTCAAGAGATACGCGAAATCTGTTTCGTGTTTTGCATGTCCTGAATTCTGCGTCGTACGATACCGCCATGGATGACGTCGCCAGCCAGAGGACCGGATGGACCTTCCTCACCAACCACGCCCGCGTCCTGGCGGCCATCGCGCGCAATCCCGACATCCGCGTGCGCGACATCGCCGAGCGCTGCCTGCTCACCGAGCGTGCGGTACAGAAGATCATCTCCGACCTGGAGTCGGACGGATATCTCACCCACACGCGCAACGGGCGCACCAACACCTACGAGATCCCCGGCGGCACCTCGCTGCGCCACCCGGCGGACGCCGGCCCGACCGTGGCCGCCCTCCTCGCCCTGCTCTCGCTGGACCCCGGGCAGCGCCCCTCCTCCTGACGGGCCGTCATGGAGGGGTAACCCGATGACGCGGGGGTACGCGCCCGGCACGGCGGGCCCCGGTACCCGGTGACCGCCGCCCTGTTCACGGAGCCCGCCGGACTCGCGCCGGGGCTCCCCTCACGGAAGGCGCCCCATGGTCGCAGCAGCGCAGAACACCACGGTCCTGGCCGGTTCCTTCGGCGCCGGGTGGGCCGTCGCCGTCGGCGTGGTCCTGGTGGCCCTGATCATCGCCGCCTTCTGGTGGGGTTCCCGCCGCGCCTCGCGCCGGCCCGTACCGCCGCAGGAGCCGCAGCCCGGCTCCGACTCGTGGCACACGCCGGCCGAGAGCGAGACCCACCACTCCCCCGCCTCCTCCTCCCCCGACGAGCGGCCGTAGCCGGCCCGGCACCCCGGCCGCCGCCCGCCCGGGGGCGGCGGCCGGGGTGCGGAGCGGACCCGGGGTCAGTCGAGGGTGCTGCCGGACACGTCCGGCTTTCCGGCGCCGATGAAGAAGACCCCGGGGTAGCCGGCGGTGGCGAAGCCGTGGCTGGGGTTGGTGCGCAGGGTCGACCCGTGCACGGCCAGGGTGCCGGTGTGGTCGTTGCTGACGAAGAAGAAGGCGCCGCCACCCTCCTTGGCGTCGTTGTGCGCGAGGAGCGAGCCCTCGACCCGGACGGTGTAGCGGTTGCCGTCGGTGTAGACCGCGCCGCCGCTGCCGCCGCCGGGGGTGCCGCCGCGGGCGGGGTTGGCCCCGCTGCCGACCGCCGAGTTGTAGGTGATGACGCTGTTGAGCACCACCCAGGAGACCCCGATGCTGCTCAGCGCGCCGCCGTTGGAGCAGGACCCGCCCAGTCCCGGCCCGCCGCCGAAGGTGCTGCCGGTGATGTAGACCGGCAGGCCGTGGTACTGGTCGAGGACGCGGATCGCGGCGCCCCCGAGGTCAGGCCCCGTGCGGTCGCAACGGTTGCGTACGAAGCGGTCGTTGACGGCCTTGAAGCGGCCGCCGCGGACCAGGATCGCCCCGCCGCCACCGCCCTCGGCGCTCTGGCCGGTGGAGTTGCCGTCGGCGAAGGCCAGGTTCTGCACGGTGAGTTCGGGTGTGCTCTGGTCCTGGCAGTGCGAGGTGGTCCACCCCTGGGCCTGGTCGCAGGTGTCCATGTAGAGGATGCGCCGGGCGCCGCCGCCGCTGAGGGTGACCAGCCCGCCGCCGTCCAGCACGACGCGCGGCGAGGCGTTGCGGACCTTGGCGGTGGCCTTCATGGTGATCACCACCGGACGCGGCCCGCAGTGGAACGTGATGACTCCCCCCGCGGCGACCGCGGCCACCACGGCGGCCGACGTGCAGCTCGCGGGTGTCCCGCTGCCCACCGTGCGGGTGGGCTTCGAGGTGTCGGCGGCCCGGCCGGCGGCGGGCACCGTCGCGTGCCCGGCCGGATTCCCGGCGGAGGCGGGGGCCGCCGGCCTGGTCGCCTTCTTCGTGGGGGACGGCTTGGCCCGGTGGGTGCTGGCCGCGGTGGCCGAACGCGTCGGCGTGGCGGCGGTGGCCGTGGTCGCCGTCAGGGACGCGGACGTCACGGGCGCCGAAGCGGCCGTGGGGCCGCCGCCGGAGGCCCCGCAACCCGTCAGCAGGGCGCCGGTCAGCAGGCAGGCGAGTACGGGTATCGCCGTGGGGAGGGAACGCATCGCCCGATGCTATGCGCAGGCCTGGTTTTCGGTCAGGTGCGGGTCCGCTCCCGGACACCCCCGGGCGCCCCGACCGGGCCCCGTCGGCTGCTCGCGGGGCCACCGGACCCGGGAGCGCGATCACCCGCAGATGTCCGGAAACCAGTGCCCACTATCGCAATCTGCGCGAAATTCGCACATTATCACGCGCGGATCTGCCACGATTCGAGCACGGAGGGGGAGTCGCCAGCCGCGACGCTTCGTATGCCGGCATCACCGCCACTGGCCGCGTCCGCGAGTGGACCCGACCACGGGGGACGCGGTGAACAGCAGCCACCTGGAACCGACGTGTTGCGATCCGCTCCGCTGGAGTGAGGGGACCTCACTCCCGGCAGCCCGGGGGCACGCGAGCTGTTCACCGTCCGTTTGTGTCCAACTCGTCTTTACCAGGGAGTGGTTCGATGGATGAAGAACTCGCATTCGACCTCGACGGCCTGGCCGCCGACGTCTTCAGCATCACCGGGGAGGACGTCGAGGTGGAGTCGCTCACCGGCGCCCACGCGATGACCGAGACGGCCGCGTCCTGTTCGTGCTGGTCGGGCAACGGAAGCTGCGTGTCCCTGTAACCCCGACCAGGGAAGGAGCCGCGCCGTGGCGGACGGCGTATCCCATGTCATGGCGCGGCTCCGGCCGGACGTCTTCCTGGTACCCGCTCCGGACGGCGCCAGGTTCCTCACCAACCGCGGTGGCGAGTCGCTCGGCGGCCCCACCATCCACCGCTGGCTCAGCGTGCTCGCCCCGTACCTCGACGGCAGCACCCCGCTGTCCGAACTGGTCGGCCGGCTGCCAGCCGGGCAGCGGGAGATGGTGGAGCGGATCGTCGCCGCGCTGATCGACCGCGGGCTGGTCCGTGACGGCGGGGAACCCGCAGGACGGGCCGAGACCGGCTACCTCGACGCCTTCCTGCCCGACGCCGGGCACGCGCTCGCCACCTACCGGCAGGCCCGCGCCCTCGCTGTCGGATCGGGGTCGATCCTCGGTGAACTCCTGCGGCTGCTGGCCCGCTCGGGCATGACCGCCGCCCGACAGCTGCCGACCGGCGCCGGTGCGGCGGAAATCATGACGCTGAAGGACGCGCTCGACCGCGGCGCCGACCTCGTCGTGCACGTCCCCGGCGGTCCTGCCGACCTGCCGGCGGAGGACGTCGACCGCCTGTGCCAGTGCGCCGGTGTGCCGGTGGTGCGCGCGGTCAGGCGCGGCGGCGAGCTGTGGTTCCACGCGGGCACCGGCGGGACGGGGGGCCTGAGCCGGCTCGACCGGTGGTCGCGCGGCCTCGGGCGACCGGCTTCGGGCAGCGACGCGCTGCCGCCCGAGGTGGTGGCGCTGGCCGCCGGGTGGCTCGGGACAGCGGCGTTGCGGCTGCTCACCGGGGTCGCGGAGGCGGCGGAGGCCGACACGATGGACTGCCTGGACATCGCCACGCTCACGTCCACCACCCACCGGTTCCTGCCGGTGCCACTCCCGCCGTGGGAGATGAGACCCGGTTTCATGGCCCAGCGAAGCGGCGCAGCCCGGTCGGTCACCGAGAAGGTGGCCCGGCTGCGGGCCGCACCGGCGCTGACCGTGGACGTGCTCGACGCGACAGGAGCCAGGCTGCTCGACCCGCGGCTGGGTGTGCTCGGGGAGCTGTCCGAGCGCGACTTCGCACAGCTCCCGCTCAATGTCGCCGTCGCCACCGCGGCCGGCGTGCGCGACCCGCTGACGGGCGCAGGCACCACCGTCGAGCAGGCCCGGTGGCGGGCGGTGCTCGCCGCGCTCGCGGCGTACGGGGTGTCGGGCACGGACATCAGCCGGCTGCCGGCCCGCCAGGCCTGGGGTGTCCAGCTCGCCGACGACCGCGCCCGGTCGGTTGACCCGGCGGACGTCTTCACCCTGGCGCAGGACAGCGGGCCCGGCCGGGACCGCTTCGCCACCGCCGGCGGCGAAGCGGTGGGCGCGGCGGCCGCTCTCAGCTGGCAGGAGGCCGTCACGGCCGGGCTGCTCGACCACTGCGCCCGGCTGACCGCTGCCAGGCCGGGGCCCACGGTCCGTGTCGACCTGGACCTGCTCGCGCGCCGGAGCGGCCAGGAAGCCGCGCACTGCCTGCGGATGGTCCGCATCCTCGGGGTGCCGCTCGCCGTCCACGACGTCACCGGCTCCCTGCGCGTGCCGACGCTGGCGTTCCTGACCGGCTCCAGGACCGTCGCCTACGTCAGCGCGCTGCGGCCCGCCGGCGCGCTGGCCGCCGGGCTGCGCGCGATCCTGCTCGACGAGCAGGCCCGCCGCCACCACCAGCCCGCCTACGCGCCGCCGCCGGTACCGCAGCCGGATCCCGGCGAAGCAGCCACGGGCGTGGCGGCGGTGCCGTGCACCGTGCCGCAGGCGGTGGCGGCGCTGCGGGCGCGCGGGCTCGACCCGGTCGCCGTCCCGCTTGACCACGACTCCGAGGTGTCGCGCATCATGCCCTTCGTCGTCCGGGTGGTGCTCGCGCATGCCTGAGGCGGGTGCCACAGCCGGGCCGTGGCGGCTGGCCGGCAGCGGCGTGCTGCACGACGCGGTCGAGCGCCTGCTGCCGCCGGGCGGCGGGCAGGGCGGGGCGGTGGTGGCCGTCAGCGACGGCTGGGATCCGGCGCTGATCACGGCGAGCGCGCGCGCCGCGGCGGCGGACGGCATGCCCTTCCTCGGGGTGCGGGTGGAGTTCGGCCAGGTCCTCGTCGGCCCGACCGTGCTGCCGGGGCGCGCGGGGTGCACCGGCTGCCTGGACGCCAGGCGGGCCGCGGCCGACCCGGCGGGCGCGGCCGACCGGGCCGCGCTGCTCGCGGCGCGCGGCGACCGGCCCGCACCGCCGTCCACCTGGCTGACGGCCTTCGCGGTGCCCGCGGTGGCCGGCGTGGTGGCCGCCGAACTTCGTGCCCTGGCCCAAGGCCGGACTCCGCGTACTGTCGGCGCGGTCCTGGTGGTGGAGTTGGACCGGCTGACGACCGGCGTCCACCCCTTCCTGCCGGACCCGTCGTGCGCCACCTGCGCACCGGCGGGCGACCCGGCCGGCGCCCGGCGGGCCGCCGCGGTCGGGCTCACCGCCCGGCCCAAGCCGGACCCTTCGGTGCTGCGGGCCACCGATCTGGTCTCCCGGGCGGCGGAGTTGGAGCGCGTGTACGTCGACGGCACGGCCGGTCTCGTGCGCGCGGTACGCGAACGGGACGCCTGCGGCCTGCCGGTGGCGTACGCGTACACCGGGCTGCCCGGGGTGGGACGCCCCGAGCCGGGTATCGGGCGCGGCGCGGACCGGCGCTCCGCCCGGGCCGCCGCGCTGCTGGAGGCGGTCGAACGCCGGGCGGGGACCGTGCCGTCGGGGCGGTGGCCGGTCGAGCGGGCGGCGTACGCCGACGTGCGCGGGCACGCCGTCGATCCGCGGACCCTCGGCCTGCCCGGCGGCGCCGGCGAGGCGGCACAGCTCGACCCCCGCGAGGAGAGGGCCTGGGTGTGGGGGTTCTCCTTCGGCCGGGGCGAGCCGGTCCTGGTCCCCGCGGAGCACGCCTACTTCGGCCCGCTGCCCGGCGCCGCCGGCCGGTCGCGCGTCCACGAGACCTCCAACGGCTGCGCGCTGGGCGGCTGTTACGAGGAAGCCGTGCTCCACGGCCTGCTGGAGGTCGCCGAGCGTGACGCGTTCCTGCTCACCTGGTACGCCCGGATGCCGGTGCCGCGCGTCGCGATCGGGTCGGCGAGGTCCAGCCGGGTCCGGCTGCTCGCCGACCGCGTCGACCACGCCCACGGTTACGAGGTGCTGGCCTTCGACACCTCCCTGGAGCACGGCGTCCCCTCGGTCGCGCTGCTCGCCGTCGACCGCTCCACCGACCCGCTGCGCCCCGCCGTGATGTGCGCCGCGGCGGCCCATCCCGACCCGGAGCACGCCTGCTGGTCGGCGCTGACCGAACTCGCCCTGCTGGTGGCGCACCTGCCCGTGCGGTACCCGGCGGAGCGGGCCAGGGCCGCCGCCATGGCGGCCGACAGCGACCTGGTGACCGCGATGACCGACCACGAACTGCTCTACGGCCATCGCGACACCCTGCCCCGCTGGGACTTCCTGCTCGACCGCGGCAGCGCCGGGCAGCGCACCTTCGAGGACTCCTTCACCGGGCGTCCGGCGCCCGCTGCCGACCTGCGCGACGACCTGACCGGGCTGCTTGACCGCTACCGCCGGGCCGGTCTAGACGTGGTCGCGGTGGACCAGACCGGCCCGGAACAGCGCGCGGCCGGCCTGTCCTCGGTCCGGGTGATCGTGCCGGGCACGCTCCCGATGACCTTCGGCCACCGCAACCGCCGGCTCACCGGGCTGCCCCGGCTGCGGACCGTGCCGATGCTGCTCGGGCACCGCGGTGACCCGCTGCCCGAGGACGAGATCAGCCCCTACCCGCACCCGTTCCCGTAGGAGGCGCGGATGCCCCGGCTCGACCCGCTCACGGCCACCAGCACCGTCCTTGAGGTCGCCGCGCCCTTCGTGGTGCGGATCGCCGGCCTGCCGGCCTCCGCGCTCACCGGCCTGTCGTCGGCGCCGCTGCGGGAGCTGCTGGCACGAACCCTGGCCGAGGAGCGGGCCGTCGCCGGCGAGGGCCGGGCGCTCGCCGACGACCTCGGGGCCCTCATCGGCGAGCCGGGCGATCCGGCACTCAAACCCCTCCTGGTCGGGCTGCGCCGCTCCCTCTTCCGCGGCCGGGCGCCCCGCGGCTCCGAGTGGTCCACCGCCGTGCGCGCCGCGCTGCCCGCGGGCACCGCAGACCGGATCGGCGCCTGGACGGAGCGGCTCGCCCGGCGCGACCGGCTCGCCGCCGGGCTGCCGGGCACGCTGGAGCGGGAGACCGAGCGCACCCTGGGGCTGCTGATCGGCACCGCCGCCCGCCCGGAGTTCCGGCACGGCCTCGTCCAGTCCAGCCCCACCCTCTCGGCGCAGTGGGAGAAGTGGCTCGCGCACCCGGTCGGCCAGCCGCCCCGCAAGGTGCTGGTCCGGCTGGTCAGATACGTCTCCCGGGCCGCCGCCAAGACCAGCCCGAACAGCACCTTCACCGCGATCGGGACCGGCGCGTGGACCTCCGGCGGGGACGGCGTCCTGGTCCTCGCGCCGCTGCCGCCCGCCCGCTGCCTGATCGAACCGGACGGCACGCTGATGGCGGACCTGGCCGCCGCCGTCGCCGCCGACGCCGAGCTGCGGCCCGCGCTGCGGGTGCGCGCCAATCCCAGCCTCACCCGGGTGGGCGACCGGGTGATGGTGCTGGGCCGCCGCCCCCTGGAGGACATCGCCTCGGTCGCCGCGCTGCCCGGCGTGGAGGCGTGCCTGCGGGCGCTGGACGGCGACCGGCCCGCGCTCGGCGAGCTGTACGCGCGGCTCGGCGCGGGCACGGACGGCGGCAAGGTACGCGCCTTCGTCGACCGGCTGGCCGAACTCGGCGTCATCGAGCCGCATCTGCCGGTGGACGACCAGGAGCGGGACAAGTTCGGCGCCCTGGCACGCTGGCTGCGGCAGCACGGCGGTGCCCGCTGGGCGCCGGCCGCCGCGGCGTCCGCCCGGCTGTCCGCCGCCCTCACCGCGCCGGGGGACGCCGGTGCGGTGGCCGGCCACCGGGCGCGGCTGCGCGCGGTCGGGGCCGCGGTCACCGAGCTGCGGGCGAGCGCCGGGCTGGTGCCAGACCCCGAGGGACGGTCGGCCTCGCTGCACGAATACGCCGTCTTCCCCGGGCCCGTCGCCACGGCCGCGCTGCCCGCCTGGCAGGACCCGCTGGCGAGCCTGGAGCTGATCCGCCGCTGGATGGCGCCGCACGACACCGCCCTCCCGCTGCGGCTCGCCCTCGGCGCGTACGGGAACAGCCGCTACCCGGCCGGGGATCCGGTGCCCTTCCTGGTCTTCCACCGGGCGCTGCTCGCCGATCTCGCCGGTGGCGGCGGCGGCCCGCTGGACGACCTGCGGACGCTGCTCGCCCTCGGCGGCACCGGCAGGGGCGCCGCCACCTGGCGGTCGGCCGCGCTGCGGGACCTGGCCGCGCTGCGGGCCCGCTCGGTGGCCGCCCTGCTCGGGACGCCGCCTGGCGCCGACGGTGTCGCGCGGCCGGACCCGGACCTGCCGGCCGGGGACGCCGGCCTGCCGTCCTGGGCGGTCCCGGCCGGCTCGGTCGCCTGGTTCGTCCAGCCGGACGGGCCGCGGCTGGTGCTCAACTGCGCGATGAGCGGCCATGGCAGGGGCCGCGACCGCTCCCTCTACCTCATCGCCCACGGCGGCGGCGACCTCCCGCCCACCGCGGCGCCGCCCACGGAGGCGCTGGTGGCCGACTCCTCCGGCGACTTCGGGCACAGCCTGAACCTGCGGCGGGCGGACGGCGGCCACGAGCTCGACTACCCCTTCACCGTCCACTCCCCCGGACACCGCCCGGTGACCGCCCTGCGGGACCTCGGCGTCGGGCGGGACCCGGACACCGGGCTGCTCGTGCTGCGGCACCTCGGCAGCGGGCGGCGCGTGGTCCCGGCGCACCGCGGGATGGTCGTGGAGACCGGCCTGCCCCCGGCGCTGCAACTGCTCTGCCGCGGCCTGGGCGCCAGTCCGGGCTGGCTGCTGCGCCCTGACGACCTGCTGGCGCCGCCGGTCCTGGACGCCGCGGTCAGCGCGGCCCCCAGGATCGAGGTCGGCGCCGTCGTGCTGCGCCGCGCCACCTGGACGGTGCCCGCCGCGCTGGTCCCGCGCCGGACGGCCGGCGAGCCGGCGGCGTCGCTGCTGCTGCGGCTGCACCGCTGGCTGGCCGAACACCGCATCCCGCAGCGGTGCTTCGTGCGGACCAGCACGCCGGGCGGCGCCGGCTGGGCGGCGGCCGGCCCCGCCAAGGCCCGCAAGCCGCTCTACGTCGATTTCGCGAGCCCCTGGCTGGTCGCGCTGTTCGAGCGGCTGACGTCTGAGGCCACCGACCCGGTGGCGTTCACCGAAGCGCTGCCGTCGGTCGGGGACGGGCCAGGTGAGCGGCGTACCGCCGAAGTCGTGGTCGAGACGGCGGCGGTGACGCGGTGAGCTGGGTGAGCCTGCACGCCTTCCACCACGGTGACCTCGACGTGCTGCTGCTCGACGGGGTCCGCCCGCTGGTGGACGACCTGCGGCGGGCAGCACTGATCGACGGCTTCTTCTACCTGCGCTACTGGGACGGCGGGCCGCACCTGCGCGTCCGCCTCCGTACCGCGCGCGACGCCGAGGTCACCGGCATCGCCCTGGGCGCGCTGCGCGGCTACCTGCGGGACCACCCGGCGGCCGACCGCCCGCAGCCCGGCTACCCGGCGCAGTCCGCCCGGCTGGCGGCGGCGGAGGGCGTCACCGACCACCTGCGCACCCCCGAGCCCAACAACACCGTGCGGGCCGTCGCCTACCGGCCCGAGACCGGCCGCTACGGCGAGGGCGTCTCGCTGGCGGCCGCGGAGCGGCACTTCGGCGAGTCCAGCCGGATCGCGCTGGGCCTGATCGCCGCGGGGGCGGACCGCGGGCAGCGGCAGATCGCGGCCTTCGCCGCGCTCGTCCTCGCCTGGCAGGGCCTGCCCCGGCCCCCCGTCCCGCCGGCGGACCCGGCGACGGAAGCCGGCGACGACGAGGCCTACCGGGGCAACGTGACGCTGCTGCACGACGTGGCGGCCGCGGCGGCGCGGATCGCCGCCGGCACCTCACCGCTGCCGGACGACGGCGCCCTGACGGCCTGGTGGCGGACGGTCAGCAGCCTGCCGGAGCCCGGGGTGCGCGACATCTGCGCGCACCTCTTCTGCAACCGGCTGGGCGTCGGACCGCGCGAGGAACACCGGCTGCGCCGGCTGGCGTACCGCACCGTGACCTGTGAGAGCGAGGACCGATGACCGAACCGGCAGGCTGGCACACCCTGCGCGTCGACCACTTCGCGGACGCGGGCCGCAGCGACCTGATCCTGGACGCGGTACGCCCGCTGTTCGGCGAGCTGTCGGGACAGGTCGGCGCCGCCTACTTCCTCCAGCACTGGCGGCGCGGCCCCCACCTGCGCCTGAACGTGCTGACGACACCCGAGGTGCTGGACGCGGTCGTGCTGCCCGCGGCGGACCGCACGGTCGGCGCCCACCTGCGGGAGCGCCCGTCGCGGTCAGCGCTGGACGTCCGCGCCCTGCTGCCCCGGCACCGCGAGCTGGCGGCGGTCGAGCTGGACGACCGCCCGCTGGGGCCGCCGAGCACCGACAACACCCTGAGCACCGAGCCCTACGACTCCCGGGCCGGCGTCCTGGGCGGCCCCGCGGCGGCGGCCCTGATCGCCGGCTTCTACGTGGCCGCCAACCCGGCCGCCTTCAGCGCACTGGAGGCGGCACGGGCCGAACGGCAGCGGCTGTGGGCCGCGTTCGACCTGATGGCCGCGACCGCGCACCTCTTCTCCGGCGGCGGTGTGTCCCGCGGCTACGTGTCCTTCCGCGCCCACGCGGACACCCACCTCACCCGCACCGCCGACCAGCGGCGTACCCGGGCCGCCTGGGACCGGCTGCACCGGGCCGCGGCTCCCGCGCTGGCCGGCCGGCTCCGCCAGGTGGTCACCGCGGTCGACAGCTGCGGCGGCCCGCCCCACGTCAGGGACTGGGCGGCCGCGCTGCGCACCGTACGGGAACCGGCCCTCGCGCTCGCCGACGCAGGCGGGCTGACGATGGACCACCCCTCCCGCCCGGCCCGCGGCAGCACGCCCTTCCTGCGCGAGCTGCTGGCCAACGAGGACTTCCAGCTGCGGATGAAGACCTCCGTCCCCTTCCGGCGCTACCGGCTTCTGCTGAACCTGCTCTACCTCCAGCTCACCAGGATCGGGATCCGCCCCGACGAGCGCTATCTGCTGTGCCACCTGGTCGCGGGCACCGTCGAGGACGCCTACGGGGTGGACGCGGCCACCGTGGTCCGCGAGACGTCGGCCGCGCTGCGGGAGCAGCGGTGACCGGCGCCGTCGAGCGGCGCATGGCGCTACGCCCCGGGGTGCGGCTGGTGACCGGCAGGGACTCGGGGATCTCACTGCTCGACGGCGGACGGCACAGCGAGGCCGTCGGCGTGCTGACCCAGCCGCAGAAAGCGGTGCTGCGGGCGCTCGCGGCGGGCGAGTGCGCGCAGGCCGACCTGGACGTGCTCGCCGGGCCGGCGGCCGGGCCGCTGGTGCGGCGGCTGCACGCCGGCGGCTGGCTCACCGTCCACTACGCCTTCGGCGGCCGGCGCCTGGTGACGGTACGGCCGCTGGGACCGCTGGGACCCCCCACTGCGCATCGCGGGCCGCCCGCGCACGCCCCCGCCGAGGCCCGGCTGTCGCGGTTCGCCGTGCTGCGCGGGCACGGCGGCGCCCTGGTCCTGGAGTCGCCGCTGAGCCGTGCGGTCTTCGAGGTGCACAGCCCCGAGGCGATGGCCCTGCTGCACGCGCTGGCCGGCGGTCCCCCGCCGGCGGACCTGGCCGCGCCGGTACGCACCGGTCTCCTCGCCCTGTTGGCCCGTTACGGCTTCCTGGACGACGCCGCCGCCGAGGACCCGCCGGACCTGGCCACCGAGCAGTGGAGCCCGCACGAGCTGTGGTTCCACCGCGGCAGCCGCGCGGGCCACCACGACCTGCCCTACGGGGCCACCGGCTGGGCGGAGGGCCGCTTCCCGCCGCTGCCTGCGCGCCGCCCGCCCTGGCCGGGCGCTCCCGTACAGCTGCCCGTCCCCGAGGCCGGCGCCCCGGCCATGCCGCTGGGCGCGGCGCTGCGCGCGCGGCGCTCGCTGCGGACGGCGGACGAGCGGGCGCCGCTGACCGTCGCCGGGCTCGGCGAGTTCCTGTACCTGAGCGCCGCGGCGGACACCGGTGGCCCCGGCGGGGCGCTGCGCGCCAGCCCCTCGGGCGGCGGCCTGCACGCCCTTGAGCTGTACCCGGTGGTGCGCACGGTCGACGGCCTGCCCGGCGGGATGTACCACTACGACCCCTACGGCCACCTGCTGGAACCGGTCCCGGCGCGGCCGGCGACCGTCCGCAGGCTGCTCGCCGACGCCACCGCGGCGACCGGCGGCGCAGCGCCGCAGGTGCTGCTCGTGGTCTCGGCCCGCTTCGGCCGGGTGATGTGGAAGTACCGCAGCATGGCCTACGCGCTCGTCCTGAAGGACCTGGGCGCGCTGCTGCAGACGATGTATCTGGTGGCCACCGCGACCGGCCTGGCCCCGTGCGCCCTGGGCACCGGCGACGCGGACCTGTTCGCGCTGGCCACCGGGCTCGACCCGCTGGCCGAGTCGAGCGTCGGCGAGTTCGCCCTCTCCAGCCGGCCGGACCCCGGCTGAGCCGGCGCCGTCAGTCCTGCGGGCCGGCCGGCAGCAGGGGGCGCATGAAGGTGCGCTCGTAGCGCAGCACGCAGGCGCTGTCGTCGCGGACGGCGTCGGCGGCGATGAACTCCGGGTCCTGGCCGAAGAGCGAGCGGTACTCCTCGTAGGCGGCCAGCGAGGGGAAGCTGAAGAGCGCGAGGGCCTTGTCGCTGGCCCCCTCGGACGGCAGGAAGTAGCCGTGGTGCGTCCCGCCCTGCCGCTGCACCAGGTCCATCCAGCGGCGCGCGAACTCCTCGAAAGCGGCGATCTGCGACGGGTCGATGGTGTAGTCGACGACACAGGTGATCATCGGGGGTCCCTTCTTGCGGGCGTCGCGGGCGTCGCACGCGCGGTGGCCGGTCCGGGTCGGGTCCGGCGGATCTGCACCCTACGGCGTCGGCGGGCGCGCCCGGCGCCCGGGCCGGCCCCCCGCACGGTCTCACCGGGGCGTCAGGGAGCGGAAGCTGTGCCCGAGTTCGGGCCCGAGACCGTGGTAGTGCCTGAAGTTGTAGATCAGCGGGCTCCACGCGGCCGGGTCGACGTGCTGGGTGCCGGGGACGACGATCCGCGGGTCGGCGTGCACCTTGAGCACCCGGGCCTCGACGATGAGGAACTCCCCCGAGGCGTCGGCCCGGACCGCCGCGGCCCGGGCCTCCAGCTGGAGCGGGCACCCGGCGACCCGGGGCGGCCGCACCAGCTCCGCGGGCTGCGGCCGCAGGCCGGCGGCGGCGAACTTGTCCGGTTCGAAGCGGAAGGTGCCGCGCTTGTGCGCGGGGACCGGATTGCGGCCGGTCAACGGTGCCAGCCGCTCCACCGCGGGCCACTGCTCGGGCCCGGGAAGGCTGACGACGAGGTCGGGGCGGCTGCGCAGGTTGGCCGCCGTCTGCCCTTCACCGCCCAGCCCGAGGACGACCACCTGGCCGAGCGCCCAGGCCGACGACATCGGCGCCAGGTTGAACGAGCCGTCCTCGTTCTCCGTCGAGAGCAGCACGACCGGCGTCCCGAAATACAGGATGCTCGGTGTGATGGCCACATGGCCTGCCGGGGTGTCCGCGGGCCTGCTGCTGAGCTTCGCGCTGTCCATGACGCCGACCGTAGGGCCGCGACGTTTCGGCACCCGCCGAAGGATCCCCCGGCCGCCGGCTCCGGGGGCGCCGGCGCGGTGTCAGCGCCGGGACGGCAGGAGCTCCGGGTGCCGGGCCGCCGACGCGCGGGCGGCGCCTGCCGCGGCCAGCAGCCAGGCGGCCACCGAGATCCACAGCAGTACGGCGCCGAGGCCGTGCAGCCAGCGGGTGCCCGTCGCGTCGCTGGTGAACAGGGTGGCCTCCGCGGTCATGCCGAGCGGGAAGACGGTCGACCAGCGGCGCAGGTCGTAGTGCGGCCGCGGGTAGGCGATCTCGGCGAGGGCGAGGACGGCGCACCAGGCCAGGTCGAGTGACAGCAGCACGTAGGCGCCGGTGCGCAGGGCCGAGTGGGCGCCGCCGGTCCACACCGGCGACGTGCTGAGCTTGGCGGTGGTCAGCGCGGCGATGGCGATCGCGCCCCCGGAGATCCACTGGTCCCCCGCCCCGACGGTGACCTGCCGGAAGCCGAAGCGGGGCAGCGCCGCCAGGTAGAGCACGATGCCCAGGGCGCAGGCGGCCAGCGCCGCCGACGCCAGCCACTCGGAGTGCTCGGCGAGCGAGAGGGTGATCGCGAGCACCGCCAGGCTCTCGGCCGCGACGCAGACAAGGAAGACCACGCCCGGCATCCGGCGCTTCCAGTGCCGCAGAACGGAGACCAGCAGCCACGGGCAGACGGCGGCTGACAGCGCCAGCAGGATCTCGGCGACCGTCTGCCAGCCGAACAGCGACAGCCGCGTCCCCAGCACGCAGGACGCCGCGACCGCGGTCAGTCCCGGCGGGCTGGCGGCAACGGCCTGCCAGCCCGCCCGGTCCCAGCCGAGCCGCAGCGCGAAGGCCGCCGCCAGCACCACCCACACCAGGGCGGTGACCGCGAGGGCGGCGCCGGACAGCGACGCGTGGCCGAGCCGGCCAAGGCCCACCGAGATGATCCCGGTCGCCATCACCACGGCCCCGGCGCCCGGCGATGTGCCGCGCAGCATCTCCAGCACCTGCGCGACGGTGGGCCGGGATCGCGCTCCGCTCCCGGCCGGCGCGTCGGAAGTGCCGGGGCTGGGACGGCCGGGAGGTGAGGTCACCTGTTCATCGCACCGCACGGCCCGCCGGCCCGCCACCGCGCCGGGCCGAAGGAACGACCCGGACACCCGGCCCGCGGCGGTCCCGGGGCCCTGGTCGCCGCCTCGCAACCGACGCTGCTTCCGGCCACGCCGGGCGGAGGGACCGCGTACGGCCTCGGCGGCCCGTACTGAGTACGGATGCTCATGCGCCGCCGCCGTCCGCCCGGGAATACTTCGTGCCGGACGGACGCAGGGTCCGGCACGTCGACGAGCACCGGGAGGCGTCATGCCCGACTATCTTCCGCCGGGGAAGTTCGACCCGCGGCCGCCCCGGGGAGGCCGCGGCCGGCGGGAGCGGTCCGTGTGGACGGCGATCGGCAGCCTGCTGGCCATCGTGCTGGCGCTGACCGGGCTGGTGGTCGTCGGGGCCATGGTGATGCTCGCCGTGGGCATGAACACCATGGGGTCGAACAAATGAGCCGTGCCCGCGAGAACGCTGTCCGGCCGGAGCGGCTGCGGACGCCGGCGAACCGCCTGCGGCTGCTGGTGACGGTGGCCAGGCCGCCGGTCCTCATGCTGTTCGCCCTCTACACCGCGCTGGCACTGGCCGGCGCCGGCCGGGCGGGCGACCACCTGCTGCTGGGCCGGGCGCTGGTGCCCGTCGCCGCGTTCCTGATGTTCTCGGTGGCGGTCAACGACCTGGCGGACGAGCGGATCGACCGGGTCAACCTGCCGGGCGACCCGCGCCGGCCGCTGGTCGGCGCGGGCGCGCTGCGCGCGGAGATGACGGTGGTCGCGCTCGCGAGTGCGGCCGTCGCGGTGGCCGGCGGGTTCCTGCTCGGGCCGTGGCCGGGCCTGGCCGTCATCGCGGGGCTCCTGGTGAGCGCCGGCTACTCGCTGCCCCCGGTCCGGCTGTCCGACCGCGGTGCGGTGGCGGCGCTGGTGCTGCCCGCCTGCTACGTCGCGGTCCCGTACCTGGTGGGCTGGCTGGCGGTCGCCCCGCTGCCGCGCGGCCGGGGGATGCTGCTGCCGCTCGGGCTCTACGTCGGCTTCGTCGGGCGGATCCTGCTCAAGGACTTCCGGGACGTGCGCGGCGACGCGCTGTTCGGCAAGCGCACCTTCCTGGTCCGCCACGGCAGGGTCTGGACCTGCCGCTTCAGCGCGGTGGGCTGGACGGCCGGCTGCGCCCTGCTGCTGGCGGGTGCGCCCAGGCCGACCCCGGCGCTGGTGACCGCCTCGGCCGTACAGCTCGCGGTGGTGCTGTGGCTGCTGCGCCGGCTGGCCGCTGACGCCCACCCGCGCCGCGAGGCGCTGCTGATCTCGGCCACCGCGATCGTCGGCCGGGGCATGCTGCTCACGCTGCTGGCCCACGAGTCGATGCTTCCGCAGGCTTGGTCACCGCTCGCGCGGAGCGCGGTGCTCGTCGCCCTGCTGGTCCTGACGCTCGGGCAGGTGCGGGTGATGCTGCGCCACGGCCCTAAGCCGCGCCTGTCGCTGCCGGTGGAGGGACCGGCAGCCGACCTGCGCGCGCAGCCCAGCGGGGTCTGACCAGCGGCCCGGCCGCCGTGCCACCCGTGGGGGGTGGCACGGCGGCCGGGCCGCCTGCGATCACGCCTTCCAGACCTGGACCTCGGAGAGCTGGCCGGCCGGCCAGCCCGAGTTGGCCGTGACGGTCACCCGGACGTACCGCTCGGTGGTGGCGGGGAAGGTGACGGTGACGGTGTTGTCGGCCGCCGGATCGAAGGTGTAGGTCGCGGAGGCCTTGAGGGTGCCGAAGGCCGAGCCGTCGGTGCTGCCCTGCAGGGACACCGTCTGGGTGCGGGCGCCCCAGCCTGCGGGCAGCCTGAGTACCACGCGGGACACGCTCTGCGCCGAGCCCAGGTCCACCTGGACCCACTGCGGGAAGGCGTTGTTGGCGCTCTCCCAGTAGCTGGAACGGTCCGCGTCCGTCACGTTCGAGGCGCTGTACGTCTGCGTGTGGCTGGACTCGCCGGCCGGCCGGCCCGCGGCCAGGTCGGTGGCCGGGGTGGTGCCGGTCGAGGCGGTGAAGGCCAGCTGGTTGAGGTTCCAGCCGCCGTTGTCCTGGTTGACCGTCAGTACCTGCCGGCCGGCCGGCAGGGTGACGCTGGTGGTGACCGTCGCCCAGCTCTGCCAGTCGCCGGTGGCCGGGAGGGCCACCGCTCCGCTGAGGTTGGCGCCGGAGGCGTTGGACAGGTGCAGGGCGCCGCTGACGGCGGCGGGGGCCGCCGCCCGCAGGCCGACGGTGTACGTACCGGCCGAGGCGACGTCCACCGTGTAGCGGAACCACTGCCCGCTGCCGGTCCAGCCCAGGTCGTAGCCGCCGCCGGAGTCGGAGGTGGCCTCCAGGTTGACGCCGTCACCGCGGTAGGCCGTGCCGTTGCCGTTGACCGAGGTGACGTTGTAGGCCGAGCCCTGGCCGCCGGTGTCGTAGTTCTCCGCCTGTACGGTGCCGGGCACGGCGGCGGGGGTGCCGCCGTAGGGGCCGCCGGCCGGCGGGGTGCTGGTCTGCCAGCTGTTTCCGCTGAGCGTCGCGCTGAAACCGGCGGAGTTGTTGGCGTAGGCGACGTTCCCCGCGTGCAGGCCGGTCAGGGTGTTGCCGCTGATGGTGGCGGACCCGCTGGGGGCGGGGTAGAACGGCGGCGAGATCACGACGCCGTTGCGCCCGGGGTTGGTGATGGTGTTGTTCTGCAGCAGGGTGTTGGTGGAGGTGGAGAAGCCCACCGCGTCGTAGACCGAGTCGGCGACGGTGTTGCCGGTGACGGTGACGTGGTCGACGACACCGGTGTTCTGGCCGTCGCCGCCGTTGCCGACGTGCAGTGCCGGCTGGCCCTGGCTGTAGGCGTTGCCGCCGGAGCGCACGACGACGTTGCCGGTGACCGCGGCCGAGAGCAGGTCGCTGCCGTTGACGCCGAACCGGCCGGCGCCAAGGCCGATGTAGCGGGCCGTGTCGCTGATGTAGTTGTTGCTGACCAGATGGCCGCTGCCGCCGTAGATGCCGATGCCCTTGCCGCCCCAGGGCGCGATCGCCGTGTTGCCGGTGAAGGTGACGGCGGTCATCGGGTGGTAGTAGGTGGTGGTGCCGCCGTCGGTGTTGTAGTTGACCGAGTTGATCGCCATGGCGTCGTCACCGGTGCCGCGGACGAAGTTGTTGGTCGCGGTCAGGTTGTTGCCCGTGTCGGCGCCCAGCGAGACGTTGTTGAGGTTGATCCCGTCCGCCCAGATCGAGGTCAGCCGGCTGTTCTGCACCTTGCCGCCGGTGCCGGAGGCCCAGAAGCCGGACATGGTGTGCTGGGTCCAGATGCCGTCGGCCACCCAGTTGGTGCCGGTGGTGTCCATGGCGCCGCCGTCGCCGCCGATGGTGCTGCGGCTGACGGCGTTGGCGTCGATGTGGAAGTCCTTCACCGTGCACGAGGTGACCGAGAACAGCGCCGCCAGCGGCGTGTTGTTGGGTACCGGCACGTCACGGTAGATGGTGCTGTACCACATCCCGGCGCCGGCGATGGTGATCCCGGTGGCGTGCAGTCCCGCGGTGCCCTTGACGTAGAAGGTGCCCGGCGGGATCCACAGCGTCTTGGACTGGGACTGCGCCTGGTTGATGCAGTTCTGGATGGCGGCGCTGCTGTCGACGGCCTGGCTGTCGGCGGAGCCGTTGGTCGGGGTGCTGTCCGACACCGCCCCGCAGCTGGTCAGCGAGATCGAGTTGGCCGGCTGGGCGATCGGCGCGGGCGGGTTCTCCACGTCCACGGAGTCGATGTCGTAGGAGGACGCGCTGTTGGCGGCGTCCTTCTTCAGCGCGAAGGTGCTGCCGGCGGCGATCGGGTCGCCGGTGACGAAGGCGTGCGACTCGTCGAAGAACACCCGCGGGGAGCCGTCGGAGGGGTTCTGGTTGTCGCTGGTGTTGTAGTTGTTGTTGCCCTCGTACACCCAGGTCTGCTTGGAGTTGAGGTTCAGCGCCTGCCGGAACGTGCCGTTGACGTACAGGTCGAGCGTGCCGGTCAGGCCGCCGCCGGCGGCCGAATCGGGGATGCTGGCGCGGACGTTGACGAAGCTGATGGGGTGGCCGGTGGTGTTGGTCCACTGGACCGACTGCCCGGTGCCGGCGAGGTGGGCGTAGGCGTGCCCGGACGCCTCGAGGGGCGCGCTGGAGAACTGCGTGGTGGGCGCCGAGGTCAGCGACACGGTGCTCGCGCCGCCGCCCAGCGTCCCCGCCTCGCCCTCGTAGATGGCGAAGGGCGTCGCGGCCCCCGCCGCGGCGCTCGCCGCGGCCGCCCGCGGGACGGCGGAGGCGTGGGGGGCGGCGCTGGCCGGCGCGACGGATATCCAGATCAGACCGGCCAGGGCGGCGAGGGCCGCGGACATACGTGGGAGGACCCGCGTCTTCCGCACGGGCCTCGGGATCGCACGCATGGGATGCTCCTTGGGGTGGGGGGAGGGGCGTCCGTACCGTACTGAGCACCCTGTCGCTCCGCAAGCTTCCGCGTGCACAAAGAAAATTTTGCACAGTTCATTGGAAGCAATGGGCGTCAGGCCGGGACACATCGGATGACCATGGGACATCCGCGCCGGAGTTTCCGGCACGCCGAATTTGCGGGTGCTTGAATGTCGCGGGTGGAACCGCCCGGCGCTTTCGGTTTCGCTTCGACCCCGGCGTTCACGTCCGCACGGGAAGCCGCCAGTTGTCACGTGGATTCCCACGGGCACTAATACGGCTCATTCAACTCACCCGGTGCAGGCCGGGCCAACCTGCTTACGGCGCAAGGCCGCGTGCCCTAGTCTCAGCCCCCGAGTGCTCGTCGAACGACTTCAGCAGGGAGACCCACCACCATGACGCACGAAGTGCCGCCGCCGCCCGGGCCGCCGGCCCAGCCGCCGAACTCCGGCGGTCCTTCAGCACATTCCTTCGACCCGGCATCCGTCAACCGCCTCGACTGGGCGATTCTCGCTATCGGGTTCGTCGTGTTCATCTTCTCGTTCTTCGACTACTACTCGTGGGACTTCGGCGGGTACGGCATCGACCTGGGCAGCGTCAGCTGGAGCGCCTGGCACTTCAGCCACGGGCTGTTCATAGCCTGGTTCGCGATGGTCCTCACCGTGCTCGGCGCCGCCGTGCTGGCGGTCAGCCTGTTCGCGCCCACGGTCTCGCTGCCCGCGCCGGCCAGGACGCTGTCCTTCCTCGCCTTCGCGGTGGGCTTCGTGCTCTACCTCATCGCGATCTTCGCCCACTCCGACTTCGGCCCGGACGGCGGCCACGCCTTCAGCTTCTGGCTCAGCCTGATCCTGGCCGCGGTGGGCGCGGTCATCGCACTGATCCGGGCCCAGCAGACCGACACCGTACTGCCCGGCCAGCTCAACAGCCTGCCGCGCATCGGGAAGTAGCGCACCCGGAACGCCCGGGAACCGGCGGGACCGCAGCCCACCCATCCGGTGACGGCTGCGGTCCTGCGGCTTTCCCACCGCCCTCCGGCGGCACCTCAGCGGGCGGCGGTGGCGCGTCTCGCCGCCCGGCCGCGGGTGGTGCGCGCCCGGCGGCCCGGCCGGCGCACGGCATGCCGCTCGCCCGTGCTCATCCCGCCCCACACGCCGTCCGGTTGCCTGGTCCGCAGGGCCCAGTCCAGGCACGCCTCCGCGACGGGGCAGCGGGCACAGATGTGCTTGGCCTCGGCGATCTGCCGCAGGCCCGCGCCGGATTCGCTGACCGGGAAGAAGACTTCGGGATCCTTGCCGGCGCACGCTGCGTCGTCCATCCACGCCATGCGAGCACTCCCTTCGCTGGGACGGTGACGAATAGGCCCCGCCTACCTCGGATGCCGCGGGGCAAACACGCCGCCACCGGCCGGAGTCCGCGTCCCGCCGGCGTCGCCCGCCGGTCCCCGGGGTCCGACGGCCGGGCGCGCGCCGGGGTCAGCGCCGCCTGGCCCGGAGCGCTCCCGCCGCCAGGCCCGCGGCGGCCGCCACGGCGGAGGCGGTCCACAGCAGCCGGGAGTGCCGGGACAGCGACGCCTGCGGTGACCTGTGGTGGGACCGCTCGTCGAAGACGCCGTGGGCGCCGTAGTCGTGTGCGCCGGGGGACGATCCGTCCAGCGGCTGCCACAGGTTGCCAGGACGCCGGTCGTGGCCGCCGCGCTCGCCCGTCTGCTGGGCGGCATAGCCGGTCCTGGCCAGGTAGCGGTCGAGCAGCCCGGCCGCGAACTTGTCGGCCACGATGGTCGCGACGGTGGAGGCGCCGACGTAGAACTGCTTGCGGCCCGGATGCCCGGCGGCGTAGACGACCGCGCGGGCGGCGACCTCGGGCTGGTAGATGGGCGGCACCGGCTGCGGATGCCGGGGCAGCCGGGACAGCACCCAGGAGAACTGCGGGGTGTTCACGGCCGGCATCTGCACCACGGTGACGCGTACGGCGCTGTGCTGGTGCATCAGTTCGGTGCGCACCGAGGAGGTGAAGCCGTTCACCGCGTGCTTGGCACCGCAGTAGGCGGACTGCAGCGGGATCGAGCGCTCGCCGAGGGCCGAGCCGACCTGGACGATCGTGCCCGCGTCTCGCGGCTGCATCCGCGACAGCGCCTCGCGCGTGCCGTTGACGTAGCCGAGGTAGCTGACGTCGGTGACCCGCTGGAACTCCTCCGGGGTGATCTCGTCGAAGGGGGCGAAGACCGAGGTGAAGGCGACGTTCACCCAGACGTCGATCGGGCCGAACTCCTCCTCCACCGCGTCGGCCGCCGAGTGCAGCGCCTCGTGGTCGGCGACGTCCGCCGGCACGGCCAGGGCCTGCCCGCCGAGTCCGGTGACCTCCCGGGCGGCGGCCTGAAGGCCGGTCAGGCCGCGGGCGATCAGACCGACCCTGTCCCCTCTTCTGGCGAACTCACGTGCGCAGGCACGGCCGATGCCGCCGCTTGCGCCGGTGATGACGACGGTCCTGTGCACGGCCGGGCGGCCCCCCTGCGGCTCCATACGCTTCCTCTCAGCGGTAGCTGCCGGGCCGCCGGGCCCGGGGTGGTCCGCCCGGCCGAAGCCCCTCAGGTCTGCGCCTGTCCTGTCCGGGCGGGATGAATCCCCGGCGCGGAGCGGCGTGCGGCCGGCTCGACGTCGCCGGGGGCGCACCGGCGGGCGGCGCACGGTCCCGCCGCCGGGGTCCTACTCGGGGTCCTCCACGATGTGGACGGCCGCCTCCTCGGCGCCCGCGGCGCCGCCGTCGATGCCGACGTCCTCGGCCACTTCCCCGTCCTGCACCGGGCGGTCCGAGCCCTCGTCGGGCGCCACCAGCCGCCCGGCCCGCCGGTCGCCCGCCTCCGGGTCCAGCGGCTCACCCTCGGTGTCCGTGGAGTCGCCGATGCCGTCGCCCTGCTCCGGGCGGACGTCGGGGACCTCCTCGGCGAGGCGCTCGTCGAGGCTCTCGCCCTCGCGCTGCTCCGCCGCGGTGGTGCCGTCGGCGTTCACCGCGTACGGCCGCTCCGGCGGCGAGTAGCCCTTGTCGAGCTCCTGGTCGTAGTCGTCCTCGCCGAGGGCGTCCTCCATGTCCAGCTCGGTGGCGTCACCCTGGTCCTCGCCCTCCCCGGTCGGCTGGTAGACCTCGTCTCCCATGCTCTCCTCGTCACTCATGGCCACGGTTTCCCTTCTGTACCGGAAAGCGGTGTGGCCTGCGGCTGCCCGTTCCGGGGCGAGGCATTCATCCGGCCGCGATCAAGGCCGCGGCGCCCGGCTGTCACACCGCGGGGGCCGGGGCTCGACGGGCGGTCCGGCTCGCAGGTCAGGGTCGTCACCGCCCACGCCCTCGGCATCGCCGCCTGACCGCCGCGGCCCGCGGCTCAGGGCACGTGCGGACCGCCGAGGTAGCGCCCGTGGGCGTCGTAGGGCCAGGCGTTGGCGACGCAACCGTGCAGGCCGTCGATCTGCTGCATCATCGCGGGGGCCGGCTCGCCAGGTCCTGGGCATGTCTCGTGGCCGTGGCCGATGCGGTGGCCGACCTCGTGGTTGATGATCAGTGCGCGGTAGTCGGTGACCGGTCCCGGGAACTCCGGTGAGCCGATGTTCCAGCGCTTGAGGTTGACGATCACCTGGGCGCCGACGTCGCAGTTCACCTCGCCGTGGGTGTGCAGGCCGGCGGCTCCGCAGATGGCGTCCACCGTCGCCGGGGTCGCGATCTTCACCTCGAAGTCGTAGGAACCGCCGGAGACCAGCTGGAAGGCGTCGTGGTGGTCGGCGGTCCAGCCCCTGGGGTCGCCCAGGATCTGCTCGATCTCGCGGGCCGCGGTGCCCGCCGAGACGCCGCTGCCCTGCTCGACCTGGACCTTGTAGCGGCGGACGGTGCCCTCGCCGACGGGCTTGCCTGCCGCCTCGGCGGTGCTGAAGCGGCCGGTGCCGCTCTCCGGGCCGGGGTCCGCGCCGGTCGCGCCCGGCTTCGGCTTCGGCTTCGGCTTCGGTGACCGGGTGGGCGCCGGCGTGGCGGCCGGCGGCGGGGTGGTCGGCGCGCGCGTGCTGATCTGTGCCGCGTGCGAGGCGGTCGCGCTCCGCCCCGCGTTCCTGCCGGCCACTACGGCGCCGGCCAGCCCGACGGCCAGCACCGCGCAGAGCGCCCACAGCCCCCGCCGGCGGCGCCCGCCGCCGCGGCGGCGTGACCCCGCTCTGCCGTCCCTTGCGGGTGTCACCGCCGGTGACCCGCGCTTTTTCGCATGTTGCATGGCAGACCAGACTGGTTGTGCCAGGTGATCGGCGCTGGCCCAAGGAGTCACGAGAACGTAACAGGTAGCAGATGACCTGGGACGCGAGGGCCGCGGGACCGGGCGGCGGGCGCCGCGGGACCGAAACCCCCGGCTGGCCGAGGCACGGTGGCGGTCCGGCCGGGAAGGAGAACCTCGGCGCCCGGTCGCGGGCGTTCCTCGGACAGCGGGAGAACAGAAGATGATCATCGACCTGGACGGCCGGACCGCCCTGGTGACCGGCTCGACACAGGGCATCGGGTACGCCGTCGCCGCCGGCCTGGCGCGGGCCGGCGCCCGGGTCGCGCTGAACGGCAGGAGCGCCGACTCCGTGGAGCGGGCCGTCGCCGCGCTGCGCGAGGAGACCGGGTCGGGTGCCGTCCTCGGCGCGGTCGGGGACCTGGCCACCGACGACGGGGCGCGGCAGGTCACCGAGGCCGTCCCCGACGTGGACATCCTGGTCAACAACCTGGGCGTCTACGGCGCGGTCGCCGCGCTGGAGATCAGCGACGCGGAATGGCGGCGGTATTTCGAGGTGAACGTCCTGGCCGCGGTGCGGATGATCCGCGGCTACCTGCCGGGGATGAAGGACCGCTCCTGGGGGCGGGTGATCAACGTCGCCAGCGACTCGGCCGTGGTCACCCCCGTCGAGATGATCCACTACGGCATGACGAAGACCGCCCTGCTCTCGGTGACCCGCGGCTTCGCCAAGGACGCGGCGGGCACCGGCGTGACGGTGAACTCGTTGATCGCCGGCCCCACCCACACCGCGGGCGTGGAGGACTTCGTCTACTCGCTGGTGGACCGGTCGCTGCCCTGGGAGGAGGCGCAGCGGGTGTTCATGGCCGAGCACCGCCCGCAGTCGCTGCTCAAGCGGCTGATCGAGCCGGCGGAGATCGCCCATATGGCGGTCTACCTCAGCTCGCCCTTCGCCACGGCCACCACCGGAGCGGCCGTGCGGGCCGACGGGGGCTACATCGACTCCATCCTGCCCTGAGTACCGGCCCGCGGCCACGGCGTACGGTCAGGCGGTGGCGACGCCGTTCACGTAGCGCCTCATGTCGTAGGTGCCGAAGCCGTTCTGCACCGGATCACCGCTGTTGTTGATGGCGTGCAGGATGCCGCCGCCGCCGGCGCCGTTGAGGCAGACGGTCATCAGGTCGGTGAACACGACGCCGGGGGTGTCCGGGACCTCGTACGCCCGGTCGGTGTAGATGTCCGCCTCCAGGTTGAAGAAGCAGTAGCTGCCGAGCCCCCAGGCCTGGTGGTCCCTGACGTGGTCCCCGACCTTGTAGGCGGCGTACCCCTTGGTCGTGCCGTGGACCCAGGCGGACTGCGTGGGGACGTCGTAGGGGTGCTCGTTCTGGAAGAAGTACGTGCTGCCGTGGTCGCCGTTCCAGAGCACCTCGTACTTCTGGTAGTGCTCCACGAACAGCCCGTAGGCGGTGACGTGGTCGCCGTTGACCAGGAAGCCGGTGTCGGCCGGGTTCACCGACCAGCCGACGGTGCCGTCCAGGCCGTGGTCGGCGCGCCACAGCCACAGGTGGTCGCCGATGACGTCGTTGCTGTCGATCTGCACGCTGACGCCCGCGCCGCCGCCGATGGCGCCGCCGATCCGGGCGAAGACGTCGAAGAGCACGGTCGGGTCGGACTGGTGGCGGCGCCGGCTGCGGCCGTCGCCGACCTTGAGCAGCACGGGGGTGTGCGCCGAGGCCGCCTCGACGAGCACGCCGGCGACGGTGACGCCGCTGACGTCGGCGACGTCGATCAGGGTGTTGCCGTGGGTGGACCGCAGGGTGGTGTAGCCCAGGCCCAGCACCACCGTGCCGGGGCGGGTGACCCTGATCGGCGAGGACAGCTGGTAGATGCCGGGCGTGAACAGCAGGTGCTGGCCCCTGGCCAGCGCCCGGTTGATCTCGGTGGCGGAGTCGCCGGGCCGGGCCACGAAGAAGTGCGAGAGGGCGATGCTGTGCCCCGCGGCGTGCCCGTGGGCCCAGCTGGTGCCGGTGCTGTTGTGGCGCAGGGCCGGTACGAAGACCTCGTACGAGCCGTGCCGGTCCACGGTCAGGAACGGCTTCTCGCGGACGACCGGGGTGTGGTCGACCGTCGTGTAGGGGGGTGTCGGGAAGCTGGTGGCGGGTGCGCCCTGGACGCCGACGAAGACCATGTTCCAGTTGGAGCCGGTCCAGCTGCCGAAGGTGTCGTTGCGGGACAGCCACTGCTGCTGCGAGCCGGACTCCACGTAGCCGTCCACCACGCTGTCGACCAGGAAGCCGCCGCTCGACCACTGGTTGCCGGGCGGGCTCGGCCACAGGGTCAGGTTGCCCTTGACGTGCACCCGGCGCATCGGTCCTGCCTGCGCGACGGCCCACCGGTTGAGGCCGTCCGGCGGCACGATGGTCAGGTTCTCCGCGGCGCGCCAGAAGTTCTGCGTCCCGTTGCCGTCGAACCACTGGGCGTCGACCGTGACATGACCGTTGATCACCACGTCGGAGGGGCTGGCGCCGAGGCCGAGCACGTGGGTGTAGAAACCGACGTTGAGGTCGATGGCGTACGTCCCCGGCAGGAAGGCCAGGGCGAAGCGCTCGTTGCCGAACTGGTTGGACTCCTGAACGGCGAAGACGGCGTCGACCTGCGCCTGGATCGCGGCGTCACCCATGGAGGGGTGGAAGACCAGGACGTTCGGCCCGAGGTCGGCGCGGTCCCGGTGCGCGGGCGACGAGGCGAAGGCGGATCCGCCGGCGATACCGCCGGCCAGCGGCACCGCGGCGGCGACAGCGGCCCCGCGGAGTACGGAACGGCGAGTGGGGATTACGGACACGGCTCTCCCTGAAGTGGTGGATGGGGGAGGGATCGCGGTTGGTCCCGAACCGCAAGAGAGCGCTCTCAGGGACGAAGTGAAGCACCAGCGCTATGCAGCGTCAATAAAGAAACGGTCATCACCCGTCCAGAAGGTGAACGCATCGGCGGGCGGCCGGAGCAGCGCGGCGGGCGCCGGCGGGCACTCCCGGCCGAGGCACACCGGCGGCGGCCGACCGCCTGACCCAAGTCCTGCCTGGTGCGGGCCACTTCGGACGGCGGAGGCGGGCCGGCATCCACCACGTCAGCGGGCCTCGCCGGTGCCGCGCTCCGGTTCGCGCGGGATCACCCCGTGTTTCGGCGGGGCGACCACGCCCGGTCGCCGGGTTCGGGATGTGACGGTGAATCAGGTGCCGGTGGGCGGGTACGGCTACCCGGCCGGCGACTCGTCCAGCGGCTCACCCGCGGACGCGAGCGTCGCCATCCGCCGGTTGACCACGACGACCGCGGCCGCGGCGCTGACGGCGAAGGCCAGCAGCACGGTGCTCGGGCGGTTCAGCCGGTGGCCGGAGACCGCGTCGATCGAGTAGCAGCCGGGTCCGGCGAGGCCGAGGCCCGCGGCGACGAAGCCGAGGAAGGCCGGGTATTCGAAGCCTCCCTGCTGGAAGAAGAAGCCGGCGGGCGCGTGCACGGACACCGCGCCGGCCATGGCGCCCGCCGCAGCCGCGCCCGCCACGGGAGTGGCGAGCCCCAGCACCAGCAGGGCGCCGCCGCCCGCCTCGCCCAGGCCGGCGGCGATCGCGTTCTCCCGCCCGGGCGTGAAGCCCATGCTCTCCATGGCCGCGGTCGTCCCCTCGATGCCACCGCCGCCGAACCAGCCGAGGAGCTTCTGCGCGCCATGCGCGAGCAGCACCCCGCCGGTGCCCAGACGCAGGGCGAGCAGGCCGATGTCCTTGCGATGGCTGTACGGCATGGGGCCAGACCTTCCGCAGACGGAGCCAGTGCGATCCGCGGCCCATCCTGCCCCCGCCCGTCCCCGCGCGCATGCGCTCCCGGGCACTCGGGGACCTCGTGCGTCAGGGCCGGGCCCGGGAGGCGGCCGACGTACAGTGGCCGTGTGGGCTACCCGGAGATACCAGGACTTGACGCGGTGCGGCGCCGGATCGGGGCCGAGCTCTTCGCGCGCGTCGCGGGGCCGGAGGGGCCCGCCCGCCGGGCCCGTATCAACGGCACCCCCGGCGACCGCTGGTTCGGCCCGGAGCGGCCGATCCGTGCGGTGCACGGCGACGCCTCGATGTTCGTCGGCGGCCTCCGGGCGCTGCTGCTCCAGTCCCTGCACCCGCTGGCCATGGCCGCGGTCGCCGCGCACTCCGGCTACCGGGGCGACCCCTGGGGCAGACTGCAGCGGACCAGCGCGTTCCTCGCCGTGACGACGTTCGGGACCGCGCAGGACGCGGAGGAGGCCGTCGCGCACGTGCGCGCGATCCACGCCCGGGTGTCGGGCACCACCCCGGAGGGCGAGCCGTACCGCGCCTCGGACCCGCACCTGCTCAGGTGGGTGCACGTGGCCGAGGTGGACAGCTTCCTGCGGGCGCACCGGCGCTACGGTGCCACGCCGCTGGACGAGGACGGCTACGACGCCTACGTCGCCGACGCCGCCCGGGTGGCCGTCGCGCTCGGCGTCCAGGACCCGCCGCGCGACCAGGCCGAGCTCGCCGCGCAGCTCGACGCCTACCGGCCCGAGCTGCGCGCCACCCCGCAGGCCCGGGACGCCGCCCGTTTCCTGCTGCTGAGCCCTCCGCTGCCGTGGGCGGCCAGGGCGCCGTACGCGGTGCTGGCCGCCAACGCCGTGGCCCTGCTCCCGCTGTGGGCCCGGGTGCCGCTGCGGGTGCCGTATCTGCCGGTGGTCGAGGAGACAGGCGTCCGGCTGGCGGGTCGCGGGCTGACCCGGGCCATCCGCTGGGCCATGACGCCGCCGCCCGCCGGGTCCCCGGCGCCGCGGGAGCCGGAGAAGCGGTAGCGCTGCGGTGCACGGCGGGCCGCTTTCGCCCGCCCGCGGCCCGGAGCACATCGGGCATGCCGAAGTTATGCTGAAAAACATGCGGACCAGGCGGTCGTGCCGTGGGTGAGGCGCGCGGCTCCCGTGGCAGGGCGGGCCAGGCGCGGCAGGGCGCCGCCGGTCAGGCCCGGGCCGCGGCGAAGAGCTCCAGGACGGCCGCGGACGGCCCGGGGAAGGCTGCCAGGAAGGCCGCGGACGCCGCCGGGAAGGCCGCCGACACCGCAGGGGACGCCGCCGGCTGGCGGGCCAGACCCGACGCGCAGGTCGACGCGCTGAGCGGCGCGGTCGAGGACCTCGCCGGCCAGTTCGCCCTGCGACCGCTGCTGCAGCGGATCCTGCGGCGGGCCGTGGGCCTGCTGGGCGCCGACGCCGGCTCGATCAGCACGGTCGACGAGAGGGCCGGTACGTACCGCAAGGAGGTCGACCTCGGGGTCGGCTGCCAGGAGGGCGCGGTCTTCCCGCTCGCCGAGGGCGCCACCGGGGCGGTGGTGGCCCGGCGCGGCCCCTGCGTCTTCGACAGCTACGCCGACGTGCCGGGCGGCCATGTGGACCCCGCGGACCGGGCACGCCTGCACGCCACGCTCGCGGTACCGATCACCTGGCACGACGAGATCATCGGGGTGTGCGTCGTCTTCAGCACCGACCCCGAGACCCGCTTCGACAAGGGCGACGTGGAGCTGCTGCACATCTTCGCCCAGCACGCCGCCATCGCGATCGCCAACGCCCGGCTGCACCAGGAGGCCGAGCAGCGGGCCAGGCGGCTCGCGGTCGGCGCCGAGCGCGAGCGGATGGTGCGCGACGTCCACGACACGGTGGCCCGCGCGCTCGGCTCCATCCTGCGCCACCTCGACGCCGGCGACGCGCTCTCGCCGCCCGATGCCGCCGATGCCGCCGGTGCGGCCGACCGGCTGGCCGCGGCCCGCGCGGTGGCGCGTGCCGCGCTGTCCGACACCCGGCGGACCGTCCTGGGCCTCGGCCCGTCGCTGCTCGACCTGCACTCGCTGGACGACGCGATCGCCGTCGAGCTGGCCTGGGTGCACTCCACGGCGGGGGTCAGGACCGACCTGGTGGTCACCGGCGACCGCCCGCAGCTGGACGCGGACATCGGCGGGCACGCCCTGCGGCTGGTGCAGGAGGCGCTGACCAACGTGGTCGCCCACGCGCACGCGGAGGTGGTCAGGGTGGGCGTGATGTACGGGGACGACGAGGTCGCGCTGGTCGTGGAGGACGACGGCCGCGGTTTCGACCCGGCGGACGCCGGGGTGCGACGGCGCGGCATGGGGCTGACCGGCATCGTGGAGCGCGCCGACCAGCTCGGCGCGGATCTGCGCATCGAGTCGACGCCCGGCTGGGGCACCCGGCTCACGGCCCGGATCCCCTACGCGGCCGACCGCGGGCACCCGCATCCCGCCACGGCGCCCTTCCGGGTCCTGGTGGTGGACCGGCGGCCGGTGGTGCGGGCCGGCCTGGTCCGGCTGCTGTCCAGGTCGGGGCCGGAGATCGAGGTGGTGGGCGAGGTCGGGGACGCGCGCAAGGTGGTCGACGCGGTACGGGCGCTGGAGCCCGACGTGGTCCTGCTCGATCTGCGGATGCCGGGTCTTGACGGCCTCCGGCTGACCTCGTACGTCCGCTCCGCCAGCCCCGGCACCGCGGTGCTGATGCTGACCGACGACCTCGGCGACGAGCTGCTGGAGGAGGCGGTGCGGGCGGGCGCCCGCGGCTGCGTGGGCACCGACCTGGACGGTCCCGGGCTGGCCCGGGCCGTGCTGGCCGCGACCCGCGGGGACGCGCTGCTCACCGAGCGGATCCTGCGCCGGCTCACCACCCGTGACCGTCCCGCGCCGGACCCGCTCACCGGCCGGGAGCGCGAGGTGCGGGCGCTGGTGGAGCGCGGTCTGCCGGACAAGCAGATCGCCGCGATGCTGGCGATCTCGGTGAAGACCGTCGAGAAACACGTCGGGGCGGTGCTCCGCAAGACCGGGGCGCCCAACCGCACGGTGCTGGCGCACCGGGCCGCGGGCCGCTGAGCCCCGGCATGGGGGATTTCCCGCCCCGGCATGGGGGGAACCCCCGCTGACCTCGGCCGTCTCCCGGATTAGCGTGGATGGGGAAAGGCGAACCCGAGCCCGGGGAGTCGATGTGTCCGTCGTACCGCTGACCGACATCCTGTCCGACGCCTTCAAGGAGCGCTACGGCGTACCGGCCATCAACGTGGTCAACGACCTCACCTTGGAGGCCGTACTCGCCGCCGCCGTGGAGAACTCGTCACCGCTGATCGTCCAGACCTCCGTGAAGACGGTCAAGGCGATCGGCTACGACGTGCTCTTCGCGATGTGGCGCTCGATGACGGCCGGTATCGAGGTACCGGTCACCCTGCACCTCGATCACTGCCCGGAACGCGAGGTCATCTCCGAGTGCCTGCGGCACGGCTGGAACTCCGTGCTCTTCGACGCCTCCCGGCTGCCGGTGGAGGAGAACATGCGGCAGACCGTCGAGGTGGTCGCGGAGGCGCGGCGGTACGGGGCGCACGTCGAGGGCGAGATCGAGTCCATCACGGGCGTGGAGGACGGGATCGGCAGTGACACCGCGGCCCAGCAGCAGGACCTCGCGGTCGCGCTGGAGTTCCTGCGGACCACGCGGGTCGACGTCTTCGCGCCGGCCATCGGCAACGCGCACGGCAGTTACAAGCAGGCGCCCGTGCTCGACGCGGAACGCGTCACGGCGATCGTCGACGCGCATCCGATGCCGATCGCCCTGCACGGCGGCAGCGGGCTCTCCGACGAGCAGTTCCGCGACCTGATCTCCCGGGGATGCGCGAAGGTCAACATCTCCACCGCGCTCAAAGAGACGTTCATGACGTCGAATCTGGCCTTCCTCGAAACCGCGGCGCAGAAGCAGAAGTGGGACCCGCCCTCGCTCTTCACGCACGTCAGGGCGGACGTGGTGGAGCTGGCGGCCTCGCTGATGCGGTTGTTCGGCAGCGCCGGACGGGTGGCGTGATCGCCATGCCCGCACTCGTCTTCGACTGTGACGGCGTCCTCGCCGACACCGAGCGCTTCGGCCATCTGCCCGCGTTCAACCGGACGTTCGAGGAGTTCGGCCTGCCGGTGCGGTGGAGCGACCAGGACTACGCCGAGAAGGTGAAGGTCGGCGGCGGCAAGGAACGGATGAAGACGCTGCTGACACCGGAG
Source organism: Streptomyces sp. NBC_01198 (assembly GCF_036010485.1). Classification (NCBI taxonomy): domain Bacteria; kingdom Bacillati; phylum Actinomycetota; class Actinomycetes; order Kitasatosporales; family Streptomycetaceae; genus Streptomyces; species Streptomyces sp. NBC_01198. The sequence goes on from NZ_CP108568.1 coordinate 537,034, forward strand.
TTCGTCGCCGAGGCCGGACTGCCCACCGATCCGGACGCGCTGGACGCGGAGGTCGCCCGCTGGCACCGGCGGAAGACCGACATCTACACGACCACCATCGCCAGCGGCAGCATCCCGGCGCGGCCCGGCGTGCGGCGGGTCGCCGAGCAGGCCCGGGGCGCCGGCTGGGCGCTCGCGGTCGCCTCGACCTCGGCCGAGCCCTCGGTCCGCGCGGTGCTCGACATGGCGATGGGCAGCGAACTGGCGTCCCGCTTCTCGGTGTTCGCCGGCGACGTGGTCGACCGCAAGAAGCCCGCTCCGGACATCTACACCCACGCCGTGGACCACATGGGTGCGGACGCGGCCGACGTGCTGGTGGTGGAGGACAGCCGCAACGGGATGCTCGCCGCGCTGGCCGCGGGCCTGAGGTGCACCGTCACGACCAGCGCCTACACCGGGGACGAGGACTTCACCGGCGCCTCGCTGGTGGTCAGCACGCTGGGCGCGCCGCCGCCCGACCCGGTGGCTGCGCGGGTGCTCGACGACCCGTTCGGCGCGGAACCGGGCGCGTACGTCACGCTCGCCGATCTCGAGTTCCTGCTCACGGCCCCGCCCCCGCGGGCGGGTTGACACCGCGACGGCAAGGAGAGCCATGTCATCGTCATCACCAGCAGTCAGTGACCTCGAATTCGTGGTCAGGACCGTGGCGCAGACCTCGGTCGACAACGAGCGGGAGTTCGGCGAGCTCGACGCGGTCGTCGGCGACGGGGACTTCGGTTACTCGCTCGCCCGCGGCTTCGAGATCGTGCTCGCCGACTGGGAGAGCTTCGACCGCTCGACTCCGTCGGCCTTCCTGAAGAAGGTCGCGCTGGTCATCTCGCAGCGGGTGGGCGGGACGTCGGGCCCGCTGTGGGGCACGGCCTTCCTGCGGGCGGCGAGCGCGGTCAACGACCGAGCCGAACTGGACGCGCTGACCGGGCAGGACGCGGTGGCCATGCTGCGCGCGGCGGCCGAGGGCATCAAGGTCCGCGGCAAGTCCGATCTGGGCGACAAGACGCTGCTTGACGCGCTGATCCCGATGACCGACGCACTGGAGAAGGAGTTGGGCGCCGGCGACGACAGTGCCGCCGGACTGGCGCGGTCCACCGCGTCCGCGGCACGTGCCGCGGCCGACGCCACCACCCCGATGCAGGCCATGCGGGGCCGGCCGAGCTACACCGGCGAGCGGAGCATCGGCTCGCCGGACGCGGGCGCGGTGGCGGTCGCGGTGATGGCCGAACGCGTGGCCGACGAGTGGGCCGGGCGCGCGGCCTGACGAAGCCGAGACAGGGAGTGACACCATGAAGAAGTTCGTCAACGACCCGAAGAACTACATCCCGGAGATGCTGCAGGGGCTGGCTCTCGCCAACCCGGACAGTCTGCGCTACGTACCCGAGTACAACCTGATCATGCGGGCCGACGCTCCGAACGACGACAAGATCTCCATCATCCAGGGCTCGGGCTCCGGCCACGAGCCTGCGCACGTGATGAGCGTCGGCAAGGGCATGCTGGACGCGGCCTGTCCCGGCGACGTCTTCTCCGCGCCGCCCACCGACTACGTGCTGGAGACGATCAAACGCGTCGCCTCCCCCAAGGGCGTGCTGCTGCTGGTCAACAACTACACCGGTGACCGGATGGCGTTCGAGATGGCCCAGGAGTTCTCCGAGGCCGAGGGCACCAAGGTGCGCACGCTGTTCATCGACGACGACGTCTCGGTGCAGGACTCGACGTACACCGTCGGGCGCCGGGGCGTGGCCGGCAACTTCTTCGTGATGAAGGCGGTCGGCGCGGCGGCCGAGCGCGGCGCGGAACTCGACGAGGCGGTGCGGATCGGCGAGAAGGTCAACTCGGTGACCCGCACCATGGGTATGGCCCTCACCGCGTGCACTCCCCCGGCCAAGGGCTCGCCGCTGTTCGAACTGCCCGACGACGAGGTCGAGATGGGCGTCGGCATCCACGGCGAGCCGGGCCGCCGCCGGGAGAAGCTGCAGGAAGCGGACACCATCGTCCGCGAGCTGGTGGACGCGGTCGCCGACGACCTGCCGTACGCCTCGGGCGACGAGGTGGCGCTGATGGTCAACGGCCTGGGCGGCACCCCGATCAGCGAGCTGTATCTGGTGTACGGCATCGCTCACCGCCTGCTGGCCGACCGCGGCATCAGCGTCGCCCGCAGCTACGTCGGCGAATACTGCACCTCGCTGGACATGGCAGGCGCGTCGGTGACCCTGGTCCGGCTGGACGACGAGATCTCCGACCTGCTCGCCGACCCCGCTGAGACCGCGATCCGCGTCTTCTGACCCACACCGGCTGACGCCGGGGCGGCCCACCCGTACGGTGCCGCCCCGGCGTCAGGGGGTCCGGGGGCGCAGGCCGAGGGCGTCGCGGCCGGCGTAGCGGGCCTGGGTGCCCAACTCCTCCTCGATACGGATGAGCTGGTTGTACTTGGCGGTGCGGTCGGAGCGGGACAGCGAACCGGTCTTGATCTGGCCGCAGCCGGTGGCGACGGCGAGGTCGGCGATGGTGGTGTCCTCGGTCTCGCCTGACCGGTGGGACATCACGACGGTGTAGCCGGCGCGGTGCGCGGTGCCGACGGTGGCCAGCGTCTCGGTGAGGGTGCCGATCTGGTTGACCTTCACCAGGATCGAGTTGGCGACGCCGTCGCGGATCCCCTCGCGCAGCAGCGTCTCGTTGGTGCAGAAGACGTCGTCGCCGGTGAGCTGGCAGCGGTCGCCGAGCCGTGCCATCAGCAGCCGCCACCCGTCGCGGTCGTCCTCGGCCATCGGGTCCTCGATGGACGCGACCGGATACGCGGCCACCAACGCGGCGAGGTAGTCGACGTGTTCCTCGACGCTGCGGCGGACACCCTCGCCGGCGTAGTCGTAGACCCCGTCACGGAAGAACTCGGACGTGGCGGGGTCCATCACGACGGTGATGTCCGTGCCGGGCTTGTAACCGGTCCGCTCGACCGCCCGGACGACGAAGTCCAGCGCCTCCTCCGCGCTGCGCAGATCCGGGGCGAAGCCGCCCTCGTCGCCGACGCCGGTGCTGTGGCCGGCGGCCAGCAGGTCGCGGCGCAGGGTGTGGAAGACCTCGGAGCCCATCCGCACCGCCTCGGCGAAGGTGGCGGCGCCGATCGGCGCGATCATGAACTCCTGGAAGTCCAGGCGGTTGTCGGCGTGCGCGCCGCCGTTGACGATGTTCATCATCGGCACCGGCAGCAGCCGCGCGTCCACCCCGCCGACGTAGCGGTGGAGCGGCACCCTGTGGGCGAGCGCGGCGGCCTTGGCGGTGGCCAACGAGACGCCCAGGATCGCGTTCGCCCCGAGCCTGGCCTTGTCGGGGGTGCCGTCCAGCTCGATCAACGCGGCGTCCACCAGGGCCTGGTCCTCCGCGGGCAGGCCCACCACGACGTCCGCGATGGACTCGTTGACGGCGTCGACGGCGCGCCTGACGCCCTTGCCGTGGAAGCGGGCCGGGTCCTCGTCGCGCAGTTCCACGGCCTCCCGCGCGCCGGTCGAGGCACCCGACGGCGCGGCCGCCCGCCCGGTCGAGCCGTCGGCGAGCTCCACGTCCACCTCGACGGTCGGGTTGCCCCTGCTGTCGATGATCTCGCGCGCGACGATCCGGGTGATGGCGGTCATGGTGCTGCTCCCCATGGTCGGTCCGTACGGCGGGACTAAGTTCCCACCCAAAACAAAGTGAGTTCCGAAAAGGAATGTACTCTGCCGGGATGAAGATGCACAACGCCGACGCCGACTGCGGGATCGCCCAGGCCGCCGTCGTGATGGCCGACTGGTGGAACGTGCTCGTGCTGCGAGAGGTGGCGCGCGGCCATGTGCGCTTCGACGCCCTCGCCGCCGAACTCGGCCTGTCCCGCAAGGTCCTCACCGAACGGCTCGGCGCCCTGGTGGCCCGCGGTGTCCTGCGCCGCAGCCTGTACCAGCGCCGCCCGGTCCGCTACGAGTACCTGCTCACCGACGCCGGACTCGCCCTGCTGCCGCTGCTGGTGGCCATGCAGGACTGGGGCGACCGCTGGGTGCTCGGCGACGGCAGCGCCACCGCGACGGCGGCGCCGGACAGTTCCGAGCACGCCCGGGTGCACGCCCTCGCCCGTACCGGCACGCAGCTGCCCGCGGACCTCCGGCTGCCCGGCGCCGACGGGGACCCGCACCACGTCGTGGCCCCGGACGCCGCCGCCACCGTGCTGTTCACCTACCCCGGCACCGGCGTGGACTGGGGCGACGACCCGATCCCCGGCGCCCCCGGGTGCACCCTGGAGAACCAGCTCTTCCGCGACACCTGGCCCGACTTCCGCCGGGTGGGCGTGGCGGTGCACGGGGTCAGCACCCAACTCCCCCACGAACAGGCGGCCTTCGCCCGCGCCCAGTCCGTGCCCTACCCGCTGCTCTCCGACGCCCAGCAGCAACTGGCGGCCGCCCTGCGGCTGCCGGCCTTCCGGGGCGCGGGGCGGCTGCGTCTCAAGCGCCTGGTCCTGGTCGTGGACCGCGAGCGGACCGTACGGCACGCGCTGTTCCCCGTCGACGACATACCCGGGGCCGTCGAGCGGACGCTGGAGCTGGCCCGCGCGACCGCGGCGGCCGGCTGACGCCGCACCGCATGCGGCGGCCCCCGGTCTCCGTGGTGGAGAGGCCGGGGGCCGCCGCAGTGCGTTCCGGGGTCAGACGCCGACCAGCTCCCGGTCGGGTGCGCTCTGCTCGGCGGACTGCTCGTCGGGGTCCTCGATGTCGCGCGGGTTGTTGAACTTTTCCAGGTCCAGGATCTTCTCCCGCGAGGCGACCAGGACCGGGGTCACGACCTGCCCGGCGACGTTGGTCGCGGTCCGCATCATGTCCAGGATCGGGTCGATCGCGAGCAGCAGGCCGACGCCTTCGAGCGGCAGGCCGACCGTGCTCAGGGTCAGCGTCAGCATCACGATGGCGCCGGTGAGCCCGGCGGTCGCGGCCGAGCCGATCACCGAGACGAAGGCGATCAGCAGGTAGTCGCCGATCCCCAGGTGCACGTGGTAGACCTCCGCGACGAAGATCGCCGCCAGCGCCGGGTAGACCGCGGCGCAGCCGTCCATCTTCGTGGTGGCGCCGAACGGCACCGCGAACGAGGCGTAGTCGCGCGGCACGCCGAGCCGCTCGGTCACCCGCTGCGTCACCGGCATGGTGCCCACCGAGGAGCGGGAGACGAAGGCGAGCTGGATGGCCGGCCACGCACCCCTGAAGAAGTTGACCGGGTTCACCTTGCCGACCAGCGCGAGCAGCAGCGGGTAGACCACGAACATCACCAGGGCGCAGCCCACGTAGACGTCGACGGTGAAGGTGCCGAGCGGCTTGAGCAGGTCCCAGCCGTAGGTGGCGACGGACTTGCCGATCAGTCCCAGCGTGCCCAGCGGGGCGAGCCTGATGACCCACCACAGCGCCTTCTGCACGACCTCGAGCACGACCTTGGAGAAGTCGATCAGGGGTTCTGCCTTCGGGCCGACCGACAGGCACGCGGCGCCGACCACCACGGCGAGGAAGACGATCTGCAGCACGTTGGGCTCGCTGAAGGCGTCCACCACGTTGGTGGGGATGATCCCGGTGAGGAAGTCGATCCAGCTGCCCTTGTGCAGCTCGTCGGGCAGCGCGGCGGCCTTGAGGTGCACGCCGTCGCCGGGCTTGGTGGCGAGCCCCAGCAGCAGGCCGATGCTCACCGCGATCAGCGAGGTGATGCAGAACCACGTCAGCGTGCGCAGCGCCAGGCGGGCGGCGTTGGTGACGTTGCGCAGGTTCACCACGCTGACCAGCACGGCGGTGAAGACCAGCGGCGGGACGGCCAGCTTGAGCAGTTGGACGAAGATGTCGCCGATCCGGGTGAGGGTCTCGGTGAGCCAGTTCACGTCGGCGTCGCGGGCGATCAGCCCGAGGACGACGCCGAGGACCAGACCGCCGAGGATCTGGGCCCAGAACGGGGTTCTCTTGAGCAGGGCAGGCAAGGGGGAACTCCTGGAGAGAGCGGACACGGCCGGACACCGCGGATGAGGTGGACCGGCGCGGTGCAGCTCGTGCCGCACGCTCCTCAGCGAGTACGCGGATCAGGAGCGGCAGGCGGACGACGACCGGGCCGGGTGGTGAAGGGCCGGCGCGAGGCGCCGGGACGCCGCCCCGGCAGTCGTGTGCCGCCGCACACGGCCGGGTGGGCACGGGGCGGCGGGGACCTCAGGGGCGAATTCGCGTCACGGCGTACAGAGGTCGCCGTTGCAGTGGCACAGGTCGACATGCCGACGCGCGACGAGCGGGGTTCCCCCGGTCGACCGCGTGTCGAAGACCCTGTGTGCACTGGACATGACCAGGACTTTAATACATTCATCACGCACGGACAAGTCTCGACGAGGTCACGGACCGCGGGGTTCCGGTGCGCCGGGCCGCCCGGCGCACCGATGTTTTCCAGCCAGCGCCCCCGCGGCGCCCTACAGGTGGCGCAGGGTGACGGACTCCCCCGGCCTGAGGTCGATCCGGCGGGAGCCGCCGCCCGCGGCGAGCGTCGTGGTGCGGCCCCCCACGCTGCGCAGGGTCGCCTGGGTGACCTTGCCGTCCCGCCAGCTCAGGTCCACGACGAAGCCGCCGCGGACCCCCACGCCGGAGACCGAGCCGGCTGCCGCCCACGCGGCGGGCAGCGCGGGCAGCAGCTCGACGTGGCCGGGCCGGGAGTAGACCAGCATCTCCACGATCGCGGAGGGGGTGCCGAAGTTGGCGTCGATCTGGAAGATGCCGCGGCCCTGCTCCACCTCGTAGATGTCGAACAGGTTCATCGCGCTGCCGTTGCTGCCGTCCGCCGACGGCCTGAGGTTGGTGACGACCAGCCGGTAGGCCTTCTCGGCGTCCTTCAGCCGCGCCCAGCACAGGCTGCGCCAGGCGTTGGCCCAGCCGAAACTGTTCATGCCGCGGGCGGTGAGCAGGGCCGTCGCGCCGGCCAGGATGCCCTTCGGGGTGGAGTCGTCGGGGCGGATCCGGTCACCAGGGAAGAGGCCGAACAGCGGTGACAGGTGGCGGTGGGTGGTCTCGCCGAGGTTGTCCGGTGACATCCACTCCTCAAGCCAGCCGGTCGTGGGGCTGACCACGGGCAGGTAGAGCCGGTCGCGGAGCGCCTCGACCGCCGCGCTGTGGCCGGTGTCCCTGCCGAGCACCAGGGTCGCGGTGCGGTAGTGCCCGAAGAGGTTCCACACCAGTTCCTGGGCGTAGGTGATCCCCCTCGCATCCAGCGGCCCCTGCTCGGGCGACCAGTCGCTGTCGGCGATCAATACCTCGCGGGTGGCCCCGGAAGCATCGGTGACGGTGGTGGTGATCAGCCGCGCCTCCCAGAAGTCGACGGCTCCCTTGATGAGCGGGTAGACCTTCGCCAGGTAGTCGCGGTCCTGGGTGTACTCGTAGTGCTCGAAGAGGTTGTGGCACAGCCACGCGTTGCCGGCCGGATGCCACCACCAACCGCCGCCGCCGTAAGGGTTGGTGGAGATCGCCACGGTCCAGCCGGCCACCTTGCCGCTGGAGTTGCGGTATCGGTTGGCCGGGTCGTCGAACAGCCGCCTGGTGGTGTCGGTCCAGCAGGGCAGCTGCGCCAGGCAGTAGTCCGCGAAGGCGTCGAAGCTGTCCGCCAGGCCCGCCCTGTCGGCCATCCAGTAGTTCATCTGGAGGTTGATGTCGGTGTGGTAGTCGCCCATCCAGTCCGGGTCGTTGCCGTCCAGCCACACGCCCTGCAGGCCCATCGGCAGGCTGCCCCGCGACCCGGAGATCATCAGGTAGCGGCCGTACTGCAGATACGCGGCCTCCAGCTCCGGGTCGGGGACGTCGTCGCGGTAGCGGGCCTGCACCCGCTGCCAGGTGTCCAGCGCGCGCTGCGCCGCCGAGGACGTGCCCAGCCGCAGGTCGAACCCGCCGAAGGCGGCCCGGAAGTCGGCGACATGGGTGTGCAGCAGGGTGGTCGCGGAGTGCCGGGCCGCGGCGAGGACCTTCGTCCTGGCGAGGCGTTCCGGGTCCACGGACGGGTCACGGAAGCCGGCCGACGCGTCCGGGGCGTAGTCGGTGCCGCCGCTGACGACCACGGTGAGGTCCCTGCACCCCGTGAACGACAGCGCCGTGCCGTCCACGGCGACCTTGCCGGTGCTGCTGGTGGCCGTGACCGCGGCGCCGTAGGCCAGGCCGTTGCCGAGGGCCGCGCCGAACGAGGCGTGGCGGCCGCCGCGGTCGGCGGTGGTGGTCTCGCCGTGGGTGCCGGCGAGGGAGACGGTGCCGGTGTAACTGCCGCCGCCGCGCTGGGAGAAGTGCAGCACGATCGCGTCGTCGGGGCGGCTGGCGAAGATCTGCCGCTGGTAACTCGCGCCGCCGACGTCGTAGCTGGTGGTCAGCACGCCCTGCGCCATGTCCAGGACGCGGCGGTAGCCGTTCACCGAGCCGAGGTCGTGGTCGGGTATCTCGACGGTGAGCTGGCCCAGCAGGGTGAGGGAGCCGAAGTCGTCGCGGCCGTAGGGGAACTGGCCGTCGTCCTGCAGGGTGTCGTTGCGGCCCCCGGTCCACAGGGTGGCGTCGGTGATCATCAGCAGCTCGGCGGCGGGGTCGTTGCCGGCGAGCGCTCCCAGCCGGCCGTTGCCGACCGGCAGGCCCTGGCCGATCATCGAGCCGGCCGAGCCGGGTGCCTGCCACCACAGCTGGTTCCGCGCGGCGTCGGCGGCGGACAGCAGGGGCGAGTCGGTGGGACGCTGCGGGGCCGCCGACGCCGAGAATGCGGGCAGGCCGAGGGCGGCGGTGGCGCCGGTCGCGGCGGCGAGGGCCAGGAAGCCCCGGCGGCTGGGGCGGTTGTCGGGTGCGGGTGAGTCGGTGTGCTGGATGTCCACGTGCTGCACTCCAGGGTGAGGGACGGCGGGAGCGGTCGTGCGGCCTTGACGGGGTGGGGGCGGGCCCGGCCGGTGTCACCGGGCCCCGCCCGGGGTCGGTCAGCCGGACTGCGGCACGTCGATCCGGTCGATGTCGGGCGCGTATCCGTCGGCGCCGCTGTCGAAGGTGATGGTGTTGGCGCCCGCCTTGAGCGCGAGCTGGACGGCGACGGTCTGGACGGTGCCCCAGTCGCCGGTGGACGGGAAGGGCAGGGATGTTCCGTTGCCGCTGTTGGAGCGGACCGTCACCGAGCGCGGATCACCGCTGGTGTAGGCGACCTTGACGGTGTAGATGCCGTCCTTCGCCGCCGTGACGTCGTTGAACCGCAGCGTGCCGCCCGCGTAGAGGTTGCCGACCTTGTGGCCACCGGAACAGGCCGCGCAGTCCGCGACGGAGGCGTTGCCGCCGAGGGTGTTGGCCGCGGACTCCGCCTCGTAGGCCGTCGTCACCAGCGCGTGGCCGGCCGGCTTGACGGTGAAGAGCCGGGAGCCGTGCGCGGGCAGTGCCCCGGTGATGCCGTCCCGGTACGACCCGAGGTTCTGCTTGTTCCACAGGTCACGCACCGAGGCGCTGCCGGCGAAGCCCAGCGACGCCCAGCCCGCGGTGACGGAGGCCGGCGCGCCGGCGAGGTTGAACAGGGCGACGGTGTAGCTGCCGTCGGCGTTCTTCGCGGCCCACACCTGCTGGTCGCCCACCGGGGTGACCGGGCGCGCGACCGGCGAGGCGTTCTGGTCGACGGCGATGACCTCCCGGTTGGTCAGCAGGGAGACGCCGTAGCTGTCCAGCGCGGTGAGGTCGTCGCCGGTGAACAGCGGGGACTTGTTGATGGCCCACAGCGTCAGATAGCTCTGCCGCTCGGCCTTGGTCAGGCCGTCCATCGCGCCGTTGCCGACGTCGACCGCGTCCAGGTCGTTCCAGCCGCCCGGACCCGCCTTGCTGCTCCACGCGGGGGCGTCCTGCCACCGGTTGTCGACCGAGTTCTCCCAGGTGACAAGGGTGTTGCAGTAGCACTCGACGTCGGTGTCGATCCGCCAGCCGTCGGAGTACCGCTGCCAGTCGGCCGCGTGGCCGATGTCCAGTGCCCAGGATATTTCGAGGTGGATGGGCCGGCCGGTGGCGGCGATGGCCTGCTGCCAGGCGGCGACGTCGGGGACGTTGTCGTAGTTGTCACCGGACTTGGCCGAGCCGGGACCGACGCCGTCCAGCTTGAGGAAGTCGTAGCCCCAGTCGGCGAAGGCCCGCGCCTGCGAGTCGACGTACTTCTGCGCGCAGGGGTTGCCGAAGTCCAGCTTGTAGGCGCTGTCCCAGCCGTTGGTGGTGCGCAGGTCCGGGTAGACGATGTCGGCGGTGGTGCAGCCGGGGGCGTTCCAGATCGGCACCTCGCCGTTGCCGTAGGCGCCCTTCTCCAGGCCGACGGGCAGGTAGATGCCGGCCTTGAGGCCCTTGGCGTGGATGTGGTCGGCCACCGGCTTCATGCCGTGCGGGAAGCGGACCGGGTCGGGCCGCTGCCGGCCGTACTGGTCATAGCCGGGCGTCCAGCTGTTGTCCATCCACCAGCCGGCGTCGATGTTGACGTAGTCGTAGCCGTACGGCTTCAGCGTGGTGGCGAGGGCGTCCGCCTGCTTCAGGACGTTCGCCTCGGTGAGGTAGCTGTAGCTGCCTTCCGGGTTGAGACCCGGATACTGCGAGGACTGCATGCTCCAGCTGGACCAGCCCATGTACGGCGTGGCGGCGGTGCCGCCCGCGGCTGCCGCCTGGGCGCCGGCGGCCGCAGGCGGGGCCGCGGGAGCGGCGGCCGCGGCACGGGCGCCGGCGGGCACGGCCGTCGCCAGGCCGGCCGTGACGGCCAGCACCAGCAGGGCTCTGAGCGACCGGCGCACGGGGCCGGTGGCGGCTCCGTGCGGGGCCGGGTAGGACGATGACCGCATGGGGGGCGGACCTCCTGTCGGGGGTACGGGCAAGGGCGTGCCGGAACCGGGAGCGCGTTCCGGGGCAGGGGGGGTCGGAGGGGAAGGGCGGCTCGGCGGCTGCCGCGGCGTCTAGTCCTGGGGGGTGTGGGGGCCGATGAAGGTCTGGATCGCGGTGGCCGCGGCGCCCCGCGCCCACTCCTCGAAGGGCAGCGGGCGAGTCATCACGTCGCACTGTGCGGCGGTGCCGAAGGCCGAACTGGCGAAGGCGGTGCGGATGTCCTCGGCGAAGAGGTCGTAGGCGGCCAGTCCCTCACCGGAGATGATCACCCGCTCTGGACCGAGGACGTTGACCACGGAACCGATGGCGCGGCCGATCGCCGCACCGGCCCGTGCGTAGACCTCCCTGGCCAGCGGGTCCCCGGCGCGGGCCAGTTCCAGGGCCTCGGCGGCGCCGGCCAGCGGCAGGCCGGTGGCGGCGCGGACGGCGCGCAGGATCGCCGGGTCCGACGCGATGCCTTCCACGCATCCGCGGTTGCCGCAGTGGCACGGCGGCCCGAGCGGATCGATGGACAGGTGCCCGATCTCGCCGGCGACGCCGTGCGCCCCCGAGACCACCCGCCCGTGCACCACAAGACCGCAGCCGATGCCGGCGCCGACCGTCACCAGCGCGAAGTCGGACAGGCCCACTCCGGCCCCGAACCACTGTTCGGCCACGGTGAGCGCCCGCACGTCGTTGTCGACGGTGACCGGCAGCCCGGTCGCGGTGCCTGCGACGTCGGCGAGCGGTACGTCCCGCCAGTCCAGGAAGGGCGAGTAGCGCACCACGCCGTCCACCCGGTCGACGTCGCCCGACACGGCGATGCCGAGACCGGACACCGGGACGCCGAACCCGTCCGCCTCCGTGAGGAGTTCCTGCACCATGGCGATGAGCGGCGGCAGCACCGCCGCGGGCTCGCGCCCGCCGAGCGGCGCGTGCCGGGCGACCCGGATGCGGCAGCACAGGTCGGTGAGCACGGCGATGATCTCGTCGCCCGTCACCTTGACACCGATGAACAGCGCCCTGCCGCCGTCCACCCGCACCAGGTTGGCCGGGCGTCCGACGGCGGGCCGCGCGTCCTCGTCCAGGTCCTCGACCAGGTAGCCGACCTCCATCAGCGGGCGTACCGCCTTGGTGACCGCGGCCGGCGACAGCCTGGTCCGCCGGGCGATCTCGGACCGGGTGAGCGGGCCGCGGGACAGCACGGTGGTGAAGACCAGGGAGGCGGCAGGCGTCGTCGCCGGGACCGTCGCGTGCAGAGGGGCTGGGCGCATGGCCGGAAACATAGGATCATTCTTTTCCGCTGTCAACGAAAAAAGCAGAACCCTGCGGAACATCCCCCACAGCCCTCACCCGGCCTGCAAAAGATGCCGACCACCGGGGTATTGACGGATGATCGAAGGCGGGGTTGGCTGGTGGGGCCGCAGTGACAGCGGGGAAGGTGACGCGGGCGGGCAACCCCGGTCAGGCGGCCAACTGCCCACCGTCCAGAGGGAAGCAGACATCCGACGTTCACCCGGGTGTCCCCTGGCGGTTGCCCGGCGCTGCCAGATTGCGCAGCATGGACACACCTCACACGGGTATTGACGCCAGGCTCGCAGCGAAGATGAGCATGGCGGAGCAGCACGAGTATCTGCGGTCCAAGGTGACGCGCCGTCGGATGGTGCTCGGCGGGATCGCCACCGCGGGCACGGTCGCCGCGTCCGGGCTGCTCAGCGGGGTCGCGCAGGCCCAGAGCACCAGCCCGGCACTGCTCACCCGGCCGGCCACCGACCACCACGTCGACGGAGCGCTGGTCGCCCCGTTCGGGCGGCACCTGCAGTTCGGGGCCGACCCGAAGACGCAGTTCACCATCTCCTGGCAGGTGCCGCTCGCGGTCCGCAAGCCGTTCGTGCGGATCGGCCTGCAGCCCTGGTCGCTCAGCCACAGGATCGAGGCCGAGGTCCGGGACCTGCACACCCCGCAGCTGCTGAACAGCAAGCTGCCGCCGGTCGACCAGTTCTACCTGCACACGCGGATCGACGGCCTGCGTCCCGGCACCACGTACTACTACGGCGTCGGCCACGAGGGCTTCGACCCGGCGACCTCGGCGGCCTTCGCCACCATCGGCTCGTTCACCACCGCGCCCGCGCGCAGCGAGCGCTTCACCTTCACCGCCTTCGGCGACCAGGGCGTCAGCTACCACGCGCTGGCCAACGACTCGCTGATCCTGGCGCAGAACCCGGCCTTCCACCTGCACGCGGGCGACATCTGCTACGCCGACCCGGACGGCTCCGGCCAGCAGAGCGACGCGGCCGACTACGACGCGCGCACCTGGGACTCCTTCCTGGCGCAGACCGAGTCGGTGTCGGCCCGGGTGCCGTGGATGGTCACCACCGGCAACCACGACATGGAGGCCTGGTACTCGCCCAACGGCTACGGCGGCCAGGAGGCCCGCTGGACGCTGCCGGGCAACGGCCACGACCCGAAGAACCAGCCGGGCGCCTACTCCTTCGTCTACGGCAACACCGCGGTGATCGCGCTCGACGCGAACGACGTGTCGTACGAGATCCCCGCCAACTACGGGATCACCGGCGGCAAGCAGACCGCGTGGCTGGACCGCACCCTGGCCGGCTACCGCGGCCGCCGGGAGATCGACTTCCTGGTGGTCTTCTTCCACCACTGCGCCTACTCGACCACCAACTCGCACGCCTCCGACGGCGGCGTGCAGGCCGAGTGGGTGCCGATCTTCGAGAAGCACCAGGTCGACCTGGTGATCAACGGCCACAACCACGTCTACGAGCGGACCGACGCGATCCGCAAGGGCGCGGTCGCGCACGCGGTGCCGATCGGGGAGACCACCCGTCCGGCCACCGACGGCACCGTCTACATCACCGCGGGCGGTGCGGGCCGCAGCCTCTACGACTTCCCGGCCCCCGACACCTTCGAGGGCAGCGAGAACCGGGTGGACACGGTGACCACCTGGCACTCGGCCAAGGGCGGCGCGCACGTGGTGGACACCGTGCACTGGTCGCGGGTGCGCTACACCGGCTACTCGTTCGTCTCGGTGGACGTCGAACCTGCCCGCCCGGGCCGCGAGTCGACGCTGACGGTCTCCGCCATCGCCGAGACAGGGCGACGCATCGACCACTTCACGGTCGCGCGCCGCGCCAGGTAATCGCCACCGGCGGCCACGGGAGGTCCCGTGGCCGCCGGACGGTTCAGGACCCGTCGGGTCCCGAGGGGCGGATCACAGCGAGGCCTTGATCCGGCGCGGGGCGTCGAAGAACCGGCTGATGCCGCGTACGAGCGCGGGCGGGCGGGCCGCGCCGCGGGCCGAGACGTTGAGCACGTAGTAGACCTGCTCGATGGAGGGCGGGCCCACCGCCAGCGTCCTGACCGTGGCCTGGTGGACGGTGGCCTGGCCGGTGCGCACCAGGTAGGCCGCGATCATCGAGCCGGTACGGCCGACGCCGGCGCCGCAGTGCACGTACACCGGCCCCGGCGACTGCCGGACGACGGCGAGGAATTCGTCCACCTGACGCCTCGGGGGGGTCTGGCCGTCGCGGATCGGCAGCCGGACCGCGGTGATGCCGGCCCGGGCGGGGCGGGCCAGTTCATCGGCGGGCAGGTGCTCGGCGCGCAGGTCGACCACGGTGCTGATGCCCTGCCGGGCGAGTTCGCGGTAGCCGGCCTGGGCGGGTGCCGAGCCGCGCCACACCTTGCCGTCGACGCGCAGGAAGTGGTTGATGCCGGCCGCGGTGTGCCGCCCGCCGGAGGCGTCGTGGCGGGCCCAGCCGGTCAGCGCGAGCATGCCGCCGGCCGAGCCGGCCCACAGCACGCCGTAGCCGAGCAGCGCGAGGACCAGGAACTTCGCCAGCCGGCGCGGCAGTTGCCGGTACGTGAGAGGTGGTCGCGGGGCCGGGGCGAGGACGGGTGGGGGCGGGGCGACGGGGGGAGCCGGGGACGGGGGCAAGCGCGGGTCACCACCTGGGCGGAAGGCCGGGGACGGGAGCCGCCGCAGCCGTGCCGGCGGCGGCGACCGTGCCAGCAGCGTACCTGCCGCCGCCGTGTCCCCCTCGGGCCTGACGGTCAGTGAGCGCGTATCGCGTCACCGTCGCCCAGCACCGTCGCGGTCGCCCGGTTGGCCGTCGCGTCCGTCAGGCAGCCGCGCAGCCGCAGCTTGTCGTGGGAGCTGAGCGCGGGGCGGACGACGGCCGCGTAGACCCCGCCGGAGAGCCGGTCGAGGCTCGCTGCCGGGCTGTCGGCGGACGTCGAGCGCCGGCAGCTCTCCCACAGGTCCTGGGCGGCGAGCCGGCGGGCCTGTTCGCTGTTGCCGCCGTGCACCTGGATCTGGAAGACCACGATGCTGGCGGCGGAGTTCGGCCGGGACTCGGCGCGGGTCTCGGTGGCGTCGGACAGGGCTCTGACGCCGAGGACCAGCAGCACGACGGCGATCAGCGAGCCGAGCACCGCGGCCGACGTGCGCAGCACGTGCGGACGCGGCACGACAGGCCGGTCCTCCCACTGCGGCAGCGGGCCGCGGACGCCGCCCACCGGGGCGGCCAGCGGGGCGAGCCGGCCCGCCAGGCGGCGTTCGGCGCCGGGGCGGGCGGTGAGGGCGGCGAACCGCTACACCACCCAGGCCAGTCCGGACAGCGCCGCTCCGGTCACCATCAGCACGGGGACGAACACGAAGGTCCGGCCCGTACCGTCAGGGGCGTCGCGGCGCGGGTCGCCGCCGAGCCAGCGGAAGGCGTTCGCCGACCGCTCGTCGCGGGAGTGCTCGAGACGCCGCCTGATCTCGTCGACGCGGCTGTCGGCCTCGGCGAGCCGCCGCTCGATCCGGCCCAGCCTGCCGAGCATCACCACCAGCACCAGGAAACCCTCGACGGCGAGCAGCAGGACCCCCGCGACGATCGCGCGCTGCCACTCCCAGCGGTAGAGGTAGATCACCAGGTAGACGGCGGCGGCGCGCAGCGCGTCGCCACCGCCGGGGAGGCCGGGGGCGCGGCCGGCGGGCACGATCACGAAGCCGGGCAGTACCGGCAGGCCGGCCGCGGCGGCGCGGGCCAGGTTGGCGGCCTTCGCCCCGGACAGGCCCGGATCCCGGGCGGTTGCGGTGTCCAGCGGCGCGACCGCGAGCGCGTCGGCGTCGATCTCCATCAGGGCGCTCCTTCCCGGACGCCGCCGGCCCGGCGGCACCCACCGCCCGGGCTGCGGGTGCCATGCCACCCGGGTGGTCTCTTCCTGCCCTGCTACCACGCTTTGTCACCGAAGTACCTTCCAGGCGCCGCAGGTTGGCCGCTTTCCGTGCACGGCACGGGCGCCGTGACACCGTGCCACCGCCCGGCCCGGCCCGAGGCGGCGGGGACAGCGAAACCCCCCGGGGGCGGCCGGCGGCCGCCCCCGGGGGGCGTGGGCTGGGACGGTGGTTCAGGAAGTGGGCGCCAGCCGGACCCACTTGGCGACGCTGGGCACGCCCTTGTCGTTGAGCAGGAAGAGCATGTAGTAGCCGGGCGGGGCCGCCTTGGCGGACGGTGGCATCTTCAACTCCAGCTGGTTCCCGGCACGGCCGGTGATCTGGAGGTCCAGGTGCCGCTGGCTGGTGTCCACCGAGTGGGTGGAGGTGATGGGCGCCAGCAGGACCGCCCTGCTGACCTGGTCAGGGGTGCTGGTGCCGACCCGCACGTCGGCGCCGTAGCCGACCGGGCCGGTGGGCGCGCTGCTCAGCACCGGTCGGGCGCCCTGGTGCAGATAGGCCGGCTCGTAGATCTCGATGGTGCCGTTCTGGCCCGAGGTGATGTCCGGGTTGTTGGCGATCTGCTGGAGCTCGTCGCCGGTGACCATGATCCGGCCGTCGGGGAGGATGACGGCGTTGGAGTGGTAGCCGCGCGGCAGGCGCTGGGCGGGCCCGAGCCGCCAGGTGCCGTCGGCGTCGCGCATCTCGGTCTGGCGGTACTTCAGGTCGGCGTTCGGGTTGAGGTCGCCGTTGCCGTAGTTGCGGATGTCGTAGGCGCCGTTGACGGTGAGCAGCGTGCCGTCGGGCAGGATGAGCGTGTCGTCCTGGGTGCGGCCGAACGCGCGCGGGGTGTCCTTGTGCCACGCGCCGCCGGAGAAGCGGTAGGTGTTCGGGTCGTTGCGGTTCCCGCCGAGCACCAGGACCGAGTCGGGGCCCTGCGTCCCGCCCGGCAGCGCGATGGCAGAACCGTAGTTGCGCAGGCCCCCGTCGGGACGGTCGGGCAGCTGCGTACGGGACTGGT
The DNA here is from genome assembly GCF_036010485.1 of Streptomyces sp. NBC_01198. Taxonomy (NCBI): domain Bacteria; kingdom Bacillati; phylum Actinomycetota; class Actinomycetes; order Kitasatosporales; family Streptomycetaceae; genus Streptomyces; species Streptomyces sp. NBC_01198. The sequence continues at coordinate 554,156 of NZ_CP108568.1, forward strand.
CGGCCGGGTCGAAGCGCCACTCCTGGTCCGCGTCGCGGCCGAAGCCGTAGATCCTCCCGTCGTTCAGCGCGAAGAGGTGCGGGTAGTCCATCCGGTACGGCGCCTCGGAGGACCACTGGTCGGCGGCGACGCCGTCAGGAGCCTGTGCCGGGTCGGACGGGACCGGGACGCCCTTCGCCGGGAACTGCTCGATGACCGGTGTCGGGGTGCCCCAACCCAGCTCGGACTGGCCGGACATGATGACCTGCCGGCCCTCGGCGTCGGTGACCACGGTCGGATACCAGCGGCCGACCGCCAGATCCTGCTGCTGGTGCCAGGTCTCCGTCCACGGGTCGAAGACCAGCGCGAGCTTGGCCCCGGTGCCGCCGTTGCCGCCCAGATTCCCGCCGAACACGCCGATCATGCCGTTGGGCAGGTAGGAGTGGCCGGCGCAGAAGAACGGGGCGGGCCGCGGCTCGTCGGTCCCGTCCGGCATGTTGACCACCGGCGGCGGTACGGCCTTGAAGGCCGCCGGGCCCTCACCGGCGGCCGGGTCCCAGACGTAGGCGCGGCCGGCGTTGCGGCTGCCGATGACGTCGGTGGGCGCGGGCTCCTTCTGCGGGTTGTCCTCGACGCTCTCGAAGGAGAACAGCAGGACCCTGCCGGTCGGCAGCAGCGCGACATGGACGCCGAAGTCGGGGCTGGAGAAGTAGTCGGTGAACTTCCCCGACTTCGCCGGGTCGAACTTCGCGTTGTCCTTGGCCTGCGTCTCGGTGAGCATCTTCAGCCGCAGGGTGCGGGTGGTCTGCGGGTAGCCGGTCTGGACCGCGCGCGTGGCACGGTCCCCCGACCCGGGGTCGGAGGCGGCCGAGGCCGACAGCGGCGCGGTCAGCGCGGCGGTCGTGCCCAGGGCGAGCACGGCGCCCCAGGCCGCCCGCACCGCCGGCCGTCCGGTGCGCGGGCGGATGCGTGATCTGTTGGGTGACATCGGACTCCTCAGCCCGGCCGCACCGGCGGACGGGACGGACGGCGTGCGGCATACGCCGGTCAGGCCGCACATGTGACTACGGACAGCGATGATTTGATCACGCAGAGTGCGCAATGGGGAGTGGACACAGCGCCGAATCCCGTACGGTCACTCGATAGTGGTCACTCTGGGTGTCCGGCCGCGCTTCCGGTCGGGGGCGTGCTGCAATGACTGGAACCGCTTCGGCGGGAAGTGCGAGGACAGCTGGAAGGAGCGCGTTCAGTGATCAGCAGGACCCTCAAGCGCGCCGCCGCGGCGGTGGGCACCTCGGTGCTCGTCGTCATGGCAGGCGGCGGAACGACAGCCGTGGCGCAGACCACCGTACAGCCGCAGGCGGTGCAAGGCGGCGTGATCAGGGGCGGCGCCGACGGCAGCCCGCGCACGTTGATGTGCCCGCCGGAAGAGAACGTCCTGAGCGGCGGTTTCGCCCTCTCGGCCCCCCGGGGACGGACCCTCGGCCACACCTCGGCGGACCTGGTGGAGAGCCGGCCGACCCCGGACGCCACCGGGTGGACCGTCGCGGTGCGCAAGGACCTCGCCCGGGACGCCCGCAGCCGGCCCGGGCACCGCGGCACCGCGGCCGACCTGACGCTGTTCGTGGTCTGCACGCAGGGCGAGAACACCCCGGGCGGCTGACGGCCCCGCCCGGCCGCCAGGCCCGGCGCCAGACCCGCCGCCAGGCCCGCCGCTCGTCACTCTGCGTCCGCGGAAGGCCGCGCGGGACGAGGAAGGCGGCCACCGCGGGTAGCGGGGACGCTCAGCGGCCGCCATGGGACGCCCACGCGCCGGCCGGGCGCCATCGCGGGAGGAAGCGGCGCCGGCCGCGGGGCGCCGAAGCGGCGTGCGCGTGCTTGGCGCGGAGCGCCTGCGCCTGGACCCGGACGCGTTCCGGGTCGAAGCCGGGCGGCGGCTCGGCGCCGCCGACGAGTGCGGCCAGCAGCCGCTGCTGCGCCGCGCCGAGCGCGGCCCGCTCATCCTCGGACACCGGCGCCCCTGGCCACGGCGCCGCGGATGGCGGCGAGTTCGGCGGCGAGTTCGGCGTCGGCCGGGTAGTCGCCGTCCCGTTCGAGCAGCACGCCCGGCAGCCGGGTCCTGGCCGCGAGGTCGGCGAGCAGGTCGATCACCGCCCGGCCCACCGGGTGGGTGTGGGTGTCGTGCCAGACGCCGTCCCGCTCGGCCCCGCCGGCCACGTGGACGTAGCCGAGCCGCTCCAGCGGGAGGTCGTCGAGCACCCGGTGCGGGTCGATGCCGAGGTTGACGTGCGCGGTGTGCAGGTTGGCGACGTCGACCAGCAGCAGCACGCCGGTGCGTTCGGCGAGTTCGGCGATGAACTGGCCCTCGGTCAGTTCCTCGTCCGGCCAGGCGAGCAGCGGCGCGATGTTCTCCAGCGCCAGCGGGACCGGCAGCTGGTCCTGGGCGATCCTGATGTTCTCGGTGAGGACGCCGAGCGCGGCCCTGGTCCTGGGCACCGGGATCAGGTGCCCGGCGTTCCAGGCGCCGGCCCGGGTGAAGGCGATGTGCTCGCTGACCAGCGGTGCGCCCAGTGCGGTCGCGCACGCGGCGAGATGCGCCAGCCGCCGGGGGTCCGGGCGTTCCGCGCCGCCGAGCGACAGCGAGACGCCGTGCGGGATCACCGTGGTGCCGCGGTCGCGCAGCACGCGCAGCGAGGTGAACAGCCGCCTCGGGACGATCCCTTCCGCGACGGCCTCCACGAAGTCGACGCCGGGCAGCCGCTCGACGGTGAGGTCGATCTGCGGCCGCCAGCCGATGCCGTACCCCAGCGCGGGCGCGGCGGCGGTCACCCGCCGCACCCCCCGCCACCGCATCCGCCGCCGCCACAGCCGCCCCCGCTTCCGCCGCCGGAGTCGCCGCCCGAGGACCCTGACAGCCCCCCGTAGAGGGCGTTGCGCAGGTCGGGGTCCGCCACGCCCGCGGCGCCCAGCACCGCGACGCCGAGGACCGCCGCGGGGACGAGGGAGTCGCCGCCGCCGGCCGGTGCGTAGGCAGCGTCGTAGCGGCCGAACAGCCCCGGGTCGGGCGCACCGCCCTGCCGCGCCCGCTCCAGCAGCCGGTCCCCCGCCAGGGTGCGCCGCGGGACGGCCGCCGCCGTGACGCCCAGGACGACACCGCTGACCACCAGGGCGAGGACCAGCAGGCCGACCGGGCGGCCCAGGTGGATCCCGTTGACGAGTCTGGCCACACCGGCGCAGAACACCGCGAGCATCGGCAGCGCCGCGGCCAGCGACCCGGCCCGCCTGCCTGGCGGGAGCAGCAGGCCGCGGGCGACGGCGTCCCCGGCGATCCGCGACACCGGCTCGCGCGCGGCGGCGCGGGCCCGCACGACCGAGAGGTCGATGCCCCCGGTGCCGCCGAAGCAGGTCAGCACCGCCTGCTGCACCGGCTCGGCCGCCGCGGGCGTCCCGCAGACGGTGATCCGGTGGTTCCGGCCGGCCCGCAGCCGGCCGTCCTCGATGAGCGCCTGCACCGCGGTGTCCACCACCCGCGCCCTGCCGCCGCCGACCACGGCCAGCGTGTAGACGTCAGCGGGCCCGGTGCCGGCCGCCGGATCCGTGTCGTACCGCTTGCGAAGTCCCGCTCTCAGCAGGCCCGTCACCATCCCGGCGCCGGCGAAGGCCGCCGCGTACACCGCCAGGAACTCCGGCCCGCTCATCCCCCATGGCTGGCTCATGCCACCACCCCCGCTGGAGGTGACGCCAGCACCCGGCACGGCGGTTCCGCCACCCGGCACGTCAACAACTCGCCAGCCATGTGCAAACCGTTGACAAAGCAGAGACATGATTGCAGCCTTTGACTCGCAAAAAGCTGGCCAAGGTCCCCACTTTTACTGGCTGTTGTTTGCAACTTCATGGCACCGGCCGCTGCCCCAGCATGCCCCCGCGCCGCGCGAGCCGTCGCCGAAGCGGCCAGGAGGCCTCCCCCCACCCGCTCTCTCGTTCCGGACAGAACAGAGGAGACCATGAAACGCAAACAGCTCAGACGCCTGATCACGGGCGTGCTCGCGGCCGGCCTGATCGCCCTCGGCCTCTCCCCCCTCGCCACCTCGGCCGGCGCTGCCGACCGCCCCGACCTGGCGCTCGGCAAACCCGCTTCCGCGGGCGGGTCGACCGGCGGCTATCCCGCGGCCAATGTCACCGACGGGAACCAGGGTTCGTACTGGGAGGGTCCGACGAACGCGTTCCCGCAGGGGCTTCAGGTCGACCTCGGGCACATCGCCGCCGTCGACCAGGTGGTGCTCAAGCTGCCGGCCTCGTGGGAGGCGCGCACCGAGACGCTCAGCGTGCAGGGCAGCACCGACGGGACCGCGTTCAGCACGCTGGCCGCCGCGCAGGGACGGGCGTTCGCGCCGGGCACGGCCAACACCGTGACCATCAGCTTCAGCGCCGCCGACGCGCGGTACGTACGGCTGAACATCACCGGCAACACCGGCTGGCCCGCCGCGCAGGTCTCCGAGTTCGAGATCTACGGCACCGAGGCGACCGATCCCGGCGGTGACCCCGGTGACCCCGGTGACGGCAACGGCACCGACCTCGCCCACGGCAAGCCGATCGAGGCCTCCTCCACGACCCAGTCCTTCGTCGCGGCCAACGCCGACGACGGCCAGCTGGGCACCTACTGGGAGTCCAACGGCTTCCCCGCGACCCTGACCGCGAAGCTCGGCGCGGACGCCGACCTGACCTCGGTCGTGGTCAAGCTCAACCCCGACGGCGTCTGGGGCACCAGGACGCAGAACATCCAGGTCCTCGGCCGCGGGCAGGCCGGCGGCGGCTTCACCTCACTGGCGGCCGCGGCCGCCTACACCTTCAATCCGGCCACCAACCAGAACTCGGTGCGGATTCCGGTGAGCGGCCGGGCCGCCGACGTGCAACTCGCCATCACCGGCAACTCCGGTGCGCCCGGGGCCCAGGTCGCCGAGTTCCAGGTCATCGGAGTCCCGGCGCCCAACCCCGACCTGACGGTCACCGCCCTGTCCTGGTCGCCCGCGGCGCCGGTGGAGACCGACAGCGTCACGGTCAGCGCGACCGTAAGGAACGCCGGCTCGGCGGCCTCCCCCGCCACCACGGTGAACGTCAGCGTGGGCGGCGTGGTCGCGGGCACCGCCCCGGTCGGCGCCCTGGCGGCCGGGGCCTCCGCCACCGTGTCGGTGAACGCGGGGAAGCGGCCGACGGGCAGTTACCCCGTCACCGCGGCGGTGGACCCGTCGGACACGGTGATCGAGCAGAACAACGCCAACAACAGCCTGACGGCGTCCTCCCCGCTGGTGGTCGCCCAGAGCCCCGGACCCGACCTCCAGGTGCTCGGCGTCACGTCGAGCCCGTCCAATCCGGCGGTCGGCGCCTCTGTCTCCTTCACCGTCGCCGTGCACAACCGCGGCACCACCGCCTCCGGCGCCACCACGGTGACCCGGCTGACGGTGGGCGGGACCACGCTCAACACCAACACCCCCTCGGTCGCCGCCGGTTCGACCACGACCGTGAACGTCAGCGGCACCTGGACCGCCACCAGCGGCGGCGCCACCATCGTGGCCACCGCCGACGCGACCGGTGTCGTCACCGAGACCAACGAAAGCAACAACATCTTCTCCCAGCCCATCGTCGTCGGCCGCGGAGCAGCCGTGCCGTTCACCGAGTACGAGGCCGAGAACGGCACCTACCAGGGCACGTTGCTGACCACCGACCGGGAACGCACCTTCGGGCACACCGACTTCGCCACCGAGTCCTCCGGCCGCAAGTCCGTACGGCTCAACTCCACCGGCCAGTACGTGCAGTTCACCTCGACCGTGCCGACGAACTCCATCGTGGTGCGCAACTCCATCCCGGACGCGGCGGCCGGCGGCGGCATCGACGCGACCATCAGCCTCTACGTCAACCACACCTTCGTCCGCAAGCTCACGCTGTCCTCGACGCACAGCTGGCTGTACGGCAGCACCGACGACCCCGAGGGGCTGACGAACCGGCCAGGGGGCGACGCCCGGCGGCTGTTCGACGAGTCCAACGCGTTGCTGAACACCACCTATCCGGCCGGCACCACCTTCCGGCTGCAGCGCGACGCCACCGACACCGCGTCGTTCTACATCATCGACATGGTCGACCTGGAGCAGGTGGCCCCGCCGACCGCCAAGCCCGCCGAGTGCACCTCGATCACCGACTACGGGGCGGTGCCGGACGACGGTATCGACGACACGGCCGCCATCCAGCGAGCGGTCACCGCCGACCAGACGGGCACGATCAACTGCGTGTGGATCCCGGCGGGCCAGTGGCGGCAGGAGCAGAAGATCCTCACCGACGACCCGCTGAACCGCGGGCAGTACAACCAGGTGGGCATCAGCAACGTCACGATCCGCGGCGCGGGCATGTGGTACTCCCAGCTCTACACCCTGACCGAGCCGCAGGACGCCGGCGGCATCAACCACCCGCACGAGGGCAACTTCGGCTTCGACATCGACGACAACACCCAGATCTCCGACATCGCCATCTTCGGCTCCGGCCGCATCCGCGGCGGTGACGGCAACGACGAGGGCGGCGTCGGCCTCAACGGCCGCTTCGGCCAGAACACCCGGATCAGCAACGTGTGGATCGAGCACTCCAACGTGGGCGTGTGGGTCGGCCGCGACTACGACAACATCCCCGCCCTGTGGGGCCCGGCGGACGGGCTGCAGTTCAGCGGGATGCGGATCCGCGACACCTACGCCGACGGCATCAACTTCACCAACGGCACCCGGAACTCGAAGGTGTTCAACTCCTCCTTCCGCACCACCGGCGACGACTCACTGGCGGTCTGGGCCAGCCGCTACGTGAAGGACACCTCGGTCGACATCGGCCATGACAACCACTTCGTCAACAACACCATCCAGCTGCCCTGGCGGGCCAACGGTGTCGCGATCTACGGCGGTTACGGCAACACCGTGGAGAACAACCTGATCTACGACACCATGAACTACCCGGGCATCATGCTGGCGACCGACCACGACCCGCTGCCCTTCTCCGGGCAGACACTGGTCGCCAACAACGCCCTCTACCGCACGGGCGGTGCCTTCTGGGGCGAGGCGCAGGAGTTCGGCGCCATCACGCTCTTCCCGTCCAGTCGCGACATCACCGGGGTCACCATCCGGGACACCGACATCTACGACTCGACCTACGACGGCATCCAGTTCAAGACCGGCGGCGGCAACATGCCGGGCGTCGTGATCAGCAACGTGAAGATCGACAAGTCCGACAACGGCGCGGGCATCCGCGCCCAGAGCGGCGCCCGCGGCAGCGCGACGCTGACGAACGTGACCATCACCGACTCGGCCGACGGCAACATCCTGGTCGAACCGGGTTCGCAGTTCACGATCACCGGAGGCGCCGGCTCCTGACGCCTGCGGGCCGGCCCTGAGCCGGCCGCCCGACTGCCGCACGGGGCTCCGGACTTCGGTCCGGGGCCCCTCTCTGCGTTCTCACTGGGGCCGCCCGCACCCCGAGGGTGACCCTCCGTACACATGTGCCCGTGGGGCCGACCGGGCATCCAAGCCTATAGTTACCCGCTGTCCGCGCCTGTCCGGGCGCCTGCCCCGGCGGTGCACCACCCGCTTCAGCCCGGTTCAGACGGGTTCACTGCCCGGTTCTGCGACGAGGAGGCCGCTCATGGCCAGCGTGTTTCAGGAGCGCAAGCTCAAGGGGATGTTCGCGGCGTTCGACACGGACAGCGACGGCTATCTGCGCGAGGAGGACTTCCGGGCGCTGGTCGCCCGCTGGAGCCGGCTGCCGGGGGTGGGCCCGGGAACGGAGCTGCGCACCCGGGTCGAGACGCTGCTGATGGGCTGGTGGGCGGCGCTGCGGGAAGCCGGCGACACCAACGGGAACGGCGCGGTGGACCTCGGCGAGGTGCTCGCCCTCGTCGACCGGCTGCCCACGATGGTCGCCGACGTCACCGCGACCGCCGACACCGTCTTCGACGCGGTGGACGCCAACGGCGACGGCGTGATCTCCCCGGAGGAGCACCTCAGGCTCGTCGAGACCTGGAACGGCCGGCCGGTGGACGTGGCCGGGGTCTTCGAGCTGCTCGACCTGAACGGCGACGGCCACCTCAGCCGCGAGGAGTTCGCGCTGCTGTGGCGCCAGTTCTGGATCAGCGACAATCCGGCGGAGCCGGGCAACCTGCTCTGCGGGCGGATCCCGGCCCAGTAGCAGCGTCCCGCCAGGCGGTGCCGGCCCGGCAGGGAGCCCGCCAGGTGAGGAGCCCGCCCGTTTGGCACCGTGTCCGCAGGGCAGCCGACCTGGGCAAAGGGAATCACCTGGATTCGCGCACCGAACCCCCGGGCTCGTCCGGAGGGCAAGGGGTGCGCGCGACGGAAAGTTGACGCAGTGACTGACTCCATGTGGGCGCACCAGCCGGCCGCCGGATACAACCCGGGTACCGACCTGGCCGGGTTCCGGGTCGAGGCGACCGACGGAAGCATCGGGAAGGTCGACAAGCACTCGGTCGAGGTCGACTCGTCCTATCTCGTGGTCGACGTCGGCGTGTGGATCTTCGGCAAGCACGTGCTGCTTCCCGCGGCCACCATCAGCTCCATCGACCTCGACCGGCAGACGGTCTTCATCGCCCTGACCAAGGACGAGATCAAGGACGCACCGGAGTTCGACAAGGACAAGCACCTGACCGATCCGGAGCACCGCGCGCAGACCGAGCACTACTACGGGCGCCACCGCCGGGTGTGACCCCCGAGGTGTGACCGCACCCGCGCCCGCCGTCCAGCCCTGCGCTGCCACGGCGGGCGCAAGCACGTCGGCGGCCGTCCGCGCACGTCAGCAGCACACGGATGGCCGCCGCCGGCCGGGGCCGGCGGCGGCGAACAGCCGAGGGGGGTCAGTGCTCGGTGAGCAGCCCGGTGCGGAGCTTCTTCAGGATCCGGCTGAGCAGCCGGGAGACGTGCATCTGGGAGTAGCCGAGCTGCTCGCCGATCTCGGCCTGGGTCAGCTCCTGGCCGAAGCGCAGCTGGAGGATCGTCCGCTCGCGCTCGTCGAGGCGGCCGAGCAGCGGCGCCAGCGACTGGAAGTCCTCGACGAGCTCCATCGCCGGGTCCCAGGCGCCGACCGTCTCGGCGTACGAGCGGCCGGTGTCGGAGCCGGCGTCCTCGCCGTCGCCGCTGGGGAGGTCGAGGGATCCCGCGGTGTAGCCGTTGGAGGCGACCAGGCCCTCGATGACGTCCTCCTCGGACAGTTCGAGGTAGGCGGCCAGCTCGGCGACGGTGGGCGGCGCGTCCAGCACGGCGGTGAGGTGGTCGCGGGCCTTGGCCAGCTCGACCCGCAGCTCCTGGAGCCGGCGCGGGACGTGGACGGCCCAGGTGGTGTCGCGGAAGAAGCGCTTCATCTCGCCGACGATGTACGGCACGGCGAAGGTGGTGAACTCCACCTCGCGGCTGAGCTCGAAGCGGTCGATGGCCTTGATCAGGCCGATGGTGCCGACCTGGAGGATGTCCTCCATCTCCTCGGGGCCGCGGCTGCGGAAGCGCCGCGCGCTGAACCTGACCAGGGACATGTTCATCTCGATCAGGGTGTTGCGCGCGTAGGAGTATTCGGCCGTGCCCTCTTCGAGTGCCTGCAGCCGGTCGAAGAACATCCTGGTGAGCGACCTGGCGTCCTTCGGCGTGACCTTGCCCGCGTCCTCGATCCACGGCAGCTCACCGACCCGGCCTGCCGCACTGGCGAGCAGCGCGGTCGAGCCCGGCTCGACGGACGATACTGCGGGCTGCGTGGATGCGGTCACGTCATCACCTCAGGTTGTGGGCCGGGGGGCCAGATGGCCCGGTGCGGCACGTCTACCCCGCGACCCCAGCCTCATGCAGCCCGCAGAAGATTCTTCTGCAGGCGCAGCACACGGCCTCCCGGCCCCTCTCACCCCAGTGGCCGGACCAGGGCGGATCCTTCCCCGCGCCAGGCGCGCAGCAGATGGGCGGCCAGCCGGTCCTCCAGGAAGACGGTGGCGTCGACGCCGAAGGCGATGTCCGCGGCCAGGTGGGGCTCGTCGGCGAGCAGGCCGCCGACCACCTCGTGCCTGACCATCTGCTCGTGGACCGCGTCGGCCTCCACGTGCTCGCTGTAGAAGCCCTCCGCCGCCGGACCGGCCCCGAGACGGCGCATGCCCGCGGCGAGCCGCCGCGAACCGGGTGAGGAGGTGACCTCGACGCATCCGAAGTGGCCGACCAGCGCCCCGCGCAGGGTGCGGCGCAGGCCGAACAGCGTCATCAGGTTGGTCGTCGCGAGCGCTTCGGCCGGGGCGAGGTCGACGTAGCGGCCGTAGGCGGTGTCGAGACCGAGGTCGGCCATCAGGTCGGCGAAGAGCCGGGCGTGCACGCGCTCGGCCCGGCCGCCGCCGTACTCGTCGAACTCGATGGCGACCATGGCGGCCTTCGCCCGGCCGCGCAGCCGCGGGACGACCCAGACGTGCGGGTCGGCCTCCTTGAGGTGGTACAGCGACCGCAGGGCGGCGTACTCGCGCATCTGCCGCAGGTCACCGGCGTGTTCGAGGTGGTAGGCGACGCTCCCCTCGTGCTCGGTGGGCTCCACCAGCAGGTCGCCGAAGGCGTCGTCGGGAGTGCGGCCGGGCACGTCGGCGCGCAGCGCGCGCAGGAAGCGGTCCTCAAGCGCGGCGCGCAAGGGTGCGAGCGCGGGGGCCCACTCCAGGTCCTCGGGTACTGCGGCGAAGCCGCGGTAGTGCAGCTCGTAGAGCAGGTAGAGGGCCAGTTGCAGGTCGTCGCCGTAGGGGTCGTCGGTGGCCTCCGCCTGCCGTACGTCGTCGAGCGCCGGCGGCCGGTCCGCCGTCAGGGCCGCCACGACGGCAGCCGACAGCGGTCCGCGCGGCTGCGGGACCGCGGGGGCGGCGAGATCGCGCTCAGGCAGGAGTGTCACCGTGGGACTCGTCCTCTCCGGGTCGTCGGGGGCGCCGGTGGCGCCGGTGGCTGGTGTCGCACCAGGGCGCGGTCCGGGTGCGCCGGCAGGTGCACAGCGCGACCACGAACCGGTCGCTGTAGGCGACCGTGCCGTCCTCCCCGACCACCTCGACCGGCCCTTCGACCAGCGTCGGCCCCTCGGGGTCGACGATGACCCTGCGGGGCTGCCGGCCGGGCTCGCCGGGGGCCGGGCCGCCGGCCGGCGCGGCGTGCTCGCGATCGTAGGGTTCAGGTGCGTGCGGCACGGATGACCACCAGTTCCTCATGCTCCTCGGCCGGGCCGACCAGGCCCTGCTCGCGCAGCCAGGCCAGCCGGCCGCCCATCACCGGTCCGAACGGCACCCGGGCCCGGGCGGCGACCTCCGCCGTCAGCCCGGCGCGCCGCAGCTGGCCCAGGGTCGTCTCCACCCCGCACAGGCCGGAGTGCACCATCAGCAGCACCCCGGCGGGGCGCAGCAGCGCGGGGGTGTGCGCGCAGATCCGGTCCACCACGTGCCGCCCGTCGTGCCCGGCGTCCCACGCCCGCGCCCGGCCGCCGACCGGGGGCAGTGCCTGCGGTGCGGGTACGTACGGCGGGTTCGTGATGACCAGGTCGTAGGTGCGCCCGTTGCCCGGACCTGCCAGGTCGCCCCGGCGGACCCGGACGCGCTGGCGCTGCCGTGCCGCGTTGAGGCGGGCGGTCATCACCGCCCGCCACGAGATGTCGGTGGCCGCGACGCGGGCGCCCATCCGCGCGGCCAGTACCGCGAGCGCCCCGCTGCCCGTGCCGATCTCCAGCACGTCGGCCCCGGCCAGCTCGCCCTCCTGCCGCAGCACCCGGCCGAGCAGCCGCGTGTCCGCCTGCGGGGCGTAGACACCCGGCAGCGTCCAGTGACTGCTCGATCGGCGGCGCAGCGGTTCGGCGACGGTCGTCATGGGGGTACCTCCCGGTCGGGGCGGCGCGGCGGAGCGCCCTGCGCCGGCGGTCATCGGGCGCCACCGGGCGCGGTCAGCGGCCGGCACGCCGTGCAGGTCCGTCGTGGGGTCTGCCGGGCTGCCGGCAGGCGTGCCGCACCGGCTCGGTCGAGATGCCGTGGGGGCGGGCCGTCGAACACCAGGGCCTTCATGGGGCCGCTCCTCTCCGAGGGGGATTCCTGATCCGGGGCGGGATTCCTGACGGGCGGGAGTGCCGCTGCGGCAGCTGCGGCCGGAGAGCGCACATCGGGGCCAAAGGCCGCAAAAACGCCCTCTCAGCCCTACGGCTACCCATATGCCGCGGACCACACCTGCGGAGTGGGTCGCTTACGCAGCGGAGCCGGGCCGAGGTGCGGTCACAGCGGCCGGGAGGAGCGGGGCGCGGGGCCGTAGCCGCCCTTGACGCGCCGGTCCTCGCGGCCCTGGTCCCGCAGGCGGCGCAGGCGGGCGGTGAGGAACTGGGCGACCGGCGTCCGGTCCCGGTGCGTGCGCTCGTAGCGGAGCACCAGCTCAAGACCCTCGGCGTCCAGCTGTCTGCTGCGGCTCTCGACGTCCAGCCGGGGCAGGTGGTTGTAGTCGGGTATCGGGAGCTCCTGGGTCACCGGGTCCGGTATCTCGTCGTCGAACAAGTCCACTGTCCTCACCCCTCTCGGGCCCTCAGCCGGCCCCTCGCTCACGTCACAGCGTCGACTACCCACGGAAACGCGGGCAACGCTGCCCCGCCGCGTGACCGGGAAGGATGGGCGGACCGCGGCGGGGCAGCAGGGCTCACAGGGCGTCGCGCAGCGCCGGCAGCAGCGTCTTCTCCGCCCAGGCGAGGAACGGCGCCTGCTGGTCGCCGCCGACCTGGATCAGCGCGACCTCGTCGAAACCGGCGTCGACGTAGGGGCGCACCGCGTCCACGAACGCCTCGACGTCGTCCCCGCAGGGGATCGACCGCGCGACGTCCTCGGGGCGGACGAACTGGGTGGCGCCGGCGAAACCGGCCGTCCCGGGGAGCTCTGAGTTCACCTTCCAGCTGCTGCCGAACCAGCGGAACTGGTCGTGGGCGCGGGCGATCGCGGCGTCGCGGTCGGTGTCGTAGCAGAGCGGCACCTGGCCGACGCGGGGCTTGCCCGCCCCGCCGTGCCGGTCGAACGCCTCTATCAGCTCGCGCTTGGGCTCGGTGGCGATGACCAGGTCCGCGAGCCGCCCGGCCAGCGCGCAGGAGGTCTCGCCCGAGACGGCCACGCCGATGGGCGGCGGCACGTCGGGCAGGTCCCACAGCCGGGCGCCGCGGGCCTCGAAGTACCGGCCCCGGCGGTCGAGCTCGGCTCCTGACAGCAGGTCCCTGATGATCTCCACCGCCTCCTCCAGCTTCTCCAGCCGGACCGGCGCCGGCGGCCAGCCGCCGCCCACCACGTGCTCGTTGAGGTTCTCCCCCGAACCCAGGCCCAGCCGGAAGCGGCCCTCGGAGAGCTGCTGCACCGTCGCGGCCTTCTGGGCGACCACCACCGGATGGTAACGGGTGGTCGGACACGTCACGTACGTCATCAGCGGTATCCGCTCGGTGGCCTGCGCCGCGGCGCCGAGCACGCTCCAGGCGTAGGGCGCGTGGCCCTGCGTGTCCAGCCAGGGGAAGTAGTGGTCGGAGGTGACGGAGAAGTCGAAGCCCGCCCGCTCGGCGCCGACGACGTGGTCGACGAGGTCGCGCGGGCCGGCCTGCTCGGTCATCATCGTGTATCCGATTTGCACCATGATGACCGCCTTACCGGTCATCGCGGGGCGAAACCCGCCCCGCCCGCCGGTCAGGTCATGACAGGCCGGCCTCCTTGCGCAGCGCGGCCAGCCGGCGGCGGGCCGGGCCCAGCGAGCGGCCACGCGGCGCCCCGCGCCACGGATCGGTCTTCAGCAGGTCCTCGACGGTGGCGACGGTCCAGCGCCTGGCGGTCAGCTCCGGGTCCTCGATGTCGTCCCAGGCGATCGGCGCCGCGACGGGCGCGCCGGCCAGCGGGCGGACGGAGTAGGGGGCGACGGCCGTCTGGCCGTACCCGTTGCGCTGCACGTCCAGATACAGCCGGCCGCGGCGGGCGTCCTTGCGCGCCTCGGCCGAGAGGCTGTCCGGGTGCCTGGCGGCCAGCAGTTCCGCGGCGTCACGGGCGAACGCGCGGACGTCGTCGAAGCCGGCCGCGGCGTCCAGCGGGATCACGATGTGCACCCCGCTCGACCCGGTCGTCATCACCGTGGACGGCAGCTCCAGCTCACCGAGCAGGCCGCGCACCCGCACCGCGGCGCTGCGGACCGGTGCGAAGTCGTCGTGCGGCGGGTCCAGGTCGATGACCAGCCGGTCCGGCCGGTCGGCGTGGTCCGCGCGGGACAGGAAGCGGTGCAGCGTCACGCACGCCTGGTCCGCCAGGTACATCAGCGTCGGGGTGTCGTCGCACACGGTGTAGGTGACCGTGCCGCCCTCCTTGGGGAGTTCGACCCGGTGCACCCATTCCGGCACGTGGGCGGGCGTGTCCTTCTGGTAGAAACCGTGCTCGCCGATCCCGCCCGGCCGGCGCTCCAGCGTCAGCGGCCGGGCGCGCAGGTGCGGCAGCATCCGGCGGGCGACGGTCCGGTAGTACGCGGCCAGGTCGGCCTTCGTCAGACCGTCGTCGGGGAAGAGCACCTTGCCGGGACGGTTGATCCGCACCGAGCGGCCGCCGGTGCGGATCGTGGTGTACGGGGTCTCGCTCATCGTCAGGGCCTCCTGGCCGGCGTCTCGCGGGTGACCTCCGCGGCGGACTTGTCCTCGCGCAGGCCGAGATAGCGGGGATGGCGCAGCCGGCCGTCCCGGGTCCACTCGGTGAAGCCGACCTGCACGACGAGTTCGGGCCGCACCCAGTGCGCGCCCCGCTCCCTCACCGCGTCCTTGAAGGGTGAGCGGCCCGTCTCCAGCGCCTCCAGCCGGCTGTGCAGCGCCCGCAGGGTCCGGGTGTCGTAGCCGGTGCCGACCTTGCCCGCGTAGCGCAGCCCGCCGTCCTGCTGGTAGCCGACCAGCAGTGCTCCGAAGCCGATACGGCTGCCCGCGGGCTCGGTGAAGCCGCCGACGACCAGCTCCTGCCCGGCCGCGCACTTGAGCTTGAGCCAGTTGGGCGAGCGGCGGTGCGCGTACGGCGCTCCTGCCCGCTTGGCGATCAGCCCCTCCCAGCCCCAGGCGCACGCCTGGTCGAGGAGTTCCTGGCCGCCGTGGTTGCGGTGCGGCGTGAAGCGCAGCGGCGCGCGGAAGTCCAGGGTGTCCCGCAGCAGCGTCTTGCGCAGCCGCTGCGGCAGCCCGGTGGTGTCAAGGCCGCCGAGCCGCAGCAGGTCGAAGAGGTAGTAGGTGACGACGACACCGCTGGCGCGTACGGCGGCCGGGGCGGTCAGGCCGCTGCGCTGCTGGAGGCGGGCGAAGTCGGTGCGGCCGCGGTGCAGCGCCACCAGCTCGCCGTCCACCACGAAGTCCCCGCTCGGCTGCGCGGCAAGCGCCTCGGCCACCTCCGGGTAGGTGGCGTTCAGCCGCACGCCGGTGCGGGACCACAGTTCCACCTGCCCGTTCTCGCGGGAGGCGAGCAGCCGGACGCCGTCCAGCTTCCGCTCGAAGATCCAGTCCTCGCCGAAGTCCCTGCGGTCGCTGAGCTGCGCCAGCATCGGCTCGCCGGGGTCGGCCGCCGCGGGCCGCAGCAGGCCGCGCTGGCGTTCCGGCAGCCGGGCCAGCACGTCGTCGGGCGTCATGCCGGGCGCCCGTCGTCCGAGGCCGACCAGGTGTCCGCCTCGCCGGCCTCGGCCGCCGCCCTGACCTGCCCGAGGGTGTGGCCGCTGAGCGCGGACCTGGCCCGCCGCGGGTCGGGGGTCGGGTGCCGCGAGGCCTGCGCGTCCGCGTGCTTGACCAGCAGCCAGGCCTCCCCGCCGGGCGCGTCGGAGCCGCGGAAACGGGTCAGCGAGTAGCCGCCGTGCAACTTGTGCCCGTGGAGGCGGAAGGACACATGGCCCCTGCGCACCGCCTCCGCGACGGGCACCGGGGCGCCGCGGCGGTCAGTGGTGAGATTCAGGTAGCTGCCCTCGTCCCAGACGATGACGGCGCCCGCACCGTACTCCCCCGCGGCGATCGCGCCCTCGAAGTCGCGGTAGTCCATCGGGTGGTCCTCGGTCGGCATCGCCAGCCGCTTGACGTGCGGGTCGTCGGACGGGCCCTTCGGCACCGCCCAGGACTTCAGCACGCCCTCCGCCTCCATCCGGAAGTCGAAGTGCATGCTCGTCGCGTCGTGGATCTGCACCACGAAGGACGGCTGCCCGTCGCCCCCGGCGGCGCCGCCCGCGCGCCCCTCGGGTTCGTGCGTCCTGGTGAAGTCCCGCCGACGGTGGTAGTCGGCCAGGGTGTCCTTGGCGGCCATGGCGACCTCCTCGCGCCGGTCTCCGGCTCGTGGCCCGCTCTCCTTCGGCGGCTACCCGGGCCGCCCGCGGCTATCCGTACCCGGTCGCGGCACGCGCGGCCGCGACCCGGGTACGGGCGGGTCAGCGGGCGTGGCGCCGGGAGGCTCCCGTGCGGTGCGGCGACGGGCTCGGACGGCGCGGCCGCCGGCGCGGAGGGCTGGTGTGCTCGGGCGCGCGCTCCGGCTTCGCCCCGGATTCGGCCGGCGGCGCGTCCGCTGCCTTGTCCTCGGCGGTGTCCTGCGCCTTGTCTCCGACGTCGTCCGCGGTGTCCTGCGCCTTGCCGGCCGCGTCGTCCGCGGTGTCCTCGGCCTTGTCCCCGGCGTCGTCCGCCGTGTCCTCGGCCGTCCCGGCGGCGTCGTCGGCCGTCGTGGTCGCCGTCGCGCTGATGTCCTTGACGGCACCGTCAGCCGTGGAGGAGGCCTCGGACGCGGTGCCCTGGACGGCGTCACCCGCCGCGGACCCGGCACTGTCGGCGACATCGCCGACGTCCTTGGCCGCCTCACCGGCACCGGACCCGACGTCCTTGGCCGCCTCACCAGCACCCGAGCCGACCTCTTCCGCCGCCTTGCCCGCGCCTTCGCCGACGTCCTTGGCCGCCTCACCAGCACCCGAGCCGACCTCCTCCACCGCCTTGCCCGCGCCTTCGCCGACGTCCTGGACCGCGTCCCCGGCGCCGGAACCGACCTCCTCCACCGCCTTGCCGGCGCCCTCGCCGACGTCCTCGACGGCCTCACCGGCGCCGCTGCCGATCTCGCCGACCGCGTGCCCCGTGCCCTCGCCGACCGACTGGACCGCCTCGCCGACGGGCCGGGTGATCTGTTCGAGGATCTGCGGGTTGTGGTCGATCGTGCGCAGCACGGTGCCGACGATCTCGGCGACGTTGTCCAGGCGCACCTTGAGCAGGGCCTGCGCCTGGACGCCGGTGATGTCGAGCTGGACCCGGCCCAGCACGACATCCACCCCGACGTCGAGTTTGAGCAGGTCGAGCACTTCGGCGTGGAGTGCCACCCGGGCACGCAGATCCTGGACGTCGAGATCGATCTCGTCGACGTGCAGGTCCTGGACGTCGAGCAGCACATCCGGTTCGGTGCTCGGCTTACGGGCATCCGACGGCACTGCCAGCTCGCCGTCCTGCCGTTCGTCCACTGTCCTGTCACCGTCCATGGTCAGCCGGCCTCTTCGTATGCCTCGTCGTCCTCGTCAAGGTCTTCCTCCTCCTCGCCGTCCTCCCCTTCGTCCTCCTCCGCTTCCTCTTCCTCGATGGCGTCCTCGTGGCTCTTCACGACCTCGCCGTCGCGGATCTCGCCGCGCCAGCCCTCGGCCTCCTCCTCGGAGAAGGTCACGTACCGCTGGAAGTTCTTGAAGTCCAGGCGTGCCCGGCGGCCCTGGGTGCGCCAGATGTTGCCGGTCTTCTCCACGAACCCGCTCGGTTTGTAGACGAGGACGAGGATGATCCGGGTGAGCGTCGGAGTGATCTCGTGGAAGCTGACGGCACCCTGCGTGGTGCCTGCGGTGCCTTCGGTCGTCCAGACGATGCGGTCATCAGGAAGTTGCTCCTGGACGGTCGCCTTCCACGACCTGGTCGACGGGCCGATCTTGACCGTCCACTCGCTGGTGGCCTCGTCGCCGCGCTCCGCTTGCCGCACGCTCTTGGTGAAGCCGCTGAAGTTCTCGTATTCGGTCCAGTGGTCGTAGGCGGTACGCAGCGGGACCCCGACGTCCATGGTCTCGACGATGTTCGTGGCTTTGCTGTCGCCCGACAGGTCGCCGCCGCCCGAGCCGCCGCCGCCGTCGCCGCCGTCCGAGTCGCCTGAATCGAGTCCGGGAACGGCATCCTTGATCTTCCCGGTGACCCCGCTCTTGAGCTCCTCGCCCTTCTCGGCGGCGATCGCCTTGGCGGGCGACTCGCCGTGCAGGACCCGGCTGGCGGCCTTCGGGACGGCGCCGCTGTCCTCGTCGACGTCCAGCATCTTGTCCGTCGCGTCGGCCAGCCGGCTGCCGGCCTTGCGCGCGGCCTGCTTGGCCCGTGCGCTCAGATACTGGCCGACCTCCCGCTTCAACAGGCTCAGTGGGCTGGAATCGGTTCCCTTGGACTTCTGGTCGGACGCCATGTCGGTCACCTCTCCCGGCGGGTACGCGGAGTTGCCTTCTTGGTGGGCTGGCTCTTCTTCGCGGTCGTCGTCCTGGCGGAGGACCGGCCGGACGGTGCCTTGGCCGGCGGCGGCTTCTCGGGCGCCGCCCGCTTCTTCGCTGCGGGCTTCCTGGCGGCCGACTGCCGCGCGGGCGCGTCGCCGACCGGTGCCTTCTTGCGCGGCGCGCTCCGCTCGGCGGCCTTCCCGGCGGCGCGCTTGCGCGCGGGCGCCGGCTCTTGCGGCTCGTCGTCCTCGTCCGCACCGGCGTCGGCGTCAGCGTCGTCGGCGTCGTCCGCGTCGGCGTCGGCGGCGTCGTCGGCGGCGTCTTCGTCCTCGTCCGCCTGATCCTCGTCCTCCGCGTCGGCGCCGTCGTCGTCCTCCTCGTCCTCGGGAGGACCGTCGCTCAGGCCGAGCGTGCGTTCGTGCAGCGCGCCGGCCAGTGCCGACAGGCCGCGGTTGGTGACGGAGGACGCGGCCCGGCCGATACGGCCGCGGCTCTCCTTGCCGCCGCCCTCGTCAGCGCCGTCGTTCCCGTCCTCGTCATCGTCGCCGCCGCCCCTGAGGGACGCCGGCACCCCGGGAAGCTTGCGCAGGCCGCCCGCGACGATCGAGCCCGGCCGCAGGCCCCGGCCGGCCAGCACCGCCGCGGCGGTGAGAGCCAGCTGGCCCTTCTTCCCGCGGCCGAGCAGGTAGCCTCCGGCCACGGCCGCGGCCAAACCGAGGTTCTTCGGTTCGCCCATCACACTTCGCCTTCTCACTGTCGAGTGCGCGTGTTCACAACAGGTACGGCACCGGTGGGGAGCCGTCGGACGCGGCGGCCCGCGACACCGCCACCTCTGCCGGGCAGCAGTCGTCTGGCCCCACGGCCGGGCAACACTCGCGTCGCGCGTCGGGGACCACGTGGACATTTCACCTGCTCGCTCCACTTCCCAGTCTTCGTCCACTTTCGCGGAACCGCATCTGGAGGGATTCGCGTGTTCCCTGGTGTGCGGGCCCGGCGCGGCGTCCAACGCCGACCGGGCCTCGGGGGGATGCGGTCGTGCCGGTACCTGGGGCGGGATCGGGCGGGCCTGCGCCTCTCCGGATTCGTCGCACGAGCCAGGGAGTTGCCGGAGATGGGGGAGATCACGATGACGGTAGTACGGGGGCTCGCCGGGACGCTGGCGGGAGTCGGGGTCGGCGCGATGGCGCTGAGCGGGCAGGCCGCGGCGGCGTCCGGCGGGGGCGGGACGTGGCTGGAGACGTCGACGGGGCAGGTGTCGGTGATGACCGTGGCCCAGCCGACCTCCACGGTCACCTGGGCTGCGGGCGCCGAGGTGCACACCGACCCGGACGAGGGGACCACCGGGTTCACGCCCACGGTCTACGAGCGCGACCTCGGCGGGAGCGGCGGGTGGCGGCAGCTGCCGCTGCGCGGCGCGGACAAGTGGAACAGCAGGATCAACGACATCGCCACGGCCGCGGACGGCTCGGCGTTCTTCGTCGGCGACGAGGGGCAGGACGGGCAGGGCATCCTGGTCGGGCGCTACGTCTCCGGTGCCTGGAAGCTGGCGGCCGACAAGGGCCTGCCCGCGGGGGTCTTCGAGGCGAGCCTGCTGTCGGTCAGCGCCGCCTCCGGCAGCGACGCCTGGGCGGTGGGCCAGGGCTACGACCAGGACACCTACGCCCCGGTGCCGGTCGTGCAGCACTGGAACGGGAAGCGGTGGCGCTCGGTGCAGATCCCGGGATCGGCGGGCTGGACCCTGAACCAGGTCTCCGAGCTGGCACCCGACGACGTCTGGGCGGTCGGCGTGGACGAGGGCACCGGCCAGTCCGTCGCGGTGCACTGGAACGGGCACCGGTGGACGCGGACCCCGACCCCGGTGTTCGCCGACTCGGCGATCCTCTTCGACATCGCCGCCCGCACCCCGCAGGACGTGTGGGCGGTGGGCTGGTCACGCGACACCGACAAGCAGCGCCCGGCGGGGCTGGCGCTGCACTGGGACGGCACGACCTGGACCCAGGTGCCGCTGCCCAGGGGGACCTTCTCGCTGCAGGCCGCGGCTCTGCGTCCGCACGGCGGGTTGGCTGTCGTGGGCGGCAACGACGACGGGGCGGTGGGGCTGAGCTGGACCCCCGCGGCCGGCTGGCAGTCCCTCGGCCTGCCGGAGAACGACCCGCAGCTCCCCCTGGGCGCCAGCTCGGTGGCCTCCTCGGGCGCCCATCTCACGGTGGGCGGCTGGCACTACGTCTCCAGCGACGAGGGCGACACCTTCGCCAACGGCACCATCCTGACCAGGTAGGACACCCGGGACGGCCGGGCCGCACCCGCGCGGCCCGGCCGTCCCGCCCAGGTCAGGACCCCGGGACCTTCCGCGTCAGCGCGCGGGTGCCGCGCCCGCCGTCAGGCGCCCTGGGCCGCGAAGCCGGTGCGCCAGGTCGGGTACTCGGGCCGCCAGCCGCGCGAGCGGGCCAGGGCGTTGGAGGCGCCGCGGGCCCAGGTCTGCCGGCCCGCCGTCGGTTCCGGGGCGGGCACGCCGAGGGCGGCGGCGAGGACCGGAACCCATTCGCGGGACCGCGCGGGCTCGTCGTCCACGATGTTCACCGGCCCCGACGGCCAGTCGAGGGCGGCCACGGCCGCCCGTGCGGCGTCGGCGACATGGAGGAACGAGATCACCGACTCATCCGCCTGGACGGTCCCGATGAAGCGGGCGCCCGGATCCCCGGCCAGCGCCGCGGCCGCCTGGCCGCCCGGCGCGTACCAGGTGCCGGGGCCGTAGAGGATGCCGTACCGCAGCAGCACCCCCGTCTCCAGGTCGGCCGCCGCCGCCTCCATCGCCTCGACACCGTCCACCAGCCCGGCGCGCGGCGGCGCCGCCCCGGTGTCCAGCGGGACGGTCTCGTCGGCCGGATCGTCTCCGGGCATGTACGCCCAGCAGAGGGACTGCACGACGATCCGCGGCACGCCGGCCGCCTTGGCCGCGGCCACCAGGTTCCGCGTCCCCTCACGGCGCAGCCGGTCGGTCGCCTCGGCGTCGGCGTCGCCCAGGTCGGTGAGCTGCTGGATCACCGCGTCCGGCGCGGCGCCCGCCACGACCTCGGCCAGCGCCTCGGGGTCGAAGGCGTCCGCCTGAACGGCCGCTGCGCCCTGCCGGCGTACGCGCTCCACCCCCGCGGCCGACCGGGAGATCCCGGTGACCTGGTGTCCCCCGTCCAGCAGCAGGGGGACGACCAGCCGGCCGACCGCGCCGGTGGCACCCGCAACGAAGACGTGCATCGGTTCAGTCCTCTGCTCGGTCCGGAATCCCGCGGACGGGCGAATCCGGGCATGGCCCGCCGGAGTCGCCGAATCTGAACAATAGCGACATTACGGGAAGGAGCTCGGTTGCCGCAGCGCCCGGCCGCGCCGGGTGCCCCCGCGTCAGGTGCCCGGGTTGTCGACGGCGTGGCCCGTCAGCTTGTACGTCAGCGGCCGGCACGCGTTGAACCGCCAGATGAAGAGGTGGAAGATCGCCGCTCCGACGACCGCGCCGAACACCGGGACCACCAGGTAGATCCACAGGTCGGTGGTCTGGCCGGAGATCGCGGCGGGGCCGAACTGGCGGGCGGGGTTGATGGAGCCTCCGCTGAGCGGGCCGAGGAGCGCGATCACCGTCGCGAGGCACAGCCCGATGACGTAGGGCAGCAGGAAGGTGAAGCGGGGATGGGCCAGGAAGTAGCCGACCACCAGGATCAGGGCCATCATCGCGCCCCCCTCGGCCAGGAAGACCGCGGACGGCTCCCAGTCCGGCGCCGGCCTGATCGCGCCATGGGCGATCGTCGGGCGGGAGACCACGGAACCCCACACCAGCCGCGCCAGGCCCACCCCCGCGGCGGAACCGGCGAGCTGGGCGATCGCGTAGGGCACGACGCTGCGGCCGGGGAAGGCGTCCATCAGCCACAGGGAGACCGTCACGGCGGGATTCATGTGGCCGCCGCTGCGCCTGCCGGGCGGGGTGAAGATCAGCGCGGTGAGGGTGGCGCCGCTCAGCACCCCGATGACGGCGAGCGCGACGTCCAGGTCGGCGATGTAGAGCGGCGAGTCGGTGGCGCGCAGCCAGCGGACCACGGACACCGCGACGAACAGCACGACGGTGGTGAGCGCGAACTCGTCCGCCGCCCGGGCCAGCGGCAGCCGGCGCGGGAGCGAGGGCGGGTTGTTGACCGTGGCCTCCGGGCCCGGCGCCTCCCGCGTCAAGGGGCCGGAGCCGCCGCGGGCGCGGGCAGCCGGGGAAGGAAGGTGCGCCGGACCAGGCCGAGGACGGTACGTGCGGCCAGCGCGGCGAGGGCGAGGGTGGCCAGGCTCAGCAGCAGGTAGGTGAGCCCCTGCTGGCCGTGCACGTGCTCGACCTCAAGCCACCAGACGCCGTTGGTGACGGCGGCCGCGTAGGAGAAGGCGAAGGCCCAGTAACCGGGGCCGAAGGGGGCGCGGCGGTAGGTGCTGATCATGCAGATCTGGACCAGGACCATCAAGGCGGCATAGCCGCCGAGGAGTTCCGCGCCGAAGTCGAGCCGGCCGCCGTTGATGACGAAGAAGGCGTTGCCCGCCACGACCGGCGGGGCCACCTCGATGGCGATGGTCGGCAGCAGCGGCGGCGGCAGCGCTGGCTGCGTGAACAGCCGGACGAGCATGATCGAGCCGAGGACGAACCAGCAGATCAGCCCGTAGCCGAACATCACCCGCGACAACGTCGCCCATCCGAGTGCCGCGCTGCCGCCCGCCGCGATCAGCCCGCCGGCCACCGTCGGCAGGAAGTAGCCGGGATGCCACTGCGGCAGCTGGATGTCGGCCCGGATCCACAGACCCGTCAGCCAGCCGCCCAGCAGCACGGTCAGGACCAGGCCGATCGAGTAGACGACCTCGCCGGCGGTCCGCGCGTGCGGCGCCAGCGCCACCCCGAGCAGCATGGGGACGATGACCGCCACCGCCGTGAACGGGCCCAGGGTCGGGTCGCCCAACTCGGTGGACAGCCGGCCCTGCGCGACGATGTTGCGGGCGTAGGTGACCAGGGTCACCAGCCACACCAGCGCGGCGAGGATCCACAGGGCGTCGGAGGGCCAGGACGCGGTGTGCACGGTTTCGGCCGCGAGACCCCAGGCCTGCGCCAGCCCGGCGGTGCCGAAGCTGATGCTGAACAGGTTGGGCGTCAGGCGGTACGGTGAAGGACGTGTCACGTTCCCATCCGACTATCGGTGGGCAGGCGCCGCAACCGAGGCGCCCGGTCGACGAGCGGCCGTGTCACGCGGCCGCCGTCCGATCCCGGAGGTCCGCCCGGCGGGCGGCCGAGGGGGCACCCGTACGGATGGGAAGCTGAGGTTCGAGTGATCACGATCGCCTACCAGGGGGAGCCGGGGTCCAACTCCGCCGCCGCGACCGCCGACCTCTACCCCGGCAGCACCGGCCTGCCGTGCACCAGCTTCGAGCAGGCACTGGAGGCGGTGACGCTGGGCACCGCGGACCTCGCGGTGATCCCGGTGGACAACTCGGCTGCGGGACGTGTCGCCGACGTGCACCACCTGCTGCCGGAGTCGGCCCTGTCGATCATCGCCGAGTACTTCCTGCCGATCCGCTTCGACCTGGTCGCCGTCCCGCACGGGACGTGGGAGCAGATCGAGTGCGTCCGCAGCCATGTGCACGCCCTGAGCCAGTGCCGCAAGGTCCTGCGCGAGGGCGGCTGGCGGACGCTGGTCACGCAGGACACGGCGGGCGCCGCACGCGAGTTGGCCGAACTCGGCGACCCCCGGCACGCGGCGCTGGCCCCGCCGGCCGCGGCCCGCGAGTACGGGCTGCGGGTGCTGCGGCCCGGCGTCGAGGACGACCCCGACAACACCACCCGCTTCGTCGTCCTGTCCCGGGACGCCGTGCTCCCCCAGGACACCGGGGCGCCGACGATGTCCAGCCTGTTCTTCTGCGTGCGCAACATCCCCAGCGCCCTCTACAAGGCCCTGGGCGGCTTCGCGAGCAACGCCGTGAACATCACCAAGATCGAGAGCTACCAGATCGGCGCGGGACTGCACCCCAGCCGCTTCTACGTGGAGATCGAGGGGCACCCCGACGAGCCCCGGGTCGCCCTGGCTCTGGAGGAGCTGAACTTCTTCTCCTCCGAGGTGCGGCTGCTGGGGGTCTACCCGGCCCATCCCCACCGCCGCGAGGGACGCGACCGGCGGGCGGAAGCCGCGGCGGACGGTCCCGTGCCCCGCTGACGGTCAGTCGCGGCCCTCGCCCTCCTCGGCCCCGGATGCTCTGTGGGCGCCCCCGGCCGCGGGGGTGTCCGCCGCCCGACCCGGCCCGGACGTGCCCGGCTCGTACTTGCGCAGCCGCGGGGTCGGGGCGGCAGCCGGCGCCGGGGGCTCGTCGGCGAGCTCCTTGACCTCCTCCAGGTCCGTCTCCCCCTCGAAGACCGGTGTCTTCGGCCGCCGGCCGCCGACGCCGGGGGCGCCGGACGCCTCCTGCGCGGGCGTGCTGAGCCCGTAGTGCAGATACAGCTCCTGCTCCTGGACGAGGTCGAGGTGCTGTTCCGCCTCCATCCGGGGCGCGGTGCGCACGGCCTCGGTCGTGCACGCCAGGTCCAGTACGCCCTCCCGGGTGTGGGTGGCGCCCTCCAGCGGGACGAACGTGTCGCCGCTGCCCTCGCCGTGCTCGACGGTCCGCACCGTCACCCACTCGGGGCGGCGCCCCATGTCGTCCACGTAGACGTCGCTGACGGCGCCGATCGGCCTGCCGTCCCGGCCGTAGGCGGTCAGCCGCCTGAGTGCCTCGGGGTCCGCGAAGACGTCCTCGGTCATGAGCGGGTCACTCCTCTGCGGAAGGGGCACGGCCGGCTGCCGCACCACCCGACACCCTCCCACCGGCGCCGCGGTGCCGCCCGGCGGGCTACGGCAGGCGGGAGACCTGGTAGTGCCGGAGATACCACTCGCCCTTCGAGCGCGTCAGCACCACGCCGAGGCTGACGCTCAGCGTGTCCCGGTCGGTGAAGGAGAAGTCGACGTCCAGATAGCCGAGCACGATGTCGTCGGCGAGGCGCCTGGTCTCCCGGACGCGATACGCGGCGGACATCCCGCGCGGCTGGGACTCGTAGTAGTCGGCGACGCCTCGCCGGCCCACGCTGAAGGGGTGCAGTCCCTGGAAGACCGCGTCCTCGGTGAAGAGGGACGCGACCTGTCCCGGCTCGTGCGCGTCGACGGCTGCCTTCCATCGGTCGAGCACGCCGCGCAGGATCGCCTCGGTCTCGGTACTGCCGTTCATCACACTTCTCCTGTCCGGTGGGTCCGGTGGGTCTGGTAGGTCCGGTGGGAAGCCGGACGGGCGGACCACCCGGTGCGGGTACCGGGTGGCCGCAGGGGACGCCGGCCACCCGGCCGGCCGGCCGCGGGCCGGTCGCCCGCGGGGGTCAGTGGCCCGCGCTCACACCGCCGTCGACGTGCAGGATCGCGCCGGTGACGAACGGGGCGTTCTCCAGGTAGATCACCGCTTCCGCGACGTCGCTCTCCTCCCCGAGCCGGCCGACCGGCTGGAGTGCGGCGAGGTGTTCATGCGTCTCCTCGGGGTGCATGGGCGTCCTGATGGTGCCCGGCGAGACGGCGTTGCTGCGGATGCCGCGGGTGGCGTACTCGATGGCCAGGGACTTGGTGGCGGACTGGATCCCGCCCTTGGTCAGCGAGGCCAGCACGGAGGGGGCCCGGGTGTCGGCGTTGTCGACCAGGCTGGTGGTGATGTTCACGATGTGGCCGGCGCCCTGGGTGAGCATCTGCTCGATGGCCAGCTGGGTGATGCGGAAGAAGCCGCCGAGGTTCACACCGATCACGGCGGCGTAGTCGTCCGGGGTGTAGTCGGTGTAGGGCTTGGCGACGAAGAGACCGGCGTTGTTGACCAGGGTGTCGATGCGGCCGAAGCGCTCCAGGCCGGCGGCGATGACGCGCTCGGCGGTGGCGGGGTCGGCGATGTCGCCCCGGACGGTGAGCAGGTCCGGGTCGTCGGAGGGGGCGATGGTGCGCGAGGTGGCGACGACGGCGTAGCCGAGCTTGCGGTAGGCGTCGGTTATCGCAGCGCCGAGGCCCTGCGAAGCACCGGTGACGACTGCGACCTTCTGGTTCTGGGAGTTCATGGCGACCTTCGTTGGGAGGGGCGAGGAGGTGTCGTCCGAGGTGACTAGCCGACCGGTCGACTATTTGATTATGCGAGACGGCGGGGCGCGATTCCAAGCCGAGAGGGGCCTGGGGCCGGGACCGGCTGGCTCCCGACTGGGAGGCAGAACCTCCCAGCCGGTCACATCAGCGGTGCGGGTCGGCGGCAGGCAGCCAGACGTCCTGGTGGTGGATCCCGAGGTCACCGACGCCGTCGCACAGCGCGTCGGCGGCGGCCAGCACCGCGGCCCGCTGCTCGTCGCGACGGCGGACCAGGGACCAGGTCCACACCACCCGCGGCGCGACAACCGGGCGCCGGACCAGGTCGGGCGGCAGCGGGGCGGTCTGCCCCTTGGGCGAGTTGATGACCGGGCGGCCGCTGCGACGGACGTGGTCGAAGAAGGCGGGGCCGGTGATGCCGCCGTCGGAGATACGGACGGCGCGGGCACCGGTGCTGCGGGCCAGCTCTTCCGCGTAGGCGTTCCACGACGACCACGACGTGGTGTCGGCGTCCAGCAGCACCGCGGTGTCCCGGGCGGCCACCTCGCCGGTGTCGGCGCCGGTGGCGACGGCGTGCAGCCGGTCGGCGCCGAGCAGCCCGGCGCTCAAACCCAGCCGCTCCAGGTCGCCGGTCCGCACCCAGCAGACCGCCAGGTCGAGACCGCCGTCGGCGACCCGGGCGGCCTGGGCGTGCGAAGGGGCGATCCAGGCGTCGGTGTGGACGTCGGCCACCGCGGACGTCCGCGCGCCGAGGTCGGCGGGGACCCAGTTGACGTAGCCGAGCCGGACCGGCTCGGAGCCCGCGAGGCGACGTGCGCGGCGCCGCAGGTCGTCGGCCTGCTCCAGCAGGGCGCGGGTGTGGGACAGCAGGTCGGAACCGGCCGGGGTGAGCGCCACGGAACGGCGGTCGCGGTCGAACAGCCGGACCCCCAGGTCGCGTTCGAGCGCCTTGATCTGCTGGGACAGCGACGGTCCCGCGATCAGGAGCCGTGCCGCGGCCCGGCCGAAGTTCAGCTCCTCGGCCACCGCGACGAAGTAACGAAGTTGGCGCAGCTCCACGCCCGCATGCTATGTCGCCGCCGGGCGGATCCGCCCGGCGGACAGGCGGCAGGTCGTGGCGCCGAGCCGATGGCTCAGAGCGCCGCCGGGGTCTCTTCCGGAATCCGGGCGCCCAGGATGGCGAGGCAGTTCCGCCACAGCACCGTGAGCTGGCTGCTGTCGTTGTACAGCTTGGCGAAGAGCACCTGGCCCTCCAGTTGCGCGACGACCGCCCGGGCGGCGTCCCGGGGGTCGGCGACGGCGACCTCCCCGCGCTGCCCGGCCTCGGCGATGACCTCGGCGAGCAGGTCGACCTGGGCGTCGAAGATCTGCTGCAGGCGCCCGCGGACCGCTTCGGTCTGGTTGCTCAGCTCCAGGGTCAGATTCCCGAACACGCACCCCGAGACGGTGCCGCAGCTCTGCTGCCCGGCGCGCTGCTCGGCCTCGGTCTCCTCGAACAGCCGGCGCAGCCGCTGGAGCGGGTCGGCGTCGCTGTGCAGGATGCGGGTCCACTCCCGGCCCTGCAGGGCCCAGTGCTCGTCGAGCACGGCCAGGCCGAGCGCCTCCTTCGACTCGAAGAAGTAGTAGAAGCTGCCTTTCGGCACGCCCGCGGCCTTGCAGATCTCGGCGGTGCCCAGCGCGGAGTAGCCGCGCTGCTCCATCAGCGAGCGCGCGGCCCCGAGGATGTTCTCCCTGGCATTGCTGGTACGTCCCACGGGTCCACTATACGACCGATCGACTACCTGCCCGCCGGGCCGCCGTGCGCGGCCCCCGGACGCCCCCGCCCCCGCTCACACGGGCGGCTCGGTGCCCGCCTGCTCGCTCACCATGAAGCGCGCGTACCAGTCGGGCCAGTCCGGGTCCTCCTTGCCGGTGCGCGCCTCGTGCTTGCCGTGGGCCGCCGCCGCGCGGCGCATCGCGCCCGCCAGGTCCTCCGCGGAGGCGAAGGCCGTGGTCGCGCTGTCCAGCCGTCCGGGGAGCCGGGCGGTGATCTCCTGCAGCACCCAGCCGTTGCCGTCCGGGTCGCTGAACGACAGGAAGGAGCCGTAGCTGCCGCGGTCCGGATCGACGCCCGGCACCCGGGCGTCGGTCCCGGCGTGGTGGAAGACGCCCCCGGCGTCGTGGAAGACGTCGCTCGGCTCCGCGCCGCGCTGCTTCAGCTCCTCGTGGGCGGCCTCGATGTCGTCGACCACCAGGTGCAGGCCCTGC
Organism: Streptomyces sp. NBC_01198; assembly: GCF_036010485.1. Classification (NCBI taxonomy): domain Bacteria; kingdom Bacillati; phylum Actinomycetota; class Actinomycetes; order Kitasatosporales; family Streptomycetaceae; genus Streptomyces; species Streptomyces sp. NBC_01198. Next base: position 583,020 of record NZ_CP108568.1, read on the forward strand.
GCCGTACCCGGCGCCTGGGAGGCGATCGCGGTGCCGAAGATGACCGAGGCCGGCGAGCCCGGCGGGGTGAGCTGCACGACGCGGAAGTTCTCGTCGGGGGCCACGTCCGCGTCGAGCCGCCAGCCCAGCGCCGTGTAGAAGTTCTTCGCCCGGTCGACATCGGACACCGGGACCACGACGACTTCGAGTTTCATATCCATGGGTGTGTGTGCCTCCCGCGTCTCGATGGCCTGCCGGCACGACCGGGCGGGCAGCCGGGATCGGCTCCGCGCCGTGCGGGCGAGCGTGCAGGAATCCGTCACCTCACCGTAGGCACGCCGTCCGCCGGGTGCACGCCGACGGCTGCCCCGCTCCGACATCCGTGACCCGGCAGGCGGAGCGCGCCGGGAAGTCGGAGGTCAGCCGGGAGGCACCAGCCGTCCGCGGGCCGCACGGTGTGCGAGGCGGTCCGCGCGATGGGACGCTTGCACAGTGCCCTGTGGGCCGAGGCGCGTATCGCAGGACCCGGCCCGGTCCATCCGCACGGCAGGAGGAAGGGTCATGATCTGTGTGATGCGTCCGCTTCTGCACGGCGCCGCGGCCGGAGCCGCTGGTACGACCGCGCTCAACATCGTCAGCTACGCCGACATCGCGCTGCGGGCCAGGCCCGCGAGCACCACGCCCGAGGTCACCGTGCGCAAACTCGCCGAGAAGCTGCATGTGCGGATCCCCGGTGAGGGGAAGGCCCTGGACAACCGGATCGCCGGCCTGGCTCCGATGACCGGATACGCCAGCGGTCTGGCCATGGGGGCGGCGCTCGCGCTGGCCCGCAGCGCCGGCTGGCGCCCGTCGGTGGCCGGCGAGTACACGGTGGCCGTGGTCGGCGCCATGATCGGCACGAACGGCCCGATGACGGTCCTTGGCGTCACCGATCCGCGGACCTGGTCGGTCTCGGACTGGATCTCCGACGTGGTCCCCCACCTTGCCTACGCGCTGGTGACGACCGCGCTGGTCGACTGGCTGTACGGGGCGCCCCGCGGCTGAGCCGCCGGGCCCGGTAGGAGCCCCCGGTCGTCAGCGGCGGTCGGCGCGATGGGCCGGCCACCAGCGCGGGCCGATCCTGGCGGCCGCCTCCACCGGGTCCACCGGCCCGCCGTCACCGCTCGCCCCCGGCGGCCGCTCCCCCGCAGTCGCCGCCTCCGGCGCCCGCACGCCTTCCGGGCTGACGCCGTGGTGGAGCTGCCGCCCGACCAGCGCGCCGCCGAAGATGACGAACCCCACCCCGATCAGCCAGCTCTGCACCATCAGCACGGTGCCGACCGGGCCGTACGTCACCGCGCTGGTCAGTATCAGCGGCGACAGCACGAGCACCGAGAAGATCCGCAGGCCCACCAGGCCCACCATGGTGCACACCGCCCCGGTGAGGGCGGGTCGCGCCGGCACCCGGTTGCCGAGCAGGAAGCGCTGGCCCCACCAGAAGAAGAGCACCCCACAGGCGAGGGTGAAGGCGATCCGCAGGGCGGTGGGCACCGTGCCGCCGTCCAGCACCGTGCCGCTGCGCGCTTCCACGAAGAGGTAGCCGGTCAGCACCGCGAGCCACACCGCCCGCCGCCAGGCGGCGTGCCAGCGGTCGGCCGGCAGGTCCCAGATCCGCTCGTAGCCGGTCGCCACGCTCGCCGCGAAGGACAGCCCGAACACCGCGAGCGCCGCCAGGCTCAGCGCGCTGGTGGTGCTCAGCACCTTGCCGGGGGTGGAAAAGAGCCGCCGCACGGTCTGCGCCGGCCCCGCCGACAGCCCCATGCCGTCCACGATCCACTGCGCGAAGCCGCCGCGCTCGTACGGCACCGCCGCCGCCACCACGATCAGCAACGGCATCAGCGTCACCAGGCCGAGCGCCGCGAAGCCCATCGACCGGTGCATCAGCTCCATCTCCGCGCCCTGCTGCCAGATCCGGCCCGGTACCGACCGCCGCCAGGCCGCCGTGACCCGGCCCTCCCTTCCGGCCATGCCCCGCCACCTCCCGCGGTGCGGATACCCGCCGGAACGGCCCGTACGCGGCGGCTTCCGGCCGCCCTCGGGGCCTCGTACGCACTGCGGATCGCAACCGGCACACATAAGGCGCCCGCCGCGGGGCAGCCGACTTCCGAGAGCGAGCGAGAGGAGTGAGGTCATGAGCGACAGCGACAAGACCCGGGCCAAGACCGAGCAGGCCACCGGCAAGATCAAGGAAACGGTCGGCCGAGCCGCCGGAGACGAGGACCTCGAAGCTGAGGGCCGCGGCGACCAGGCCAAGGGCGACCTGCGCCAGGCGGGCGAGAAGGTCAAGGACGCGGTGAAGCGGATCCACAAGGACTGACGCCGCGCTCACCGGCCCGCACCAGAGACTCCCCGCGACCCCCGGGACGCGGGGAGTCGCCCTGTCCCGGCCCGGCCGCCCGGCGCCCGGGCGGCGCTCGGTACCGTCGGCTCGCGGGCCCGTGGACACTGGGCGTCATGAGCGACCTCCCGCGAACTCCGCCGCCCACCCCGCGACTTGCCTTCCGGCAGATGACCGAGGACGACCTCGACGACATGGCCGCGCTGCTGGGCGATCCGGACGTGATGCGCTACTACCCCCGTCCGAAGACCCGCGAGGAAGCGCTGGGCTGGATCGACTGGAACCGGCGCAACTACCGGGACGAGGGGTTCGGCCTCTGGCTGGTCACCCGACGCGACACCGGCGAGTTCGTCGGCGACTGCGGGCTGACGCCGCAGGAGATCGAGGGGGTCACCGACGTCGAGGTCGGCTATCACGTACGGGCCGGCCTGCAGGGGCAGGGCTACGCCACCGAGGCCGCCGCCGCGTGCCGCGACCACGCCCGCAACGTCCTCGGCATGCGGCGCCTCATCGCGATCATCCGGCCGGCCAACCTGCCGTCGCAGCGGGTCGCGGAGAAGATCGGCCTGCCCTTCGAACGCGAGGCGGTCTCCCGCTCGGGCCTGCCGGTCCGGGTCCACGCCACGGCCCTGTGACGTGCGGCGGCCCGGTCACCGCGAGCCGTGGCCGGCCCCGAACCGTGATCAGCGCGGAGCCGGCGTCAGCGCCGAGCCGTGGTCAGCGCAGCACCATGGTCAGCCGGACCGTGGTGCCGCGCTCTCGGGTGGAGCGGATCTGGACCAGGTCGCAGAGCTGGTGCACCAGCCACAGGCCCCGGCCGCCGTTCTGGTCGGGGGTCGGGCGCGAGCGGCCCACCAGCGGGTCGCTGATGTGGCCGCTGTCGTGGAACTCGCAGACGAGCAGATCGCCCTCGCCCCAGGTCCGCAGGGTGCCGGAGCCGCCGCCGTGCCGGATGCTGTTGGCGGCGACCTCGGTCACCGCCACCAGCAGCTCCTGCAACCGCGCGCCCCGCAGACCGCACGAGGTGGCGCATTCCGAGACCATGCCGCGGACGGCCGCGAGCGCGCCGGCGCCGTAGACCATGGTCTGGTTGGGATCGCAGGCCGGGCTGAGCTCGTCGAAGCGGAAGGGCTCGTCGGAGAAGGCCGGGTTGTCGCCGTGCAGGCCGTCGGCCAGCTGGAAGGGGTGGCACATCCGGGCCGCCTCCAGCTCGCCGGCCTCGACGGTGCTGAGGTCGTAGGGACACAGCAGCCACCACGCCGGCGACTGGGCGAAGGTCAGGTTCAGCAGCCACTCGTGGTAGCGCAGCTCGCCGCGCTCGGCCGGTGTGGCCTTGTCCCACGGGGACTCGCTGATGCCGCGTACGGGCAGGCCGTCGCTGACGCTCTTGGCGATCCAGTCCTGCCAGGCGGGGATGAGCCGCGCGGGATTGCGTCCCAGGGCGCCGGTGTCCACGAACGACACCTGGCGCTCCATGTCCCCGCTGTCGAGCGCGTCACGCAGCATGCCCTGCTTGTCGTCACCGACCGCGACGAGCACTGTCTCGTCGGCGGCCAGCGCGTCCTGGATGAAGGACACCGCTCCCCGCAGGAAGCCGGAGTCGCCGTGGTAGGCGTAGAGCTCATGGCGGAAGCCGGGCGTCCCGGAGACGCCGGGCGAGATGGTGCGGGGCGGGGTCACGGCACCAGCTCCGCGGGGACGGCGGGGTCGTCGAAGCCGAGCAATTCCCAGCACCTTCGCACGGTGGGGTTGGCACGTTCGAGCAGGACTTTGCGGCCGGGCAGCGTCGCGGCGACCTCGGCGAGGGTCTGCATGCCGACGGCGTCCATCAGCTGCAGGCCGTCGCAGCGCAGCCGCAGGGTCGCGGTGGTCCGCAGCAGCCCCGTGACGGCGGTACGGAAGGCGCCGGCGCCGTCCGCGTCGACCACGCCGCTCACGCTCCAGCAGTCCATCGCGTCGTTGAACATCTGGAAGGAAGGCGCCATCGCGGGGTGACCCGTGAAATGAGGATGCACGCTCGCCGCCTGTTCCAGCACCTTCGGTGCGAAGCCAGGACTCGCATACGCACACACGACCATCGCAGCGGTGCCGCCGGTCACGGCGTCAAGCCGCAGCTCCTGGTCGGCGACCTGCTCGGCGGTGATGCCGGCGGGCCATATGCGGTCCATCTGCGCCAGTACCCGCAACGCCCGGAAGCCCTCGCGGCCGGCCGTCTCCGCTTCCTGCCGCACGAGGGACACCAGGGCGTCCGCGTCCCAGCCTACGCCGCCGCGCGCGACGACGGGATCGACCAGCACACCCTGCGGGGCGTGGAACTCCAGCCAGGCCGGCGACGAGGACCCCACGACCATGACCTTGTCGCCCAGGTGGGTGCCGTCGGAGAGATACCCCCGGGCCGTCCGCTGGAAGTCGTCCGGCCGCGGCACCACCCAGCACACGTGGTCACCGACGTCGACCGGGCCGAGGCTCGCGACACTGCGAGCGATCCTCACACAGCCCTCCCTGCCTCGACCCCGGGTGAAAAAACTGAGCACAGTCTTTCACCCCCTTCGGCCCGGGACGACAACGCCACCTGTCCATGGGCGGGCCCCGGGGGCATCGGGTGGGTGCGGGCAGGCGAGCGGCAGGTCATGACCGCCGCATACCCCGAACGCGCGGTCGTGATCAGGTCGGGTGACCACCGGTTCCGCGGGCCGGCCGAGGCGTCCTGGCCCGTGGGGGCGCGCGTCCTGGCCGGTGGGGGCGTGCGGGCGCGTTTCCGGGGCATGCGCACTGCCGGCCCACGCTTGCGCTCCGCACCGGCAGCGCGCCGGATCCGCGTCCGCGGCCGGCGGGCGCCGCCGGTGCGGGCGGTACGCGCGCGCTGCGGGGGTAGGCGAGCAGCAAGGACCAGGCCGGCGGTCGCACGGCGGCTCCCGGCCCGCCACCCCCACCAGAAAGAGGTTCAGCCATGCTCAAGGCAATCGGAGACGTCCTTGCGAAGATCGGCAGTGCCATCGCCACCGTCGTCAGCCTGCCCTTCCGCGCCGTCGCCCGGCTCTTCGGCGGCGCCTCGGACAGCGCCCACGGTCACCACTGACGGCCCACACCGATGCCGGCCCGGCGGGCGGTCGGCGACGGCGCCGGTGCGGCGCTGCCGCGCCCGGCGGGAAGGACAGGGCCGGTGACCCGCAACCGGGCCGAGGCCCGTGTCCGGCACCCCCGGCACGAGCGGCGCGGCGAGGCCAGGCTGCCCGCGGCGATAGCCGTGCTGACGGCCATCGCGCTGTACGTGATACTTCCGCAGCGGCTGATGGTCGTCCCCCGGTGGGTGCTCCCCTCGTTCGAGGTGCTGCTGCTCGCCTCGCTGGTGGCCGTGAACCCCCGCCGGCTGACCCGCGAGACCCGCGTCTCACGGGTGCTCTCCCTCTGCCTGGTGGCGCTGATCGCCGCCGGCAACCTGCTGGCGCTGGGGCTGCTGGTCCGCGACCTCGTCGACTCCGGGGTGAAGGACGGCCGTTCGCTGCTGCTGGCGGCCCTCCAGGTGTGGCTCACCAACATCATCGCTTTCGGCCTCGCCTACTGGGAGTTGGACCGCGGCGGCCCGGTGGCGCGTACGCAGCTGGCACGCTCGCAGTTGCCGCTGGCCGACTTCCGCTTCTCCCAGGACGAGAACCACGACGCCGTCCAGGAGGTCGCTGACGGCGCGAGCGTCACCTCCGACTGGGTCCCCAGCCTGGTCGACTACCTCTACGTGTCGGTCACGAACTCCACGGCCTTCAGCCCCACGGACACCATGCCGCTGTCCACGCGCGCCAAGATCCTGATGAGCGTGGAGAGCGTGACCGCGCTGATGACGTCGCTGCTGGTGGTGGCCCGCGCCGTGAGCATCCTGCACTGAGCACGCACCGGCCGGCCGCACAACTCCCGATGTCGCAGGCGTACTTCACGGGAACGGGGCAGAAGTCCCTTTACCGGAAAGCACTCCTGTGGAGGCAATCGACCGGGAGACGAGGAGAGCGAAAATGACGACCGGCTACGGCAATACCACCCAGTCCCAGATCAGGGCGCGCGGCAACGGACTGGCCATCGCGGGAATGGTCTGCGGCATCGTCGGGATCTTCCTGTTCAACGTGATCCTCGGCCCGCTGGCACTGATCTTCGGCGGAATCGGCATGCGCAATGCCCGCCGTGGCGCGGGGCACCACGGGATGGCGCTCGCAGCGGTGATCCTGGGCGTCTTCGACATCCTGCTGTTCGTCGTCCTGCTGGCCGTGGCCAGCAGCAACGGGGGCTTCAGCTGGCACGTCGGCTGACGTGACGAATTCCGCATAGGCGCCCCGACCGGGGGCACACGGCTTCTCGGAGGTTGACAATCATGGGACCGTTGCTCGTAGTTCTTCTGCTCGCACTGCTTCTTTTCGGTGCGGGATTCGCACTCCACCTGCTGTGGTGGATCGCCGTCGTGGTGCTCGTGCTGTGGCTTCTCGGCTTTGTCGCACGCGGCACTTCCGCCGGAGGCGGTCGCGGCCGCTGGTATCGCTGGTAGCCGAGGCACTCAGCCCGGAACACCGAGCGCCGCCCGCCCTGAAGGGGCCGGGCGGCGCTCGGTTGCGTGCCGGCGGAATCGCCGCTCTCGGCGCAGCGGGCCGCACCGGGTCGCACCGCTCGCGACGGGCGCCGGGAACCCCGCGCCCGGGTCCGAAGGTTGGCCGGTTCGTTACCGTTCTCATAGCTGACGCCGGAAGTTGTGTGGAACGATTGTGCGAGTGAAAATCGTCGAGTCCTGGAGCGGTTCATGGACGCCACGCCCGACCCAACGTCGGACGGAGCACCCCGCCTGAGGGTGTCCACCGAGCTCGGTGAGCCCAGTGTCATCACCGCGGCCGGAGAGTCGGACCTCGACAACATCGATCCGCTCAGCGAGGCGGTCGAGGCCGCGCTGGCCCACCACCCCCATCTGGTGCTCGACCTGGCGGACATCACCTTCGCCGACTCCACCTTCCTCACCGCCCTGATCAACGCCCGCAGCAGTGCCCTGGAGAAGGACGGCAGCGTGCGCCTGCTGGCCGCCAGCTCCACGGTCCGGCGGCTGCTGGAACTCACCGGCGCCGACGTGCTCTTCCCGCCGGTCACCGCGGGGCAGCTCAAGCAGTCCTGAGCCGGACCCCCACCCTCCCGCCGTCCGCGGACCGGGCGCCCGTGCCCGGACGCCCGGCGTCCTGGCACGGGCGCGCACGGCATGTCCGCATACGAGGGCGTTGCGGCACGCGCTGCTATGCGGCGGGGGCGGCGGGCAGCCCTACGGTGGAGGGCGCCAGCGGGCCGACGGTCTCGGCCGCGACCTGCGATCCGTGGGAGAGCCGGGCTGCTCGGCCGACCGATCCGCCCAGGGCGGGTCCCGAACGAGGAAAGCAGGCGTTCCAGGCGTGTCGCCCCGCCCCAGCAGTGTCCGAGCCGTGCCGACCGGAGAGGGCCGGGGCACCGGACCCGCCCTGCCCGGCAGACCCCCACCGCGCCCCGCCGTGCACGCCGGGCGTCCGCTGCTCGTCCCCGGCTGGTTCGCGGCCGTGATGGGCACCGGCATCGTCGCCAACGCGGCGGTCACGCTGCCGCGGAGCTTCCGCGGCCTGCAGGGCGCCGCCACGGTGGTCTGGGCGGGAGCCGCCCTGCTGCTCGTCGCGCTGGCCGCAGCTTACGCACGGCAGCGTGCGTTGCGGCAGCACGCCGCCGACCCGCTGCTGGCCCCCTTCTTCGGAGCGCCGCCGATGGCGCTGCTCACGGTGGGCGCCGGAGCGCTGCTGCTCGGCCCGCGGGTGATCGGCGCCCGGGCGGCAGTGGACGCGGACTGGGTCCTCTGGTCGGCGGGCACGGTGCTCGGCCTCGGCACCGCCTGCGCGGTGCCGTATCTGATGATCACCCGGCACCGCTTCGCCGCCGAGGCGGCGTCCGGCGGCTGGCTGATGCCGGTGGTACCGCCGCTGGTCTCGGCCGCGACGGGCGCGCTGCTGGTCCGGCACGCACCGGCGGGGCAGCCACGGCTGGCCCTGCTGCTGGGGTGCTACGCGATGCTCGGGCTCGGCCTGGTGGCGGTCCTGCTGGTGCTGGCCATGCTCTACAGCCGCCTGGTGCACCAGGACGCGCCCAGCGGCCCGGTGGTGCCCACGGTGTGGATCGGCCTGGGGGCGCTGGGGCAGGCGGTCACCGCGCTGGGCACGCTGGCCACCGCCGCGCCGAGCGCGCTGGACGCGTCGTACGCGCGGGGCACGGCGAGCCTGGCGCTGCTCGGCGGGGTCGCGCTGTGGGGATTCGCCCTGCTGTGGCTGGCGCTCGCAGCGGCGCTGACCGTGCGGGAGCTGCGGGCGGGCCTGCCCTTCGCGCCCACCTGGTGGTCCTTCATCTTCCCGCTCGGCGCCCTGGTCACCGGGACCGGCGCGCTGGCCGCCCGCACCGGCTCCGACCTCTTCGTCTGGCCCGCGGTCGTCCTCTACGCCCTGCTGGCCGCCGCGTGGGCCCTGGTGGCCTGGCGCTCGCTGCACCACGCCGCCGCGCACGGCCGCCGGACGGCGGTCCGCGCGTAGCGCCGCGGCCGCGCTGCCGGCCGGGTCAGGCCGGCAGCGCGGCCGGGGCGGGACCGCAGGCGCGGGCGAGCAGCGCGGGAGCGTCGGGGGCGGCCTGGATGGCCAGGAGGAGCACTTCCCACAGCTCCCGCAGCCGCTCCTCGATGCGGGCCCGCCCATCCAGCGCGTCGGACACGGTGTGCAGGCCGAAGAACGCGTAGACCACCGCGAGCGCGGCGGTCTCCGGCTCCACGGCGGATGACAGCTCGCCCTCGGCCCTGGCGTCCCGCAGCAGCTCGGTCACCGTCTCGATCCAGGCCACGAAGGGTGTCGGCACCGGCGCCTCGATCGCCTTGCGCTCCATCCACAGCCGCGACCCGGCCCGCACCACCACGTCGTCCCGGAACGAGCGCGCCACCGTGAAACTCAGCGAGACCAGCTTGTCCAGCGCCGGAGCGGACGAGGCGCGGACCCGGGCGATCAGCGCGGGCCAGGTCGCCAGGGTCGCCTCGACCACCGCCAGCGCCAGCTTCTCCTTGTTGGTGAAGTGGAAGTAGATGGCACCGCTGGTACGGCCTGACCGGGCGCTGATGTCGCTGATACTGGTACCGGCGAATCCGCGTTCCTCGAAAAGGTGCGCCGCGGCCTCCACCAGATACCTGCGCGTCGCCTCGGCACGTTCCTGCACATCCACTCCACATGGTCAGCTCGCGGCCCGGCAACGGCCCCGCGTCTGCGGGGCCGCACCAAAGGCCTGCCATCAATGGGCAGCAATGTAGCGCCTGTGCGACTTCTCTCCGTTACATACCGGAAGCAATGCGGGTGCGAATTGACCGAACGCGCGTTTCTCTTGTCATATGAGGAATCTGCTCGGCGAGCCGCGCGCCCCGAACCTGAGCTGGTCGTCCACCGTCCCCCGCGAGCTGGTGCACCGCACGTCGGTGGCCGAGGTGCTGCTGACCGATGTCAGACCCGACCGGGCGGGCGGCTTCCTGGCCGCGGCCTGCTGGCCGCGCTCGCACCCGACCTTCCCCCCCGACGGCAGCGACCGGCACAGCCCGCTGCTGGTCGTGGAGACGCTGCGCCAGCTGGGCATCTACCTCCCCCTGCGGTGGTACGGCGTGCCCGCGACCGCCCGGATGCTCATCGACGACCTGTACTTCGCGCTGCGCCCGGACCGCGAACCGCGCGTCGACCTGGGCTGTACCGAGATCACCTGCACCGTCGAGGTGACGCACCCGCGGCGGCGCTCCGACGGCGGGCTCGCCGCCGTACGGCTGACCGTCGGCTACCAGGCCGGCGGGCGGCTCTTCGCCCGCGCAGGCGGCGGTGCGCGGTTCCTGTCCGCCGAGCGGTACGCCGCCGTCCGCGGCGACCTGATGGCCGCCCGGCAGCCGCCGCCCGCACCCGGCGGCCGCCCCGATCCGGCGCTGCTCGGTGTCGCCCGAACCGCTGACGTCGTCGTCGCGCGCCGCGCTGACGGGCTGGCGGTCGAGCCGGCCGACCCCGGCCACCCGTTCTACTTCGACCACGCCGGCGACCATGTGCCCGGCATGCTGCTGCTGGAGGCGGCGCGCCAGGGTGCCGCCGAGGCCAGCGGCGGGGTGCTGCTCCGGCCGGTCAGCGGCCGGCTGGCCGCGGTGCGTTTCACCGAGTACCAGCCGCCGGCCCTGGTGGACACCGTCACACACCACCGCACCTGCGTCTTCCGGGTCCGGCAGGGCGCCGGAGCGACCGCGTACGGCGTCCTCGGCTACGGCCGACACGACATGTGACACAGCGCGCTTACTTGACTACCTTCCGTCGGGGCATAACGTAATGAACGTTATGTTCTCGGTGGTGCCGATGGCCGCCGGGGGCTCTCCGCCACGCGCTTTGCCGCGTATCGCGGCATGGCGGCGGTGTGCGGAACACCTCGTCGCCGGAGCGGACGTACGGATCTCCGCTGTTCCTCCGGCATTCCCGAACGGAATTCCTGCCAGTGACCCGATCCCCCCTTTCTGTATCCCCGCCGTCCCCCGCTCCCGCGCTTTCCGCGGACGCGCCCCCGCCAGCCTTTTCGAGCGGGCGGTCGATTTCCGCGCCGTCCCCTGAGGCGTCCGCATTCCCGGCCGGGCCGGCGCGCGGCTCCGCGCCGCTGCTGTCCTGGACGCCCGCCGCGGTCGTCTTCGACTGCGACGGCACCCTCATGGACACCGAACGGCACTGGCAGGACGCTCGCGACCTGACGCTGCGCGAGTTCGGTCTGCGCGCGGCACCCGGCTTCGCCGAGCGCGCCAAGGGCCTGCACTACACCGAGTGCGGGCAGCTCATGGCCGACGAGGCGCGGCGGCCCGAACTGGGCGACGAGCTGACCGACGCGCTGCTCGCGGGCTTCCGCACGCTGGTCGCCGCCCAGCCCACCACGATGCCGGGCGCGCCGGAACTGGTCGCCCACGCGGCGAAGTTCGCGCCGCTGGCGGTCGCAAGCAACTGCCCCGCCGACGTGGTGGAGACCTGCCTCGAAGGGGCCGGGCTGCTGGCGTACTTCGACCACATCGTGGTCCCGGACGGTGCCGTGCGCCCCAAGCCCGCGCCCGACGTCTACCTCACCGCGGCCCGCCTGTGCGGCGCCGACCCGGCGCAGTGCCTCGCGGTCGAGGACTCGGCCTGCGGGGTCGAGGCAGCGCAGCGCGCCGGGCTGCGGATCATGGGCGTCGGCCCGTGGCCCGGCGAGGAGGTCGCCGCCCGGGTCGACCTGTGGGTGGCCAGGCTCGACGACCCGGACGTCTTCGCGTGGGCGGGCCGCCGCGTGGCACAGGCGCTGGCCCGCTGACCCGGGACCGGAGGCGGTCCGTCAGCCGCCCCAGGGCCAGTCCGACCCACCACGCCCGGCCGGCGTCCCGGCACCCGCCCTCGCCACGTCGCCGGATACCGGCCCGACCCGCCGGGGCCGACCCGGCGCCAGGCACCCACCCTCCCCACGTGGCCGGAGGCCGCGACCTGCTTCCCCGGGCTCGACGGCCCGGGAGGTGCCCCGCCCTCCGCGTCGCGTGCGTGCCAGGCATCGCCGGCCGGGCGCCATGTGCAACGCAGGCTCTATCGCAGCAGCGGCCCCAGCGTGGTGACCGGGCCGCTCGCGGCGGTGAAGAGGAGGCCTATGCCGACCGCGCCCGGGTCGGGGACGCCCGCCGCGCGGTCGCCGAGATAGCTCGCCCGGCCGCGGCGCGCGGTCATCCGGGCGGTGTCGTGGACGCCCCGCCAGGCCGCCCGGGCGGCGTCGGCGAGGGCCTGGCGGGGATCGCGGGCGGTGGACGAGGCCAGTGCGGCCGCGGCCGGCGCGAGCGCGTCCACCAGCGTCTTGTCGCCCACCTCCGCCTCGCCGACCCGCTGTATCGCCGCGAGGCCGTTGCGGACCCCGGCCGCCAGGGCGGCGGTGGGGGACGTGGCGCCGCCCGCCCGGACGGCGGCGGCGATCTCCTGGAAGAGCAGCCCGAACAGTGGCCCGCTGGTGCCGCCGACCTCGTCGAGGAAGGCGCCGGCCGCGGCCTCCAGCGGCCTGGCGGCCGCCTCCGCGGGGCCCGCAGGCGCCGGGACGGCGGTCGGTGCGGTCCCGCGCGGTACGCGCCCGGGCACCATGCCGCTGGACGCGGCCGCGGCGGTGGGCCCGGTCGAGCCGCCCTGGGCGGTGCCGCCGGCCGACGCGGGAGCGGCGGTCGCGCGTGGCGGGGCCGCCTCGGCGGCGGGACCCGCCGAGCCGTCCTTCAGCGCCTCGGCCTGCCGAATGCCGGCCGCCCCGGCGTCGGCCCCGCTCGCGCCCGCGCGCAGGTCCGTCGGGCGCGGGCGGGTGCCGCAGTCGGCGGCCGGGGCGGGGGGAGCGGGAGGCGGCGGCGCGGCGAGCAGCCGCAGCGTCGCCTGGAGCCCCGCGACCAGATTCGCACCGAAGTCGCCGTCGCCCACCTGCTGGTCAAGCGCGGTCAGCTCCGCCTCGGTGGCCTCGGCCGTGGCGGCGAAGCCGTGCACCCAGCTGTGGGTGAGCTCGGCGAAGGCCGCTTCGGCGGTGTGCTCGGGTCGGGTGCTCGTGTCACGCATGATGCGTCTCCCGTGGTCGGCGGCAGCGTGCCCCCGGTGCCGGGGCCGGTGCGACGGGTCCGGCTGCCCGGGGGGGCGGGAACCCCGCGCGCCCTGGCACCGGTCGGCCGGCGCAGCATGCGGGGAGACGGGCAGCTCAGGGCGGCCCAGGACGTGCGGGCCAGGCGGGGGTGGCGGCCGGCGCGTCGTAGAGCCGGAGCAGTTCGTCGTCGGCGTCCAGCAGCGTGACGGAGAAGCCGCGCATGTCCAGGGCGGTGACGAAGTCGCCGACGAGCGTGCGGACCGTGGCGGCGCCGCGCTTGTCCAGCAGCCGGGTGACCTCGCGCAGCACCGCGTAGAGCTCCAGGCGGGTGACGCCGCCGAGCCCGTTGACCAGCACGATCAGCCGGGACCTGCCGTCCAGCCGCAGCGCGTCGGCCAGGGTGGCGACCATCTCCTCGGCCAGCTCGCGCAGCGAGCGTGCCGGCAGCGTACGGCGGGCCCGCTCGCCGTGGATGCCGACGCCGTACTCCAGCGTGCCCGGCTCCAGCGCGAAGGCGGGCTGTCCGGTCGACGGCGAGGTGTGCGACGCCGAGGCGACGGCCAGGCTCCGGCAGCGGGCCACCAGCGCGGCGCCGAAGGACTCCAGGTCGGCGAGGCCGCGGCCGGTGTCGGCCGCGGCGCCGAGTATCTTCTCGACCAGCACGGCGGCGCCGGTGCCGCGGCGGCCGGTGGCCGATTCCGCTGACTCCGACGCCACGTCGTCATCGATGAGCACCCGCCCGCAGCTGATGCCCTCATGGGCGAGCCGCTCGGCGGCTATGCCGAAGTTGATCCGGTCCCCGGTGTAGTTCTTGACCAGCAGCAGCACGCCGTCCTCGCGAGCGGCGGCGCGGGCCGCCGCGAACACCTGGCGGTTGTGCGGCGAGGCGAAGATCCGTCCGGGGCACGCGGCGTCCAGCATGCCGGCGCCGACGTATCCGAGGTGCAGCGGTTCGTGCCCGGAGCCGCCGCCGGAGACCAGTCCGACACGGCGTGACGTCGCGGGGTGCAGCGCGAGCAGATACCCGTCGCGCTCGTCCCAGCGGACCGTCTCCGGGTGTGCGAGGGCAAAGCCGGCCAGTGCGTCGTCCACCAGGCCGTGCAGTCCGTTGGCGAAGTACAGGCTCATGGCCGCGACCTCCTGTCCCCACCTCATGCTGCGGGCTGCGTGGGGGACCGGCAACCCAGCACACGCGTGCGACGGGGCCGGGTCCCCCGCGCGGGCCCGGCCCCGCCCGGCGGCCGGCCACCCGCCGCGGCGGTGGCCGGCCGGATCGCCGCCGATGGCCCGTTCGGGTCACCCGGCCACCGGTCCGGTCACCGCCGGGCGGATCGTCGCGACGCGGCCGGCGTACCGCTGCGTCCAGCCGGTGCCGGTGTCGGCGCTGATCACGACGTCGTAGTAGCCCAGCCGGGTCGGCCAGTCCAGCACGGCCGCCGTGCCGGCGGCGACGGTGCGGGTCCGGCGGCCGCCGAGATGGTCGTTGGCCGCCAGCGTGTAGCGGACCGGCAGGCCGCCGTCGTTGCGCAGCGTCAGCCGGACGGCCGGGTCGCCGCCGGCCAGCAGTTCCACGTCGACCCGCGGGACCCCGACGTCGTCGCGGCCGGCCGGGACGACCTGTCCGGCGAAGGAGCGGAGGAAGCCGTCGGGTCCGTAGACGGAGAAGGCGTAGTTGCCGCCGGTCTGCCGCACGTCCCAGCTGTGGTGGCGCGGGGTCGAGGCGGTCACCGTGTAGGGCGTGTTGGAGAAGGCGAGGTAGCGGTCGGGGAAGACCTGGAGGCTCACCGCCTTGCCGGCCGGGCCGCCGGTCAGTGTCATCGACGCGGTGACCGTGCCGGCGGCGCGGTCCTCGGCGAGCGTGGCGTGCGGGTGGAAGGACAGTCCGCGCGGCGTCATCGCGTCCCCCTCCGGCCGCGGCGGCGTCGCGTCGACCGGGTCGGGGAGGTCCACGGGTCCGGGCCGCGGGTGGGCGAAGTCGATCGCGCTGGTCAGGTCGCCGGCGATCGAGCGGCGCCAGCCGGTGATGTTCTGGCAGGTGAACGGCTTGCCGAGGTGGGCCGCCCAGGTTTCGAGGAAGGTCACCGTCGAGGTGTGGTCGAAGACCTCCGAGGCGACGTGACCGCCGCGCGTCCACGGCGAGACCAGCAGCATCGGCACCCGCGGGCCGAATCCGTACGGGGTGCTGCCGGAGAACTCCCCCGCCGTGCCTGGCTCGGGGCGCGGCGGCAGCACATGGTCGAACTTCCCGTCGTTCTCGTCGTAGGTGATGATCACCAGGGTGTGGTTCCAGATCTCCGGGTTGTCCTGGAGCGTCCTGAGCACCCTGTCCATGTAGCGCTCGCCGTGGACGGTGTCGAAGTCGGGGTGCTCGCTCCAGCCCGCCGGCATCACGATCCAGGAGACCTCGGGGAGCGGGTGCTCCGCGTCCGGCCGGCAGGCGGCGGTGAAGTCCCGCAGCACGGCGTCGAGGTTCTGCTCGGAGTCGTCGTCCGGCGTGGTGGCGCCACAGTAGAGGAACGCATTCGCCTTCCACACCCTGCCGGTGCCCGGGGCGAGGTCGTCGGCGCTCGCCGTGCGCGGGTCGAAGGCCGCGAAGCCGTTGGTCACGTTGCAGCCGTACTCGCCGACGAAGCCGCTCTGCAGGCTGCCCTCGACGCCGTTGCCGCTGTTGTCGGAGTAGACCCGCCAGCTGATGCCGGCCTCCTCCAGCTGCTCGGGCACCGTCGTCCAGCTCCGGCTGTAGTCGTTCTGGCCGGCGTTCGTGGTCTCGCCGTTCGACATGCCGGTCATGAGGTAGTAGCGGTTCGGGACGGTCGGCCCGTGCAGCGAGCAGAAGTTCATGTCGCAGACGGTGTAACGGGAGGCGAGCGCGTACATCCACGGCATGTGGTCGGGGGCGTAGAACCGCATGCAGTCGGCGCCCTTGTCCCGCACCCAGGTGTTCCACCGTCCGCCGTTGGCACCGTAGAAGTCGTGGTTGTCGCCCCAGGTGGCGGTCGAGGCGGTCGGCGTCACGACGGCGCCGCTCGCGTCGCGCTGCTGGAAGACGTCGGTGCCGTCCTGGAACCTCAGGACCTGCTTGTCGTGCCGGCCGCGCACGCCCGGCAGTTGGCCGAGGTAGTGGTCGAAGGACCGGTTCTCCTGCATGAGGATCACCACGTGCTTCAGGTCGGACATGTCGCCCTCGTAGCCCGCCGGCAGGACGTACGCGGCCGGGCCGGGGTCCGCGGCGCCGGCCCCGTCGCCCGTGCCGCCGACCGCGATCACGCCCAGGGCGCCGACCGCCGCCTGGAGCGCTCTGCGCCGGGTGACGCGGAGTTCGTTCGTGGGACTCCCGGCGGGCGTGGGACTCCCGGCGGGCGCGGGCTCGGCGGTGCTGAGCGTCATCAAGGAACCTCTGGGGGACGTGCCGCAAGGGGAGCACCCATCGTCGCCTCCCGCCGGACAGGGCGACCACGATACGCGCGGTGCCGAGGTCGGATGTCCCGGCGAACACCAGGGAGCCACGGACCGACGGGCGCGGGCCTGATGCCGCTCCCGCCGCGCCGGGGAGTCACGGACGGGCGGCCGCGGGCCTGGGGGCTGGCACGGCCCCGCTCCCCCGGCCTGCTGCCTCTTCCGGCGGAGGGGGGCTACCCCCGGCCGGTCTCCAGGCGGGTGACGGCGTCCGCGGCGCCCGCCGCCGCGCCCTCCGCGTGCTCGCGCTCGCGCGCGGCGGCCTTCCTGTCCCGGGTGGCCTGACGGTGGCCGCGGGTGACCTCGGCCAGCGCGTCGCGGGCGTCCTTGAGGGCGCGCTGAGCCTCCTCGGCGCGCGTACGGGCCCGCTCCTCCCCGGCGGAGGCGTCGTCCTCGGCCGCGGCCGCCGCCTGCTCGGCTGCCCGGCGTTCGTCCAGCTCCCAGGAGGCGGCCGCCTGGGCCGCCCGGGCCTCGCGCAGGCGCCGCGCCGCGCCGGAGTCGCCGGCCGTGCGGGCGGCGGCGGCCAGTTCCTGCCTGCGGGCCACGAAGTCACCGGGCGCTGCCGCGTACAGCTCGTCCACGGCGGCCTCGGCGTCGAACCGGTCGGCGGCCTCGGCGGCACGGCGGGAACGGGGAGCCATGGCCCCAGCCTGCGGCGGTCCGCGCCCGCCCGCACCCCGGGGCGGGCGCACCGGGGGTACCCCGCCCGGCGCGCCGGCTCAGGACGGGCCGCGGGTGAACTCCCGTGCCGCCGCGAAGTCCTGCCGGTGCGCCTCGTCGGCGGCGGCGAGGTAGGCGTAGGCGTCGGGGCCGACCGGGACCCGCAGCGGGGCCTGATCGGAGGCGACGATCCGCAGGACGACCTCGGCGAACTCCGCCGGGCTGCCGATGTCGGCGTTGGCCCGCATGGTGCGGATCCCCTCGCGCACCGGCCCGGTCACCGGGTCGTACGCGGCGAGCCGCGTGACGGTCTCGGCCAGGGAGCTGTCGTAGCGGGTGGCGAACTGGCCGGGTTCGAGGACGGTGACCCGGATGCCGAGCCCGCCGACCTCGGCGGCGAGCGCCTGGCTGAGGCCTTCGAGCGCGTATTTGGCGGCGACGTACGCGGACAGACCGGGCAGCGCCATCCGGCCGACGACCGAGGAGACGTTGACGATGTGGCCCGCGCCCTGGGCCCGCATCAGGGGGAGGACCAGCCGGGCCAGCCGCCACGGCCCGACGGCCGCGATCTCCAGCTGGTCCCGCAGCTCCCGGTCGGAGACCTCCTCCACGGCGCCGAACAACCCGGCGCCCGCGTTGTTCACCAGCACGTCCACGCCGCCGAGCCGGTCGACCGCGCGGGCGACGGCGTCCTCGCACTGCCGCGGGTCGCAGACGTCGAGCGCGGCGGTGGTGACCCGGTCGGGGTAGCGGCGCTGGAGTTCCTGCACGGCGTCCGGCTTGCGCGCGGTCGCCAGCACCGAGTCGCCCGCTGCCGCCGCTGCGGCCGCCACCGCCCACCCCAGGCCCGACGAGCATCCTGTCACCAACCACCGACGTGCCATGGTCCCTCCCCCTTGCGCAGGCCCCCGAGCGACCACGTCCGTCCGGAGTGACAACGTCCCACGGCGCGGCGACCGGGAAAACGGCGCCCGGAAGCACTGAGCTGGTGTGCGCCGCTCACTCCGGCGCGAGTGCCCCCGGTCGCGCGCTGCCCGCCCGTCCCCGGTGAGCCGTGCGCCAGTTCGCGCCCGGAATGGCGGCGCGGATGCCGGTGTTGTGACGGTAATGAGCGATTCGTACGAGGACGCCGCCGCGACCCGCGAGCGCCTGACCGCCGCCCGCGCGGCCACCGGCGCGCAGATCGCGGCCCTGAGCAGCGACTACGACGGGATCGTCGCGGCGAACGCGCTGGTGGCGGTCGACGACGAGCACGACCCCGAGGGGTCGAGCACCGCGTTCGAGCGCGCGCACATCGGCTCCCTGCTGGGCCAGGCGCGCGACCACCTGGACACCCTGGACATGGCACTGGAACGCCTTGAACGGGGCGAGTACGGCCGGTGCGAGGTCTGCGGCGAGCCGATCCCGCGCGAACGCCTCGACGTGCTCCCCGCGGCGACCACCTGCGTCCGGTGCGCCGCCGCCCGCAGCCGCTGAGCCCCCCGACGACGCACCGGCACGACCCGCGACCCGTCAGCCCGCCGCCCTGGCGTACCGCGCGAGGACGGCGGCGCCGACCCGTTGCGCCGACCGGCACTCCAGATGGACGGGCGGGCCGCCGGCCGGGAAGAGCCGTTCCCCGGTACGGAGGATCGTCGGGAAGGTCATGAGCCGGTACTCGTCGACGAGGTCGGCGGCCATCAGGGCGCGCACGACGCTGAGGCTGCCGGTGATGATCACATCGCGGTCCTCCCGCTTGACGGCATCGACCAGGTCGCCCTGGACGACCTGCGAGTTCGCCCACGCCGAGACGTCGGTCACGCTGCGGGACGCGACCCGTTTGGGCATCGCGTTCATCCGCGCGGAGAAGGGGTCGTCGCGAGGCGGCCAGAGCTGCGAGAACAGCTGCCAGGTCGCGCGTCCGAGCAGCAGGACCCCGTCGTCCAGCACACTCCCGAGGCGGAATTTGTCCCCGGCGACGGTCTCGGGGCCGTGCCGGAAGGCCCAGCCGCCGGCCGGCGTGCCCCCTGACCCGTCCGGGTCGGTCACGATGCCGTCCAGGGTGATGAACTCGATGACGATGACGCTCACGCTGATGTCCCTTTCGATCGGTGCTCGCCGGTACGTACCAGCGGCGCCGGCCGGACTCATCGCTGCGCGGGTGACTTCTGCGGCGGCATCCGTTCGGGCAGCCCGAAGGCCCCGAGCACCCGCGGGTCGGTGAAGACGACGTTGCGGGCGACCCGGCCGCCGGTGACCGTGAGGACCTGGAGGGTGTGCAGGCGGCCGCCGCGGGTCTCCGGGACGTACGCGGCCAGTGCGGGCTGCCCGTTGGCGGTGAGCTGCCGCACGCTCCAGCCCGTCCCCCACATCGCGAACACCCGGTCCATGAACAGGCCGTAGTCCCGGCTCCCCCGGTACCACAGCGGCACCGGCGGCATCTCCAGCACCGCCTGGTCGGTGAGCAGCCGCACCAGAGCGGGGACGTCGGCCGCCTCGAAGGCCCGCACGTACTGCCGGACCACCGCCCGCACCCCGGGGTCGTCCGGCTCGGCTACCTCGTGCGGGTCGCCCACGTCGGCGAGGGTCGCGCGAGCGCGCTGCAGGGCGCTGTTGACGGCCGGGACCGTGGTCCCCAGCTGCTCGGCGACCTCGGCGGCGCTGAACGCCAGGACCTCGCGCAGGACCAGGACGGCCCGCTGCCGGGGCGGTAGCACCTGCATCGCCGCGACCAGCGCGAGCCGCAGGCCGGCCCGCTGCTCGGCGTCGAACCGGGCGTCGGGGAACGGCTGGAGCCAGGGGATGTCGAGGGCCGGTGTGAGCGGCGCCCCGACGTCGTCGCTCGGCGCGCCGAGACCGGACGGCAGCGGGCGCCGCGTGCCGCGCTCCAGCGCCGTCAGGCACACGTTGGTCGCGATGCGGTAGAGCCAGGTCCGCACCGAGGCGCGCGTGCCGTCGTAGCGGGCCCGCGCCTGCCACGCCCGCAGCATCGTCTCCTGCACCAGGTCCTCGGCCTCGTGGAACGAGCCGACCATCCGGTAGCAGTACGCCACCAGCTCGCCCCGGTACGGCTCGAAGTCCATGACCGCCATCATGGCGTACGGGCAGGGCCGGTGAACGCGGTGGGCGCCGCCGGTGCGGTCGCCGGTCGCCCGGAGCCGGACCGCGGCGTCGCTCCGGTCCGGCTCCGCGTGCGCTGTCCCAAGGAGTTGGTGCCGAGCGGGGGGTGCGGCCGCCCCTGGCGCTCCGGTCCGGCGGTGGCCGTAGGATCCGCGGCATGGGCGATCTGGGGAGAGGCCTTGTGCTGCTGGCACAGGGGCAGCGCTGGGCGCTGCGGCACGGGCGGGACTGGCGGTTCGGGATGCTGCCCGCGCTGATCACCTTCGTCGGCTACGCCGCCGCGCTGGCCGCGCTGGTGATCTGGTCGGACGATCTGGCGCGTTGGGCGACACCGTTCGCCGACGGCTGGGCGTCGGCGTGGCGGGACCTCTTCCGCGAGCTGCTGACCGCGGTGCTGGTCGGCGGCGGGCTGCTGGTCGCGGTGATCTCCTTCACCGCGGTGACGCTGCTGGTGGGCCAGCCCTTCTACGAGTCGCTCGCCCAGCGGGTGGACGTCGCCGAGGGGAACGCCCCGGAGCCGCCGCACCGCTCACTGCTGCGGGAGTTGTGGGTCGGCCTGCGGGACAGCCTGCGGGTGCTGCTGCGCGTCGCGGCCTTCGGCGTGGTCCTTTTCGCGCTGGGTTTCGTGCCCGTCGTCGGGCAGACCGTGGTGCCGGTGATCGGCTTCTGCGTGTCGGGCTTCTTCCTCGCCGTGGAGCTCGCCTCGGTCCCGATGCAGCGGCGCGACGTCGGGCTGCGCAAGCAACTGCGGCTGATGCGGGGCCGGCTGATGCTGATACTCGGCTTCGGGGTGCCGCTGGTGCTGGCCTTCCTCATACCTTTCGTGGCGGTCGTGCTGATGCCCGGCGCGGTCGCCGGCGCGACGCTGCTCACCCGGGAACTGCTCCCCGCTGGCCCGCCCCTCCGCCCCGGCACCGCGGGCGACTGACGCCGGCGGCGCGGCGGACCGCGCCGGCGTGCACCGGCTGTCAGTGCAGGTCGGCCCGCGCGGGGGTGTCGTCGAGGAAGCCGCCCGACTGGTGCTGCCAGAGCTTCGCGTAGGCGCCGTCCGACGCGAGCAGTTCCTGGTGCGTCCCCTGCTCCAGGATCCGCCCGCGGTCCAGGACCACCAGGCGGTCCATGGTGGCGACGGTGCTCAGCCGGTGCGCCACCACCAGCGCCGTCCGCCCGTCCATGAGCCGCCACAGCGCCTCCTGGACCAGGATCTCGCTCTCGGAGTCCAGCGCGCTGGTCGCCTCGTCGAGCAGCAGGATCGGCGCGTCCCGCAGGATCGCCCGGGCCAGGGCCACCCGCTGGCGCTGCCCGCCGGAGAGCTTGACGCCGCGTTCGCCGACCATGGTGTCGAACCCGTCGGGCAGCGCGTCGGCGAACTCCGTGACGTGCGCGGCCTCCGCCGCGCGGCGGATCTCCGCGTCGGTGGCGTCCGGCCGGGCGAACGCGATGTTGTCCCGCAGCGTGCGGTGGAACATCGCCGGGGCCTGCGGCACGTACGCCAGCAGGCTGCGCAGGTCGGCCTGCCGCAGCCGGCTGATGTCCTGGCCGCCGATCAGGATCCGGCCTGCGTCGATGTCCGCCATCCGCAGCAGCAGCCGGGTCAGGGTGGTCTTGCCGCCGCCCGACCGGCCGACCAGGCCGATCTTCGAACCGCCGGGCACCGCCAGGTCGAGGCCTTCGAAGAGCGGCTCCCCGCCGGCGTGCGCGAAGGTCACCTGCTCGAAGCGGACGTCGGCGGCGCGGGGCCGCAGCGGCTCGGGCGAGGCGGGGTCGAGCACCGTCGGCGGGATCAGCAGCAGTTCGGTGAACTGCGCCGCCTCGGTGGTGGCGCTCTCCAGGCGCCGGTAGATCTGGTTGAACTCGAACATGATCCGGGTGGCGTTGCTGTAGTAGGTGAAGGCGACCACGATGGCCTCCACACCGTGGCTGCCGCCGCCGAGCGCGACCGCGAGCAGCAGGCCGAGCGCGTTGGTCAGCACGGACAGCGGTGCCACCAGGGTGTCGATGCGCAGGTTGCCGTAGTCCCACGAGCGCAGCGCGAGCCGTTTGGACTCCGCGACGCGGGACCGGTGTTCGGCCGCCTCGCTCTCCTGCGCCGCGAAGGCCTGGACGGTCTCCATGTTCATCAGGCTGTCGGCGACATGGCCGGCCACCCGGGCGATCGCCTCCTCGCGCTGGTCGACGAGCGCCTGGCGGCGGTGGATGAGCGGCGCCACGCACAGCGCGGTCAGCGCGATCATCGCCAGCAGGCCGACGACGAGCAGCGGTTGGTAGAGCCACAGCACGACCGACCCGAACACCAGCGGCACCAGGCTGCCGATGACCGAGAAGGTCATGGTGTCGACGAACTCCTCGAAGCGGGAGGCGAAGCTCAGCACCCGCTTGGTCAGCGAGCCGGCGAAGTTGTTGTGGAAGAAGGCGGCGTCCTTGGCGAACAGCTCGTCCATGCCGATCACGTACAGGTGCTCCACGCCGCGGGCGTCGAGCCGGTTCAGGCAGTGGTAGCCGATACGCCACAGGGTCTCCGCCAGCAGCAGGACGCCGGCGAACGCCAGGACGTAGGGCAGCGTCGATCCGACGGAGATCGCGGAGTCGCCGGCGATCCGGGCGACGAGCTTCGCGACGACCAGCGGCGCCACGTAGTTGAGCCCGATGTTGCCCAGCGCGGGCAGCAGCATCCCGGGCACCGTCAGCCGCCGCAGCCGGGACAGCTCCCGCCCGTAGTAGCGAAGTGCGAGGCGCGCGGCGCCCCTTCGCGGTGTACTCCCGCCGTTGTCAGGCGATCCCATCCCCACCCCCGGGTCGTCGTGCACGGGCCGCGACCTGCCGGCCCCCCGGGCGGCGCGCAGCGATGCGCCTGAGCGCATTTCGGAGAGGCCGGAAAGGGCAGTGTCCCGCGACGGCCGCCGCGGAGTCCAAGCGTTTTTCCCGGCCACGCCCCGGGCCGCGGTTTCCCTCGGCGGCTGAGGCCGGTTCGGCGCGGGGCACGCGGCCCGCGCGTTCACCGCGGCTCGCCGCTTGGGAATTCGCTACCCCGGTGGCCGTGCGGGGGCGGAGACTCCTCGTATGGCTGACATGGAGGCATTCCGGCAGGCGGTCACAGCGTGGGCGGCCGGCGGCCCCGGCGAGCCGGCCCGCGAGCTGGCGGTGCAGTCGGCCGTCAGGACGGTGGTCCTGCTCGAAGGGCCGAGCGACGCCGCCGCGGTCGGTGCGCTGGCCGCGGACCGCGGCCGGGACCTGGCGGGCGAGGGGGTCTGCGTGCTGCCGATGGGCGGCGCGATGAGCGTCGGCCGCTTCGCCCGCCTGCTCGGGTCGCCCGGCCTGGGCCTGCGCCTGACGGGGCTGTGCGACGAGGCGGAGCGCCGCTACTACTCCCGCGCGTGGGAGCAGGCGGGCGCTGCGCGGCGGGAGTTCTTCGTCTGCGCGGCGGACCTGGAGGACGAGCTGATCCGCGCGCTGGGCGTGGCGCGGGTGGAAGCACTCATCGAGGCCGAGGGCGACCTGCGCGCCCTGCGCACCTTCCTCGGCCAGCCGGCGCAGCGGGACCGCCCCGCGCAGCAGCGGCTGCGGCGCTTCCTCGGCACGAAGAAGGGTCGCAAGATCCATTACGGCCGCGTCCTCGTCCAGGCCCTCGACCGCGAGCACGCCCCCGCCCCGCTGGACGCCCTCCTCGGCAGCCTGTGACCGCCGCCCCGTAATGCAGAGAGTCCTCTGCAAAGAGTCCTTTGCAGAGGACTCTCTGCACGCTACGCTGTCGCCATGTCCGACGCATCAGAAGGCACACCGGCACCGCAGGCCGCCAGGCCCACCCGGCGCATCGACGCGCGCAGCCTGCGAGGGCTGGCCCATCCGCTGCGGATGAGCATCTTCGAACTGCTCGGTCTCGACGGCCCGGCCACCGCCACCGGGCTCGCCGAACGCCTCGGCGAGAGCACCGGCACCGTCAGCTGGCACCTGCGACACCTCGCCGAGCACGGCTTCATCGAGGAGGAGACCGGCCGGGGCACGAAGCGCGAGCGGTGGTGGCGGCGGACGGGTGTGACGAACGAGCTGAACACCGCCGACTTCCGCGACGACCCCGACACCCGGGGGGCGCTGTCGGTCTACCTGCACGAGCTGGTGCAGCTCTACTTCAGCCGGGTCATCACCTACGTCGGCGAGGACTGGGACGACCGGTGGCGGGGCGCCGGCACCCTCGCGGACTGGAGCGATCTGCGGTTGACGCCGGATCAGCTGGCGGCGCTGAACGCGGAGCTGATGGCCGTCGTCGCCCGCCACACCCCCGACCCGGGCGCCGAGCCCGGCCCGGACGCGCTCCCGGTCGTGGTGCAGCTCCAGTCCTTTCCCCGCAAGGAACGTGTCACCGGATGAGCCGGGAGGGGGGCGGCGGCCTGCTGCGCCGCCACCGCGACTTCCGCCTGCTCTGGTGCGGCGAGACGGCCGGCAAGTTCGGTGCCTCGGTCACCGGGGTCGCGATGCCGCTGGTCGCCGTCTCCACCCTGCACGCCGGTACGTTCGAGGTGGGCCTGCTGAGCGCCGCCACCTGGGCCCCGTGGCTGGTGATCGGTCTGCCGGTCGGCGTCTGGGTCGACCGGCTGCCGCGCAGGCCGATCATGCTGGGCGCCGCCGGGGTGTCCCTCGCGCTCTTCGCCGGCCTGCCGGTCGCGGCGTCGCTCGGCCGGCTGAGCATGGGGCTGCTGCTGGCAGTCGCGCTCCTGACCGGCACCGCGGCGGTCTTCTTCCAGACCGCCTACAGCGCCTACCTGCCCGGCATCCTGGAACCCGACGACCAGCCCGAGGGCAACGCGAAGCTGCACGGCAGCGCGTCGGCCGCGCAGATCGCCGGGCTGGGCTCCGGCGGCCTGATCGTGCAGGTCGCAGGGGCCGTGAACGGGATGTTCGCCAACGCGGCGACGTTCCTGGTCTCCCTGCTGTGCCTGGCGGGCATCCGGCACCGCGAGCCGCCCGCCGGCGGCGCGCGGGAGCGCCCCAGGGCGCTGGCCGGCGAGGTCGGCGAGGGCCTGCGGCTGATCGCCGGCGACCCCTGGTTCCGCGCGCTGACGCTGTTCGGCGCGGCCTCCAACCTGGCCCTGATGGGCTATCAGTCCATCCAGGTGGTCTTCCTGGTCAGGACGGTGGGCCTGACCCCCGGCGCGGTCGGCTCGCTCATCGCGGCCACCAGCGCCGGCGGCGTCGCCGGGGCACTCGCGGCACGCCGGGTGGCCGGGCGGATCGGCACGGCCCGCGCGACGCTGCTGTTCGAACTGGGTCTCGCGCTGCCGGGGCTGCTCATCCCGCTGACCGTCAGCGGTGCGGGCGTGCTGCTCTTCGTGGCCGGTGGCTTCTGCGTCTCCGCCGGGGTGGTGGCGGGCAACATCATCAAGGCCAGCTTCCAGCAGCGCTACTGCCCGGCTGAACTGCTCGGCCGCCTCACCGCGAGCACCGCCTTCCTCAGCTACGGGACGATCCCGCTGGGAGCGCTGCTCGGCGGCGCGCTGGGCACCGCGCTCGGCCTGCGCGCCGCGATGGCGATCAGCACGGCGGGTATCCCGCTGGCCGCGCTGATCCTGGTCTTCTCCCCCGTGCGGCGCGCCCGGGACCTGCCCACCTCCCGGGAGCCGCTTCAGCCGGGAGGCCGTCAGCCGGACGCGCAGCCCGCGTCAGGCGCCGAACCGCAGCCGGAGGGCACCGCGGGGAGCGGGACGCCGTTGGCCCGCAGCACCTCGCGCACGTCGAGGATCAGCGGGAACACCTCGTGATTGAGGTCCCTGCCCTGCTCGTCCCAGGCCCGCTGCTCGGCCTCCACCGCCATCCGGTCCTCGGCGAACACCCGCTCGGTGAAGCGCCGGATGAAGGGCGCCGCCAGCCGCATGGCGCCCGGGATCCGCGGCTTCTCGATCATGAGCAGGCCGAAGACGTGGCAGGTCCGCTGCTCGGCGTCCTCGGGCACGTAGGCGACCCAGAGGGAGAAGACCGGGTGGTCGCCCTTCTCCGGGACCAGCTCCAGCGTCTGGTACGGGTATTCGGTGCGGATGGTCATGACGTCCGAGCTGTCGGAGCCACCGATCCCCTCGGCCGCCAGCAGCCCCGCACCGCGGTTCTTCTTGCCGCCGGCGTGGGTGAACAGGTAGCGGGCCTCCACCGACCGCGCACCGGTGTCGTAGCCGAGGAGTTCCGGCCGCAGCCGGCCGACGACGCCCCGGTGCAGGAACTGGTGGTTCATGTCGAGCAGGTTCTCGTGCATGAAGGAGTAGTGGCAGCGCACCGTGCGGGAGTAGGTCATCGTCTGGTGGCGCGGCGAGCCGAAGGCCGGAAGCCCGGGCAGCGCGGTGGTCTCCGCCTTCGCCGGGTCGCCGGGGAAGACGAACACCAGACCGTAGGCCTCGCGCACCGGGTAGGCGCGCACGCCCCGCGGCGGCCGGCCCACGCCCTTGGGCAGATAGGGGATCTGGGAGATGCGGCCGTCGCCGCGGTAGGCCCACGCGTGGTAGCAGCAGCGCAACGCCTCACCCTCGACCACTCCCATGCTCAGCGGCACCTGGCGGTGCGCGCACCGGTCCTCCAGCGCGTAGACGGTGCCGCTCTCGCCGCGGTAGAGGGCGATGCGCCGGCCGGCGAACGACGCCGCCAGCGGCTTCTTGCGCCGTACGCGCGCCGCCACCGCGACGGGGTACCAGAAGTCCGGGTTCGCGCCGACCCTGCGCAGGTCGGCGGGACCGTCGGGGCGGGGGTCCAGGGAGCGGACGCCCTCCGGCGCCGCGATACCGGTGGCGTCCCCAGGGGACTGGGTGTCGGTCATCGGTCCTCCGTCGATCGCTGGCCATCGGCACGGCGCTTCCGGCAGCCGGACGCGCGGGCGGGCGCCGGCGGCCGGGTCCGCCGGGGAATGCCCGCCACGCCCAGCTTGGCGGGGGCCCGCCACCCCGTCGCACGCAGCGCGTCCGTACGGGTGGCCGCCCGCGCCCGCGGCGAGGGGGCGCCGCCGGCCGGCCCCCGGGTTGACCTTGCCCCTGGGGGAAGCGGCAGCCTGGGCCGGGCCGGCCACGGGGGCCGGGACGAGGAGGACCGGTGCGGCAGCTGCTGACGATCGGGGCGTTCGCGCGGGCCGCGCGGCTGTCACCGAAGGCCTTGCGCCACTACGACGAGCTCGGCGTGTTGCAGCCGGCCGTGGTGGACGGCGAGTCGGGGTACCGCTACTACGATCCCGCGCAGCTGGAGCGGGCGCGGCTGATCGCCTGGCTGCGGCGGCTGGGCATGCCGCTGGCCCGTATCCGGCGCGTGTGCGACCTGCCGGCGGCCGCGGCGGCCGCGGAGATCGGCGGTTACTGGGAGCAGGTGCAGGCCGAGACCGCCGCGCGCGGGCGGCTGGCCACCTTCCTCGTCGACTACCTGACGGGAAGCGGCAGTTCGGTGGAGGCGCCCGAGGCCCTGCTCGGGATCCGCTACGCCGCCCGCGCCGAGTCGGGGCTGGTGCGCACCAGCAACGAGGACACCGCCTACGCCGGCCCGCGGCTGCTCGCGGTGGCCGACGGGGTCCGCGGCCCGGGCGGTGACCGGGCGAGTGCGGCCGCCGTCGCCGCGCTCAGGCCGCTGGAGACGCTGGCCGTGCCGGCCGGGGACCTGCTAGGCGTGCTCGCCGACGCGGTCGACGCGGCGGACCGGACGATCGCGGACATCGCCGCGTCGACACCCGAGGGCGGGGCGGCGACCACCTTGACCGCGCTGGTGTGGTCGGGTTCCCGGCTGGCGCTGGTGCACATCGGTGACACCCGGGCGTATCTGGTGCGCGGCGGTGAGCTGTTCCGTATCACCCATGACCACACCTACGTCCAGTCGCTGGTCGACGAGGGCCGGCTGACCGTGGCGGAGGCGGCCTCGCACCCGCAGCGCGCCCTGCTGGTACGGGCACTGAGCGGGGCGGGCGGGGCCCGGCCGGAGCTGTCGCTGCACGCGGCGGCGGCCGGCGACCGCTATCTGCTGTGCTCCGACGGCCTGTCCACCGTCGTCCCCGACGAGGCGCTGCGCGAAGCGCTGTCGAGGCCTGACGGCCCGCAGCGGGTGCTCGACTCCCTGCTGGCCCGGGCGTACGCCGCCGGCGCACCGGACAACATCGCCTGCGTGGTCGCCGAGGTGGTCGCTCTCGAAGCACCCGCCGTGCCGGCCGGCGGCCGCGAGGACGGCGGGCGACGGTGAGCGGGCCGGGCCTGCGGTCGCTGGGCGCCTACACCCTCGACCGGCGTCCGCTGGCCATCGCGGCGTACCGGCGGCTGTGGATCGCCTCGGTGGTCGGCGCGGTGGGCGGTTCCTTCAGCGTGGTGGCGATCCCGGCGCAGCTGTACGCGGTGACCGGCTCGTCGGCGGCCGTGGGCGGGTCCGCCGCGGTGTCGCTGGCCGCGCTGATCGTCGCGGCGCTGTGGACGGGGGCGGCCGCCGACGCCAGGGACCGGCGGACGGTGCTGCTGGCCGGCTACTGCGGTCTCGCACTGACCTACGCGGGTCTGTGGGCGCAGGCGGCGCTGGGCGGGCGCTCGGTGCCGGTCCTGCTGGTGCTGGTGGCCTGCCAGGGCCTGTCCTTCGGCGCCGTCATGACGACGATGGGCGCGGCGGTGCCCCGGCTCGTCCCCGCCGACCTGCTTCCCGCGGCCACCAGCCTCAGCTCGCTGGTCCGGTACGCCGGGTCGATCCTGGGGCCGCTGCTGGCCGGCGTCCTGATCCCGGTGGTGGGGCTCGGCTCGCTGTACCTCCTGGACTCCGTCGCACTACTGGCGGTGCTGTGGGCGGTCGTCAGGCTGCCGCCGCTGCCGCCGCGCCCGTCCCGGGTGCCGCCGTCGCCCCTCGGCGGGTCCCCGTTCCGCCGGGCGCTGGGCGGCTTCCGTTACCTGGCCGCCAGCCGGCTGCTGGTGGCGGTGGTGGCGGTGGACCTCGCGGCGATGGTGTTCGGCATGCCGGCCGCCCTCCTCCCGGAGTTGGCGGCGCGCACCTACGGCGGTACGGCGGGCGGCGGGCCGGTGCTCGGGCTGCTCTACGCCGCCTACCCGGCCGGCGTGTTCGCGGTCGGCCTGGTCTCCGGCACCTTCACCCGCGTCCGGCGGCACGGCGCCCTGCTGGCGGCCGCCGCCGGGGCGTGGGGCGCGACCGTCGTGGTCTTCGGTCTGGCCTCCCGGCTGTGGCTCGCGCTGACGGCGCTCGCCCTCGGCGGAGCGGTCAACTTCGTGCTGAGCACCTTCCGCAACGTCATCACCCAGGCGCTCACCGACGACGCCCTGCGCGGCCGGATCCAGGGCTCCCTCACCGTAGTGACCATCGGCGGCCCGCAGGTGGGGAATCTGCTGCACGGGTCGGCCGGGTCGGCCTTCGGCCCGCGTGCGGTGATCGCCGCGGGCGGCCTGCTCACCGCGGTGACGGTGGCCGTGATCGCCCGGGCCGTCCCCGAGTTGTGGCAGTACACCGCACCGGCAGGACCTCCGCGTACGCAGGACAGGAGCCCGGCGAGCGTCCCAACACGGCCGGAAACGGCGGGACTTGGGAGTGGAGTCGGTACTCCCCCGCCTCTTGAGCACCTTCCGTAACGGCGGCATGCTGGGACCCCGCACCGGCGGCCGACACCGACCCGGCCGGCAACCGAAAGGACAACGATGACTTCGTCCTCGTCCCCCTTCAACCGCCGCACCGTGCTGCGCGGCACGCTGGCCGCAGGTACCGGCGCCGCGCTCGGGCCGCTCCTGCTGTCCGGGTCTGCGTACGCGTACTCGTGGTCGCGGACCCTCACCCAGGGGATGACCGGCGCCGACGTCACCGAGCTGCAGATCAGGGTCGGCGGCTGGGCGACGGGCAGCGCCGGGCACACCCGGGTGGCCGTCGACGGGGACTTCGGTCCCGGCACCGCCACCGCGGTCCGGCTGTTCCAGTCCGCCTACGGCCTGTCGTCCGACGCCGTCGCCGGTCCCGCCACGCAGAGCCAGCTCAACGCCCTGCAGCAGTCGGACGGCTCGACCGTGCACTTCGACTTCAGTGAGTTCACCGACCGGGTGAGCGGCACGTTCGCCGGCGGCAAGGTCAGCGCGGCCGCCGCCAAGGAGAACGCCCGGCGCGCGATGTACAAGCTCGAAGCACTCCGCAAGAAGCTGGGCAACGTCCCCATCACCGTCAACTCCGGCTTCCGCAGCATCGCGCACAACGCCGACGTGGGCGGCGCGAGCGACAGCATGCACCTGTACGGCACCGCCGCCGACCTCGACGTCCCCGGCGTGGCCAACAGGACCGTCTACCAGAAGGCGGAGACCTGCGGCTTCTCCGGCCTGGAGACCTACGCAGAGGACCACCAGCACGTCGACAGCAGGGCGGACCTGGGCCGCGCCTGGTGGTGGGAGGACGGCACCGTCTGACGGCGGGGCCGTGGTGGAGGGGCGGTCCGGCCGGACCGCCCCTCCGCGGTGCCGCCCCGGCGGCTCGCCCGGCCGACCCGGTGCCCCCCAAGCCGCGCCTCCGGCCGGTTTGTTGGCATTTGTGATTCAGTGTCCGGCGGGACGGCACCCTCGCGGCGCAGGCGGGGCCACCCGCGCTCCCCGGCGCCATCCCCTGGCCGCGAGCGGACGGTCCCCCTCCCCGCCAGCGAAAGGACACGCAGGATGTCGAACCACTTCACCGGGCTCAACCTGGGCGCACCGATGGGGGACCAGAGGCTCGACCTCTGCGACCTCTACGCCTTCCAGGCCCCCGCCGACCCGTCGCGCACGGTGCTCATCCTCAATGCGAACCCGAACGCCGACGCCCTGCACCCCGACGCCGTCTACCGGCTGAACATCGACAACGACGACGACGGTCTCACCGACATCGCGATCAGCTACGTCTTCTCGCCGCCCCAGGACGGCCGGCAGACGTTCAACGTCTTCGTCGCCAGGGGCGACGAGGCGGCCGGTTCGGCCGAGGCCGTCGGGGAGCAGGTCGTCACCGACGCCGAGGTGTCGTTCGGCGCCGAGCCGGGCCGGGTCACCGCCGGTTCCCACACCTTCTTCGCCGGCGCGCGCAGTGACGCCTTCTTCTTCGACTTCGACGGCGTCAGCAAGCTCTTCGACACCAGCGGCGGGAGGAACTTCACCGCACCGCACATGGGCGGCAAGGCGCCCTGGACCGGCGTGGACTCCAACGTCGGCGCCAACGTGATGTCCACGGTGCTCGAACTGCCGACGAGCGAGCTCGGCGCCAACCCCACGATCCGCGTGTGGGGCCGGTGCAGCGTGCGCAAGGACGGCCGGCTCGTCCATGTCGACCGCGCCGGACACCCGTCGGTGTGCAGCTTCTTCAACACCGACGAGACGAAGGAGGAGTACAACGCGAGCGAGCCGGTGAACGACCGCGCGCGGTGGACCGATCAGTTCGTCCACATCATGGGCCACACCGGCGGTTACAGCCGGGAGGAGGCCATCGCGGCGATCGACGCGGACGGCCTGCTGCCGGACATGCTGACCTACGACCCCGCGAAGCCGGCCCGGTATCCCAACGGCCGCGTCTTCACCGACGACGTCATCGACCACCGGCTCGCGTTCCTCTCGAAGGGCGACATCCCGCCCACCGGCCTGTCACCGCACTCGGACGTCCTGACCGAGTTCCCCTACCTCGGACATCCGCACCCGGCGGCCAACTAGGGCCCGGCCGGCGCGGCGCGCCGGCCGGGCCCATGGCCGCGACTCCGGGGACGGCCCTGGCGGCGCGCGGTCAGGGCGAGGTGACGAGGGCCGCCTCGACCTCGCGCAGGAAGTCGTCCAGGTCGTCCGGCGTCCGCGAGGTGACCAGCCGCCAGCCGTTCGCGTTGTCGCTGACCACCGGCCGGTCCACCCAGGTGCCGCCCGCGTTGCGGATGTCGGTCCTGAGGGACGGGTAGGAGGTCAGCGTCTTGCCGCGCAGGATGTCCGCGTCGACCAGCAGCCACGGGCCGTGGCAGATCGCCGCCACCGGCCGCTCCGACGACGCGAAGGCCTGGACGGCGCCGACCGCGGTGGCGTTCTGGCGCAGCGTGTCGGCGTTCAGCGTGCCGCCGGGCACGAGCAGCAGGTCGTACTGGGACAGGTCCACCTCGTCGAGCGTCAGGGTGGGCCGCACCTTCTTGCCTGGGTCCTTGTCACCGACCAGTGTCTGGACGGGGTCGGCCGAGGCGGCCGCCACGTCGACGTCCGCGCCGTTGTCCCGGAGATGGTCGACGGGGACGACGAGTTCGTCCTGTTCCACCCCGTAGTTGGTCACCACCGCCAGGACCCGGCGACCTCGCAGGTCGTCCTTCGCCATGGTCGTCCCCTTCCTCTCGACTTCGTCTCGACTGCCGCCCCTCCTCTTTCCGGATTCCCGGCGCTCATGCGCGTCAGCGCCCGGCACCGCGGCCGGATCGGCGGGAGTGGCCCGGTCAGCGCTGCGACCGGCGGCGGGCGGCGCGAGCCGAATGACGGGTCTCGCTCCTGTCGGGCCGGTGCCACGAGTCGGCCCGCCGCTGCGGCGACCGCGGCGGCATCCGCCGGCGGCGGGCCAGCCTGCCGCCCCACCAGAATGCGGTGATGATCACGGCGAGCACGATGAGCCCGAAGATCACGGCCCAGGCCTCGCCGGCCGAGGACGCCAGATCGACGGCCTGCCGAGCTGCTGCGTGCATCAGACGCCTCCTCGGTACGGAGCTGCGCGGCGACCCGCGGTCATCAAGCCCGCTTGTCCACCTGTCCACACCCCTACCCACCGCATTTCGTGCCTAACGGGATCAACCGGCCCACCGGAAGACGAGGAAAACAGTGATACGGGCGTTTTGCGGCCCTTCCTGGCGGTAAGCCGAAGGTCGTGGCGCCGCACGAGTCCCGGCGCCGGAGCGGAGGAGGTACCCCGTGACCACACCTGGTGGGCGCCGCTCAGGAACCGAGCCGGTCCGTGCCCGCTCGGCGCTCGGCCTGCGGCTGACGCTCTCGCTGTTCTTCGCGCCGCTCTTCCTCGCGGGCACCGGCCTGCTGGCCTGGTGGGCGGCGGAATCCGGGCCGGGGGACTCGCCCGGCAGGACGGCACTGGCCGTGCTGTCCGGGGTGTGCGCGTTCCTCTTCCTCGTCGCGGCCGCCGACGCGGCCGTCCTGCTGCACCGCAGGAAGTGACCCGCGGCGCTTGCCGCAGGCGGCGGGGGTGGCGGGTGCATGGACCGGCGGTACGCGGTTAGCCGCATGCCATGGCACCCCACGATCCCGAGAACACCCGCGCCCGCCGGCGGTCCCGTGACGACGAGGAGCCCGGCCCCGGCGCACGGGTGGTGGAGCAGCAGCCCGCAGGCCCGACCAGGCTTCCGGCGCGCTCGTGGTTCCGGGCGGTGCGCGGCACGTTCCGGGAGTTCCAGCTCGACGAGCTCAGCGACCGGGCCGCCGCGCTCACGTACTACAGCGTGCTGTCCGTCTTCCCCGCGCTGCTGGTGATGGTCTCGGTGCTGGGCCTCGCCGGACAGTCGGTCATCGACAAGGCGATCGTCGACCTGCAGGAACTCGCCCCGGGCCCGACCCGGGACACCCTCATCCAGGCGGTGCGCCAGCTCCAGGGCAGGTCAGGTCTCGGCTCGCTGCTCGCGGTGGTCGGCGTGCTGGTCGCGCTCTGGTCGGCGTCGAGCTACGTCGCGGCCTTCATCCGTACCGCCAACGTCGTCTACGACATGCCCGAGGGGCGCCCGATCTGGAAGGTGCTGCCGGTCCGGCTCGGCGTGACCGTGCTGCTGCTGGTGCTGGCCATCGCGAGCACCGTCATCGCGGTCTTCACCGGCGGTCTCGCCCGCCGGGTCGGCGGCTGGGTGGGGCTCGGGGACACCGCGCTGACCGTCTGGTCGATCGCCAAGTGGCCGGCGCTGGTGGTGCTCGCCACGCTGATGATCGCCCTGCTGTACTGGGCGGCGCCCAACGCCAAGGGGCGCGGTTTCCGCTGGATCACCCCGGGGAGCGTGCTGGCCCTGGTGATCTGGATGGCCGCGTCGGCCGGCTTCGCCGTCTACGTGGCGAATTTCGCGTCCTACAACAAGACGTACGGGACGCTCGCCGGCGCGGCGGTCTTCCTGGTGTGGCTGTGGATCACCAATCTGGCCATCACCCTCGGGCTGGAGTTCGACGCGGAGCTGGCCCGCGAGCGGGCGGTCGCCGGCGGCTACCCGCGAGGCAAGGAGCCGTACGTCCAGCCGCGCGACACCCGGGCCTGGAGCGAGGAGGACCGACGGCAGATGGAGTGACACGCCCGCCGCTGTCCGAAAGTGCCCGAAAGCCGGCCCGGAACTGATTGAACCGGGCTGAACGGGCAGGCGTAAGGACATGAGTGTTCGTAGGAAAAGCGACATGTCCGACACACCCATGACCCCCGACCTCCCGCCCGTGGTGGAGGTGCCCGACCTGCCGGTCGCCGGCACCACGCCCGAGCGGCCCGACCGTGACGGTACGCCCCGGTCGGCTTCCGACCCGGGACCCGCGCCCCGGCGCCCGCGCCGCGACGGCGACGCCACCTGACCGCTCCCGCGGAGTACGGCACCCTGCCCACGGGGCAGAAATCATCCCGAAACGGCGGATACATGTTTGCCTCGCCATGCGGCGGTTAGCCATTGATGGGGAGGCGCGTCGGGATCGCCGACCGCCTCCGACCGCCCGCTGTCGACCGCCCGAGCGGCGACGGCGACCCGCGGCAGAGCGTCCCCGACCGGCCCGGCAGGGCCCCGCCGGATGAGCCGCGGGGCGCCAGGAGGCACGGTATGGCAACTGACAGGCCACAGCCCACGGACGGCGACACGCAGCGCGCCCTCCAAGACGCGCTCGACCGCCTGGCGCTGCTGTCGGCGGCCACCTCGGCGCTGGCCAGCACCCTGGACGCGGACACCGGAATGCGGAGGGTCAGCCGCACCCTGGTGCCGCAGCTCGCGGACTGGTGCGCCATCCACACCGTGGAGGAGGACGGGGGCGTCCGTGAGGTCTCCGTGGTGCACCGCGTCACGGGCCAGGACCAGGCCGGCGCGCTGCCGACCGTGCCCCCCTCGGGCACGGGTCCGCTGCCGCAGGCCCTGCGAGGCGAGGGCCCGCTGCTGGTGGCGCGGGCCGAGCTCCCCTCCCCCGCCGCGGGCGACCTGGCGCCGTACTCCCGGTTCGACACCGACTCGCTGCTGGTGGCACCACTGCGGGCCGGCGGCGAGGTGCTCGGGGCACTGACCCTCGGGCGCGGCGCCGCTCGCGCGGCCTTCAGCTCCGGCCAGCTGCCCCTCGTGGAGGACCTGGCCCACCGCCTGGGCCTGGGTCTGGAGAGCTCCCGGCTGCACTGGCAGACGCAGCGCATCGCCGAGCACCTCCAGCGCTCGCTGCTGCCGGTGCTGCCCGACCTCGGGCCGGTGGGGATCGCCTCGGGCTACCAGCCCTCGCAGATCACCGCCCAGGTGGGCGGTGACTGGTACGACTCGTTCGTCCTGCCGAAGGGCGACATCGCGCTGATCATCGGCGACGTCTCGGGGCACGACCTGCAGGCCACGGTCACGATGAGCCAGCTGCGGAACATGCTCCGAGGTATCGCCTGCGACCGGCAGGAACCGCCGGGCAAGATCCTCTCCCGGCTCGACCGCGCCAACTTCACCCTCCACCCGGCGGCCACGGCGACCTGCATCTACGCCCTGCTCAAGGGCGAGGGGGACGGTCCGTGGACGCTGGAGTGGTCCCGGGCGGGCCACCTGCCGCCGCTGCTGGTGACCGCCGACGGCGACAGCCGCTATCTGGACGAGGCCGGCGGCCTGCTGCTGGGGGTGGGCGAGGAGATCCCGCGCGGCGACGCAGAGACGCCGCTGCCCGCGGGCTCCACGCTGCTGCTGTACACCGACGGGCTGGTCGAACGCCGTGGCGAGCACCTGGACCGCGGCATGACGCGGCTGCGGCGCGACATGGTCTCGCTGGCCGGGGCGCGGGCCGAGGACGTCGTCGGCCACCTGATGCGGAGCATGGGCGCCGACGCCGACGACGACATCGCCCTGCTGGCCCTGCGGATCCCCTGATCCGGTCGGCGACGGCCCGGTACGGAGGGTGACGCAACTCAAAGGTTGCACTTAGAACCTGATCGGGCTAGGCCGACATGCAACCAAATGTTGCAGAAGGGATCCCGACCATGGCAGACATCCTGCACCGCATCGGCGTCGAGAACGTCTCACCCGAGCAGGTCTACGACGCGCTCACCACCCTGGACGGCCTGGCCGGCTGGTGGACGGAGAAGACGGCCGGCTCGACCGAGCCGGGCGGCGTGATCGAACTCCGCTTCCGGCCCGGCGGCTTCGACATGAAGGTCGTCGACCTCGACCCGGGACGGCAGGTCCGCTGGGAGGTCGTGGCGGGTCCGCAGGAGTGGATCGGCACCCACGTGCAGTGGGACCTCAGGCAGGACGGCGACTACACGATCGTGCTGTTCACGCACGAAGGCTGGCGCGAGCCGGTCGAGTTCATGAATCACTGCAGCACCAAGTGGGCGGCCTTCCTGCTGAGCCTCAAGCAGCTGCTGGAAACCGGCGAAGGCGCCCCCGACCCGCGGGACGTCAAGATCAGCGACTGGCACTGACCGGGGCGGCGGGCGGCCGCCCGCCGCTGGCCCGGTATAAAAATGTCCCATGTCGAGCTATCTCTACCGACTTGCCCAGTTCGCCTTCCGGAGGCGGAGGCTGGTCCTGTCGCTATGGCTCGCAGCTGCCGTGGCCGCGATCGCCATCGCCCAGGCCAGCGGGGGCAAGACGAACGACAACTTCACCATCCCCGGCACCGAGTCGCAGAACGCCTCCAACGTCCTCAAGGCCGAGCTGCCGGCCTTCGGCGGCGGTCAGAGCACGATCGTCTTCGCCACCCACGGCAGCGCGAAAGTCACCGACCCGCCGCTCAAGGCGGTGATCGACCAGGGCCTGAGCAGGCTGCGATCGGTGCCGCAGGTCTCCACCGTGGTGGATCCGTACCGCAGCGGTCTGGTCTCGCAGAGCGGGCAGGTCGCCCTCGGGCAGGTGCAGTGGACGGCGCAGCCGGCCGACGTCAAGGACGCGAATCTCGACAAGGTCAAGGACGCCATGAAACCGGTGCAGGCCGCCGGCGTCGAGGTGGAGTACAACGGCAGCGTCTTTCCCGGCTGGCGGCTGGAGGTCTCCGAGCTGCCCGAACTGGCCGGGCTGATCGTCGCGTTCATCATCCTGATGATCACCTTCGGTGCCTTCGCGGCGGCCGGCATGCCCATCCTGGGCGCGATCATCGGCGTGATCACCACGCTGATGGGCGTCACGGCCGTCGCGTCCGTGGTGACGATCGCCTCCGCGTCGACCACGGTCGCCCTGATGCTCGGCCTGTCCTGCGGTATCGACTACGGCGTCTTCATCCTCTACCGCCACCGCACCAACCTGCTCAACGGCATGACGCCGGAGGAGTCGGTGCCGCTGGCCATGGGCACGGCGGGCAGCTCCGTGGTCTTCGCCGCGCTCACGGTCATCATCGCCCTGATCGGGCTGACCGTGGTGGGCATCCCGTTCCTGACGGTGATGGGCCTGGCCGCCGCGGCCTCGGTCACCGTCGCGCTGCTCATCGCCCTGACGTTCCTGCCCGCGGTGCTCGGCTTCGCCGGGATGAAGGTGGCCACCTTCACCCGCGTACCGCTGCTCGGCTCGCACGTCGAGCGGGTCGCCCGCAGGTCCGCCGCCGATCCGGGCAGCCCGGCCGGCGCCCGCTGGGCCCGCTTCGTCGTGCGGCACCGGATCCTCGTGCTCGTCGGCGGGGTGGCGCTGCTCTGCGTGCTGGCGATCCCGGCCCTCAGCATCAGGCTCGGCCTGCCCAGCGGCGCCTCGAAGCCGACGAGCAACACCCAGCGCAAGGCGTACGACCTGACGACCGAGGGCTTCGGCGCCGGCTTCAACGGTGCGCTGCTGATCGTCGTCCAGGACGTCAGGCAGCCCTCGGACACCCTGCGCGTCGCGGCGGCGCTGAAGAAGGAGCCCGACGTCCAGCAGGTGACGCCGGTGACCGCGCAGAACGCCACGTCGCTGATCCGGCTGATCCCACGGTCCGCGCCGAACGACCCCTCCACCGCCTCGCTCGTGCACCGGCTGCGCCACGACCGGGCGTCGATCGAGGACGGCACCGGCACGTCGATCCTGGTCGGCGGCACCACCGCGTCCAACATCGACGTCTCCTCCAAGCTCTCCGGCGCGCTGCCGGTCTTCCTCGTCGTGGTGGTCGGCCTCGCCTTCGTCCTGCTGACCTTCGCCTTCCGGACCATCCTGGTGCCGATCAAGTCGATCCTGGGCTTCCTGCTGTCGATGGCCGCGGCCCTCGGCGCGCAGGTGGCGGTCTTCCAGTGGGGCTGGGGCCGCCACGTCTTCGGGATCACCCCGTCCGAGACGATCAGCTTCCTGCCGATCATCATGCTGGCGATCATCTTCGGACTGTCCAGCGACTACGAGGTCTTCGTCGTCTCCCGGGTCAAGGAGGACTACACCAAGAACGGCGACGCCCGGCGTGCCGTCGAGCGCGGCACCGGGGTGTCGGCCCGGGTGGTCACCGCCGCGGCACTGATCATGTTCTTCATCTTCGTGGCCTTCATGTTCACCGACGACCCGACCATCAAGGCGATCGGGTTCAGCTTCGCGGCGGGCGTCTTCCTTGACGCCTTCGTCGTCCGCCTCACCCTGGTGCCGGCCGTCATGGCGATCGTCCGCGCCAGACTCTGGTACCACCCGCAGTGGTTCGACCGGCACATCCCCGACCCGGACATCGAGGGCCAGCGCCTCGAACGCGACCTGGCCAGCGGCAGACTCCACCGGGCCGGCGGCGCCGCCCGCTGATACGCCCCGCATTCGTACCGAACGCCCGGGCCGCGCCAGGCCATGTGACGAGTGTTCACATGACGGTCGACAGCCGGACAGTAGCGGTCCTCATGGCATCCGTTGCCCTGTACATCAATGAGGATCATGAAACTTCACAAGAAGGCCCGCTGGGCGGCCGTGGCGGCGATCGCCGCGGCCGCCACGGTGGCCGGCCTGGTGGGGGCCGAGACCGGGGGCGGCAGCGCCGCGGCGGCCAGCACCGGCCAGCGGTACGCCGCCGAATGCCCCGCGGCGGACGTGGTGAGCCCGGCCCTGGACACCAACCTGATCGGGAACCCCGGCGCCGAGGACTACACCGCGGCCACCGCGCTCGGCGCGCCGGACGGCGACCCGCAGTACGTACCGGACTGCTGGGAGGCGAGCTCCCCGATGGACGCGCCGGGCGCCGTCCTGGAGTCGTACGCCTCCTAGGTCCCCGGCCAGACCGGCAGCCGGGGCTTCTACGGCGGCTACGACTACGAGTCCCCGCAGGTCTCGATCGTGGGCGTCACCACCACCGCCACCCAGATGATCGACGTCAGCTCGCTGGACGCGGGCGGCAAGTCGTACACGCTGACCGGCGCGATCGGCGGCTACACCACCCAGACCGACTACGCGACGGTCACCGCCGCTTTCGAGGACGCCGACGGCGGCACCCTCGGCTCCGCGGTGATCGGCCCGGTCAACGCCGCCCAGCGCGGCAACGTCACCAGCCTCGTCCCCGAGGCCGCGGTCGGCACGGTCCCGGCGGGCACCGCGCGGATCCTCGTCACCGTCGCGTCGACCGGCGTCAGCGCCGGCTACGGCATCGACGGCCGCGCCGACGACCTGAACCTGACGATCGCCGCGAGCGGAACGGGCCAGCGCTACAGCGCGCCCTGCCCGGCCGCCGACCAGGTCAGCCCG
Source organism: Streptomyces sp. NBC_01198 (assembly GCF_036010485.1). NCBI lineage: Bacteria > Bacillati > Actinomycetota > Actinomycetes > Kitasatosporales > Streptomycetaceae > Streptomyces > Streptomyces sp. NBC_01198. The sequence goes on from NZ_CP108568.1 coordinate 622,967, forward strand.
GCGCTGAACGCCAACCTGATCGAGAACCCCGGCGCCGAGGACTACGCCGCGGCCACCGCGCTCGGCGCCCCGGCGGGCGACGACCAGACCGTCGCCGACTGCTGGACCAGCGCCTCCCCGCTGAGCGCGCCGGACAGCACCCAGGAGTCGCGGCCGTCGACCTACCCCGGCGTGACCGGCGGCCGGGTCTTCTACGGCGGCACCAACCCCGGCACCGTCCAGGTCGCGGGCGTGGTCACCACGGGTTCCCAGCTCATCGACGTCAGCTCGCTGAACGCCGACGGCCAGCCGTTCAAGCTGACCGGTGAGGTGGGCGGCTACGCGGCACAGGGCGACTACGCCCAGGTCGTCGCCACCTTCGAGGACGACAAGGGCGCGGGCCTCGGCTCCGCGGGCATCGGCCCGGCCACCGCCGCCCAGCGCGGCAGCGCCTCCGAGCTGCTTCCTGACGGTACGTACGGGGTGATCCCGGCCGGCACCAGGAAGGTCCTCGTCACGATCATCACGGCGGCCGTCAGCAGCGGCGCCGACAGCGACGGCACCGCCGACAACCTGAACCTGACCATCGGCCGGCAGGCCGCCGGCCAGTCCTACACCGCGCCCTGCCCGGCCGCCGACCAGGTCACCCCGGCGCTGAACGCCAACCTGATCGAGAACCCCGGCGCCGAGGACTACACCGCGGCCACCGCGCTCGGCGCCCCACTGGGCGACGACCAGACCGTCGCCGACTGCTGGACCAGCGCCTCCCCGCTCAACCCGCCGGACGGCACCCAGGAGTCGCGGCCGTCGACCTACCCCGGCGTGACCGGCAGCCGGGACTTCTACGGCGGCACCAACCCCAGCACCGTCTCGATCCCGGGCATCACCACCACCGGCACCCAGTCGATCGACGTCGGCTCGCTGGCCACCGGCGGCCAGCCGTTCCTGCTCTCCGGTGACCTCGGCGGCTACGCGACCCAGGGCGACTACGCGACGGTCACCGCCGCGTTCCAGGACGCCAAGGGCGCCACCCTCGGCTCCGCCGTCATCGGCCCGGTCACCGCGGGCCAGCGCAACAACGTCTCAAGCCTGGTCCACCAGGCCTGGCACGGCACGGTCCCGGCCGGCACCGGCAGGATCGTCGTCAAGATCGCCACGGTCGGCGTCAGCAGCGGCGCGAACAGCGACGGCGCGGCGGACAACGTCAGCCTGACGATCGGATCCAGCGCGGCACCGGCCGGCCCGATCCTGCAGACGATGCCCTACGCGTCGGTGGGCGACGACACGGGCACCCACGTGGACCCGGGCTCCGGCGCCGTCGTCCCCAACGTCACCCCCGGCTCGCTCTACCGCCCGGCCGGCCTCTCGGTCGGCGGCGGCGCGGTCTACGTGTCGAACACCGGCGACAACGTGGTCGCCGAGCTGCGGAACGGCGGCACCTCGATCCTGGCCGGGTCGCTGGAGGGCTCCGGCGAGAAGGGCGACCACGGCAAGGCCGACGAGGCGACGATGTACCAGCCCGCCGGCACCGCGGCGGACGCCGGCGGCGACCTGTTCATCGCGGACAGCGGCGACAACGCCGTCCGCGAGGTCACCCAGAACGGCGTGATCGAGCGGTTCGCCGGAACGGGCACCGCGGGGCACGGGCTGTCCCTGATCGCCCGGTCCGTCCAGCTGGACGGCCCCGCGGCGGTGGCGGTCGACGCGGCCAAGGACGTCTACATCGCCGACACCCGCAACAACCGGGTGATCGAGGTGTCCCCGCGGAAGCTGGTCATCGCCGTGATCGGCACCGGCAGCGCGGGTTACGCCGGGGACGGCAAGGCGGCCTCGCACGCGCGGCTGAACCAGCCGACCGGGCTGGCGCTGGACGCCAGGGGCAACCTCTACATCGCCGACTCGGCCAACAACGTGATCCGCCGGGTCGACGCCAGGACCGGGGTCATCACCACGGTGGCCGGCAACTACGCCGCGGGCATTGCGTCCGACGGCCTCGGCGCCTTCGCCGGCGACGGCGGCCCGGCGACCTCGGCGCGGCTCAACGACCCGCAGGGGGTGGCCGTGGACGGCGCCGGCGACCTCTTCGTCGCCGACACCGTGAACAACGCGATCCGCCGGATCACCCCGGCCGGGACCATCACCACCGTGGTGAACTCCTCGGCCGCGCCCGGCGGGGAGAGCAGCGGTGCGGCGCCCGCCGCCTCGAAGCTCAACACCCCCTACGCGGTGGCGGTCGACCCGTCCACGAACTTCCTCTACCTCGCCGACACGCACAACAACGCCGTGGCGCAGGTGCTCGGCGTCGCGCGGTCCGGCGCCGCGGCGGGGCCGGTGGCCCCCAGCACGTCCTGACCCGGCCCACGAGACCAAGAAGAGAGACGATGAGCACCACCGAATCCTCCCGCCCGGGCATATCCCGCCGCCGGTTCGTCACCACCGCGGCCGCGCTGGCCGGTGCCGCGGGCATGGCCGGCGTGCTGCCGGAGAACCTCGCGCGGGCCGCGACCGCCGGCCCGGTCAAGGGCGGCCTGTCCGAGATCAAGCACGTCGTGTACGTGATGATGGAGAACCGCTCCTTCGACCACTACTTCGGCACCTTCCCCGGTGCCCGCGGCTTCAGCGACCGCACCGCCGTCAAGCTGCCGAACGGCAACTCGGTCTTCCAGCAGCCCGATCCGGCCAACCCCGACGGCTATCTCGAACCGTTCCACATGTCCACCATCACCACCGGTGCCGCCGCGGTCCCCTCGCTGTCCCACGACTGGCGCGACCAGCACGCCTCGTGGAACCAGGGCGCGATGGACGGCTGGCTGTCCACCCACCTCGCCTCGGACGGCGAGGTCAACGGGTCCTACACAATGGGGTACTTCACCCGCGAGGACATCCCGTTCCACTGGGCGCTCGCCGAGTCCTTCACCCTGCTGGACAACTACCACTGCTCGGTCCTGGGCCCGACGGACCCGAACCGGCTGGTGTGGATGTCCGGCACCAACGACCCGCAGGGCAAGCACGGCGGCCCGGTGCTGGAGACCGTCACGCCGAACCCGCTGACCTACCCCTCGGCCGCGGAGATCCTCCACGACGCCGGATACAGCGTCAAGACGTACTTCTCCGGCGCCACCAGCGGCTTCAACGTCTTCTCCTGGTTCGCGAACTTCCAGGACACCACGACGCTGCCGGTCTCGCTGTACAACTCCGTGATGACCGGCGGCACCCTGTACGGCGACGGGGCGCCCGGCGGCGTCGGCAACCCGGTCAGCCCGACGCCGGCCGCGGACCCGGCGCTCGGCTTCGAGGAGGACTGCGCCAACGGCGTCCTCGCGGACGTGTCCTGGCTGTTCATGCCGAGCGAGGCCGACGAGCACCCGCCGAACCTCCCCGCGGCCGGCGCGCAGTACGTGGCGTCCAAGCTGGAGGCGCTCGCCGCCAACGAGGACCTGTGGAACTCGACAGTCTTCGTGCTCAACTACGACGAGAACGACGGGTTCTTCGACCACGTCCCGCCGCCCGTCCCGCAACACTCCAGGTACCCCGAGGAGTTCATCGACCTGCCCTCGCCGAAGGGCACCCCGGGCGGCGGGCTGCCGGTCGGCGCGGGCTTCCGGGTGCCGTGTATCATCGTCTCCCCGTGGACCGTGGGCGGCAAGATCTTCTCCGAGGTCTCCGACCACACCTCCGGGCTGCAGTTCATCGAGACGATCACCGCGGCCGGCGGCCTGTCCGGCCACGGACCGGTCACGTTCTCGCCGATCAGCACCTGGCGGCGGCGGACGTTCGGTGACTTCACCGGCGCCCTGCGCCTGCACGACCGCAAGCCGGCCCCGGCCAACACCCAGTTCGAGGCCTCCACCGCGGCGGCCAACCTGGCTGCGCAGGCCACGGCGGCGACGCAGCCGATGCCGCCGCGTCCCGGCGCCACCCAGTCCCTGCCGAGGCAGCAGCACCACGGCTGACCCTCCGGGACAGCACCCGGGCGAAGGGCCGTCCGCCGCCGGCGGGCGGCCCTTCGCCGCTCCGGCCGGTGAGATCGCCGGGCCGGCAGGGGCGGCGGGCGGACCGGGACCAGGGCGGCGGAAAATACCTCGCGTGAGTGTTCGGTTCGGGGGCAGGCGGCTCCTCGGAGGCTGATACTCATGGGACCGTTGCTCATCGTTCTTCTGCTCGCGCTGCTGCTGTTCGGCGCGGGCTTCGCTCTCCACCTCCTGTGGTGGATCGCGGTGGTCGTACTCGTCGTATGGCTGCTCGGATTCGTGGTGCGCGGCACCCACTCCAGCGGCAGTCGCGGCCGCTGGTACCGCTGGTAGTACCGGCGGTCCCGCAGACGGATGGCGGGTGCCCCCGACCTGGTGGTCGGGGGCACCCGCCATCCGTCTGCCGCACAGGCCGCACGCGGCACCGGTGCGCCCCGGCTCACCCGTCCGGGCGAGAGCCGATCGGCCCGGCGAGCGGTGCCCGGCGAGCCTTCCTAGGCTGGGCGCAAGCCCGAAGCGTGGCCCGGCCATCCCTTCTGACCGGGACGGAGTTCCCTGGAGGAACGATGGCGGTACGGCACCACCTCATCGAGCGGTCCCCGCAGCAGGTCTGGTCCCTGCTGGCCGATCCTGCGCACTTCAGCGACTGGGTGGTCGGCGTGGACGGCTCCGAGCCCGGCCGTGGCAGCTGGCCCGCGGTGGGCGCGGATCTCGAATACCAGGTGGCACTCGGTCCGTGGCGGGGCGGTGGCCGCACCATCGTCCGGCGCTGCGAGCCGCCGCACCTGCTGGAGCTGGAGGCGGACAGCGGTCCGCTCGGCACGGCCAGGATCGCCATCGAGGTCCGGCCCTGGGGCGAGCTGGACAGCCTCGTCCTCATCGACGAGCACCCGCTGCGCGGCGCCGCGGGGTCGCTGCACAACCTCGCCGTCGACGCCTTCCTCCAGCTGCGGCACCGCAGCATGCTCGACCGGCTGGCCGACGTCGTGGAGAAGTCGACCCCCAGGAAGCCCGGCGGGGCCGGCTGATGGCGGACGCCGTCGTCATCGGAGCGGGGCCCAACGGCCTGGTCGCGGCGAACGTGCTGGCCGACGCGGGCTGGAGCGTGGAGGTCATCGAGGAGCAGCCGGAGCCGGGCGGGGCGGTGCGCAGCGACCGGGGCGTCGACCCGGACTTCGTCAGCGACCTCTTCAGCTCCTTCTACCCGCTGGCCGCCGCCTCCCCCGCGCTGGCCGCGCTCCACCTGGAGGACGAGGGGCTGCGCTGGAGCCACGCGCCGGCCGTGCTCGCCCACCCGCTGCCGGACGGCCGCTGCGCGGTGCTGAGCCGCGACCTCGACGACACCGCGGAGAACCTGGACGCCTTCGCGCCCGGTGACGGGGCGGCATGGCGGGAGCTGTACGGACTGTGGGAGCAGGTGGGCGAGCCCCTGCTCGGCTCGCTGTTCGCGCCCTTCCCTCCGGTCCGCGCCGGCCTGAAGCTGCTCGCGCGGGTACGGACGGCGGGCGGGCTGCGGCTGGCCCGCACCATGCTGCTGCCGGTGCGGCGCCTCGGCGAGGAGCACTTCGCCGGGGAGGGCGGCCGGCTGCTGCTGGCCGGCAACGCCCTGCACGCCGACCTGTCCCCCGAGTCCGCGATCGGCGGCGGCTTCGGCTGGCTGATGTCGATGCTCGGCCAGAGCCGCGGCTTCCCCGTCCCGGTCGGCGGCTCCTCGGCGCTGACCGACGCCCTGGTCAGCCGGCTGGAGCGGCTGGGCGGCCGGGTGCGGTGCGGGGAGCGGGTGACGGAGGTCGTGGTGCGCGGCGGCCGGGCGCTGGGCGTCAGGACCGCCGGCGGCGACGCGGTACGGGCCCGGCGGGCGGTGCTCGCCGACGTCTCGGCGCCCGCGCTGTTCACCCGGCTGGTGGCGGCCGAGCATCTGCCCGCCCGGCTTCTCGACGACCTGCGGCGCGGCTTCCAGTGGGACTTCTCCACCTTCAAGGTGGACTGGGCGCTCGACGGGCCGGTCCCCTGGGCGGCCGAGGGAGCCGCCGGTGCGGGCACCGTGCACCTGGCGGACAGCGTGGACGACCTGACGCGGTTCGCCGCGCAGATCGCGACAAAGCACGTGCCCGACCAGCCCTTCGCGCTGTTCGGGCAGATGACCACCTCGGACCCGACCCGCTCCCCGCGGGGCACCGAGTCGGCGTGGGCGTACACCCACGTACCGCAGGACGTCAGGGGCGACGCCGGCGACGACGGCATCACCGGGAGCTGGGACCGCCGCGAGCAGGAGGCGATGGCCGACCGGGTGGAGGCCCGGGTCGAGCGGTACGCGCCCGGTTTCCGCGACCTGATCCGCAACCGCCGGATCCTGGCGCCGACGACGCTCCAGTCCATGGACGCCAACCTTCGGGGCGGCGCGATCAACGGCGGTACCACCGCGATGCACCAGCAGCTCGTCTTCCGCCCCACGCCCGCCGCCGGCCGCCCGGAGACCCCGGTGCGTGGTCTGTATCTCGCCTCGTCATCGGCGCACCCCGGCGGCGGCGTCCACGGCGCACCGGGCGCCAACGCCGCCCGCGCCGCCCTTCGGCCCCCGCTCGCCCGCTCCGTGATCAGCTCCGCGGAACGCGCCCTGGCCCGCCGCCCGGCGGCGGGTTAGCGCCCGGCGGCGGATACCGCCGCACGGGCCCCTGCCGTGCGGCCGGCCGGGGGAATCCGCCGGTGCGCGGGCGTGCCGCCGCAGGGAAAGGGAACCCGCAGGGCATGCCGAACAACGACGCGCTGCCCGGCTCCCCCGAGTCGTACTGGATGAGCAGCACCGACTCCACGCGCTTCGCGCCGCTGGCCGACGACGTCACCGTGGACGTCGCGGTGGTCGGCGGCGGCATCGCGGGGTTGAGCGCGGCCTGGGAGCTGGCCGAGTCGGGGCACTCGGTCGCCGTCGTCGAGGCCGGCCGGATCGCCGCCGGGGTCAGCGGCCACACCACCGCGAAGCTGACCGCCCAGCACGGCCTGGTCTACGAGCGGCTGCGCCGCACCCGCGGAAGCGAGGGGGCGCGGCTGTACGCGCGCTCGCAGCAGGACGCGGTCGAGCGGGTCGCCGAGCTGGCCGGGGCGCTGGCGATCGACTGCTCGCTGGAGCGGACGTCCGCCTACGCCTACACGCTGGACCGCGGCGCTCTCAAGCACCTCAGGGCGGAAGCGGACGCGGCACGCGAGGCGGGCCTGGCGGCGGACTGCGTCGAGCGGTGCGATCTGCCCTTCGAGGTCGCGGGAGCGGTGCGGATCGACGGCCAGGCGCAGTTCCATCCGCGCGCCTACCTGCTCGGGCTGGCCGCCGCCCTGACCGCCCGTGGCGGCGTCATCTACGAGCGGTCCAGGGTCACCGGGCTCACCGAGGGCGAGCCCTGCCGGGTGACCACCGAGTCCGGCGCCACCGTGACCGCCAGGGACGTCGTCGTGGCCACCGGCTTTCCCGTCTTCGACCGCGCCCTGCTCTTCGCCCGGCTCTCCCCGCGCCGGGAACTCGTGGTGGCCGCCCCGCTGGACGCCGCCGCGGCGCCGCAGGGGATGTACATCACCGAGGAAGAAGGCAAGCGCTCGGTGCGCACGGCGCCGCTCCCCGACGGACGGCGGCTGCTCATCGTCACCGGGGAGAGCTTCACCCCCGGCTCCGGCCACGTGGGGGAGCGCTTCCGGCGGCTGGACGCCTGGATGCACGAGCGGTTCCCGGTGGCGGAGACCGCCTACCGGTGGGCGGCGCAGGACAACGACCCCACGGACACCGTAGCGCTGGTCGGGCCGCTGCACCCCGGGGCGCGGCACACCTTCGTCGCCACCGGGTTCGGCGGCTGGGGCATGAGCGGCGGGGTGATGGCCGGGCGGCTGCTGTCCGCGCTGATCAACGGGGAGCGGCCGCCGTGGGCCGGACTCTACGACCCGCGGCGGATCGCACCGGTGCTCAAGGAGGCACCCGCGCTGCTGCGCCAGCAGGCGGACGTGGCGATGCACTTCGTCGGGGACCGGCTCCGCCCCGCCCACGCCGACACCGTCGACGAGGTCGCGCCCGGCGAGGGCGCCGTCGTCCGGGTGCACGGCAGCCGGTGCGCCGTCTACCGCGATGACGACGGCGTCCTGCACGCGGTGTCGGCCCGGTGCTCCCACCTGGGCTGCCTGGTGGCCTTCAACGCCGCCGAGACCACCTGGGAGTGCCCCTGCCACGGCTCGCGCTTCGACGTGGACGGCGCTGTCCTGCAAGGACCCGCCGTGCGGCCGCTCGAAGCCCGCAACCTGGATTCTTGATCGAGGAGCCACCGCCCATGCGCGCCACCCTGCTGTACGCGGCGAAGGACGTACGCGTCGAGGACGTCGCAGAGCCCAGGATTCAGAACCCCACCGACGCCGTCGTACGGATCGTGCTGTCCTGCGTCTGCGGCAGCGACCTGTGGCCCTACAAGTCGCAGCCGTACACCGACAACCCCCGCCACATGGGGCACGAATTCATCGGCGTCGTCGAGGACGTCGGCTCCCAGGTGCGCAGCCTGCGGTCCGGGGACCTGGTCGTGGCCCCGTTCCGGTACAGCGACAACACCTGCGTGTACTGCCGCGAGGGGCTGCAGACGTCGTGCGTGCGCGGCGGGGCGTGGGGGGTTGAGGGTGTCGACGGCGGCCAGGGACAGGTCGCGCGTACCCCGTACGCCGACGGCACCCTGGTCAAGCTGCCGGTGGGCGAGGACTCCGAGCTGCTGCCTGACCTGCTGAGCCTCTCCGACGTCCTGTGCACCGGCTACCACGCGGCCCGCACCGCCGGCGTCGCGCGCGGCGACACCGTCGTCGTCATCGGCGACGGCGCAGTGGGCCTGTCCTCGGTCATCGCCTCGCGGCTGCTGGGCGCCGAACGGGTCATCCTGATGGGGCGCCACCCGACCCGCACCGACCTGGGCCGCGACTTCGGCGCCACCGACGTGGTCGCCGAGCGCGGCGACGAGGGCGTCGCACGGGTGCGCGAGCTGACCGGCGGCGAGGGCAGCCGCAGGGTGCTCGAATGCGTGGGCCTGAGGGACGCGACCGTGCAGGCCATCGGGGTGGTGCGGGACGGCGGCACGATCAGCCGGGTGGGCGCGCCCCAGTTCTCCGAGTTCCCCTTCGACTTCGGTGACTTCAGGCGCAACATCACCCTGACCGGCGGCATGGCCCCGGCGCGCGCCTACATCGAGGAGCTGCTGCCGCACGTCCTCGACGGCTCGATCCACCCCGGCCGGGTCTTCGACCGCACCCTCGGCCTGGAGGACGTCGCCGAGGGCTATCGCGCGATGGACGACCGTGAGGCGCTGAAGGTCCTCATCCGCCCCTGACGCTATGCGGCACGCGGGTCAGGGCGCCGTGTCCTCGGCGGCGGTCCCGGTCTCCGGCGGAGCCGGTGCGAAGCGGATCGGCGCCGTGAAGTTGGCGCGGCGGGCCGCGCGGCGGAAGGTGGTCAGCGCGGCGGGCCCGGCCACCACGATGGCGACGAAGTTGGTGACCGCGCGGCCGGTGTCCCAGCCGAGCGAGGTGGCCGCGTCGAACGCCAGGTAGCGGTGCCACTGCTCAGTGAAGGGCAGGCCCGGCAGATACGCCAGGGAGCTGCCGGGGTCGGTGGAGAAGGGCCAGAAGGACAGGTTGAGCAGGAAGCCGAAGAGGTAGCCGGACGCCGAGCCGTAGAGCGCGAGCAGCAGGATCTCGGCCTTGCCGCGGGCGCGGGGCAGCAGCCCGCCGAGCATGCCGACGAAGGCGCAGCCGAACATCTGGTAGGGCATCCAGGGGCCCACGCCGCCGGTCAGCAGCGCGGAGGCGAACAACGAGGTGCAGCCGAGGGTGAAGCCGAAGCCGGGGCCGAAGACGCGCCCGGCGAGGACCAGGACGAAGAAGACGGTCTCGATGCCGGCGGTGCCGGCGCCGAGCGGGCGGAGGGCGGCGTTGACGGCGGAGAGCACGCCGAGCATGGCCAGCGCCTTCGCGTCGATGCCGCCGTCGGCGATCTGGGCGAAGACGACCGCGAGGACCAGGACGAGCAGCACGCCGAAGATCAGCGGGGGCGCGTAGGAGCTGCCGAAGTGGCCGGGCGCGACGACGAACGGCCAGAAGAAGGCGACCAGGCCGATGAAGGCGGCGAGCGCGATGGTGACGGCGGCCGCCGCGTGCAGCCGGATCGCGGTGCCGCGCCGGGGCCGGCGTCCGGCCGCTGCCGCGCTCATAGGCCGGCCCCCGTCCCGGTGGCGAGGGCGTCCGCGACCTGGTCGACGGTGAGGTAGGACAGCGGGGCGAGGATCTTGGCGGCCTGCGGGGCGAAGGCGGGTGAGGCGACGATGACGTCGGCGGTGGCGCCGTCGGCGACGATCTCGCCCTCGGCCATGACGGCCACCCGGTCGGCCGCGGCGGCCACGAACTCCACGTCGTGGGTGGAGATCACCACGCTGCGCCCCTCGGCGGCCAGGGCGTCGACGATGCCGGTGAGGGCCTGCTTGGCCTGGTAGTCAAGGCCGCGGGTGGGCTCGTCGAGCAGCACGACGTCGGGGGCCGAGGCCAGCTGGATGGCCAGCACCAGGGAGAGCTTCTGGCCCTCCGACAGGTCGCGGGGGTGGCTGTCGTCGGGGATGCCGGGCGCGAGCCGGTCCAGGATGCCGCGCGCACCGTCCGGGGTGCGGCCGCCCGACTCGCGGTCGGCCTGCGCCAGTTCGGCGCCCACGGTCTCCAGGTAGAGCAGGTCGGTCGGGGTCTGCGGGACGAGGCCCACCCGGCGGGCCTCCGGCGCCGGTCTGGGGCGCCGCCCGCCGAAGCGGCGTGCCGCGGCGGGCGGTTCGGCGGCGCCGGCGCCGCCGCCGCCGCCGGCGAAGCGTACGGTCCCTGCCTGGCGCGGGCCGGCCCCGTGCAGGGCCCACAGCAGCGAGGACTTGCCCGAGCCGTTGCGGCCCATCAGCGCGGTGACCTCACCGGCCCGCAGGTCCAGGTCGACGTCCCGTACGGCGACCACGTGGCCGTAGCGTACGACGATCCCGCGCGCGGCCAGCAGCGGTTCACCGCCGGGGGCGCCGCCGGAGCGGCGGGGGGCCGGCGCCGGTAGCGCTGCCAGCTGCTCCCGCAGCGGGACGGCCGCGCGGCGGGCGTCGCGTACCGACAGCGGCAGCGGGTCCCAGCCGGCCAGCCGGCCGAGGTCGACCACGGGCGGCGCGACGGTGGAGGTACGGAAGGCCTTCGCGGGCAGGTCCGCGGTGGCGGTGCCGTCGCCGGCGAGGTGGATGACCCGGTCGGCGTACTGCACGACGCGCTCCAGGCGGTGTTCGGCGAGCACGACGGTGACGCCGAGGTCGTGCACCAGGCGGGTGACCGCGGCCAGCACCTCCTCCGCGGCGGTGGGGTCCAGCGCGGAGGTCGGCTCGTCCAGGACCAGGATCCGCGGGTGCGCGGTGAGGACGGAGCCGATGGCGGCGCGCTGCTGCTGGCCGCCGGACAGCTCGCTGAGCGCGCGGTGCCGCAGGTCGGCCAGGCCGAGCAGGTCGAGGGTCTCCTCGACGCGCTTGCGCATCACGTCCGCGGGGATCGCCAGCTGCTCCATGGCGTAGGCGAGTTCCTCCTCGACGGTGTCGGTGACGAAGCCGGCCAGCGGGTCCTGGCCGACGACGCCCACGACGTCGGCGAGCTCGCGCGGCGGGTGGTGGGCGGTGTCCCGGCCCTCGACGGTGACGCGGCCGGCCAGCGTGCCGCCGGTGAAGTGCGGCACCAGGCCGTTGATCGTGCCGAGCAGCGTGGACTTGCCGGCGCCGGTACGGCCGACGACCAGGCACAGCTCGCCTTCCTCCACGGTCAGGTCCACGTCCCGCAGCACGGGTCGGTCGGCCCCGTCGTAGATGACGCTGACCTGGTCGAATCGGATCACAGCAGGGCCTCGCTGGGTGTGTCGGCGCCTTTGCGGGGCTGCCGGGCGGCCGCCGGCACGGCGGCCGGGGTGCGGGCGGGGGGCGGCGCGGCGAAGGCGGCGAGGCCGGCGAGCAGGATCGCGGCGGCGGGCAGCCAGGGCAGCGAGGGCCAGCGCAGCGGGTACAGGCCCGGGTTGAGGTCGGCGGCGCTGTAGCCGACGGTCAGGAAGAGCACGGCGGCGGTGGCGCAGCCGCACAGGGCGACCGCCCACTCCGGCGCGCGCCACGGGTCGGGGCGGTAGCTGGTGCGGCGGATCCGGCGGCCGCCCAGGGCGAGGCCGCCGCAGCACAGCAGCGATCCGCCGAGGAGCGCGGGCAGTCCCAGCGCGCGCGGGGTGCTCCCGTCGAGCAGGCCGTAGACACCGGCGCACAGGCCGAGCATGCCGGCCAGCATGAGGGCGGCGGTGGTACGGCGGGAGGCGCGGGTGGCGGTGCCCGCGCGGCCGTATCCGCGGCTGTCCATCGCGGCGGCCAGGTGCAGGGAGCGTTCCAGGGCGTCTTCGAGGACGGGGATGAGGATGCTGCGCAGCGCGCGTACGCCCCTGGCCCGGTCGGCGCGGAGCCGGCGCGCGCGGGCGACCCGCTGGACACTCTCGACCAGCTGGGGGGCGACGCTCATGGACACCGTGACGGCGACGCCGAGTTCGTACAGCGCGCCGGGCAGCACCCGCAGCGCGCGCTTGGGGTTGGCCAGGGTGTTGGCGGCGCCGATGCAGCACAGCAGGCAGGCCAGCCGCAGCCCGTCGGTGGCGGCGGACAGCGTCGCCTCCAGCGAGACCGGGCCGCCGAGCTGGATGCCCGCGTACCAGTGGGGGGTCGGGATGCGCGGCGCCGAGAAGAGGATGTGGTCGGCCGGGGTGATGCCGGAGGCGAACACGCAGCGGAAGACGACCCGGATGGCCACGACGGTCAGCGCCAGCCACAGGTAGTACTTGAAGCCCCTGGCCCAGGGCGCGTCGCTGCGGCGCTCGTTGACCACGAAGCCGAGGACGGCGAGGACCAGCAGGAGCAGCAGCGGATTGGTGGTGCGGCTCACCGCGGTGGCCAGGCCGATGCCCCAGATCCACCAGGCCACCGGGTGCAGGGTGCGCGGCAGCCGCCGGCCGCCCGGCGCGGGCTCGCCGGACGGGGCGGTGGCGGCAGCCGTCACCTCGCGTTCCGCCGCTGCCGGACCCGCAGCACGACCAGGGCGGCGATCACGGCGAGCACCGCCGCGGTGATCGCGGCGGGAAGCACGGAACCCGTGGAGTGGCCGGCCTGCGCGGTCGGGGCGGCGTCCTGCATCTGCGGCACGCCGGGCGCCGAGGTGCCGGCCGGCGCGGTGGTCGTGGCCGCGGTGGCAGTCGCTGACGGGGACGCGGACGGGGACGCGGACGGCGTGGCTTCGGTCGTCGTCCCGGTCGCCTCGGGTGACGGCTTCCGCGCGGGGGGCACGGTGGCCGCGGGTCGCTTGGCCGTGGTGGCGGGGGGCTTCGGCCGGGCCGGCGGTGACGGCTTGCCGCCGCCTGGGGCGGTGGTGTGCGCCCGCACGGAGTCCGGGGAGAACGTCGGCCCGCCGTGCGTGCCGGCGATGTCGGTGGCGCCGAAGATCCACAGGTCCACGCTGCCGGGCTCGGGGTGGTAGCTCATCGCGCCAAGCAGGCTGTAGGTCCAGGTGTTCTTCCCCGGGCCGGCGTGCCAGTACGACCAGTACCTGGTGGCGGGCGGTGTCAGCACGCAGGCCTCGTCCTTGGCCGTCGGATACTGCTTGCCGCCCTGGTAACCGGCATAGCCGATACGGCAGATGAAGGCGGGGCCGTCGTGCTGGGTGCCGGTGGTGGCCCAACCGCCCTGGTTCAGCAGCGCGTAGCCGGTGGTCGGGGTGGTGCCGCAGGAGCGCAGCAGCGGGCCGCCCCAGCGGCTGAAGTCCACGGCCAGCACCACCCCCGTGGTTGTCGTGCACGCCGACATCGGCTGCGCCGAGGCGGCGGCGGGGGCCGCTCCCACGGTCAGTCCCCCGCCCACCGGTGCGGCCAGCACGGCGAGTACGGCGACGGCTCGCACGAACACGGCCGCCGTGCGGCCGCCTCGCGCCCCGCGGGTGCGGCGGCGGAGGGCCGCGGACCGGACGCGTCTCACTGGTGCCTCCCGATGCGGTGTGCGGCGCCGCGCCGCCGCACCGCGGTCAGCGTGCCGCCCGCGGCCACCAGCAGCGCGGCGGCGCCGGCCGCGGCCAGGACGTCGGTGCCGGTGGCGGCCAGCATGCCGCCGCCGTGCGCACCGTCGGCGCCGGCACCTCCGCCGGCGCCACCGCCCGCGCCACCGGAGGACGAACCGCTGTCGCCGGTGGGCGCGATGGGGGCCAGCGCGTGGATGAGGGTGGTCAACGGGGTGCCCGCCAGGGCCGGTACGGCCTGGGTGGAGGAGCGGGTGTCGGAGTCCCCGGCGGCCGCGGTGATACGGAAGCCGCCGTCCCCGTTCTGCGCGGACCGCAGGAAGTCCTGGCCGCTGCGGGCCTGTTGCGGGCGGATCTTGTCCGTCGCGAGCAGCGCCTGCACGGCCAGGGCGGTGGAGTTGCTGCTGACGCCGGCCGCGCCCTGGTAACCGCCGTTCTTCTGCTGGGCCTTGACCAGATAGCCGCGGGCCGCGGCGGCCTGGTCCGGGTGGCCGGGCAGCGCGGCGAGCGCCTGCAGGGCGTAGCCGGTGGTGTCCACGTCGGAGACGCAGTCCGCGCCGGGGGCGATCAGCGGCGAGGAGAAGCCGCCGTCGGCGCACTGGAGTTGCAGCAGCCGGTCGACCGTGGCGGCCGGCGGCTGCTGGCCGCCGCGGGTCAGGGCCAGGACGCCGAGCGCCTGCGAGACGGTCGAGTAGGCCTGGCCGAAGTCACCGGGCGCGGTGCAGGCGCCGTCGGTGGTCGCAGCCGTGCAGACGTGGCCGGTGAGGGTGGTCAGCAGGTCGAAGCCGCCGAAGTGCCGCGGGTCCTGGCCCATGACCTCGGCCAGCAGGGCGAGTTTGCCGGCGGCGCCGCTGTAGGGGCCGGGGAAGTCGGAGGTGCCCGCCGGGTCGGCGTAGTCGGCGACGTGACCCGCCAGGTAGCCGGTCACCTTCGTCAGGGCCTTGTCCTGCCCGCCGGTGCCGGCCAGCGCGAGCGCCAGGTCGGCGGTCAGTCCGTAGTCGGGGCCGTAGTCGCTGGCGAGGTGGTCAGCGCCGCCCAGCTGCTTCACCAGATACGCCGCTCCCGCCGCGGCGGCCTTCTGGTCGCCGAGGTCGCGCAGCAGCGTGCCGAAGGAGGCACCGGCGCTGCCGCCGACCGCCTGGGCGGAGGCGCGCACGTCGGAGCCGTGCTGGTCGGAGTCGGACGCGACCCGGAAGCCGCCGTCCGCGTTCTGCTCGCGGGCCAGGAAGGCGCGGGCCTCGGCGATCTGCGGGGCGTAGACCGCCCCCTCAAGGCTCAGGCCCTGCACGGCGAGGGCGGCGGAGTTGACCGAGTCGCCGGCCGCGCCGTGGAAGCCGCCGTCGGCCAGTTGCCGGCCGGCCATCCAGGCGGCGCCCTTGGCGACCGCGTCGGCCGCCGCCTGGCCGGGCACCAGGTCGAGGGCCATCATCGCCATCGCGGTGCTGTCCACGTCCTGGTCACCGGTGGCCGGGATCAGGCTGGGCCAGGAGCCGCCAGGGGCCTGGAGGCTCTCCAGATAGGCCACCGGACCGGCCGCCGCGGCCGTCCCGCCCGCCCGCAGCTGGGCGATGACGCCCAGGGACTGGGAGAAGACCGAGGTGGCGTAGGCGTAGTCGCCCTTGGCCGAGCAGCCCGCCGAGGCGTCGGCCGCGGCGCAGACGGTGCTATCGAGCGCGGCGATCAGGTCGTGGCCGCCGTAGGAGCGGGGGTCGCCGCCGGTGACCTCCGCGGCCAGGGCCTCCTTGGCGAGCGAGCCGCCCTGGGCGTAGGGGGTGCCGATCAGCGTCCACGCGTCGATCGTGCGGCCGCTGCCGTCCTTGCCGTGCTGGAGGAAGTCGGTGACGCCGGTCAGGGTGTCGTCGGCGCCGCCGGTGGCCGCCAGTGCGAGGACGCCGTCGACGGTCAGGCCGAAGTCGGCGAAGCCGGTGTTCTGGCCCGCGCTGGACTCGTAGTAGTGGCCGTCCACCAGGTTGCCCCGGTTGATCAGATACGAGACCGCCTTGGCCAGGTCGGGAGCCGTGGCGGCCGGTGTCGTGGGGCCGCCGGCCGGGGTGGTCGACGCGGTGGTGGGCGGGGTGGTCGGCGGCGCCGTCGTCGGCGGGGTGGTGGGCGGCGGCACGGTGTGGGTGAGGCTGCCCAGGTCGCTGCCGGTGACGGCGAGGAGGGCGGTGGCCGAGGCGTGGAGGTCCGGGTCGGTGCCGCCCGAGGCGTCGGGCGCGAACCCGCCGGCACCGGTCTGCCGCGCGGCCACCCAGCTGCGGGCGCCGGCGGCCTCGTCGGACCGGCCGAGCATCTTCAGGGCCTGCGCTGCGGCCGAGGTGGTACCGGTGTCAGCGGAGCCCGCGCCCTCGTAGGGGAGGTAACCGCCGTCCGCGGACTGCTGCTTGAGCAGATACGCCTGCGCCTTGTCCAGCGCGTCGCCGGTGCCGGTCAGCTGCTTCAGGGCGACGACGGCGTCGGCCGTCGTGCCGGGGTCGGAGGCGCACTGCTCGCCGGGCGAGAGCATCGAACCGGAGAAGCCGCCGTCGGAACACTGCATACCGGTGAGCCGGCCGACAGCGGCGGCGGGGGGCGTGACCCCGCCGCGGGCCAGGGCGAGCAGTGCCCGCGCCTGGGTGCCGGGCGAGAAGGCGCCGTAGAAGTCGCCGGCGGCGGTGCAGTTGCCGACGCTCCCGGCGGCCGTGCAGACGTGGTCGCTGAGATCGGCCAGCAGGTCGTGGCCGCCGACGCCGGTGGGGTCACCGCCGAGGACCTCGGTGAGCAGCGCGAGATTCGCCGCCGCGGCCGGGCTCGGCACGCTCACCGTGGCGTCGGGGAGCAGGTAGTCGTCCGCGTGCGCGGTCAGGAAGCTGTCGATCGCCCGGATCGTGGTGTCCGGGCCGCCGGCCGCTGCCAGGGCGATCGCGGTGTTCGCGGTGGCGGCGTAGTCCGTGCCGGAACCGTCGAAGACGTGGTCGCCGTCGGTGAGTTGCCCGGTCAGCCACTGCGCGGCCGCGGCCACGTCGGCGGTCCCGCCGCCGGTCGTGGGCGGGGTCGTCGGGGCCGTGCTCGGCGGCGTGGTGGTCGGCGGCGTGGCGCCGCCGGCGCGTACGGAGGCAGGGGTGAAGGCCGGGCCGCCGGTACTGCCGCCGATGTCGGTGGGACCGAAGACCCAGGCCTCGACCTCGCCGTCCGCCGGGTGGTCGCCGAGCGCGCCGAGCGGGCTGTAGGTCCAGGTGTCCTGTCCGGCCCGCGCGGTCCAGAACGACCAGTAGGCGTCCGCCGGCGGGGTCAGCACGCAGTCGTCGTCTGCGGGCGTCGGATACTGCGTCGCGCCGTCGAAACCGTCGTTGCCGATACGGCAGATAAAGCCCGGTCCGTCGTGCACGGTGCCGGTGGTGGTGAACCCGGCGTTGTGCAGCAGGTCCATGCCGGTGGTGGGGTGCGCGTCGCAGCCGCGCAGTACCGGCCCGTCCCAGGGCCCGAAGTCCACCGCGACGATCGCCCCGTCGGTCGGCGTGCAGTCGCCGATCGGGTCCGCGTGCGCGGGCACCGCCGCCGACACCAGCCCGGCGGCGACGCTGCCGAAGGTCAGCGCGGCGGCGGCGAGCAGCACGGCGGTACGCGGCCGTCCGGGACGGCGGCGCGGGACGAGACGAAGCACAGATGGCCCCCCGTGTCGGCCGGCGGGGAGTGCGGGCCGCGGAGGTGGGGCGGCCTGGGGGTGAGCGGCCGTCCGGTGTCCGCGCCGTAGTCCTCGACGGCGATCGTGACGTGCTGTTCAGCGCAGGTGGTCCGGCTCGCCCGCCTCACGGGGGCCTACGGTTGCGGGTCAGCGCCGGACTTCGACCGGCTTCCCCTGGCTGCTGAATCGTGGATGGGCTTCATGGCATCACGCCGCCAGGTGTGCCGTCAACGCCGCGCACAGTTGCCTTCGCCACTCCGGTGCGCACGTCACGGGGGCTGCCCACGCCGGGCGGCCACCGGGCTGCCCGGCTGGTCGCCGCCTGACGCACGCTGCGCCGCCGCCCGGGCGGGCGGCGGCGCGGTGTGCGGGCGGCGCTGTGGCCACGTCCCCGGCCGGCAGCGGGCGCGGATCCACCGGGATCCGCGTCAGCGGGCCGGCGCCGGGGCGCGGGTCACTTCGCGCGGAGCGGGGCCAGCGCCTCGCTCCAGGCCACGACCTGGTCGATCGTGGTGCCGAGGACGTCGGCCTGGTGCGGGCCGGGCTTGAACTGGCTGAAGTTCTCGAAGTCGGTGAACAGCGACAGGGCGACCTGCGAGCGCACGTCGGCCAGCTGCAGCTCCCCCGCGATCAGGCGCAGGTGCTCGACGGCGCGGGCGCCGCCGACCGAGCCGTAGCTGACGAAGCCGACGGCCTTGTTGTTCCACTCGGCGTAGAGGAAGTCGATGGCGTTCTTCAGGGCGCCCGAGGTGGAGTGGTTGTACTCCGGGGTCACCATGATGAAGCCGTCGAAGGAGGCGATCTTGCTCGCCCATGCCAGCGTGTGCGGCTGCGCGTACTGCCCCATCGACGGCGGGACGATCTCGTCGAGGTGCGGCAGCTTGTAGTCCAGCAGGTCGACGAGCTCGAACTCCGCGTCGCTGCGCTGAGCGGCGATGTCGTACACCCAGCGGGCGACGGCTTCGCCGTTGCGGCCGGGACGGGTGCTGCCGAGGATGATGCCGATCTTGGTCACGACGGGTCCTTCACGATCGATCCGGTCGAAGGCCGGAGTGGTACTTGACACGGCAAGCAAACAACCAGATATTTGCTGCGTCAAGCGAGTAGAATGTGGGCATGGACACTCAAGAAGGTCTGCAGCCGATGAACGCGGCAGAGGAAGCCCTGGTCAGGGCACTGGGCAGGGTGCTCCATGTACTGCCGCGCGTGGTGGATCAGGACATGATGCGCGCCGGACAGCTCCCGCTTTCGGAGTATTCGGCGCTGATGTACCTCTCCGAGGCGCCGGACCGGCTGATGCGGATGAGCGAGCTGGCCGCCGCCTGCG
Source organism: Streptomyces sp. NBC_01198 (assembly GCF_036010485.1). Lineage (NCBI taxonomy): Bacteria > Bacillati > Actinomycetota > Actinomycetes > Kitasatosporales > Streptomycetaceae > Streptomyces > Streptomyces sp. NBC_01198. The sequence goes on from NZ_CP108568.1 coordinate 642,000, forward strand.
ACCTGTCGGTCAGCGGGATGACCCGTATCGTCGCCCGGCTGGAGCAGCGCGGCCTGGTCAAGCGGGTCCGCTGCGAAACCGACGGCCGGGGCGCGAACGCCATGCTCACCGACGCCGGTCTTGACAAGCTCAAGGAGTCCTGGCCGGCGCATCTGGCGAGCATCCGCCGGCACGTGCTCGACCATGTCGAAGGCGAGGACGTGGCCGCGCTCACCCGCGTACTGCAGCGCCTGGCGACCAGTCCCTGAACCCGGCCCCGCCGGGTCCGCGCACGAATCGAGAACCACCATGAGCACACCCGTCCCGCCCTTCCCCGAGTCCGTGACCCTCGGCCTGGACACCTTCGGCGACGTCCCGCACGACGATCAGGGGCAGCCGCTCACCCACGGCGCGGCCATCCGCGGGCTCGTGGAGGAGGGCGTACTGGCCGACCGGACCGGCCTCGACCACTTCGGCATCGGCGAGCACCACACCGACTGGATGCCGCTGTCGGCGGCCGACGTCGTCCTCGGCGCGATCGCCGCCCGCACCTCGCGCATCCGGCTGGGCTCCGCGGTGACCGTGATCAGCTCGGACGACCCGGTGCGCGTCTTCCAGCGCTACGCCACCCTCGACGCCGTCTCCGGCGGCCGCGCCGAGGTGATCCTCGGCCGGGGGTCGAGTACCGAGTCCTTCCCGCTCTTCGGATACGAGCTGCGCGACTACGAGCAGCTCTTCGAGGAGAAGATCGCCCTGTTCGCCGAGCTGCTCAAGGAGGAGCCGGTCACCTGGTCGGGCAGCACGCGCGCGCCGCTCGACGGCCTGTCCGTCTACCCGCACACCGAGTCGGGCACGATCCCGACCTGGGTCGGCGTCGGCGGCAGCCCGCAGTCGGTGGTGCGCACCGCCCGCCACGGCTTCGGCCTGATGCTCGCGATCATCGGCGGCGACGTGGCGCGTTTCGCGCCGTTCTCCGAGCTGTACGGCCGGGCTCTGGAGGAGTTCGGCCGACCGGCACGGCCGGTGGGCGTCCACGCGCCCGGGCACGTGGCGGGCACCGACGAGCAGGCGTGGGAGGAGTTCCTGCCGCACCTGGAGCGGGCGATGCGCAGGGTGTCCGCCGAGCGCGGCTTCCGCGCCCCCGGCCGGGCCGACCTGATGCGGGACGTGGCGCCGGGCGGTGCGCTGCACGTGGGGTCGCCCGAGACGGTGGCCCGCAAGATCGCCGGCACCCTCAGGACCCTCGGCGCGACCCGCTTCGACCTGAAGTACGGGATGCCCGGCATGCGGCACTCCACCGTCCTCACCAGCGTGGAGCTGTACGGCGCCAAGGTCGCCCCGCTGGTGCGGGACATGCTCAGCGAGAGCTGAGCCGGGGCGCGGAGGGGCGCGACGTGCCCGGCGCGAGACCCGGCGTGGTTTTTGCGCGTGTCCGCGTGGCCGGGGGTAGGCGGCAGGAATGGACGGTTCGGTGGGTTCGACGTGTCACGGTCGCGGCCGGCAGCAGGACGACGGTCGGTCACAGGATGCCGTGGTGCATCTGGGCGAGGTCTACACCGGTGAGCCGGGGGACATCGCCGCCGCCAGACACCTCGCGTCGGAACTGTTCAGACGCTCGACCAGAGCGGGGATCACGGTGGCCGCGCAGGCCCTCGCGGAGGTCCAGCTGGTGGTCAGCGAGATGGTGACCAACGCGGTGAAGTTCACCGCGGGACCGTGCCGCCTGGACCTGCGGGTGGCCGACGGCGTGGTGGAGATCACCGTGTCGGACACCTCGGAGCAGATGGTGGCGGCGCTGGCCCCCGATCCGGCCCGGGTCGGCCGGCACGGCATGGAGATCGTCACGGCACTCTGCGGCGGGTTCGAAGTGACGGTGACACCCGAGGGGAAGCGGATCAGCGCGCAGCTGGCCCTGCGGCCTGCCGCCTGAAAGGCGCCGCCGCGACGGGCGGTCCGCACGCAGCGACGAGCGGCCGCCCGCGGCACTGCACGCCGGGCGGCCGCTCGTCAGGGGGCCTTACTTCTCGGTGAGCATCCCGGCGCGCAGCGTGGCCAGCGTGCGGGAGATCAGCCGGGAGACGTGCATCTGGGAGTAGCCCAGTTCGGCACCGATCTCCGCCTGCGTCATCTCCTGCCCGAAGCGCATCTGCAGGATCAGACGCTGCCGGTCGTCCAGCCGGCCGAGCATGGGTGCCAGCGCATGGAAGTCCTCGACCAGTTCCATGGCCGGGTCCAGGGCACCGAAGGTGTCCGCGTAGGAGCGGCCGGCGTCCTCCCCCTCGTCACCGCTGGGCAGGTCGATGGAGCCGGCGGTGTAGCCGTTGGAGGCGACCAGGCCCTCGATGACCTCGTCCTCGGTGAGTTCGAGGTAGGCGGCCAGCTCGGGGACGCTGGGCGGGGTGTCCAGTACGGCGGTGAGGTGGTCGCGGGCCTTGGCCAGCTCGACACGCAGCTCCTGGAGCCGGCGCGGCACGTGGACGGCCCAGGAGGTGTCACGGAAGAACCGCTTCATCTCGCCGACGATGTAGGGGACGGCGAAGGTGGTGAACTCCACCTCGCGGCTCAGGTCGAACCGGTCGATGGCCTTGATCAGGCCGATGGTGCCGACCTGGAGGATGTCCTCCATCTCCTCCGGGCCGCGCCCCCGGAAGCGGCGCGAGCAGAACCGCACCAGCGACATGTTCATCTCGATAAGCGTGCTGCGTGCGTACGAGTACGCCGCCGTGCCCTCTTCGAGCGACTGCAGCCCGTCGAAGAACAGCTTCGACAGTTCCCGGGCGTCCTTCGGCGCGACCTTGCCCGCCTCCTCGACGAACGGCAGTCCGCCCGTGGCCGGAACGCCGCGGAGGGCCTGAGCCGATCCTGTCGTTGTTCCCGTGCCGTGCGTGGATACCGTCATGGAGTCGCCCAACGTTGTCGAATGAGTCAGCGGCCGTCTACCCGCACTCATTCACCGCACACACGGAAAGTTCCATGACTTTCCGCGACGTGCGGTCACCTGGGCGTCACCCGTTCAGGGCTGGAAGATCACCTTGATGGCACCGTCCTCCTTCTTCTGGAACATCGCGTACGCGTCGGGGGCCTGGCCCAGCGGCAGATGGTGGGTGGCGAAGGTGTCCACGCCCAGCGGGTCGTCGTCGATGAGCAGCGGCAGGATGTCGTCGCTCCAGCGCCGCACGTTGGCCTGGCCCATCCGCAGCTGGATCTGCTTGTCGAACATCCGCATCATCGGCAGCGGGTCGGCGGCCCCGCCGTACAGCCCGCTGACCGAGATCGTCCCGCCGCGGCGGACCAGGGAGACGGCAAGATCGAAGGCGCCGAGCCGGTCGATGCCCGCGGTCTCATTGACCTTCTCCGCCCACGAGCGCGGCAGCAGGTCGACGGCGGCCTGGGCGAGCTTGGTGACGGGGCTGCCGTGGGCCTCGGTGCCGACCGCGTCGATGACGCTGTCGGCACCCCGGCCGCCGGTGAGTTCCCTGATCGCCTCGGCCAGGTCGTCGGAGGAGTCGTAGGCACTCAGATCCACCGCCACGGTGCCGTCGAGCCTTGCCCGCTCCAGCCGCTCGGGGACGAGGTCGACGCCGACGACCAGTTCCACCCCGAGGTGGCGGGCGACCCGGCAGGCCATCGCGCCGATCGGCCCCAGCCCGAGCACCACCAGGGTGCCGCCGGCCGGCACGTCCGCGTACTGCACGGCCTGCCAGGCGGTGGGCAGCACGTCGGACAGCAGCACGAAGCGGTCGTCCGGCGGGCCCTGCGGCACCTTGATCGGGCCGTACTGCGCCTGCGGCACCCGCAGGTACTCCGCCTGCGCGCCGGGCACCGAGCCGTAGAACTTGGTGTAGCCGAACAGCGCGGCACCCGTGCCGTGCTTGGTGACCTGGGTGGTCTCGCACTGGGTGGGCAGGCCCCGCCGGCACATCCAGCAGGTCCCGCAGGCAATCTGGAAGGGCACCACGACCCGGTCGCCCGGCGCGAGGTTCGGCACCGCGGAGCCGGTCTCCTCCACGATGCCGATCGGTTCGTGGCCGAGGATGTCGCCGGGGGTCATCAACGGTGCGAGCACCTCGTAGAGGTGCAGGTCGGATCCGCACAGGCCGGAGGAGGTGACGCGGATGAGCGCGTCGGTGTCCTCCTGGATCGAGGGGTCGGGGACGTTCTCCACACGGACGTCCCGCTTGCCGTGCCAGACGGTCGCACGCATCAGGCTCACCTCGCCGGTCGGGTTCGTCGGGCCGTGGCGGCGTCGTCCCGCCGCCGGGGCCGTCGCATCCGACGCGCGGCCCGCGGCCACGGGCCCGTCACGTCCACTGGTGCGGCTGCCCGCGGGCCGACGCGGCAAACAGCCGCACCGTCCGCGATGTCCGGAGCGCGCCTTTCGCACCCCGGGGCGGCGGGGCGTCCCCGGTGGAGGTGAAACCGCTGCGTCCCGGGGACACCCCGTCGATGTGCTCCTGTCCGCGATCCGCCGCGTCATCCCCCGCGGCGGCCCCGCGTCCGGCCGCACCGGCGACCGCGGCCGGTCACTCGAAGCGTGCGTGGTCGCCGGCGCCGCGCCGGAGGATCTCGGCCTCGCCGCTGGAGAAGTCGACCACCGTGGTGGGTTCGGTGCCGCAGTCGCCCGAGTCGACCACGGCGTCCACCACGTGGTCGAGGCGTTCCTTGATCTCCCAGCCCTGCGTCATCGGCTCGGCCTCGTCGGGCAGCAGCAGGGTGCTGGAGACCAGCGGCTCGCCGAGCTCGGCGAGCAGCGCCTGGGTCACGACATGGTCGGGGATCCGGACGCCGACGGTCTTCTTCTTGGGGTGCAGCAGCTGGCGCGGCACCTCCCTGGTCGCCGGCAGGATGAAGGTGTAGCTGCCCGGGGTCGCCGCCTTGATGGCCCGGAAGACGTCGTTGTCGATCTGCACGAACTGGCCGAGCTGCGCGAAGTTCTGGCAGACCAGGGTGAAGTGGTGCCGCTCGTCGAGGTTCCTGATCGACCGGATGCGGTCGATGCCGTCCCGGTTGCCCAGCTGGCAGCCCAGGGCGTAGCAGGAGTCCGTCGGGTACGCGACGAGGGCGCCGGAGCGGAGGCTGTCGGCCACCGCGCTGATGATGCGCGGCTGGGGGTTTTCCGGGTGTACGTCGAAGTATCGTGCCATCGGCCAAGCCTATGGCGCTTCCCGCCCGTTGCCGGTCACCGGCGGGCTCCGCGGCCCCGGCCCGGCTGACCCCGCCGGGCGTCCGGGCCCGCCCACCAGGAGCGGCAGTGTGATCTGACCGGTATCGCCCGACCGCACGGGAGCGGGCGGGGGTGACCTAGTATTCCCAGAACTTGCGTCCGCCACGAAGCTGGGAAGTGTGTTGTGACTGATGGGGACATAAACGGCCGGTTGGCAGACCTGATGTCCGTTCCGGACCGGGATCTGGCCGCGGAGTGGGTGTCCGTGGTCGCGACCTCGCTGGCGGGCCGGGTCAGCCGGGCCGAGGTCGACCGCGAGCTGCGGGAGCTGTACGCGGCGCTGCTCGGCACCCTGCGCAAGGGCGGCTCCGACCCGCACGGCGAGGAGTTCGCCGAGGTGCGGGCGCTGCTGTCGGAGCTTTCGCGCAGCCGGGCCCGGCAGGGGTTCACCCCCACCGAGACCGCGACCGGCGTTTTCGCGCTGAAGTCGGTGCTGGAGCCGGTACTGGCCGACCGCGAGGCGGACGTCCCGGCGTATCTCGAGCTCTCCCGGCTGCTGGACGCGCTGGGCCTGTTCACCGTGGAGGTGTACGCCAGGACGCGCGAGGAGCTGATCAGCGCCCAGGCCGAGCAGCTGCTCGAACTGTCCACCCCCGTGGTCAAGCTCTGGGACGGCGTGATCGGGGTGCCGCTGGTCGGCACGCTGGACTCGGCGCGGACGATGGTCGTCATGGAGAAGATGCTCCAGGCGCTCATCGACACCGGTTCCGACCAGGCCATCATCGACATCACCGGGGTACCGGCGGTGGACACCCAGGTGGCACAGCACCTCCTCAAGACGGTCGTCGCCGCGCGGCTGATGGGTGCCGAGTGCGCGATATCCGGCATCCGCCCGCAGATCGCGCAGACCATCGTCGCGCTGGGTATCGACTTCGGGGACATCGTCACCAAGGCCACCCTCGCCGACGCCCTGCGCCACGCGATCAGGCGCTCCGGCGCCGCGACGCTCCCGGCCAGCGGAACGAGCCCCGCCCGATGAGCGAACGGGTACCCGTCCTGCGGATCGGACAGGTCCTGCTGGTCTCCATCCAGACCGACCTGGACGACGAGGCGGTGATGAACCTGCAGGACGACCTCGCGGCCCAGGTGGTGGAGACCGGGGCGCACGGGGTGGTCATCGACATCACCGCCGTCGAGATCGTGGACTCCTTCGTCGGCCGCATGCTGGCGACCATCGCCTCGATCTCCCGCATGCTCGACGCGGAGACGGTGGTGGCGGGCATGCGCCCCGCGGTCGCCATCACGCTGGTGGAGCTGGGCCTCTCGCTCGGCGGCGTGAAGACGGCGCTCACCTTGGAGAAGGGCCTCGGCATGCTGGAACGCAGCCGTTCACGTGCCCTGGCCGACCGGGCGGAGGACCTTCCCGCCGAGGGCGGGGACTCCGCACAGACCGACCCGGCTGTACGGTGACGCCGGCCGACGGGGGGCACGAACTGCCGATCGAGTCGAACGACGGCGTGGTGCGAGCCCGCCAGCTCGTCCGTACCCTCGCGCAGGAGTGCCGCCTGTCGCTGGTCGAACAGACCAAGCTCGTCACCGCGGCGAGCGAACTGGCGCGCAACACGCTGACCTACGGCGGCGGCGGGATGATGATCGCGGCTGTCGTCGAGGTCCACGGCCGGCGAGGGGTACGGGCGGTCTTCACCGACCAGGGCCCCGGCATCCTGGACCTGGAACTGGCCCTCACCGACGGCTGGACGTCGGGCAGCGGCATGGGACTCGGCCTGTCCGGGTCGCGCCGCCTGGTCGACGACTTCACCATCGAGACGGCGCCGGGACAGGGCACCACGGTGACCATCGCCAAGTGGGCCCGGTGAGCGCCGCCCTGCTGCTGGAGAGCGAGGACGTGAACGCGTTCCGCGACGAGCCGGAGGCAGCCCGCGGCGCCGCGGCGGCACTGGGCCGCCGGATCGGACTGAGCGAGCAGCGCACCGGTGAGCTCGTGCTGGCCGTCGCCGAGATCGGGACCAACCTCCGCAAGCACGCGGAGGAGGGCACCCTGCTGCTGCGGGTGCTGCGCACCGCGGACGTGGCCGGGGTGGAGCTGCTCGCCATCGACAGCGGGCCCGGCATCGCCGATGTCGCCCTGGCGCTGCGCGACGGCGAGTCCAGCACCGGCACCCTCGGCATCGGTCTGGGAGCGGTGCGCCGGCTGTCCGACGCCTTCGAGCTGCATTCGGTTCCCGGCCGGGGCACGGTCCTGCTGGCCAGGTTCTGGCCGCGCGGCACCCCGCCGCGCCTGACCGGGAACGAACCCGCCGTGGCGGGCATCACGCGCCCGATGAGCGGGGAGCAGGAGTGCGGCGACGCCTGGGCGACGCGTGCCGACACCGGTGCGGCTCCCGCCGCCGCCCCCGAGCCGCAACCGCAGCCACGGGCGCAGGCCAACGCCCCCGGGTCCCTGATGGACTGGTCCGTGCTGACCGGCCGGCGGGCCCGCTCGGCCGACTCCCCCGCGCCTGCCGCGCCGGCCACCCGCTTCGAGGGGTCGGTGTCCGCAGTGGCGCCGGGGCCCGGCGACGCGGTGCTGGTGATGCTCTGCGACGGTCTCGGCCACGGCCCGCTGGCGGCGACCGCGGGGCGGGAAGCCGTCAACGCCTTCCGCGCCGGGCGGTCGCGCACCCCCGAGCAGGCGGTCCAGGAGATCCACCGGGCGCTGGCCAGGACCCGCGGGGCGGCGCTGGCGGTCGTGCGGATCGAACGGGCCGGCGGGGAGCTGACGTTCTGCGGGGTGGGCAACATCGCCGCCGCCCTGGTCACCCCGGACAGCCGCACCAACCTGCTGTCCCAGCCGGGCATCGTGGGCCACCAGATGCACCGGCTGCGGACCTACCGGCACGCGCTGCCCGAGGACGGCACGCTCGTGATGCACTCCGACGGCCTGAGCGAGCGCTGGCGTCCCGCAGATCTCGCCCCGGTCCTGTCCCGCCCGGCGACGCTGATCGCGGCCCATCTGCTGCGCCAGGCGGGCACGCGCAGGGACGACGCCAGCGTCGTGGTCGCCAAGGGGTTGTGGTGACCTGGGAACGCCAACCGGGCCCCGCCGGGGGCAGGCACGAACGTGACGAGATCGTCCTGCTGGCGATGACCGTCGGCAGCGAGCAGGACGTCTTCACCCTGCGCAGGCAGGCCAAGACCGCCGCGGTGGCCGCGGGTCTCGAACGGCACGACCAGGTCCGGCTGGCCACCGCGCTGAGCGAGCTCGGCCGCGACCTGCTGCGCCCGGCCCCGATGACGGCCACCTTCCTGCTGGACCCGCGCCCCTGGTCCGTGCTGCGGGTGGAGTTCCGCTGGACGGACTCGCGGGCCCCGGGCCGTGAGTCGCTGGACGCGGTGACCCGGCTGCTGCCGCGCACCACGTACGAACCGGGCTCCGGCGCCGACGGTACGGCGGGCGGCGGCCCCGGCGGGCGGGTCGTCGTCGCGTGCCCGCTGCCGAGGTCGGTCGACGGGGTCGAGCCGGCCCGGCAGGCCGAGGGCATCCGGGCCAGGCTGCGGGCCGACGGGCCGACCAGCGCGATCGACGACCTGCGCGCGCAGACGCAGGACCTGCTCGCCGCCCTGGAGGAGTCCCGCGCCCAGCGTGACGAGCTCGAACAGCTCAACCAGGAGCTCCAGGAGACCAACCAGGGCGTGATGGCGCTGTACGCCGAACTCTCCCAGGAGCTGGACGAGACCAACCGCGGTGTCGTGGCGCTCTACAGCGAGGAGCACCAGCTCGCCCTGACCCTGCAGCGCACCTTCCTGCCCGACACGCTGCCGACCGCGGCCGGGGTGAACCTGGCGGTGCGCTACCTGCCCGCGGCCAGCCAGACCGAGATCGGCGGGGACTTCTACGAAGCCGTCGACACGCCCACCGGGCTGCTGCTGGCGGTCGGCGACGTGGTGGGCCACTCGCTGCAGGCCGCCATCGTCATGGGCGAGCTCCGGCACGCGCTGCGGGCCTACACCGCGGAGGGCCACCCGCCGCACGTCCTGCTGGAACGGCTCGACGGCCTGATGGACCGCCACCAGCCAGGCTGGACCGCCACGGTGTGCATCATCCTGATCGAGCCCGGCAACGACCGCTTCACCGTCGCCAACGCCGGACACATCCCGCCGCTGCTGATGCCGGCCGACGGGGAGGCCTCGTACATCCACGAGCACGGCCCGATGCTCGGCCTGAAACTCCCCCAGCCCTGCGGCACCGTGCACAAGCTCGCCCCGGGCGACCGGATCCTGCTGTTCACCGACGGGCTCGTCGAGACCCGTGGCACCGACCTGCGCGAGCGGATGGCCGAACTGCGCGGCGTGGCGGTCGGCGCGCCCGACGCCCCCGACCGGCTGTGTGACACCCTCGTGAACACCTTCAGCGGACAACAGGAGGACGACATCGTCGTCTTCGTCGCCCATGTGGACGGGAAAGAGGTGACCGGATGACCGGCCGGAACGAGAACACGACAGCACCGCACGGCGCCGGCACCGGGCAGGTGCCGGGCAGCCTGTCGGTGGAACTGGAGGCCGACGGCAGAACCAGGGTCCTGGTGCTGAGCGGAGAGCTGGACTACGGTAGCGCCTCGGTTCTGCGGGAGTGGATGGGCCGTGCCCTGGACGCCGACGGCGTCCACGTGGTGGTCGACTGCGCCGGTCTGACGTTCTGCGACTCGGCCGGGCTGAACGTCCTGGTCGGCGCGCGGAGCATCGCGGTGGACCGGGGCGCCGCGCTCACCCTCGCGGCGGTGCAGCCGTCGGTGGAGCGCGTGCTGGAGATGTCGGGTGTGGACACGATCGTGGCCGTGCGCGCCACCCGTCGTGAAGCACTGGACCGGGTGCCTCCGGCCGGCCCCGGGGAGTCCGGATGAACCGCACGGGACGGTTCGACGTCACTGCCAGTGCGGGCACCCGCGGGTGCCCGCCCAGAGATCACGCGCGGCGCTGCCGACGCCAGGACGGGAGCACATGAGCGAGTCGACGTCGGCCGCCGGGATGGACGGCGTGTTCCGCCTGGATCTGGAGGCGGACGGCGGCGCAGTGGTGGCGGGACGCGAGTTCGCCCGGCAGGCCCTCACCGAGCTCGGCTGGCTGCCGGCGGCCGACACGCGCGCGCAGACGGCGGCGGACGACGTTCTGCTGCTGGTGTCGGAACTGGTGACGAACGCCTGCCGGCACGGGAAGGCTCCGTATCACCTGGTGCTGCGCGGCACCGAGGCCGGCGTGCGGGTGGAGATGGCCGACTCCGGCTCTGAGCTGCCCACGCTGGCGCCCGACCGGCCCACGGTCCCGGGCGGTTTCGGCATACGCCTGGTGGTCAGGCTCGCGCACGCCTGGGGCGTCACGGAAGGCCCCACGGGCAAGGTCGTCTGGCTGGAGGTCGGCCGCTGACGGTGACGCGCCGTTCGCGGGGCGCCACCGCCGGCGAGGCCGGGTCGGGCCGGGGGAAGCGGGCTCAGCCCGCCGATCGGCCGGTCAGCACCACGGCACGGTGCCGAGGTTGAGGACGTAGCGCGCCGCCAGCCAGCCGGTCCGGTCGGACAGCTTGTACCAGCGCGGGTTGCCGTCGACGACCTGCCCGTTCTTCTTGCAGGTGAGGTGGACGATGGTCCCCGGCGCGTAACTGCCCAGGGCTGTGGAGTTCGTGGTGGCCGCGCTGCGGATGGTCAGGGGCAGATTCGAGACGACCCTGCCGTCGACCGGTGCGGCGGCCCGTACGGACGCGGGCACGAGGCCGGTGGGGCTGGCGCCTGCCGGCGCGGCTCCCAGTACGCTCAGGGCGGCCGCCCCCGCGGTCAACGCGACGGTGGCGATCAACTTCGACGTGCCGAACAGCTGCATGAGTGCGTGCCTTCCTGGTCGAGCCCACCGGATGGCCGGTGGTGAGTCGCTGCGCGGGGACAGCCCCGCCCGCCGAGCGTCCTCCCGTCCGCGCGGCGGGCCATCACCTTCGCACCGGATATCCCCCGGTCGGCCCACAGGACACAACCCGTTCGGGGGCATGCGGCCCGCACCGCCGCCCGCCCCGGCGAGCGATACGGCCTCCCCCGCCGAGGTCCCGGCGCGGGATGGCTCCCCCGCGCCCCGGGCCGTCAGCACCGGCCACCCGCGCTCCCTCCATCGGAGGAATCAGCGGCGTGGCTGGTGCGGAGGCGTACCGCGGTGAGGAGAGTCTGCTTCCATGCCGAATACCTTTGCGCCCGGGCGGAGTGGAACGTGACCACTAGCGACACCCCGGAGACCGCCGACCTCGACGAGTCCTACGCGGACGAAGTACCCGCCAAACGCAAGCGCCCCGGCAGCCTGATCGTGAACTGGGCCTCCAGCACCGATCACAAGACGATCGGCACCCTGTACCTGACCACGTCCTTCGCCTTCTTCATCGTCGCCGGGGTCATGGCGCTGCTGATGCGGGCCGAACTCGCAAGGCCCGGAACCCAGTTCCTGTCCAACGAGCAGTACAACCAGGCCTTCACGATGCACGGCACCGCGATGCTCCTGATGTTCGCGACGCCGCTCTTCGCCGGTTTCACCAACTGGATCATGCCGCTGCAGATCGGCGCGCCCGACGTGGCGTTCCCGCGGCTGAACATGTTCGCCTACTGGCTCTACCTGTTCGGCTCGCTCATCGCGATGGGCGGCTTCGTCACCCCGCAGGGCGCGGCCGACTTCGGCTGGTTCGCGTACTCGCCGCTGTCCAGCGCGGTCCACACCCCCGGCGTAGGCGGGGACATGTGGACCATGGGGCTGGCCTTCTCCGGTTTCGGCACCATCCTCGGTGCGGTCAACTTCATCACCACGATCATCTGCATGCGCGCGCCCGGTATGACGATGTTCCGCATGCCGATCTTCGTGTGGAACGTGCTGCTCACCTCGGTGCTCGTGATCCTCGCGTTCCCGGTCCTGGCCGGCGCGCTGCTGGCACTCGAAGCGGACCGAAAATTCGGCGCGCACATCTTCGACTCCGCCAATGGCGGCGCCCTGCTCTGGCAGCACCTGTTCTGGTTCTTCGGCCATCCCGAGGTGTACATCATCGCGTTGCCGTTCTTCGGCATCGTCTCGGAGATCCTGCCGGTCTTCGCCCGCAAGCCGATGTTCGGCTACATCGGGCTGGTGGCGGCCACCATCTCCATCGCGGGCCTGTCGGTGACGGTGTGGGCGCACCACATGTACGTCACCGGCGGTGTGCTGCTGCCGTTCTTCTCCTTCGTGACCTTCCTGATCGCGGTGCCCACCGGTGTGAAGTTCTTCAACTGGATCGGCACGATGTGGAAGGGGTCACTGAGTTTCGAGACGCCGATGCTCTGGTCGGTGGGATTCCTGGTGACCTTCCTCTTCGGCGGTCTGACCGGTGTCATCCTGGCCGCGCCGCCGCTGGACTTCCACGTGTCCGACTCGTACTTCGTGGTGGCCCATTTCCACTACGTGGTCTTCGGCACGGTGGTCTTCGCGATGTTCGCCGGATTCCACTTCTGGTGGCCGAAGATGACCGGCAAGATGCTCGACGAGCGGCTGGGGAAGATGACCTTCTGGTCGCTCTTCCTCGGCTTCCACGGCACCTTCCTGGTCCAGCACTGGCTGGGCGCCGAGGGAATGCCGCGGCGCTACGCCGACTATCTGGCCCAGGACGGATTCACCACGCTGAACACGGTCTCCACGATCAGCTCGTTCCTGCTCGGCCTGTCGATGCTGCCGTTCTTCTACAACGTGTGGAAGACCGCGAAGTACGGCAAGAAGGTCGAGGTGGACGACCCCTGGGGCTACGGCCGTTCCCTGGAGTGGGCGACGTCCTGCCCGCCGCCGCGGCACAACTTCACCTCGCTGCCGCGTATCCGTTCCGAATCCCCGGCGTTCGACCTGCACCACCCCTCGATCTCCGCCGTGGACGACGCCACGAACCGTCCGGACAAGTCGATCACCATCGCTCCCGGCGACAAGCAGAAGTGAGCACCCGGCCGAACCGAGGACGACCGATGAGGGCACCCGACGAGGGCAAGCGCGGGCTCGAAGAGATGGCCGGCTACCTGCTGTGGAACGCCGAGGTCGAGGAGGCCCGCAGGAAGGCCTCCTCCTTCGCGGCGAACCTGCCGTGGCTGACCACCTCGCAGCGCGACGACGTCGAGCGCGTCTACGTGGCGGACCGGGTGGCCGCCTCCCGCGCCATACTCGAGCGGAACCGCGACCGGGCGGTCGAACTGCGCGGCGAGTACAGCACCCGCTACGAGGACCTGAAGCGGCGGTGTGTGGCGGCGGTGCTCGGCGCCGTAGCGGTGGCCGTCGGGGTGGGCGCGGGGCTGGTGCTCTTCACCCGCTGACACGCGGGCCGGGCGGCCGGGCGCAGCGGCCCGGCTCCCGCACCCGCGAGGGCGGATTCCGGTACATGTCGGTTTTCGCCGGTATTACCCGGGTACGCGCACTGCCGTGGACGTCCGCACGTACAGCTGAGCGGCAGGAAGGCGAACGCCATGGCGGATCAGGGCACCAACAAGACCGGCTTCGTCCGCGACGACGAGCTCAAGCGGGAGATGCAGGGCGAGCTGCAGGGCAACCGGACGCAGCGGTCGGACGACTCCTTCGACCCGGAGCCGTCCGGCGAGGACCCGCCCCTCGCGGAGCTGCGTCCCGCCGACCAGGGCGGGGGCGCGCCGCCCGGCATGACGCCGCTGGACGTGTCCGTCCGCAGTGAACTCGCCCGCCATCTGGAGCGGGGCGTCTTCCCCGCGCAACGGGACGGTCTGCTGGACGCCCTGCGCCGCAACCAGGCGCCGGACTCCGTGGTGAACCTCGTCGAGGACCTGCCCACCGGCGAGCGCTACACGAACGTGCAGGACGTCATGCGCGCCATGGGCCTCGGCGTCGAGGACCGCCGTGCCTGAGGCAGCCCACATGAGCCCTGGAGGCACGACCGGCGCCGCTAGGAGGCGTCGGTGCGGGGGAAGACGTACTCGTCGAGCACGATCCCGAGCGCCACGGCGGCCGGGATCGCCACCAGGCCGCCGATGATCCCCAGCAGTGACCCGCCGGCCAGCACCGCGACCACGGTCACCACGGGGTGCACGTCCACCGCGAACTTCATGGCCCGGGGCATGATCAGGTAGTCCTCGGCGACCCGGAACCCGACGTAGAAGGCCGCCGTGGCCAGGGCCACCGGCAGGGACACGGTCAGCGCCACCACGCTGACCACGATGCCGCCGACGGTCGAGCCGATCACCGGCACCATGTCCATCAGCGCCACGAAGATGCCCAGCGCGGCCGCGTAGGGGACGCCGATGACCTCGCACCACACGAAGGTGGCAAGGCCGGCGATCGCCGAGGTCACGATGTTGCCGAGCATGTAGCGGCCGACCCGCCGGAGGATCTCCTCGGTGACGGCCTGCACGCGGGGACGCCGGGTGCCGGGGACGAAGCGGTAGCAGAACTGCTTGATGGTGGGCAGCGCCGCCATCACGTAGAGGGTCACGGTGATCACGATGACCGTCGAGGTGATGAGGCTGATCACCAGCTGACCGGCCCCCAGCACACCGCCGGCCACCTGGGAGGCGCCGCCGGAGCTGAGCTTCGACTGCGCCTTCTCGATGATGTGGTAGTGGTCCTCCAGCCTCCCCAGGGTGGAGTGGTGGTCGTGCAGCTGCTGCCGCCAGCGCGGTACGCCGTCGCTCAGCGCGTTCACCGCGTCGGTGACCGGCGGGATGATCAGGGCCAGGAACCCGGCAAGCACACCGGCGAACCCGGCGAGCACCGCTGCCACCGACCAGCCCCGGCGCAGGCCGAGCCGTCCCAGCCAGGCCACGACGGGCTCCAGGCTGACCGCGATGAAGACCGCGAGCAGCAGGAGTGTCAGCAGCTCGCTCAGCTTGAGCACCGTCTGGACCAGCAGCCACGCCAGGATCGCCCCGAGTGCCAGCCCGAAGCCGATCTGGAACCAGGACCGCTGGACGGCGGCCGTCCGCACCGGCCGGCGCAGCCTCCCTCCGGCGGCCGGAGCGGCGGCCTGGACGACGGCCTGGACGTCCGCGCCCTCGCCGGGCGCCTCCGCGGTCCGGTCCTCCCCGGCGCGGTCCCGGTCGGCCGCCGCGACACCGGCCGCCCGCCGGGCCTCCCGCTCTGCCGGGGCCGGTGCGGTGTCGGGCCGGTGCGGCTCCTGGGCTGCGGAACCGGGCCTCGGTATCGCTCGGGCCGGTATGTCGGACACTGCGTCATCCCCCTTCGTGGCGATGGTCCTGGGCCCACGTCTCGCGACGCGCGGCCCGGGACCCTGCCGCCGACGGCACGACCCCGGCGGGCGTCTACCCCCACCTGCGCGGACGACGCACGCCGGCCGTGGCTCCACCGGGGGGGGTAACGCAGTGCCCGGGGCCGCAGCCCCGGGCGTGCCGGTCAGGCCCAGCCGGGCGGGGCGGCGAGCAGGCTGTCGTCCAGGTGGGCGAGCAGGTCGGCGGGTGAGTCGTAGACGGCCGCCATTCCGGTCTCGCGCAGCTCCTCGCGGGTCCAGCCGCCGGTCAGCACCCCGAGGCAGCGCACGCCTGCCTTGCGGGCCGCCTCGCCGTCCCAGGTCGCGTCCCCGACGAAGACCGCCCGTTCGGCCGGCACGCCGGCCTTCTCCAGTGCCTGCTGGACGAGGTCCGGGGCCGGCTTGCTGGACGAGACGTCGGAGGAGGTGGTGACCGCCGCGATCGCGTCGCCCGCGTCGAGGGCACCGATCATCACCTCGGCCTCCTTCTCCTTGGCCGACGAGGCCAGCACCACCCGCCAGCCGCGTACGGCACACGCCCGCAGCAGATCGTGCGCGCCGGGCAGCGGGGTCAGCCGGGACCAGAACTGCGCGTAGAGGGTGTCGTGGGCCGCGCTGAGCGCCTCGTCCCCGTCGTGGTCCCGCTCGGTGCCGAGCAGGGCGTCAAGCAGGTGGTCGCTGCCCATGCCGATGCTGCGGTGGATCCGGGCCATGGGCACCTGGGCCCCCTGCTGCCGCAGGGCCTCCCACCAGGCGATCGTGTGCAGGTAGACGGTGTCCATCAGGGTGCCGTCGATGTCGAACAGCACCGCTCCATCGGCGTCCTCGCCGGGTGTCTCGGGCGTGGTCATGCCTCATCCTCTCGGTGTCCCGGGGATGGCGCAGCTCCGGTCCGGCCGAACGGTTCCGCTCGGCCGGACCCGGACCGACCTGGCAGCGTCATTCGGGCCAGCTGCCGGTCATACGCTGCACCACGTGGGCGCCGCCCCGCTCGACGGTGGCCTTGACCACCGCGAAGATGGCGCCCTGCACGGCCGCCGCGAGCAGGATCTCCTGCCATCCGCGATCCTTGTCGGTGGCGTCCGGGGCCTCGTCCTCGTGGGTCACCAGCTTCCACGACTGCCGGAACACCGCACCGGCCACGGCCCCGCTGACGGCCCCGAGGATCAGCCCGACGGGCTTGTACGCAAGCGCCGCGCCCTTCATCCCCGCACTCCGCCCCGGCGCCCCTGCGCCAGTTCCGTCCGACCCGGGCATCCCCGGGCTCCGGCCCCGCGCTCACTCCTCATTCGAAGCACCCTCTCCTCGGTCCGCCTGGACTGTCCGCGTGCCCCGGAATCGGCGGCTCACCCCGACCTGCGCCGGATAGCGGGCGACTGTTGGAGGCGGCCCGGGAGCATCCGCTCCGGGGGGGGTGTCCCCTCGCCGGACCGCGCGCCGGACCGCTCAGCGGAGACGGCCGGCGGTGGCGTCGGCGTCGGGCGCCGGGGAGGGCGGGGGCGGGCTCAGGCGGAGGTGGCAGCGGACGGCCGTGCCGGTGGGAGTCGTGTGGATCCGGACCAGGTCGGTGAGGTAGTTGACCAGGAGGAGGCCGCGGCCGCCCGGGCGGCCGGGGGGCGGGATGTGGCGGCCGGCCAGCGGGTCGGCGATGTGGCCGGCGTCCTCGACCTCGCACACGATGTCGCCGCCCTCGGCCCAGATGTGCAGGGTGCCCGTGCCGCCGCCGTGGATCACGCTGTTGGTGGTGAGCTCGGCGACGACCAGCGCCAGGTCCTCGCACCGGTCGGCCGGCAGGCCGAGAGCCACCGCCTCGCGTACCGCGAAGGCGCGGGTGTCGGGCAGCAGCATCGCGTCGAAGCCGCGGGCCGGGCTGCCGGACGGGCGGGAGAACGGCTGGTTGTAGGCGTCGACCACGGTGTCGGGCGCGTAGCCGGGGCTGCTGCGCGGGACGTCGTCCTCGATGATCATCGGATGGGTGGCCAGGGCGTCGTCGAGGACCTGCCGGTCGAGCCGGGAGATGTCGAAGGGGCACAGGACGGTGGCCTCGCGGCCGGTGAAGGCGTGGTTGACCAGCGCCTCGTGCTGGGCGCAGGCCGCGTATTCGGCCGCGCTGCGGCCGGCCCAGATCGGCTCGCCGACGATCCGCACCCGGGTGCCGGCGTGGGCGTCGACGAAGGCACGCAGGATGCGGGGGATGATCCGTCCCGGATTGCGGCCGGCCTGCTCCATGTCGATCAGCCGGACCCGCCCGGCGGCGGCGCCGAGCGCGCTTTCCAGCAGGGCCAGCCGGCTGCCGGGTACGGCCACGGCCACCGCTTCGCCCGCGTCGAGCCCTGCCTCGACGAACGGCACTGTGCCGGCCAGATAGGAGTCGCTGTCCCGGTAGAACAGGGCCGGGTGGAGGAACGATTCGGTCGGCGTCCCCATGCTCGTCACTTCACCACCTCTAGTGCGGTCACATCAGGCCGGAAGATCTCCAGCGCCCGCCGCAGCGAAGCCGGCGGGCGGTCGAGAACGACACGCCGCCCGGCGGCCAGGTCCAGCGCCGCGACGGCCAGCGCACCGGCTCCGGCGACGTCGGAGAAGGCAAGGCCGGACAGGTCCAGCCGAACCGTCCCGCCGTAGTCACTCAGGCGTCTCAGAGCGTCTTCCCACGCAGGGCGGGTGATCACACTGATTTCTCCGGCGATCCGCAGCGCGTGCCGGCCCGGGAACTCCTGGACCTCCAGACGGGGGGCGTGCACCGGCGACGCCTGCCCTGCCAACCATCCACGCGCACCTCCGGCCCTGTCCCGCCAGATCGTAACCTGTCGTTCCGCCGCTGGGGAGAGGCGGTAGACGTACCGAATGTCGCTGTTGCGAGGGGTTCGGGCGCAGTGGTGGCGGCGTCACACGGTGAAGGGGGTGTCCTCGGGGGTGACCGGGGCGTGCAGGGTGGTGGTGCCGGTCAGGTAGCGGTCGGCGGCGGCCGCGGCGGAGCGGCCCTCCGCGATGGCCCACACCACGAGGGACTGACCGCGGCCCGCGTCGCCGGCGACGAAGATCCCGTCCGACCCCTCAGAGCCGTCGCGGCCCGCCGGGTGGGTGGTCTGCGCCGCGTAGCCGACGTCGCGGGCGAAGTTCCCGCGGCCGTCCAGCGTCAGCCCGAGCTGCTCGGCCAGGCCGGTGCCACGTTCGGGTCCGGAGAACCCCAGTGCGAGCAGCACCAGGTCCGCCGGGACCACCCGTTCCGTCCCGGGCCTGGGGCGCCTCGCCGCGGCTTCCACCTCCGTCAGGTGCAGCGCCTTCACCTGGCCGTCCTGGTCCCCCTCGAAGCGGAGGGTGGCGGCGGAGAACACCCGCGGATCGGTGCCGGCCCGGCCCCTGGCCTCCTCGTGGGCGTGCGAGATCCGGTAGACGCGCGGATACGTCGGCCAGGGCTCGGCCTGCGGCCGGACCGTCTCCGGTTCCGGGTTGATGTCGAGCTGGAGCACGGAGGCCGCGCCCTGGCGGAGCACCGTGCCGAGGCAGTCGGAGCCGGTGTCCCCGCCGCCGACGATCACCACGTGCCTGCCCTGGGCGGTGATCGGCGAGTCGGCGTAGTCGCCCTCCCCGGCCTGGTTGGACAGCGTCAGGTACTCCATCGCCTGGTGGACGCCGGACAGCCGCCGGCCGGGGACCGGCAGGTCCCGCTGCTCCCTGGCGCCCACCGCGACGACCATCGCGTCGTGCCGCCTCGCGAGCTCGCCGGCGTCGAGATCGCCGCCGACGTCCACACCGGTGCGGAAGGTGGTGCCCTCCGCCCGCATCTGGTCGATCCTGCGGTCGATCTGCCTCTTCTCCATCTTGAACGCGGGGATGCCGTAGCGGAGCAGCCCGCCGATCCGGTCGGCCCGCTCGTAGACGACGACGGTGTGGCCGCCGCGGGTGAGCTGCTGGGCCGCCGCGAGACCGGCGGGCCCCGAGCCGACGACGGCGACGGTCTTCTCGCTGAGCCGGTCCGGGGGCTGCGGCTCGGCGTATCCCCGCTCCCAGATCTGGTCGGCGATGCCCTGCTCGACGTTCTTGATCGTCACCGGATCGGCGTTGATGGCCAGCACGCACGCGTCCTCGCACGGGGCCGGGCACAGCCGCCCGGTGAACTCGGGGAAGTTGTTCGTGGCGTGCAGCCGCTCGGCGGCGGCCTGCCAGTCGCCGTGGGCCGCGTACACGTTCCACTCCGGGATGAGGTTCCCCAGCGGGCAGCCGTTGTGGCAGAACGGTATGCCGCAGTCCATGCAGCGGGAGGCCTGCTCGGAGACGACCGGGAGCAGCTGCTGCCCGGCGTAGACCTCGTCCCAGTCCCCCAGCCGCTCCTCGACGGGGCGCGGCGGGACCGCACGGCGGGGGTACTTCATGAAGCCGTAGATGTCGGTCATCCGCCGCCTCCCTCGCACGCTTGCGGAGCTGTACGGCGTTCACCCCAGTTTATGACTGCTTTGCCCGGATATTGACGGTTCGGCGGGCCCAATCTGCGAGGTGCGTCCTGCGGGGTGCCGCACCGGCGTACGCGGCCGGGCCGCAGGGTGTGCTCAGCTCGCGTCGACCGGCTCCGGTACGACCTCCATCCCGGGAATCGGGGACGGCAGCAGCCACAGGCTGTTGTTGGCGATGTCGAAGAACATCACGCCGAGACCCGACAGGAACTCCATCGCGCCGAGCAGCAGGGCGCTCTTCCAGTGCGGGCCGCCGACCACCGTCAGCAGCACCATTGGGCTGGGGTAGAGCACGGCTCCCAGCAGGATCGTCCGGCCCAGGCCGACGAGGTCGACGAGCTTGCGCGCCAGGACCGCGCCGAGCAGGCCGCCGGCCGCGCCCGCGCCGAGGGACAGTCCGATCGTGCCCGCCGACAGGCCGAGCACCCGGTTGGCGAAGAGGATGACGAGGGCCTGCGCGGCGAAGACGAAGAAGTTCATCGTCGTCGAGCAGGCCAGGCTGGCGCGCAGGACCGGGTGCCGGGCGATGAACCGGGCGCCGGTGGCCATCCTGGTGCGCAGCGGCAGGTGCGCGTCGGCCGCGGGCGGTGTCTCCCTGGTCCTGATGCGGCCGATCATCGTCGCGGAGAACAGGAAGGAGACCGCGTCCACGGCCACCGCGACGGGCGCCGTGACCGTCTGGATGAGCGCGCCGCCGACCGCCGGCCCGACCACGAAGGAGGCCGAACGGCTCGTGCTCAGCTTGCTGTTGGCGGCCACGTAGCCGGACCGGGGTATGAGCGTCACGAAGAACGTCGGATAGGCGACGTCGAACACCGTCTGCCCCACGCCGGTCACCGCGCCGACGACGTACAGCTGAGTGAGGCCGATCCCGTCCAGCGCGTAGGCGACCGGCAGGCTCGCCAGCGCGGCTGCCCGCAGGACGTCGGCCGCGACCAGCAGCCGCCTCTTGTGGGTGAGCGAGTCGACCCAGGCGCCGACGACCGGGGCCATCGTGTTCGGCAGCCATATCAGCGCCGTCAGCAGGGCGGCCTGCCGCGCGCCCACGTGCAACAGGGCCACCGCGATGAGCGGCAGCGCCAGTTCGCTGATCCGGTCGCCGAACTGGGAGACGGTCTGGCCGAGCCAGAAGGTGCCGAAGCGGCGGTCTGCGCGCGGAGGGCTCCCGGCCGTGCCCGGTGCCGCCGGACGCACCTGCTGGGGGCTGTCCACGGCATCCTCCGGTGGCGTAGTTCCGGCGACGGGAACACCGTACGCCACCCGCCGCCCGCATCGATGAACTCCCGCTCACCCGCGGCCCGGTGACACGAACGTCCGGGGACGGCCCGGCACCCGCCTGCCGCTCACCGCGCGCCCGGCCGTAAGCGGTCTTACGTTGGCTGGGGGGTCCGGCGATACCGAGGAGTGGTCATGGGCGACGACAAGAAGACGGGCAAGGCCAAGGACAGGGCGAAGGAAGCCCTGGGCATGGACGACCGCCGCAAGCAGGCCGAGGCCGAGAAGACCGAGGCCGCCAGGCAGCGGAAGACGAAGCAGGCGGAAGAGCCGGTGGACAACGGTCCGATGGAGTCGATCAACCGCGACGACACCAAGAGGTGACCCGGCGCGCGGGCCCTCACCCTCCGGGGTGGGGGCCCGTGGCGTGCCCCCCGCGGACGGACCGGGGTCAGTCGGCCAGCCCGAGCTGCTGCATCATCCCCAGCTCGTCGCTGCTGCCCCAGCGCTCGACCAGCTTGCCGTCCTCGAAGCGGCTGATCTGCATACCGCGGTAGCTCACCGGCCGGCCGGTCGGGGCGTGGCCCTTCAGGGTGCCGAGGTGCGTGCCGCTGATGGTGTACGCGAAGGCCAGCTCGTCGTCGGTCGCGACCAGGTGCTCGACCTCGACCTTCAGGTCCGGGAAGGCGGCGCGGATCTCCGCGAACATCGCCTTGTAGCCCTCGGCGCCCGGGCCCTGCCCCGGAGCGGGGTCGTGGTCGACCGAGTCGGCGGTGACGACCTCGTCCAGGGCGTCGAGCCTCCCGCTGGTGACGGCCTCGCCGAACGCGGTCTGGGCGGCGATGTTGGTCTGCTGGGACATGTCGCTCCTGCTGTCGTCGGAAGCTGCTCTCGTAGCCGGCGCCGAAGGCCGCGGGCGGCCGCCGCCGGGGCGGGGCCGCGCCCTCGGCGGCAAACTAGCCGGGCCCGGCGGCCACGGCACGTCACCTCGCCGGTCGCCCGCGGAAGACGACCGGCATCGCCCAGCCGGTGGCACGCTCCCGCCGGCTCAGACCAGTTCGACCTGCGGCACCGGCCCCAGTGGCTGCGCCGGGGCGGCCCGCGGTTCCCACAGGGCGGTGGTCCGTACGTAGGCGTGGATCACCGAGGCCAGCGCCAGGAGGAGCAGCGGTCCCGCCACCCACGGGTGGCCGGCCATCTCCCGCGGCAGGTAGCGGTAGGACAGCAGCAGCGCGGTGAAGACCGCCGCGCCGTGGGCGACCAGCCGCACTCCCGACAGGTCCCAGCCGTGGTCGAACGCGCGCAGCGCCGCCTCGACGGTGACGGCGAAGACCCCGCCGGCGACCAGGTCGACCCCGTAGTGCAGGCCGAATCCCAGCGTCGCGGTGAGGGTGGCGACCAGCCAGAAGGCGCCGGCGAAGCGCAGCAGCCGCGGGCCCCTGCGGGAATGGATGAAGATCGCGGTCGCCCACGCCGTGTGCAGGCTGGGCATGCAGTTGCGCGGGGTGATCTCGTCGAACGGTATCGGGTGCGGTGCGCCGAGCGGCGACGGCGTGTCGGGCCACAGGTTGGCCACCGCCCAGTGGCCGCCGTCGGTGCCGTACGCGAAGATCGGTCCGACCACCGGGAAGATCATGTAGACGGCCGGGCCCAGCAGGCCGATGACCAGGAAGGTGCGCACCAGATGGTGGTGCGGGAAGGCGCGTTCGGCCGCGACGTTCCGCAGCTGGTACATCGCCACCGCGACCGCGGCGACCGCGAGCTGGGTGTAGACGGAGTTGAGGAAGAAGTCGCCGGCCGGTCCTGTGGCCCGGACGATCCGGCCGACCACCCACGACGGGTTGCCCAGGGCATGGTCGGCGGTCGCCACGTACTGGTCGTACACCGCGGGGCGGGTCGCCGAGGTGATCAGCAGCCAGGTGTCACCGGCCTTGCGCCCGGCCACCAGCAGCAGGCCCAGCCCGACGCCCTTGAGCAGCAAGGCGCGTTCCCGGCCGGTGCGGCGGGTGACGGCGATGACCGCGCAGCCCAGGATCACCCACAGCGCGCCGGTGCCGAAGGGATGGCCCTCGGTCAGGTCGGCGCCGACCGACCACCGCACCAGCAGGTAGACGGCGTCGATGCCGATCGCCGTGCACAACGCGATGCGCCGCTCGCGCCAGGTGAGCACCACCATCGTCAACGCCATGCCGGCGTACAGCAGAAAGCCCGATTTGGGCGGTAGCGCCACCTCCCGTGCCTGCTCGGTGATCGGCCCGGGGAAGCCGTAGTGGCGTGCGGCGATCTCCAGGGCGACCAGGAACCCGAGGGCAGCCGCACCAGCCGCGGTCCACGGCGCCGCCGGTGACCGGAGCCACCCGACGAACGCGGTATCGCGGTCTTTTCGGGAGAATATTCGCGTTGTTATAGGTATCAATTGTCTGGCCGCTTTATTAGATCTTCATGAGTTCGAACATGCTAGCGGAGTGCCGCACGGGTGTTCCGCCGGTCCGCCGGACCCGTCCTCGTCACCGTCTCCGGGCGGTCAGCGCGGCATGCTAAAGGGAGGTCAGCGCGAGGGGCGGCCGGTCAGTATCCGGCCCGGCGGCGCAGGGAGCGGGGGCGGCCGTCGGGGTCGGCGATGAGGCGTTGCAGAGGGCGACTGGCCAGCGTCGCCGTGCGGGACAGCTCCGGGGCGGGATAGGGGCGCAGCCGGCCGGGCGGCCGGGGGCCGGAGCGGCCGCCGCGGTGCCAGGCTTCGAGTGCCGCGGCCGACCGGGCGAAGGCACGGAAGGCGTCGGCCGGGTGCAGGAGGGTGTCCGGGGCGTCGAGGTCGAGGTGTTCCGTGCCCAGTTCGAGCCGCAGGTCGCGGGCGAAGGCGCGGGCGCCGTCGCCGAGCCCGCCGGGGTCGCGGGGCAGGCGCGGGTCGGCCGTCCCGTCGAGGACCGAGCAGGCGAGCTCGGAGTCGTGGGTCCAGGAGCGGCGGTTGACGTTGTCGGAGCCCACCGCGGCCCATACGTCGTCGATGACGCACACCTTGGCGTGCACGTAGACGGGTGTGCCCGCGTGGTTCTCGACGCTGTAGACGGCGAACCGGTCACCTCCCGCGCGGCGCAGCTCCCGTAGCGCCTCGATCCGGCCGAGCAGGTTCATCGGCGCTGTCAGCCGCCCGTCCTGGTCCGGGTGGGCGGGGACGACCGCGGTCATCAGCAGGCCGGGGTGGCTGCTGAGCGCCCGGGCGAAGGCGGCCACCACCTCGGCCGACCACAGGTACTGGTCCTCCAGGTAGATCATCGACCGGGCCCGGTCCAGGGCCTTGTGGTAGCCGCGGGCGATGCTGCGCTCGCCGTCCGGCGCGAACGGGTAGCCGCGGCGGCGGGCCGGATACGTGCGCAGCAGCTGGACGGTCTGCGAGCCGCACGGCTGCGGGTCGGGCGGCTGCGGCGGCAGCGGGTCGGCGACGGTGTCCTCGTGGTGGATCAGTTGCCGCAGCCGGCTCAGCGGGCTGCGGCTGAGCGGCGACGGGTCCTCCCAGCGTTCCCTGAAGGTCGCCTCGACGTCGCCCACCGCGGGCCCTCTGACGGCGAGTTGGACGTCGTGCCAGGGCGGGCGGGGGCCGTAGGCCGCGGCCAGCGGGAGTGCCTTGGGGTCGCCGCCGTGCCGGGCGTCGTCGCGGCGGCTGTGGCAGAGGTCGATGCCGCCGACGAAGGCCACGTCGCGTTCCGGGCGGTCCGGGTGGCGCAGGACCACGAACTTCTGGTGGTGCGCGCCGCCGGGGCGTACCCGCATGTCCAGCAGGCACTCGCCGCCGGCCGCCTCGATCTCGTCGCCGAGGTGCCGGTTCTCCTGCTCGCTGAACTGCAGCCGGTCCAGATGCGAGCGCCACACCAGTCCCTTGACGACCACGCCCCGGCGGGCCGCGTCGCACAGCACCTCGCCGATCGCGCTGCCGGGGCCGTCGAGCAGTTCGTCCGGGTCGCCGCGCCAGTCGGTGAAGAACAGCAGGTCACCCGCGCGCTGGCTGCGGATCGCGGCCAGCAGCTCGGCGAAGTAGGCGGCGCCGTGCACCAGCGGGCGCACCTCGTTTCCCCGCGACCAGGCACACCGATCAATCCTGCGCTCGTCCAGCGCGGTCGCCGGATTGCCCCGCTCCTCCGGTGTGAGCAGCCAGTCCTCAGGCCCCATGTCGCCTGCCTCCGATCTGGTCGGCTCCCCCTGCCGCCTACCCCGGCCGGCCGCCGTCACCCGGCCGGGCCGGTGGAGTCGGCCGCGGCGGACGCGCCCGCGCGTCCGAGCACCTGCCGGTTGGCCGTACCCGACCCTCCGGGTGCGGACATCCCGGTGACCTCGCGGGCGGGTCGGCGTACATGTCCGGCGGACGGCACGCACTATGTGCCAAGACCGTCCGCCCGGTTCGTCATCCCTTCGCGCCCGCACCCGTCTCCGGGATCCGACGAGACGTCTCGCGAAGGAGATCTCCGTGACAGCGAAGCCCGCAGCCGCGCCAGCACGGGCCACCGTGTACGGCTACCCCCGCCAGGGACAGCACCGGGAACTGAAGAAGGCCGTCGAGGGGTACTGGAAGGGCCGCGTCAGCGCTGACGCGCTCCGGGCCACCGCCACCGAGCTGCGCGCCGCGAACTGGCGGCAGCTCGCCGAGGCCGGCATCGACGAGGTGCCTACCGGCGACTTCTCGCTCTACGACCACGTGCTCGACACCAGCGTCATGGTCGGCGCCGTCCCCGCGCGGCACCGGGCGGCCGTCCGGGCCGACGCCCTGGACGGCTACTTCGCCATGGCCCGCGGCACGCAGGACGTGGCGCCACTGGAGATGACGAAGTGGTTCGACACCAACTACCACTACCTGGTGCCCGAACTGGGACCCGACACCGTGTTCTCGGCCGACTCGTCCCAGCAGGTCGCCGAGCTGCGGCAGGCCCTCGCCCTGGGGCTCGCCGCCCGGCCGGTGCTGGTCGGCCCGGTCAGCTACCTGCTGCTCGCCAAACCCGCACCCGGCGTGGCCGGCGGCTACTCCCCGCTGGCGCTGCTCGACCGGCTGCTGCCGGTCTACGCCGAGGTGCTGGCCGACCTGCGCGCTGCCGGCGCCGAGTGGGTCCAGCTCGACGAGCCCGCCCTGGTCCAGGACCGCACCCCGGCCGAACTCGACGCCGCCGAAGGCGCCTACCACGACCTGGCCGCCCTCACCGACCGGCCGAAACTGCTGGTCGCCTCCTACTTCGACCGGCTCGGCGACGCCCTGCCCGCCCTTGCCAGGACCCCCGTCGAGGGCCTGGCCATGGACTTCACCGGCTCCGCCGCCGCCAACCTGGACGACCTGGCGGCCGTCGGCGGCCTGCCAGGCAAGCGGCTGGTGGCCGGCGTCGTCGACGGCCGCAACATCTGGATCAACGACTACGAGACGTCGCTGGCGACCCTGGCCATCCTGCTCGGCCTGGCCGACCACGTCGACGTCGCCGCCTCCTGCTCGCTGCTGCACGTCCCCCTCGACGCGGCCGCGGAACGCGGCATCGACCCGCAGGTGCTGCGCTGGCTGGCCTTCGCCCGGCAGAAGACCGCCGAGATCGCCACCCTGGCCGCCGGACTCACCCGCGGCACCGGCGCCATCGCCGCCGAGATCGCCGCGAACCGCGCCGACCTCGCGTCCCGCGCGGACTCGCCGCTGACCCGGGACCCCGCCGTACGCGCCAGGGCCGGCGCCGTCACCGACGCCGACGGCCACCGCCCGCAGCCGTACACCGAGCGCGCCGCCGCCCAGCGCGGCCGGCTGCGACTGCCGATGCTGCCGACCACCACCATCGGCTCCTTCCCGCAGACCGGCGAGCTGCGCACCGCCCGAGCCGACCTGCGCGCCGGCCGCATCGACACCGGCGCGTACGAGGAGCGGATCGCGACCGAGATCGCCGAGGTGATCGCCTTCCAGGAGCGGGCCGGCCTCGACGTCCTCGTCCACGGCGAGCCGGAACGCAACGACATGGTGCAGTTCTTCGCCGAGCAGCTGACCGGCTACCTGGCCACTCAGGACGGCTGGGTGCAGTCCTACGGCACCCGGTACGTGCGCCCGCCGATCCTGGCCGGCGACATCTCCCGCCCGCACCCGATGAGCGTGCGCTGGACCTCCTACGCGCAGTCCCTGACCGACCGCCCGGTCAAGGGCATGCTCACCGGGCCGGTCACCATGCTGGCCTGGTCCTTCGTCCGCGACGACCAGCCGCCGGGCGACACCGCCCGGCAGGTCGCCCTCGCCCTGCGCGACGAGGTGCGCGACCTGGAGGCCGCCGGCACCCCGGTCATCCAGGTCGACGAGCCGGCGCTGCGCGAGACCCTGCCGCTGCGGGCCGCCGACCGGCCCGCGTATCTGGCCTGGGCCACCGAGGCCTTCCGGCTCACCACCGCCGGTGTGGCGGCGGGCACCCAGATCCACACGCACATGTGCTACGCCGAGTTCGGCGACATCGTCGAGGCCATCGACGACCTGGACGCCGACGTCATCAGCCTGGAGGCCGCCCGCTCGCACATGCAGGTCGCCCGCGAACTCGCCGGCCACGGCTACCCGCGCGGGGCCGGCCCCGGCGTCTACGACATCCACTCGCCGCGGGTACCCGGTGCGGAGGAGGCCGCGGCGCTGCTCCGCGAAGGGCTGAAGGCCATTCCCGCCGAGCGGCTGTGGGTCAACCCCGACTGCGGCCTGAAGACCCGGGCCTGGCCCGAGACCGAGGCGTCGCTGCGGAACCTGGTGGCCGCCGCCCGCACCGTGCGCGCGGAACTGCCCGCCTCCTGAGCCGCGGGCGGCCGGCCGCGGAGCCGCCGGCCGCCCGCGGTCACACGTCCGGATACCACCCCGGGATCGTGGGGAGCACCCGCTGGGCGACACGGAGCAGCACCGTGTCGTCGGGCACCCCGCCGTCCGCGCGCCACAGGGTCACCTCGAAGGAGCCGCCGCTGTCCTTCGCGTCCCTGGCCACCGACAGCGCGCGGGCCAGGACGCCGGGATCGCTGTGCGAACCGCCACCGCCCAGCTGGACGCTGAGGCGGATGGTGCGGTCGGAGTAGATGACCGCCGGGCGGCCAAGCACCGTACGCTGACGGGCGTCGTCCCCGAGTACCCCCGCGGACCCGGCCACCGGGAGGCGATCGTAACTGGCCGCCAGATTCACCGTGTAGGTCGCGAACTCGACCTGGGTCGAGGGGGTGGCGATCGTGGCTCCGCCCGCGAGCCTGAGAGAGTCGTCGCTGCCGGTGGCACTGGCGGACTTCGCGATCTCCCCCGGCGTGCCCAGCAGTTCGGCGAGGTCCGCACGGTTCAGCGCCTCGCAGAGCTGCGCCCCGGAGGCGTGGCCTGACGCCGCGTCCGAGTCCCCGTCAGGACAGGTGGCCGCCGCCGGCGCGCCGGCCGAGGACTGCGTCCTGCCGACGACCCACAGGCCGCCGGCGAGCGCCCCCACCAGCACCAGGGCGGTGATGGCCTGCCCCCACGCGCCCGTTTCCTTCTCCGGCGCCTCGGCGGGCGCCGGAACCTCGTCTGCCATGTCCCCCACTTGCAGTCATCCCGCAGTATGTGACAGGGGAACGTAGCCCGTGATCATCCGGCACACAAGCAGGATTCGCGGTCAACTGCCGTCGGGGGGGGACGCGCCGGGCCGGCCCTAGGCGGGCAGCGGGTGGCCGCCGTCGCCCTCCACCACCGTGCGCTCGGCTTCGCCGCCGCTGACCTCCTCGACGATGGTGACGTCCACCGTGCCGTCGCCGGTGGTGTCGAACTGGTAGAGGTCCGCGGTGCCGTCACCGGTGGTGTCGGTCATCCAGATGTCGGGTTTGCCGTCACCGTTGGTGTCGGCGCTGAGGAGCAGGTGGTCTTCGGCCGCTGCGTCTGAAGTCTCGTTCGTCATGGCTGCCGTGTGCCCCTGCGGCCACCCGGCAAACTGCCCTCCGCGGCGCCGGACTTCGCCGCGGGCCGCGCCCCCCGCCCGCCGCAGGTGGCAGGCGCCGGCGGAGCGTGCCCGCGCCGATCCGGCGGTGCCGGGCGAGCGGGGACGGGGGCGGATGCCGCGGCGGGCCGTTGGTCCGGCACAGGGCTAGGAGCGGGCGAACTCCAGCAGGTCCGCGTTGAACTTCTCGGCGTATTTGGGGACCATCGCCATGCCGTGCGGCGCCCCGGGATAGACCTTGTACGTGGCGTCCTTGACGATCTTCGACGACTTCGCGCCCGCCGACACGATCGGCACGATCTGGTCGTCGTCACCGTGGATGATCAGCGTCGGGACGTCGAAGCGCTTCAGGTCCTCGGTCGTGTCGGACTCCGAGAAGGCCTTGACGCAGTCGTAGGCGCCCTTGATGCCGACCTGCATCGACCACAGCCAGAACTCGTCGAGCGTCCCCTGGCTCACGGTCGACCCGTCACGGTTCGCACCGTAGAAGCTCGCGCTGAGATCCCGGTAGAACTGCGAGCGGTCCGTCGCGACGCCCTGCCGGATCTGGTCGAAGACCTCTATCGGCGTACCTTCCGGATTCGCCTCGGTCTTGAGCATCAGCGGCGGGATCGCGCTGAGCAGCAACGCCTTCGCCACCCGGCCGGTGCCGTGGCGGCCGATGTAGCGGGCCACCTCGCCGCCGCCGGTCGAGTGCCCGACCAGGATCGCGTCGTGCAGGTCAAGTGCCTCGAAGAGGGCCGCCAGATCGTCCGCGTAGGTGTCGAGGTCGTTGCCCTCCCAGGTCTGCCCCGACCGCCCGCCGCCACGCCGGTCATGGGCGATGGCACGGAACCCGTTGTCCGCCATGAGCTGCAGCTGCGGGTCCCATGCGTCGGCGGTCAGCGGCCAGCCGTGGCTGAACACGACCGGCTGGCCCGAGCCCCAGTCCTTGTAGAAGATCTTCGTGCCGTCTTTCGCGGTGGTGAAAGGCATGGGCGTGCTCCTGTCTCTGGTCCTGAGCCGACCGCGACGGTCCGGAACATCCAAGACGCCGGAGGATTCAGCCGGACAGTCCGCAGGCATGCACCCGCGCGGCCGATCGTTTTCCACGGTACCCACGAACCACCCCCGCGGCGCGTCGAGCCGAATCCGCGCCCGCGCAATGCCGAGGACACCCGCGCCGATGACCTAGAGTCTGCGTCCGATGACACAGTGCATTCACGCAAGGGTGGTACCGCAGATGTTCCTGTCCAGGCGAGGCCCGGCCGGGCCCCCTCCGGCGCGCGCCGCGGCCGAGCGGCGCTGCCGGCGGTGACATCGGTCCTGGCCGCGTTCCCGTTGCCGCTCGCAGCCGCCGGCGACCCCTCCCAGCTGCTGCCGGCCCGGGAGCAGATGGCCTTCACCCTCGGCTTCCACATCATCCTGGTGCCGTTCGGCGTCGCGCTGACCACGCTGATGCTGGTGGCGAACTACCGCGGCCTGCGGCACGGGGACGCCGAGGCGATGCTGCTCGCCCGGCGCTGGTCCAAGGTCGCGGCCGTGCTCTTCGCCGTGGGGGCGATCACCGGCACCGTGCTGTCCTTCGAGCTCGGCATCCTGTGGCCCGGCCTGATGGGCCGCTACGGAGCCGCGTTCGGCTTCCCCTTCGCCATCGAGGGTCTGTTCTTCTTCCTCGAAGCGATCTTCGTGTCGATCTACATCTACGGGTGGTCCCGCCTCCGCCCGTGGACGCACTTCGCGGTCGGCATCGTGGTCTCGCTGTCGAGCATCGGCGGCGCCGCCGCGGTGATCGCCGCGAACAGCTGGATGAACCAGCCAGGCGGCTTCACGCTGCGCGGCGGCCGGGTCGCCTCCGTGCAGCCGGCGGACGTCTTCTTCAACGGGGCGTTCTGGTACGAGTTCCTCCACATGCTGCTGGCCGCCTACATCGTGGCCGGCTTCACCGTGGCCAGCGTCTACGCCGTCGGGATGCTGCGCGGGCGGACCTCCCGCTACCACCGCACCGGCTTCCTCATCGGGTTCGTCCCCGCCGCTGTCGCCGTGCCCTGCCAGATCGTGGTGGGCGACACGATCGCGCGGTACGTCTACGACTCCGAGCCGCGCAAGTTCGCCGCGATCGAGATGCTGCCCACCACCCGCACGCACGCGCCGGAAACGCTGCTCGGCGTGTTCATCGACGGGAGGGCCCGTTACGGCCTGCAGATCCCGGACGCGGCGTCGCTGCTGGCCGGCTTCAGCATCAACACCCGGATCAAGGGTCTGGAGGAGATCCCCGCGCAGGTGCGGCCCAGCGAGCGCGAGGTCAGCATCGTCCACCTGTGCTTCGACGTCATGGTGGGCCTGTCCTTCGCGCTGCTGGCGCTGGGGCTGTGGTACGCCTGGCTGCTGTGGCGCCGCAAGGCGATCGAGCGGCAGCGCTGGTTCCTGCGCGCGAGCGCCTTCGGCGGGCTGGCCGCGATCGCCTGCCTGGAGGCCGGCTGGGTCGTCACCGAGGTCGGCCGGCAGCCGTGGATCGTGGTGGGACACCTCCTCACCCGGGACGCGGTGGCCATGCACGGCAACCTCTGGGCCTTCTTCGCCGCCGTCCTGGCGATCTACCTGGCGGTGGGCCTGACCGCGGGAGCGGTGCTGACCTCCATGAAGCGGCGCTGGAAGGACGAGGGCGACGACAGCGTGGACGTCCCCTACGGGCCCGAGGGCGACCGGCCGGACCGGCAGCGGAAGGTGGGGATCTGATGCCCGCTCTGGTCGCCGTACTGCTCTTCGTCGGGATCGTCGCCTACAGCCTGCTCGGTGGGGCCGACTTCGGAGCGGGCTTCTGGGACCTGACCGCGGGCGGCGCGGCCAGGGGCCGGGCGCCGCGCGGTCTCATCGACGCCTCGCTCAGCCCGGTGTGGGAGGCCAACCACACCTGGCTCATCTACTGCCTGGTGATGCTGTGGACCGGCTTCCCCAGCGCCTTCGCCGCGATCACCACCACCCTCTACGTCCCGCTGGGGATCGCGGCTCTGGGCATCGTGCTGCGCGGGGCGGGCTTCGCCTTCCGCCACGCCTCGATGCGCACGCCGGAACAGCGGGTCTTCGGGGCGGCGTTCGCCGCGTCGTCGCTGCTGACGCCGTACTGCTTCGGTTCGATCGCCGGCGGCATCGCGTCCGGCCGGGTGCCGTCGGCCGGCAGCGGGAACGCGGTGACCAGCTGGCTCAACCCCACCTCCGCCCTCGGCGGCGCGCTCGCCGTACTGGCCTGCGCCTACCTCGCGGCCGCCTACCTGTGCACCGCGGCCGGCCGGCTGGCGGACACCGGCCTCGAACGGTACTTCCGGGACCGGGCGATGGCCGCGGCCCTGGTGACCGGCGCCGTCAGCATCGCCGGCATCTTCGTCCTCCACGCCG
This sequence comes from Streptomyces sp. NBC_01198, assembly GCF_036010485.1. Classification (NCBI taxonomy): domain Bacteria; kingdom Bacillati; phylum Actinomycetota; class Actinomycetes; order Kitasatosporales; family Streptomycetaceae; genus Streptomyces; species Streptomyces sp. NBC_01198. The sequence goes on from NZ_CP108568.1 coordinate 674,373, forward strand.
ACGCCCGCCGCCTGTTCAACCATCTCAGCCACCGGGCGCTGCCCCTCGTGATCCTCGCGGGCCTCTGCGGCGTGGCCGGCATCGTCCTGCTGGCGCTGCGCAGGGGCGTCAGGATCGGCCTGCGGGAGAGCGCGGGGGCGGCGGTCGCCCTGGTGATCCTGGGCTGGGGCATCGCCCAATACCCCTTCCTGCTGGGCACCCACCTCTCCATCGACGACGCGGCGGCGCCGAACGCGACGTTGTGGGTGCAGGTGGGCGTGGCCATCGCGGCGGGGGTGCTGATCCTGCCCTCGCTGGTCATCCTCTTCCGGCTCGCCGGACGCGGTCACCTCGGCACCGCGGCCGACCAGAGCCACGGTTAGCCGCCCGCCGCCGCACCCGGCGGGCGGGTGCCGTCGCCCGCGAGGTCACCGGTCGCCGGGCAGCCGCTGCTCGGCGGCGTAGGCCGCCAGACGGTCCGCCAGCTCGGACGGGCGGCTGAGCGCCGGGGTGTGCCCGCCCGGGATCTCGTCGGGGGTGAGTCCGAGGCGCTCCCGGGCGACCCGGCGGAGGTAGCCGGCCGGGAACAGCCGGTCGTCGCGGCAGAGCAGGACCCGCGTCGGGACATCGGGCCAGGCCCGCAGCGGCGAGGGCTCCCCCATCCGGGCCTCCGACTGGGAGCGTCCCCGCTTCACCGCCTCGGCGGCCAGCTCAGGGGGCACGTCGGGGTAGAACACCTCGACGGTGCCGTCGTAGTGCTCCCGCGGCTCCGCCGCGTATCCGGTGTGGGCCCAGTAGTCGGCGGGGGCCTCGGCGGGTGCGGGGATCATCGGGGCGACCAGGACGATCAGGGCCGCCGGCACCCGTTCGCAGACCAGCGGGGCGGTGAAGCCGCCGAAGGACTGCGCGACGAGGACCGGACGTGGCCGGTCGCCGATCGCCTCGGCCACGGTGGCGGCGTATTCGGGCAGGCCGGCGGCGTCGTCCTCGCACGGCAGGTCGGGCGCGAGGGACTCATGGCCGCGCGCGCGCAGTTCCGCCTCCACCAGATGCCAGTACCAGCCGACATCGCCGGCGCCGTGGATCAGCACGAATGTGGCCACCCTGTCCCCTTCCCGATGTCCCGGTCCGGATCGGGGCCGCCCCGCCATTGTGCTGCCCGGGCGCCGGCTCCGCCCCGGGGACGGCACCGACAGGCCGGGGCCGGCTCCCGGCCGCCCGGGTGGGCGGACGGGAGGCCGGGTGCTCAGCTGTCACGGCCGCCGTGATGAGGCCCGTCCTCCGCGCCGCCGCGGCCGTGGTCGTCGGCTCCCCGGTCGTCCGCGCCCCGGCCGCCGGAGCCGCCACGCCCGCGCTGGTCGTGCGCCCCGGGGTGGTCGTCCGTGCCGGGTGCCCGGCCGGCCTGGTCGCCGGCCCCGGGGTGGTCGTCCGTCGCGCCGCGCCGGTCATGGGCGCCCGGGTGGTCGTCCGGGGCGGCGGCGTTCCCGTGCCGGTCCGGGCGACTGGTGGAAGGGGCCGGGGTGGGTGCGTGGGACGCGGTCGGGGAGGCGGGGGCCGGGGTGCTGCGGTGCGGCGTCGCGGTCGAGGTGGCGGCCGGGGCCGGCCGGTCGTCGGTGCCCGCCGCCATGGCGCCGTACGTACCGGCGCCGAGCACCAGCACACCTGCGGCTGCGGCGACGGCGATCGTGTGTTTCATGTCGTTCTCCCTCCAGCGGTCAATCACGTGCCCCCACCGTCGCCCGGGCCGGCTGAACGCCGGCTGAAGCGACCTGAAGAAAGCTTCAGGTCGGTTCTGTAATGCTGGCCGGATGCGCTTGCTGATCGTGGAGGACGAGAAACGTCTCGCCGTCTCCCTCGCCAAGGGGCTGGCTGCGGAGGGCTTCGCGGTGGACGTGGTCCACGACGGCGCCGAAGGGCTGCACATGGCAACGGAGTTCGGCTACGACCTGGTCGTGCTCGACATCATGCTGCCGGGCATGAACGGCTACCGGGTGTGCGCCGCGGTGCGGGCGGCGGGAAACGACGTGCCCATCTTGATGCTGACCGCGAAGGACGGCGAGTACGACGAGGCGGAGGGTCTGGACACGGGGGCGGACGACTATCTGACCAAGCCCTTCTCCTATGTCGTCCTCGTCGCACGGATCAAGGCCCTGCTACGGCGGCGCAGCACGGCGGGTGCGTCCGCGGTGATCCGGGCGGGCGGCCTGACGATCGACACCGGCTCGCGGCGGGTGTTCCGCGGTGAGGACGAGATAGCCCTGACCGCCAAGGAGTTCGCGGTCCTGGAACAACTCGCGGTCCGCCCGGGCGAGATCGTCTCGAAGGCCCATATCCTGGAGCATGTCTGGGACTTCGCCTTCGACGGCGACCCGAACATCATCGAGGTCTACATCAGCTCGCTGCGCCGGAAAATGGGCGCGGCCTCGATCCACACCGTCCGCGGCGCCGGTTACCGGCTGGCCACGTCATGAGCCGCCGGGTCCGCGGGCTTATCGGTTCTGTCCGTGCCCGGACCACCCTCGCGGCGACCGCGGTGGTCGCAGTGGCGCTGGCCGCGGCGGCGGTCGCGGTGCTGCTGTCGCTGCGGTCCGACCTCACGGGGCAGGCGGACCGCGAAGCGGACTCGACAGCCCGCGACGTGGCTCTGCGGGTCCTCTCCGGTGTACCCGGCACGACGCCGTACGCCCGGCTGCGGCTGCCGGCGGCCGACGACCACCCGGTGCAGGTGATCGCCTCCGACGGCACGCTGCTGGCCGCCGGGGAGGGGATCACCCGGGTGTCCGGCGACGGGCTGCCCGCCGTCCGCCGGGTCGCCGCACCCGCCCCCGCCACCCCCGGCACACCCGCGCCGGCCGCCCGGCCGCAGGCGTCCCCGGCCGCCTTCGCCGAGGACGACGGCGGCAGCAGCGGCAGCGGGAAGGGCCGGAGCGAAAACGGCGGCAGCGGCGGCAAGGGGCGTGGGTCCGACGACAGCACGGCCGCCACCCCGGGCACCGACGACAGCGATGACAGCGGCGGCGGCCACGGCCGCGACGACGCCTCTCCCCCGCTCGGCAGCGTCGGCGACGTCCTGCTGCACACCAACGCCGAGGTCACCTCGCACGGCAGGACCGGCGACTACCGCGTGGTGGCCATCGAGGTCACCGACACCGCGCAGCAGAAGGTGGTGATCGTCGCCGGCGCGTCGCTGGCCGCCCGGCAGAGCGCGGTGGGCACGGCAACCGACGTCATGCTGGCCGGACTTCCGCTGCTGCTGCTGGTCGTCGGCGGCGTCACCTGGCTGGTGACGCGGCGGGCGCTCACCCCGGTGGAGGACATCCGGCGGGAGATGGCCGCGATCACCACCTCCGGCGACCTGTCCCGGCGGGTCCCGCAGCCGGTCAGCAGCGACGAGGTCGCCCGGCTCGCGCGGACCACCAACGAGACGCTCACCGCGCTGGAGGCGGCCGTGGACCGGCAGCGGCGATTCGTCGCCGACGCCTCCCACGAGCTGCGCAACCCCATCGCCTCGCTGCGGACCCAGCTCGAAGTCGCCTCCGCCCACCCGCACCTGCTGGACGTCCCCGGCGTGGTCGAGGACGCGGTGCGCCTCCAGCGGCTCGCCGCGGATCTGCTGCTGCTCGCCCGGCTGGACGCCGGCGAGCAGCCGGAGGCCGTACCGGTCGCGCTGGAGGCACTGGCCCGCGAGGAACTGGCCCAACGGGTGGGCGACCGGCTGCCGGTGGCGTTCGAGACGGCGGGCGGCGCCACCGAGGTGCTCGGCTCCCGCCGCCAGCTGACCCGGGTGCTGGGGAATCTGGTGGACAACGCGCAGCGCCACGCACGGACCCGGGTCACCGTACGGGCGGCCCGCGACGCGGCGCGCGGCGAGGTGGTACTGGCCGTACGGGACGACGGCCCGGGCGTGCCGGAGGCCGACCGGCAGCGGATCTTCGAGCGGTTCATCCGGCTCGACGAGGCCCGCAGCAGCGACGACGGCGGAGCCGGACTGGGCCTCGCGATCGCCCGCGACCTGGCGGAACGCCACGGCGGGCAGCTAACCGCCGGCGCCGCCCCCGAAGGCGGCGCGTCCTTCGAGCTCCGCCTCCCCGCGTCGCGGCGGTGAGCCGGCGGCCGGTGCGGCGGGCTCAGGCCTCCCCGGTGGACGCGGCTGCCGCGGGCTCGAAGGCGACCACGGCCTCCGAGGTGTAGACGAGGAAGGTCAAGGTCTCCTCGAAGTACAGCCGAACGCTGGTCGCGTCGTGCGACAGGTAGCCGATGGAGACGTCCTCGCCGAGCCGCAGTTCGTAGTCGCCGCCGCGGGCCGACAGCAGGAAGGCGCCTTCGATGGCCGGCGCCCAGACGATGTCGCCGTCCAGCAGCCGGGCGATGTGCTTGATGATCGGGTAGCCGTGGTCGGAGGTCTCGCTGACCGCGGTGTACGCCTCGGCGCCCAGCACCAGCGTGTACGCGCCGCCGACGCCCGCCAGCCGCAGCACGCTGACGGCCTGGCTGACGGTGTTCGGATACTCGCGGACGTCGGCCGGCAGCCTCAGCACCGGGTTGGACGAGCTCTGCCGCAGGCCGTCGATGCCCGCGGCCCGGTATCCCTCGAAGACGGCGCGGTCCTCGGCGAACGCGGTCTGCCGGGCGGCGTCCTTGACCGGCTGCCAGTCGGCGTCCTTGGCCCCCCGGGCCACATCGTCGACCTGCTCGCGGTCGACGGTGAACGGTACCCGCAGCTCCACGACCGGCTGGTAGCTCCTGGCGCGGGCGATGACCCCGTCGGCCGGCGCCTGCACCGGCGCCACGTGCCCGGTGCCGATACCCGACAGGTCGAGGCCGCCGGGCTCGGGGACGTCGACGGTGCGGCGGGAGGCGATATGGCGCCGGAAGGTGCGCCGCGCCTCCTCCTCCAGGTCCTGCCAGGCGGCGGCGGAGATGGGCGCGAGATCACGGCTCAGGTTGTTCATCAGCGGTGCTCCGCTTCATTGCGCCGATCCCCAGCGAGACGTCGGGGGTGCGGCTGGGCGTGTCGGGCGCCGGCGTGGCAGGCGCCGAGGTGTCGGGATCCGGGTCGTCGGCGGCGTCGGAGTCATCGGACGCGCCGGATGCCGACCCGGGTCCGGAACTGCCGGGCTCTTCCTGTGTCTCCGCGCTCGGCGGGTCGGGCAGGTCCGCGAGGAAATCGCTGGAGGGCACGTAGAACAGCGATCCGGTGACGGCGGTGGAGAAGTCCAGGATCCGGTCGTGGGCCGCCCCGGGAGCGCCGAGGAACATCCGCTCCAGCATGCGCTCGGTGACCGACGGCGACCGCGCGTATCCGATGAAGTACGTCCCGAACTCGCCCTGCCCGGCGCTGCCGAAGGGCATGTTGTCGCGCAGGATCTTCCGCTCCGTCCCGTCAGGATCGGTGATCGTGGTCATCGCGACGTGCGAGTCGGCCGGCTTCACCTCGTCGTCCAGTTCGACGTCGGACAGCTTGCGGCGCCCGATGACCATTTCCTGCGCCTCCACCGGGAGGCTGTTCCACATCTGCAGATCGTGCAGGTACTTCTGCACGATCACGTAGCTGCCGCCGGCGAACCGCAGGTCACCGTCGGCGATCAGCACCGACGTGTCCGCCAGCGGGCCCACCGGGTTCTCCGTGCCGTCCACGAAACCGAGCAGGTCGCGTACGTCGAAGTACTTGAACCCGTGCACCTCGTCGCGGACCGTGACGAAGCCGCGCAGCCGGTCCATGATCAGGCCGGCCAGCGCGAAGCACAGGTCGAGGCGCGCGGCCCTGATGTGGAAGAGGAGGTCGCCCGGCGTCGACACCGCGCGGTGGCGGGGGCCGGCCAGCTCCCGGAAGGGGTGCAGCTCCGGCGGGCGCGGCCCGGCGAAGAGCCGCCCCCAGACCTGCGACCCGATGCCGACCACGCAGGACAGCCGCCCGTTCGGCGCGCGGAAGCCGACCGACCGCTGCAGGCCGGCCAGCTCGTCCAGCGATTCCCGCACCGCCGGCTCGCCGCCCTCGTCGACCGTGACCACCAGGAAGATCGCCGCGGTCGTCAGCGGGGACAGCACCGACTGGGGAACCGGCTCTGCGGACGGTTCTGCCATGGAGGCACCCCTCTCTGTGCCGGCCAGCTGCCGGCCCGGGGGCTCACATCCCGGTGTCGACCGAACGGCGCAGGAAAACCTGGCAAAGCCCCGTCTCCCACGCTAAAACGCCGCCCCGGCGTACGCCACCGCGAACCCGGCGGCCGGGGCGGGCGGGCAGCCCCGCCGGCGGGCGGACGACGACCGCCCGCCCGGTGGACTGGCCCGTTCGGGGGGCGCGCAAATACACTGAAGCGGCAGATACACCGCAGACCGTCTGGCCGGACCGCCCGCGTACCGCGACTGCCGTGCAGTCACCGCGCGCCCCTCCCCCACCCGCCAGGAGTCCCCATGCACCGGTCCCGAACCGCCGCCACCGCAGTCGCCGCCACCGTCGCCGCCGTGCTCGCCGGTTCCGCGGCGGCGGCCGCCGACAGTCCCGCCGGCGGAGCACCGGCGGCCGCGGTGGCCGAGCCGGCGGTCCGGCCGGCGGCGACCCGGATCGTCACCGCCTCGATGACCATTCCCTCGATCGGGATCACGTCCCTGCGCATCGTGCCGTACAAGGGCACCACCGACGACGCGCCCGGCACCCGCATCCAGGACCGCGGTATCGCCGCGACGCCGTACGGACCGCACGGCGGCGTCGGCCCCGGCCAGGTGGGCAACTACCTCGTCACCGGGCACCGGATCGCGGCCGGCGGACCGCTGAACCGGGTCCCCGAACTCAAGGTCGGCGACCGCGTCACCGTCACGGCCGCCGGGACCGTCTACACGTACAAGATCACCGGGACCCGGGTGACCTCGTTCCGGTCCGAGCACTCGCTGGCCGAACAGCGGGCGGCGGTCCCCGGTTTCCCGGGCAAGCGCCCCACCCAGGCGATGATCACGGTGTCCACCTGCGCCACACCGGAGGACGACGCGGCCGGGAACCACTGGCGCGACGCCGAGGGCAACCCCGAGCACCGCATCGACAAGATCGGCGTCCTGGTCGACACCCGGCAGGCGCCGGGCGACCGGTGAGAGAGCCCCGCGGAGCGGTCCGCGGCCGCGGGCGGAAAGTGCGGCCCGCGGTTCTGCCTACCATGTGCGCATGTTGGCCTATGCTCCGGCACTCCTGTGCTTCCTCCTGTTCAGTGCCGGTGTGGCGCGTGAACGCCGCCGGTTCGGCAACGCCGTCCTGCTGGGACTCACCGCAGTCTTCACCCTGGGTGCCTGGCTCTTCGAACTCCACGAGGACCACCCGACGTTGGGCAGGGACCTCGGCATAGCGCTGGTCGTCCTCGCGGGACTGGGCATCGTCACCCTGTCGTGGTTCCTGATCTCCAACGGCGTGATCATGGTGCGCAAGGAAGGCACCCGGCCCGCCAACCTGCTGTCCCTGCTGGCGGGGATCGCGCTGGTGTCCCTGCTCGTCCTGCTGATCACCACCCTGGTGCTGCACAACCGCACCCTGGCGGCGGTGACGGGGACCGCCGTCGCGCTGGCCGGCTACGTGGCCTTCCTCTTCCTCTGCTTCGTCGTCTACGCGTTCCTCTACGGGCGGCTGAACCTCCGCCGACGCAAGGCGGACTACGTCGTCGTGCTCGGCTCCGGCCTGGTCGGCGGATCGACCGTGTCCCCGCTGCTGGCCAGCCGGCTGGAGCGGGCCCGCGCCGTCCACCGCAGGCTGTCGCGGCGCGGCAGGAATCCGGTGCTGCTCGCCTCCGGCGGCCAGGGTCCCGACGAGAAACTGCCGGAGTCGCACGCGATGGCCGGCTACCTGGTCGCCCGCGGCTTCCCGGCCGAACTCATCGAGTGCGAGGACCGCTCGACGACCACCGAGGAGAACCTGCGGTTCAGCAAGTCGATCATGGAGAAGGCCAACCCGGAGTACCGCTGCGTGGTCGTGACGAACAACTACCACGCCTTCCGGGCCGCGTTGACCGCCCGCCGGGTGGGCATCAGGGGACACGTCGTCGGTTCCCCCACCGCCGCCTACTTCTGGCCCAGCGCGATGATCCGCGAGTTCGCCGCGATCTTCCTGGCGTACCGGCGCACCAACCTCGCCTTCTGCCTGCTCTTCTTCCTCGGCGGCGGTGCCATCTGGTGGCTGGGCTGACCACGGCCGGCCGACCACGACTGGGCCGCCCGCGCCCGCGGGCGCGGGCGGCGGCCGGTCAGCGGGCCGTCCGCGGGCGGCGGGCCGCCTCCAGGGCGCGGCGCACCCGGCCGCGCGTCTGGCGGCGCGGGCGGATGAGGATCAGGGTGGCGCGCGGCGCGACGGACAGCGTGCCGCCCGCCTTGACCTCCGTCTCGTCGGCGGTCTCCGCGCCGGCGGCGGTGTCCACGGCGACCTGCCACGCCTCCCCGTAGGCGCGCCCCGGCAGGACGAACTCGACCGGCTCGTGGTGACTGTTGAGCAGGATCAGGAAGGAGTCGTCCACGATCCGCCCGCCGCGCGGGTCGGGTTCTGTGATGGCGTCGCCGTTGAGGAACAGCGCGACCGCGTGGGCGTCGTCGCGGTGCCAGTCGTTCTCCGCCATGGTGCGGCCGCCCGGTGTGAGCCACACCGCGTCCCCCAGACCCGGGCCCGGGGTGTCACCACGCAGGAAGCGGCGCCGCCGGAAGACCGGGTGCTCGGCGCGCAGCGTGATCAACCGCCGGGTGAAGTCGAGCAGGTCGCGCTGGCCGCCGTCCAGGTCCCAGTGGATCCACGACAGTTCGCCGTCCTGGCAGTAGGCGTTGTTGTTGCCCTGCTGGGTGCGGCCGAACTCGTCGCCGTGGCTGATCATGGGGACGCCCTGCGAGATCAGCAGGGTGGTCAGCAGGTTGCGCTGCTGGCGGGCCCGCAGGTCCAGCACGTCCTGGTCGTCGGTGTCGCCCTCGGCGCCGCAGTTCCACGAGCGGTTGTGGTTCTCGCCGTCGCGGTTGTCCTCGCCGTTGGCCTCGTTGTGCTTGTCGTTGTACGACACCAGGTCGCGCAGCGTGAAACCGTCGTGACAGGTGACGAAGTTGACGCCGGCCCGCGGCCGGCGGCTGTCGTCCTGGTAGAGGTCGGAGGAACCGGTCAGCCGGGAGGCGAGGTCGGGCAGCGTGGAGTTCTCACCGCGCCAGAAGTCGCGCACGGTGTCCCGGTAGCGGCCGTTCCACTCGCTCCACAGCGGCGGGAAGTTGCCCACCTGGTAACCGCCCTCGCCGACGTCCCACGGCTCCGCGATCAGCTTGACCCGGCTGACCACCGGGTCCTGCTGGACCAGGTCGAAGAAGGCCGACAGCCGGTCCACCTCGTGGAACTGCCGCGCCAGCGTCGCGGCCAGGTCGAAGCGGAAGCCGTCCACGTGCATCTCGGTGACCCAGTAGCGCAGCGAGTCCATGATCAGCTGCAGCACGTGCGGGCTGCGCATCAGCAGCGAGTTGCCGGTGCCGGTGGTGTCGAAGTAGTGCGCCGGGTCGTCGTCCACCAGCCGGTAGTAGGAGGCGTTGTCGATGCCGCGCATCGACAGCGTCGGCCCGAAGTGGTTGCCCTCCGCGGTGTGGTTGTAGACCACGTCGAGTATCACCTCCACGCCGGCCGCGTGCAGGGCCTTGACCATCGACTTGAACTCGGTGACCTGCCCGCCCCGGCCGCCGGCCGAGGCGTAGCCGTTGTGCGGGGCGAAGAAACCGATGGTGTTGTAGCCCCAGTAGTTGCGCAGCCCGCGGTCCAGCAGGTGGCCGTCCTGCACGAACTGGTGCACCGGCATCAGTTCCACCGTGGTCACGCCCAGCCCGGTCAGGTGGTCGAGCACCGCCGGGTGCGCCAGGCCCGCGTAGCTGCCGCGCAACTCCCGCGGCAGCTGCGGGTGCAGCCGCGTCAGACCCCGGACGTGGGCCTCGTAGATCACCGAGTCGTGGTACGAGTGCCCCGGCGGCCGGTCGTCGCCCCAGTCGAAGGCAGGGTCGGTGACCACGGACAGCATCGTGTGGTGCAGGCTGTCCGCGGTGTTCAGGCCCTGCGGGTCGCCGAAGGGGTAGCCGAACAGCGACTCATGGCCGTCGGCCTGGCCGTCGATGGCCTTCGCGTAGGGGTCGAGCAGCAGCTTGGCGGGGTTGCAGCGGTGCCCGTGCCACGGTTCGTAAGGGCCGTACACCCGGAAGCCGTACCGCTGGCCCGGGCCGACCCCGGGCAGGTAGGCGTGCCAGATGAAGCCGTCGACCTCCGTCAGCGGCACCCGCCGCTCGCGCCGCCCGTGGTCGATCAGGCACAGCTCGACCCTGTCGGCCGCCTCGGAGAACAGCGCGAAGTTCGTGCCCGCGCCGTCATAGGTCGCCCCCAGCGGATACGCGCGACCAGTCCACTTCTGCATGTCGGTGCCCCCCTCAGCCGGCCACCTGTCGCGGCCCCGGGGGCCGTCTACCCCGTGGTCCGCCGAGTAGCTGGGGTGATCCGGCCCTCTTGCGGCGTGCGGGCCGCCACCTGCGGGGCAGGCGGGTACCAACTACGCCTCGCCGAACGGGAGTCGACGTCATGGAACGGTTCGGAGAATTCTATTCGCGCCACCTGTGGCTGCAGTTCGCGACCGGATGGCTGGTGGCAGCGGCGATGGTGCTCACCCTCTACCCCGGCCACTCGGTGCTCGGCACCCTGGTCCGGGTCGGGGGCAGCTCGGCCGCGGGCGTGTGGCTGACGCTCCGGCGCAGGCACCGCGAGGAACGGACGGCGGGCGGCGCCGACGACCTGCTCCGCTTCGACCGAATGCTCCGCAAGGGCGAGGCACCCTCGGATCCGCAGGAGCGGCAGGCGATGGGCGAGCTGGTCGACCGCCGGCTGCACAGCACCCGGCACCGCACGGCGGCCCTGGTCTTCCTGGTGATCCTGTTCGGGTCGGTCACCGCGATGGCGGCCTCGATGTCCGGCCTGTGGCGCGCGATCGCCTACGGCGCCCTCAACGTCGGCTTCCTCGTCTACGTCTACTTCGTGGGCCGGCTGGGCGTCATGCGGCTGCGCCGGATGCGGCGCCTGCTGGACGACCCGAGTCCCGCGACGGAGGCCGAGCCCGCCGCCGACCGGTCCCGCCACTTCGCCGCCTGACACCGGAGCTGCCCGGCCGGGCAGGTCCGGCAGCCCCGGCAGACCCCCGCGGCCGGCTCGTCAGGTCCCGTTCCGCCGCCGGCCCCCGGCTCCGGGTGCCAGACTGCTGCCATGTATCGCAGCGGCTCCAGCGCCCAGGCCCGGATCCTCCAGGAAGCGGCGTACGCACGGCTGAAGCAGTCGTTCGCGACGAGCCAGGACCCGATGTACCGCCTGCGGACTCCCTGGCTCTCGCCCTGCACGCTGGGCGAGAGCCACACCGTCGACGGCGCCCTGCAGGCGCTGACTCTCATCTACGGGCCCTGGGACACCGAACAGCCGCACGTCCGGGTGACGACATGGCGGGAGCTGCCAGGCCAGGACTTCGCCCCTGACGCTCCCGCCGGCCTGCTGGCGGCGGCGCGGGACGTCACGGTCGACATCGAGGGCGGCGCCACCCCGGGGACCCTGGTGCGCCTCTCCGACGAGACCTGGCTGCTGCGGGTGGATTCCGGCCCGCTGCACCTGCTGGCCTCCGGCCGCGGGCCGAGCGGCGAGCTGTCCTTCGAGCGGCTGACGGATCTCACGGCCGTCGTCGACGCCCGCCGCGTCCTGCTCGCCTCCCTGCGCCGCGACGGGTAGCGGGCCTGCGTCAGTCCGTCCGCCCGGCCCGGCCGGCGGCCTCCGCGGCCGCGGTGGCTTTGTGGCGCCGGAGCAGCAGGAGCGCGGCGCCGCCGGAGCAGAGGAGGATCGCCGCCCAGGCGACGGCCCAGGCCACGCTGCGGCCGGCAGGATGCCCGGCGAGCAGCGCGACGGTGATGCCGGCGACGTAGACGACGGCGCCGATGAGGTAGAGGCGCTGCCCCCAGCGCCGGGTCCCGGGGTTGGGCTCGCCGGCGACCGGCACGGGCTGCGGGGCGGGGGTGCTCGGGGGCTGCGTCATGTCCTGGCGCCTACCCCCGGGTGACGGGAGGTCACCTCTCCCGCGACGTCTGCCCGCCCGGCTTCCCGGCCCCGGAAGCGGAATGGCTCGATCCCGACGTGAAATCCCCCTGCCGGCGGATGAGTTGTGTTGTTCCACCCGAGGAGGGCACGCGGACTCAGGTACGGAACCTGAAAGCGACAGGGAGGAATCCGGCGATGTCCGCCATCGAGGAATCAGTCGAGGTCCAGGTCCCGGTGTCCACCGCGTACAACCAGTGGACCCAGTTCGAGGAGTTCCCGCAGTTCATGGAGGGTGTCGAGCGCATCGAGCAGCGCACGCCGACGCTCACCCACTGGGTGACGTCGGTCGGCGGGGCCACCCGCGAGTTCGACGCGGAGATCACCGAGCAGATCCCGGACGAGCGGGTCGCCTGGACCACGGTCCGCGGCGAGGCGCACCAGGCCGGGGTGGTCACGTTCCATCGGCTCGACGACACCCACACCAAGGTCATGCTCCAACTGGAGCACGACCCGCAGGGGATCGCCGACACCGTCGGCGACAAGCTCGGGTTCGTCCGCCGCCAGGCCAAGGGCGACCTGAAGCGGTTCAAGCAGTACATCGAGTCCCGCGGCACCGAGTCCGGGGCCTGGCGCGGCCAGATCTGAGCGATCCGCCCGCGGGCCGTCACCGGCCCGCGGGCGTGTCCGCCGACAGGCGGCCCGATACCGTTGCCCGGCTGCGTTCCTGACGGTCGTTCGGGTAGGCGGAGGAGATACCCGGCTGATGGTCAGCCCGGTGGGAAAGGTGATGTTCACGATGGTGAAGGCGAAGAGCAAGGCCCAGACGGGTACGAAGGCCGCGTCCGCCGCGGGCAAGACCGTCAAGGCGTCCAAGACCAAGACCGGGAAGACCGCCGCGGCCAGCGCTCTGTCGCAGGCGCCGAAGAGCAAGGGCACGACCGGCAGCAAGGCCGCGTCCGCCGCCGGCAAGACCGTCAAGGCCTCGAAGGCGACCAAGAGCGAGAAGAGCGCCGCGGCCAGCGCCCTCTCCCAGACGCCGAAGAGCAAGGGCAAGACCACCGCGAAGGCCGTCTCCGCCGCGGGTAAGAAGCTCGCCGACCCCAAGGCGTCGAAGGCGGACAAGTCGGCGGCGGCCAGCACCCTGGCGAAGAAGGCGGCGCGCACCAAGAAGTGAGCCCCGCCCGGGGCGCCGTCGTGGTTTCCCCCGCGGCCCTTGGCATCGTGTTCCGAAAAGGTCGCGAGGGAGCGGTGTCGATCCGCGGCCGGGCCGTTCGACCTTGGAGTGAGAGGGTCGAACGGCGACCCCCGGTGGCAAGGAGCCCGACGATGGCGAAGTACATGCTGATCATGCGCGGAACGGACGAGTCCATGGCCACGATGATGGACACGCCCTTCGAGGAGATGCTGGAGACGATCGGCCGCTTCAACGAGGAGCTGATCAAGGCCGGTGTACTGGTCGCCGCCGAGGGGCTGGACGACCCCGGTCAGGGCGTCGTGGTCGACTTCGGCGGCGAGACGCCGGTGGTCACCGACGGTCCCTACGGCGAGACCAAGGAGCTGTTCGGCGGCTTCTACCTGATCGACGTGGCCTCGAAGGAGGAGGCGGTCGAGTGGGCGAAGCGGCTCCCGGCGATCCCCGGCAGCAAGTGCGAGGTCCGCCGGGTGCCCGGTATCGAGGAGTTCCCGCAGGACAACGAGTGGATCATCAAGGAGCGGGCCTGGCGCGAGCGCACCGGCCAGCTCTGATGCCCGGGGCGACCGGCGGGCCGCCGTCCGCGGAGAAGGCGCGGCGGGCCGTCGAGGCCGTCTGGCGGATCGAGTCCGCCAGGATCGTGGCCGCGCTCGCCCGCTACACCCGGGACTTCCAGCTCGCCGAGGACGTCGCCCAGGAGGCGGTGGCGGAGGCGCTGCCGCACTGGTCGGAGCACGGCGTCCCGGACAGCCCGGTGGGCTGGCTGCTGGCGACCGCCCGGCGGCGCGCGATCGACACCTTCCGCCGCCGCACCGCGCTCGCCGAGCGCTACGCGGTGCTCGCCGGCCCGCTCACCGAGGGCGAGGCCACCTCGGGCGCCGCGGTCCCGCAGGACCGGTCGGAGGACCTGCCGTGGGACCCCGACCGGGTGGACGACGACGTCCTCGCGCTGATGTTCGTCGCCTGCCACCCGGTGCTCTCGCCGGAGGCCCGGGTGGCGCTGACGCTGCGCGCGGTGGGCGGTCTGGCCAGCGAGGAGATCGCCCGGGCGTTCCTGGTGCCGGTGTCAACGGTCCAGGCGCGGATCACCCGGGCGAAGAAGACGATCGCCGCGGCGGGGGTCCCGTTCGAACTGCCGCCCGCCGAGGAGCGGCGGGAGCGGCTCGGCGGCGTGCTGAGCGTGCTCTACGTGATCTTCACCGAGGGCTCCACCGCGACGGCCGGCGACCGCCTGCTGCGCTCCGACCTTGCGTACGAGGCGATCCGGCTGGCCCGGATGCTGGTGGCGCTGCTGCCTGCGGAGCCGGAGGTGCACGCGCTGCTGGCGCTGTTCGAGCTCACCTCCGCGCGCTTTCCGGCCCGCACCGGGCCGGACGGTGAGGCGGTGCTGCTCGAGGACCAGGACCGCAGGCTGTGGGACCGCTCCGCGATCCGGCGCGGCCTGGCGGCGATCGGCCGGGCGGCGACGCTGGGACGGGGTCTTGGCCCCTACGGGTTGCAGGCGGCGATCGCCGCGTGCCACGCGTCGGCACCATCGGTGCGGGAGACCGACTGGGAGCGCGTCGTCCTGCTCTACGAGGCGTTGGGCCGAGTGGCGCCCTCCCCCGTGGTCGAGCTCAACCGGGCCGTCGCGGTCGCCATGGCCCATGGCCCGGCACAGGCGCTGTCCCTGGTGGACGAGCTGGTCGCCACCGACCGCCTGTCCGGGTCCCATCTGCTGCCGACCGTGCGCGGCGAGCTGCTGCGCAGGCTCGGCCGCACCGCCGAGGCGCGGGCGGAGCTGGAACTGGCCGCACGGCTGTGCGGCAACGACCGCGAACGGGCGGTGCTGCTGCGCAAGGCGGCCGCCCTGGACTGACCCCGTAGCGGGGGCCGCACGGCGGCGGCCTCCGCTACGGGTGCAGGGCACTGATGGCGTCTTCCACCGTCGGCTGGAAGGTGAAGAGCTGGTCGAGGCCCACGATGCCGAAGACCCGCATCAGGTCGGCGTTCAGCCCGGCGAGCACCAGCGTGGCGCCGGCCTGCTTGGCGCGGTTGTAGGCCGCGACCAGGACGGTGATGCCGGTCGAGTCGCAGTAGGACAGGCCGGTCAGGTCGATCACCACCGGGGCGTCCGGGGTGAAGGGCGTCTCCTCGATGGCCCGGGTGAGGTCGTGGGCGGTGTGGTGGTCGAGCTCACCGGTCACGGCCACCACGCTGGCGCCGGTGGGGTGGGATCGTCGCGTCGCGGTCAGAGTACGGTCGGTCACCTGTTCTCCTGTACGGGTGAGGGGGCGCTGCCCGTCGGAACGGAAAGGACGAGCAGCGCGGTGTCGTCGCTGACTCCGCTGCCCAGATCGGTGAAGAGGTCGTGCAGCATGGCGAGCAGGCCGGCCGCCCCCCGGGCGGCATGGGCGGGCAGCTGGCGGGCCAGCCCCTCCTCGCCGAGCATGGTGCCGTCCGCGTTACGGGCCTCGGTGAGCCCGTCGGTGTACAGCAGCAGCGCGTCACCGGGGGCGAGCCGGGTGGTGGCCTGCACGAAGTGCGGGTCGGGCAGCAGCCCGATCAGCTGGCCGCCGCTGGTGGAGATGGCCTCCACGGTGCCGTCCGCGCGCAGCGCAAGGGCCGGCGGGTGGCCGCCGCCGGCCAGCGTGACCGCGAAGGACCCGTCGGGCGCGGCGTCGAGCACCCCGAAGACCGCGGTGCAGAACCGGGGCGAGTCGCCCTGGAACTCCCCCTTGAGCACCGCGTCGAGATTGGCCAGGGCGGTGCACGGGTCGGGGTCGTAGATGGCGGCCGCCCGCAGCGTGTAGCGGGTCAGCGAGGTCAGCGCGGCCGCGTCGGCGCCCTTGCCGCACACGTCGCCGAGGAAGAACGCCCAGCGGCCGTCGTCCAGCGGGAAGAGATCGTAGAAGTCGCCGCCGACCTCGTCCATCGACGCGGTGTGGTAGGCGGCGGCCGCGTCCAGGCCGGGCACCGGGGGCAGCGCCGGCGGCAGCAGGGTGCGCTGGAGGGTGCGGGCCAGCCGCTCGGCGTCGGTGCGCCGCTCGCGTTCCGCGGTCACGGTGCGCAGCGCGGCGAGCCGCAGTTCCAGCTCGTCCATGACGAGCGCGGCCAGCTCCGGCAGCGCGTCGAGCTGGTTCCTGGTGGGCTGTCGCGGGCAGGTGTCCAGGACGTTGACGGTGCCCAGCCGGTGGCCGTCCGCGGTGGTGATCGCGGCGCCCGCGTAGAACCGTACCGCCGGCTCGCTGCCGACCAGGGGGTGCGCGGCGACGGCCGGGTCGCCGAGGGTGTCGCTGACGACGTAGGTCCCGTCGTGCAGGATGGCGGTGGCGCACAGGCCCGGCGCGCGGGGTGTCTGGCTGACGCCCTTCAGCCCGTGGGCGGCCTTGAACCACACCCGGTCGCTGTCCACGATCGCCACGGTCGCCATCGGCGCCTCGAAGATGCGGGCGGCCAGCGAGGCGATCTTGTCGAAGGCGCCGTCCGGCGCGCTGTCGAGTATCCGGTAGCGGCGCACCGCGGCGAGGCGGCGCTGCTCGTCGGCGGACGAGGGTCTCGCGTGCGGGTGGAAGGCGTCCTGGGTCACCGTCATGCTGTCTCCCCCGCTGCCGGCTCGTGCGCCGGCTCAAGGCACGGCTGTCCTATTCTACGGATCGCGTGCACGCACTCTCACCGGCGGCCGGGAGCGTTCCCGGCGTGCCAGGATGTACGGTCCGTGACACGCGCTGCTCCGGGGCAGAGACGAAGTGGACACCGGGTGCCCGGGGTGAACGAAAGGGTGAGCTGTGACACGTTCCGAGGACGCCGAGCCCGAAGTGCCGTCTGCCGCGGGCGCCGCCGTGTTCACCGCCGATCCGGAGGTCGGCAGTGACCTGGCCCTGGTGGACTGGGCGGCCACGCCGCTGGGGGATCCGGCCGGCTGGCCGCAGAGCCTGCAGACGACGGTGAGCATCCTGCTGTCGTCGCGGTTCTCGATGTGGATGGCGTGGGGCGAGGAGCTGACGTTCTTCTGCAACGCCGCCTACCGCCGCGACACCCTCGGCCGGAAGTACCCGTGGGCGCTGGGCCGGCCGGCCAGCGAGGTGTGGGCGGAGATCTGGGACGACATCGGTCCGCGCATCGACACCGTCCTGACCACCGGCGAGTCCACCTGGGACGAGGCGCTGCTGCTGTTCCTTGAGCGCTCCGGCTACACCGAGGAGAGCTACCACACCTTCTCCTACAGCCCGCTGCGGGACGACGCGGGCCTCGTCGTGGGCTTCCTGTGCGTGGTCAGCGAGGAGACCGACCGGGTCATCGGCGAGCGCCGGATGGCGACCCTGCGCGATCTCGGCTCCGACCCGAGCGTGGTGCGCACCGAGCAGGAGATGCTCGACTTCAGCAGCCGGCAGCTGGAGCGCAACCCGCGCGACCTGCCCTTCACGCTGACGTACCTCTTCAACGACGACGGCAGCGCCCACCTCACCGCGGCCACCGGGATCGCGGCCGGCCACCCCGCAGCCGCCCCGACGCTCCCGGCCGGCGCCGTGGGCCCGTGGCCGACGGAGGCCGCCGCGGACGGCCGCTCGGTGGTGGTGCCGCTGGACGGCGGCACGTACGGGGACCTGCCCACCGGCGGGTGGCAGGAGCCCCCGGACCAGGCCCTGGTGGTGCCGCTGCTGCAGCAGGGCGGGGCACCGTACGGCTTCATGGTGGCGGGCCTGAACCGCTACCGGTCGCTGGACGAGGGCTACCGCGGCTTCGTGGACCTGGTCGCCGGCCATGTCGCCACCGGGGTGGCCAGCGCCCGCAGTTACCAGGCGCAGCAGCGCCGGGCGGAGGAACTGGCGGAGCTCGACCGGGCGAAGACGACGTTCTTCTCCAACATCAGCCACGAGCTGCGCACCCCGCTCACGCTGATCACCGGCCCGGTGCAGGAACTGCGCATCCGCCTCAGCGAGGCCGACGAGGGGGTGCGGGAGGACCTGGAGGTCATCCACCGCAACGGGCTGCGGCTCGGCAAGCTGGTCAACACGCTGCTGGACTTCTCCCGCCTGGAAGCCGGCCGGATGCAGGCCAGCTACGAGCCGGTCGACCTGGCCGCCGTCACCGGCGAGCTGGCCAGCGTCTTCCGCTCCGCCATCGACAAGGCGGGCCTGGACTTCCACGTGCGCTGCGACCCGCTGCCCGAACCGGTCTACGTCGACCGGAGCATGTGGGAGAAGGTGATCCTCAACCTGCTCAGCAACGCGCTGAAGTTCACCTTCGAGGGCTCCATCAGCGTGGGCGTGCGGGTGGCGGACGGCACCGCGGAGGTGTCCGTCGCCGACACCGGGATAGGCGTCGCGCCCGACGAGATGGCCCGGCTGTTCGAGCGGTTCCACCGCATCGAGAAGGTCCGCTCCCGCTCCAACGAGGGCAGCGGCATCGGCCTGGCCCTGGTCAAGGAGCTGGTCGGCCTGCACGGCGGCACCATAACCGCCGCGTCCACCGAGGGCCGTGGCACCCGCTTCACCATCTGTCTCCCCTTCGGATCGGCGCATCTGCCCGCCGACACCGTCCTCCAGCAGAGCAGCACCGACGCGGCCTCGATCACCGCGGACCCGTTCGTGCAGGAGGCGCTGCGCTGGCTGCCCGGCGACCAGGGCGCCGCGGCGCCCGACGAGATCACCGAGCCGGCGCCGGGGCCTGACAGCCCTGCCAGGGTGCTGATCGCCGACGACAACGCCGACATGCGCGAATACCTCGGCCGCCTGCTGCGCGGCGCCGGCTACCGGGTCAGCACCGTCCACGACGGGCAGCAGGCCCTGGAGTCGACCCGCATCGAGGCTCCCGACCTGGTGGTCAGCGATGTGATGATGCCGAGGCTGGACGGCCTGGCCCTGGTCGGAGCGCTGCGGGCCGACCCGCGGACCGCCTCGGTGCCGGTGCTGCTGCTGTCCGCGCGGGCCGGGCAGGAGGCCTCCATCGAGGGCCTGCAGGCCGGCGCGGACGACTACCTCGTCAAGCCCTTCGCCGCCGCCGAACTCCTCGCGCGGGCCCGGGCGAACATCCAGCTGGCCCGGCTGCGCGGCCACCACGCGCGCTGGCGCACCGCGCTGGTCGACTCGCTCCAGGAGGCCTTCTTCGTCTGCGACGAGGACGGCACCGTCGTCGAGATCAACGCGGCGTTCACCGACATCCTCGGCTACGGCCCGGAGGGCCTGCCGTACGCGCCGCTGCAGCCGTGGTGGCCGGACGCCGAGTCCGACCCCGACGCCCACCAGGAGGTGCAGGCCGCCTTCGGCCAGCTGGTGGGCAACAGGAAGGGCCGCTACACGATCCCGGTCACCCACCGCGAGGGGCACCGGATCTGGATCGGCGCCACGTTCAACCAGGTCCAGGACCCCGACAGCGGCCGTACGGTCATCGTCGGCACCTTCAGGGACGTGACCGCGGAGCACTACGCCATCCAGCGGGAGAGCGCCCTGGCGGCGCTCGGGACGTGCCTGTCCCGGTCCAGCAGCCTGTCCGAGGCGTTGGGCGGCGCGCTGGGCGAGCTGAAGAAGCTGTGGCGCGCCCGGCGGGTGACGGCCGCGGTCTTCGACCGCGCCGACGAACCCGCGCTGACCTCCACCGACGCCGATCTCGCCTGGCGGGACCTGCCGGTGCAGCGGCGCCAGGCGCTGGCCGGGCTGCGCCAGCAGCCGGTGCTCAGCCCCGTCGCGGAACCCCCGGGGGCCGGCATCCTGCTCGAGCATCCCGAGGGCCCGCTGGTGCTGTGGGTGGACCTGGGCGAGCAGCGGCCCTTCACCGGGGAGGACCAGCTGCTGCTGTCACTGCTGGCCGGCCACCTCGCGCAGGGCCTGGCCCGCGCCCACCAGATCGACCAGCAGCGCGAGACCGCCATCGCGCTGCAGCGCGCCATCCTCGGCCCCTCCCACCTGCCCGACGGCTTCGCGGTCCGCTACGAGCCGGCCACCCAGCCGCTGGAGGTCGGCGGCGACTGGTACGACACCGTCCCGCTCCCCGACGGGCGGATCGGCATCGTCGTCGGCGACTGCGTGGGCCGCGGCCTGCAGGCGGCCACCGTGATGGGGCAGTTGCGCAGCGCCTGCCGCGCCCTGCTGCTGCAGGACGCCCGCCCGGCCCAGACGCTGATGGCCCTGGACCGCTTCGCCGCCGGCGTCCCCGGCGCGGTCTGCACCACCCTCTTCTGCGGTGTCCTGGACTCCGCGACCGGGGAGCTGACCTACTCCAGCGCCGGCCATCCGCCAGGCATCCTCGTGCATCCCGACGGCACCACCCGCCTGCTGGAGGACGGCCGCTCGCTGCCGCTGGCGGTCCGCCCCGGCACCGACCGCCCGGAGGGCAGCTGTACGATCCGGGCCCGCTCCACGCTGCTGCTCTACACCGACGGGCTGGTCGAACGCCGCCGCCGGCCGCTCAGCGCAGGCATAGACCAGGCCGGCAAGGCACTGCAGGACGGGCAGAACACCGCCATCGACGACCTCGCCACCGAGGTGATGGCCCAGCTGGCCCCCGCCGAGGGCTACGACGACGACGTGGCACTGCTGCTGTACCGCCATCCGGCACCGCTGGAGATGTCCTTCCCGGCCGAGTCCGCGCAACTCGCCCCGGTCCGCCGGGCGTTGCGCGAATGGCTGGCGCAGTGCGACCTGCCGCCGCGCACGGTGCAGAACGTACTGGTCGCCGCCGGTGAGGCGTGCGCCAACGCCATCGAGCACGGTCACCGCGACGCCCCGGGCAACCCGGTCCACTTCCGGGCGGAGGCCTTCGTCGACAACCTGCACCTGACCATCGCCGACACCGGCCGCTGGAAGGCGCCGGAGCCCGAGCTGAACGCCCACCGCGGGCGGGGCCTGAGCCTCATGCAGGCCCTGATGCACCACGTCACCGTCACCCCTGGCCCGTCGGGCACCACCGTCGACCTGCACACGAGGATCCTCTGATGACCACCCCCCTGACCCTCACCCCCGGCCGGCGGCCCGACGGCACCGCTCTGCTCACCGCGACCGGCGAGATCGACATGAGCAACACCGAGGTCCTTGCGGCCGCCCTGGACAGCACGCCGGGCCCGCTGGTGCTGGACTTCACGGGCGTCGAGTACCTCGACAGCGCGGGCCTGAGCGTGCTCTTCCCGCACGCCGAGCGGATCGAGCTGATCGCCAACCCGCTGCTGCGGCCGGTGCTGGCCATCTCCGGCCTCGCCGACCTCACCACCATCCACGACTCCTGAGCGCACCCGGCCACCGGCTGTCACCTTTCCGCGCCGCCGGCCGGGCCCGGTCCGCGCGCCTGCGCGCGGTTCCGGACGATCAGGTAGGAGCCTGACGCATGGCCTTCGACGACGACGCGACCGACCCCCGGCCGACCGGGTGGCAGGCGGAACCCGCCGACCCCGACACCGCCGTCGACCCGTGGCCGCCCGGTGCGGTCCGCAGCCGGCGCCGCGAGCAGGGCGAGATCCTCGCCGCCATCGCCGCAGGCGGCGTCATCGGGGCCGCCGCGCGCTACGGCGCCACGCTCGTCTGGCCCACCGGCCCGGGCGCCTTCCCCTGGACCACGTTCTGGATCAACGTCACCGGCTGCGCCGCGATGGGCGTCCTCATGGTCCTGATCACCGAGCGCTTCACCGCCCACCCGCTGACCCGGCCCTTCCTCGGCACCGGTGTCCTCGGCGGCTTCACCACCTTCTCCACCGCCACCCTCGACACCAGGAGGCTGCTGGACGGCCAGCACGCCGGCACCGCCCTGCTCTACGTCGCGGGCACCCTCGGCGCCGCCATGCTGGCGATCTGGACCACCGCGACCCTCACCCGGCTGATCACCCTGCCCCGCGGCGACGGCGAAGGGGGCCGGGGGTGAACTGGCTGATGGTCATCGTCGGCGCGATCGTCGGCGCCCCGCTGCGCTACCTCACCGACAGGGCCGTCCAGGCCCGCCACGACACCGTCTTCCCCTGGGGCACGTTCACCGTCAACATCGCCGCCTGCGCCGGCCTGGGCTTCCTCACCGGCGCGGCCACCGCCACCGCCGTCCCCCAGGCGCTGCAGCACCTCATCGGACCCGGCCTGTGCGCGACCCTGAGCACCTACTCGACCTTCTCCTTCGAGAGCCTGCGCCTGGCGGAGACCGGCTCACGCTACTTCGCGCTCGCCAACTCCGGCGTCAGCATCGTCGCCGGCCTCGGCACGGCCTACCTCGGCGCCGCCCTCGCCCAGGCCCTCCTCGGCTGAACTCCCGCGGGTTGGCAGGGAGGCCGGCGCGGTAACGATCAGTGCGTCCGGCCGGCGGGCCGGGGAATCCGATCACGACGAGGAGCCAGCCATGAGCACCGACGACGCCTACGCGGCCGCGCTCGACACCGCGGGAGAGTTGCTGGGGCAGCGGCTGGACCTGCCCATGAGTCCGGGCGAGCCCGCCTCGGGAGCCGACTTCCGCAAGGTGGCGACGATCCACTCCTTCGGCGACTCCTGGACCCGCACCGCGCTGTCCACCCACGACCGCTCCCTGGTCTCCGTGGCGGTCGCCGCGACCCTGGGCGCTCTCGAGCCGCTGCGCGGTCAACTGCGTATCGCGCTCAACAGCGGTGTCGCCAAGGACGAGATCGTCGACCTCTTCATCCACCTCGCCGCCTACGCGGGGGTCGCCAGGGCCTTCGAGACCTACCAGGTCGCCCTGGAGGTCTTCGCCGAGACCGCATGACCCGCCGGGCGGCGGGTGATCACGCCGGTATATGACGTGTGGTCAGGGTCCGGCGCGTCATAGAATCCGCTGTCATGCGCATAGCACCCCGCTCGACCGGCGGCCCCGCCCGTGTCCTCGCCGTGGCCGCCGTCGCGGCCGCCGCGCTCCTCGCCGGCGTGACCGGATGCTCGTCCGGCTCCGGCAGCGGGTCGAAGCCGCTGAAGGCACTGCGGCACCTGCCGGCCGACGTCAACGCCGGAAAGCAGGTGACGTACGTCGACAGCGCCCGGGCGCGGAAGCTGAACGCGACCGACCCGAAGCGCTTCACCACCATCGGGCAGTCGGCAAGCACCGTGCTGAACGGCTACAGCACCGGGCCGTGGGCGGAGCACCTGAAGCCGGACCAGATCGACACCGCGATCGACAGCGGCGTGGCCGGGCGCTGGGACGGCTCGTTCGACGCGGCGGCCATCACCGCGTCTTTGAAAAAGGCCGGCTACACCTCCCTCGACCAGGACGGCAAGCAGGTCTGGAAGCCCGCGGAGGGCAGTTCCGGGCCGAGGTTCGTGATCTCCAAGGACGAGATCAGCTACGCCGTGGGTGACACGCAGTTCTCCGCGGTCGACCCCGGCCGCGGCGACTCGCTGGCGGACAACAAGGAGTACCAGCGCGTCACGAGCTGCCTCGGCGACGTCTACCGCGCCGACTTCAACCCCCTGACGCCCGCCAAGCCGGTCCTGCTCTCCGCCCTCGGGCAGCAGGCGGACGACTCGGGCAAGAACACCGAGGTGCTGTGCGTGGTGGCCAAGGACCAGGCGACCGCGGACGGCATGGTGACCAAGCTCCACTCGGTCGTCAAGGACAGCGGGCCGAGGTTCGCGGGTACGACGGTGACCGTGGACAAGGGCGACCACCCCGTGGTGCGCGCGGCCGTGCCGGACACGGCGTCCCAGCGTCCGGGCCGGCTGTTCACGACCGACGTCCAGCTGTGGATTTCCGTCGGCGAGGGCTGACGCGGGCGGGTCACGGGCGGGCGCTGTCGGCCGGCCGCCGGGGCGGGGGCGACGAGGGCGGCCCCCCGCACTACCCTGGCGGCTGTCCGACCGAGTCATACGCCGACGTCAACACCGACAGGGGACCTCGTGGCCGTTCACCGAGAGACAGCGGGGGCACCGGGCCTTGAGGAGCTGCGCCGGCGTGCCGCGGCGACCGGCGCGCCGCAACGCGACGAGGGCCTGGTCGTCTGCGAGAACCTGGTGCGGATCTACCAGACCGAGGGCGTCGAGGTGCAGGCCCTCCAGGGTCTCGATCTGGCCGTCTCCCAGGGCGAGATGATCGCGGTGATCGGCGCCTCCGGCTCCGGCAAGTCAACCCTGCTCGGCATACTCTCCGGGCAGGACGTGCCGACCGCGGGGTCCGCCGAGGTCGCCGGGCACGACCTGCTGGCGATGAAGCGCCGCGACCGGCTGAGCTACCGGCGCTCGACCGTGGGTTTCGTCTGGCAGCAGACCGCCCGCAACCTGCTGCCTTACCTCACGGCGGCCGAGAACGTGATGCTGCCGATGACGTACACCCGGATCAGGCGCTCGCAGCGCCGGGCCCGCGCCGAGGACCTGCTCGGCCTGCTGGGCGTCGGCCACTGCGCGGACCGCACCCCGGACGAGCTGTCCGGCGGCGAGCAGCAGCGGGTCGCCATCGCGGTGGCGAACGCCAACGAGCCCAGGGTGCTGTTCGCCGACGAGCCCACCGGGGAGCTCGACTCCGCCACCAGCGACGAGATCTTCGCCGCCCTCCGCCAGGCCAACGAGGATCTGGGCGTCACCGTGGTCGTGGTCACCCATGACGCGCTGGTCTCCGAGCAGGTCCAGCGCACCGTACGGATCCGCAACGGCCGCACCTCGACCGAGGTGCTGCGCCGGGTCGAGACCGGCGAGGACGGCGTCGAGGCGCTGACGGCCGAGGAGTACGCGGTCCTGGACCGCAACGGGCGGCTCCAGTTGCCGCGCGAGTTCACCGAGCACCTGCACCTGCGCAGGCGGGTGCGGCTGGCCCTGGAGAGCGACCACATCGGGGTGTGGCCGGACGCGGCCGCGCGGCAGGCGAAGTCCGACGCGGAGGGCGGCACCCCGAGCGACCCGGCGGACGGCGGCGCGTAGCCGTCGCGGGCCGGTCAGCCGAGCCGGAGGACGGCGCCCAGGCTTCGCCGGCGGGCCAGGGCGGTCTCCGTCGCCGCGGCGGCGACCACCAGCACGATCACGCCGGCCACGAGGGCGAGCGTGAGGGCGTAGTCGGTACGCAGCGCCGGCTGGCCGGGGCCGCCGGTGAACTGGCGCAGGTTCAGCGTGTCGGCCATCAGCCGCGGTTCGAGCAGCCCGAGCAGGGTGCCGCCCACCGCCGAGGCCGCGGCCAGCGGCAGCAGTTGCAGGAAGTGCATCGTCCCGGCCTCCCTCCCGCCCAGCCCGAGGGTGCGCAGGAACGACGTCGTACGGCTGCGCTCGTGCGAGGTGAGGATCAGCTCCAGGGCCACCGCGAGCAGGCCCGCCAGGGCGGCCGGCACCGAGGCGGCGGCGTAGACGGTGCCGACGCCCCGGGTCAGACCGTCCTCGCGCAGGGTGGTCAGCGTCTCGGCGCGGACCCGGATCCGCGCCAGCGGCCCCAGCGCCCCAGCCGCCGCCGACCGGAGCGCCGCGGCTCCGGGGGTCGCGGGGCCGTCGCCCTGGAGCAGCAGGACGGAGGTGCCCTCGGCCTGCTGCGGCATCAGCTGCTCGGCGGCGGCGCCGGTGATCAGGATCGGCGTCCCGGCCGCGATCCTCGCCGTGACCGGCCCGAGCAGCGGGTCGTGCAGCTCGGCGGCGGTGAGGGTGCCGACCGGATTCAGCGTCAGGTGCACGGCTGGATGTCCGGGGTCCTGAGTGATGGTGGAGGTGAAGGCGCCGGTGCGCTCGCGGGCCCGCAGGTCGGGCGACACGACCGACGCGAGCCGGATGTCGCCGCCGGTCCGGGCGGGCGGTGCGGCGGCCAGTGCGGACAGCAGGGTGCGGGCCAGGGGCGATGCCGGGGCGAGGGCCGCGAGTTGCCGGGGATCCACGGTGATCACGGCGACCGGGGAGATCACCGTGCCGTCGGACCGACCCACCAGTTCGAGGGTGTGCAGGTGCTGGAGGGCCATCCGTATCCCGGGCGTGCCGGTCAGGCTGCCGGGTGCGGGGGCCGTGGTGTCGTCGGTGGTCGCGCTCGCGTCGGCGCCGGTGCTCCAGGCAGCGCCGGCGGCCAGGCCGTCGCCGATCGTCTGCTGCACGAGGCCGCCGAAGACGGCGGTGCCCAGCGTCAGCACCAGGACGAAGAGGGCCAGGCCGGTCGCCGGGGCGTCGTGTGCGGCGCGGGCCGCGCCGATGAAGCCCACCGCTCCCCTGCCGCGGCGGGTCCGCCGCAGCAGGAGGCGCAGCACGAGCGGGTAGATCCGCAGCAGGATCAGCACGACGGCCAGCGCCACCGCCACCGGCACCGCGCCCAGGACCCAGTCGGGGCCCTGCGAGCGCAGCGCCACCACGCCCGCGGCCGCCACCAGCAGCACCGTCGCCTCCATGACGACCCGGCGGCCGGCCACGACCTTCCTGCGGGAGCGCCGCAGCCGGCCGGGCCTGGCCGGCTCCCGCACCGTGCGCCAGGTCATCAGCGACACCGTCAGCGCCGCCGTCGCGGCCACGGCGGCGGCGACCAGCGGTTGCGGGGAGCCGGAGGTGCCGGCGGGCGCGAGGTGCCGGCCGGCCGCCCAGCCGAGCAGCGCGGCGACCAGCGCCACCGGCCATGCCAGGGCGCTGCGCAGCAGGACCAGCCGCGCCGTGGACGCGCCCCGGGCGCGCTGCAGCCGCAGGTGCGCCCTTCTGCGGCGCAGCAGCAGCCGCACGGCGACGGCGGTGGTGGCCAGCGCCACGGCCGCCAGCGAGTCGACCGCGAAGGCGGCGAGCGCCCGCGCCTGCCGGTCCTGGGCGGTGAAGGTGTCGAGGAGCGGCGTCAGGTTGTCGGTCACCACGAGGGGGCCGGTGGCCTGGTCGCCGAGGCGGCAGCCGATCTGGCCGGTGTTCGGGTCGACTCCCAGGCACAGTCCGGCGTTCAGGTCGGCGCCGAAGTGGGACAGGGACGCGGTCAGCGCGTGGGCCTCGTCGAGTGCCGCCCCGCGCAGGTCGGCCCGCAGCTGCCAGGTCACCAGCGGCCCTGGCACCCCGGCGCGGGCGAGCACGTCGGCGGCGTCGGTGCCGACCAGGCCGCGGGCGGCAAGCACGGTGCCCGCGCTGTGCTCCTCCGGGTGGCGCGCCGGCTGGGACAGCGTCGGCCGGCCGCTCCAGAAGTCGTCGGTGCCGGCCTGTGCGCGGAAGACCCCGCTCACCAGCAGCTCGACCCGGGCGGGCGGCTGCTGATCGGCGGGCGGCGGGTCGTATTCGAGGGTGATCCGGCTGCCGGTCCTGACCTCCAGCGCCCGCGCGGTGGCCTCGGAGAGCGCGAGCTGCGGTGGCGTGCCGAACGGCGTACGGTCGGCCGGCGCGCGGCCGCTGACGTAGCGCAGGTGGCTCCGCGCAGCCGGCAGATAGCTGATCGCCAGCTCCGGGCTGGTGATCGCCCGTTCCGGCGGCGGCGGCGAGGTGACGGCCGCCTGGTTGAAGTCGTAGCTGCCGCTGCCGGCGAAGGTGAGGTGCCGCGCCGCGGATCCGCCGAGCCGGCGGTCGAGGGCGCGGCCGTCGCTGAGCAGGGTGGCCATGTCCACGGTGGGCGAGGCGGTGTCGAAGACCTCCGGCACGGTGCTCAGGGTGGCCGGCGGTGCCTGCTGCTGGGCGGCGGCGACCCGCTGCCGCAGCGCCCGGTCCTCCTGGCGGCCGGCGGCCGCGGGGGCCCACGCGCACAGTCCGGCCAGGACAAGCACCAGCGCCGCCAGGCAGCCGAGCAGCGGCAGGTCGCCCCGGGTCTCCCGGCGTATCAGCCGCAGCGTCATCGCCGCGCCCGTCCTGACGGGTCGGGCCACCGTCCGCTCGTTCCGGTGGTGTTCGGCTGTGCGCGTCAACGGTCTTCCCCTGCTCGCAGTACGCGGACGAGGTCCACCCGGGCCAGCAGCCGGGCCAGGGCCAGCACGACCGCGCTGATGGCAAGTGCGGTCGCCAGCGCGGTCACCGCCACCGTGCGCCAGGGCACGACCAGGTGCAGTGGCGGATAGGGCGCCTTCCCGGTGTCGTCCACGGTGACCAGCGGCAGCACCGCCCACGCCAGGGCCAGGCCCATCAGCGCTCCCGGGATCACCGCGAAGAGCGCCAGGCTCAGTTGCTCGGCGCCCAGCAGCGCGGACAGCCTCCTGGAGCGGACGCCGATCGCCCGCAGCAGGGCGAACTCCTTGCGGCGCTGCCGGGTGGAGATCACCGCGTGGACGGTGAAGGCGATGACCGCGAAGCAGGGGGCCAGCGAGCGGACCAGTGCCAGCGCCTTCCGCAGCCCGCTGCGGAAGGGGTCGGACCGGAGTGCCCCCGCGGTGGCCGCCGTCGTGGTCACCCGGCCCAGGGCCGGCTGCGCCTCGGCGGCGGCCGCGGTGCGCGCGCTGTCGGCGCTGCTGATCCACCAGAACGCCGGATCCGGCGGGAGGGTGCCGGCCAGCGTCAGGGCGCCGGCGAGTTGGCGTTGGTCGGCGACCAGGTGCCCCTGCCCGTGCCCGAGCCCTTGGAGCGAGCCGATCCGGCCGACGATCCTGGCGGGCACCGGGTCGCCGGGGCCCAGGTCCAGCGTGGTGGTGCTGCCCACGGCCAGGTGGGCGTCGCGCAGCACCTGGGCGTCGGCGCGTACCGGCAGCGGGAGCGGCTCGGCCGCGGGGACGGCCAGGAAGCGCACCTGGCCGCCGGGCTTGGTGTCGCCGGTGTCCAGGTCGACGGGGGTGCCGTCGATGGTCGGCGGGGTCCGCAGGCCGGTGCTGATGGTGGCCCGCAGCACGTCGGCGCCGCCGTGCCGTATCGCGCACACGCCAGGGCTGCCGAAGTTGTAGGTGTACGACACCTTCCCCGTGCACGCCCCGGCGGTGGCGTCCGCCGCGTGGTCGGTGCCGTCGGCCCAGACCTGCCCGGCGGGCAGCGGGGCGACCCAGCTGTCGGTGGCGCCGCGTGCGCCGGCCCGGAGCAGTTCCAGGTCCAGGAGGGCGGGGTACACGCCAGGTTGCGGCAGGACGTTGAGGGCGGTCAGCGTCAACGGGTACGCGCGCGGGTGGCCGCCGCTCAGCGGGACGCCCAAGGGGACGACGACGGTGTGCCGGGCGCCGTCGGCGGGCGGCAGGACGGCGGTCACGGTGCTGTCCAGGCCGGCGGCGTCCTGCACGGTCAGCTGCAGCCGCGGCGCGGCGTGGCTGCCGTCGCTGCGCACCCGCTCGTCCAGCAGCAGCGCGGTCGGACGCCCGGGGAAGGTGACCCCGAAGACGGCGGGCCGGGACAGCCGGGGGGCGGGGCCACCGATGGTGCCGACCAGCTCCTCGGTGACCCCGCCGGGCAGGTTGGCGGTGGTCTGGGTCACCGGCGCGGCGGCCGTCACCGCGGGCAGCGCGCGATAGGCGGCGCTCAGCACCGCGGCCGGGTAGCCGTCCTGCTTGCCCGGGGCGATCCTGACGTCGGCGCCGACGGTGAACGCGGCCTGCTCGGCGGCGAGTCCGCCCAGGCAGGCCAGCGCGGTGGTGGCGAAGGCGCTCACGGACATCGCCAGGCACATCAGCACCACCGGGCCGGCGTTGCGCGAGGCCCGCCGGCTCAACTGCCAGCCGGCGAGCGCCGGGACCAGCCCTTTGCTGCGGCGGCCGACCACGTCGAGCAGCCGGGAGGTCAGCGGCAGCAGCCGCAGCAGCAGGAGCGCGGCCGCCCCGCCCGCCAGCGCGGGGACGAGGACCAGCACCGGGTCGACGGACACCGCCCCGCCGAGGCCGCCGCCCGCGAGCCCGCCGGCGATCAGCGAGTGGTGCCGCCGCAGCTCCAGGAACCCCGCCACCGCGACGCCCAGCAGCGCCAGGTCGGCGCCCAGCCGCTGGGCGGCCGCGGCCCGGGCGCCGCGGGCCCCTCGTACCCGCGTCGCCGGCAGCACCGGCAGCAGCACCGCCACGGCGTGCACCAGCAGGGTCAGACCCACTGCCGCCCAGGCGTCGGGCCCCGGACCGTCCGGTTGCAGCAGCCTTGCCAGATACGGTGCGGCGACGGCGGCCGGGATGCCGGTGAGGGCCCATTCGGCGGCCGCCCCGCGCAGCAGGCGCAGGGTGCCAGAGCCTCTGGCCTGCTGGAGGGCGAAGTCGTCCCGCCGCCGCGCCGTCATCTGACGGGCGGCCAGCACCAGGGCGGCGAGCGCGAGGGCGGCCAGCATCACGCTCGGCAGGTACAGCGCGGACCGGGCCGCCACCGTCGGCACCGCCAGGGCGTCGACGGCGCCGGGCAGCCCGGAGGAGACGGCCACGTCGTCCAACGACGGCTGGGTGCCATGGAAGACCGACACCGCGCTCTGGCTGCCGGTGAAGTTCCGTACCCGGTCGCGCAGGCCTGCCAGGCCGCCCACCGTGAGGCGGGGGAAGTCGGGCAGCACGCTCCAGTGAGCCGTGAGCTGCCCGTTCAGCACGGCGCTGCCGTTCAGGGCCGCAGGTGAGACCACCAGCAGCTGCTGGCTCGCGCTCTCGCCGTCCGTCAGGTCCCCGGCCATGGCGGGCCAGAAGCCGACAGGCCCGGCAGCGCGGAAGACGCCGGTGATCCGCACGGTCGTCGTACGGCTGAAGCCGTCCTCCACCCGGAGCGTGGAACCGGCCCTGACGCCGAGGCGCTGGGCCAGTTGCCGGGGCACCGCGGCGTCCACCGGGGCGGCGGATCCGGTGCCGACGCGGACGGTGGGCAGTGCGGTGAAGGCGCCGGCCGGGGCGTCCGCCGTCCCCGCGGGCCAGTGGCCGGAGACCAGCCGCCCGAACCTGCCGCCGTCCTGCACCGCGACCGGGTGCAGGCCGCTGCCGCCGGGCCCGCGCGGCGCGCCCGCGTTCCCGTCGACACGGGTCACCGAGACCGCCGAGGTCCCCAGCAGTCCCACATAGGTGTGCTGCGGCACTCCGGCGAAGGCCTTGGCTCCTGCGGCGCGGACGCCCCGATCGGCGGCCGCCATCCCGCCGGCCCGGTAACCGGCGTTGACCAGCACCTGCGCGTCGGCGTCGGCCGACAGCCTGCGGACGGTCTCGGACCGGACGGCACCGCCCGCCAGCGCGGCCAGCGCGCACAGCGCCGTCGCGCACAGCAGGACCGTAGCGGCGACGGCGACCAGGACCAGTCCGTGCTGGGTGGAGCGCCTGGCGACTGCCGGAAGCCGGCGACGGGGGGCACCCGCGCGACGCCGCGCCGAAGACGGACAGGCCGTGGCGACCACATGAACCCCCGCGCTATCGAACATGTGACGGTACGGCGAAGCACAGTCCTACCAGCCGGGCAACGGGCGGCGCAACAAGACGATCTCCCAACGCCGCGGTGCGACCTCGCCGTGGTCCCGCTGTGTCGCCGGGTGGATGCCGGTCCCCCGTGAGAGGTTGCTCTGTGTCGCCGGACCGGTCGGGGCGGCCCGGGAGTCCGCCGCGGCGACGGCGGGACGGCGCGTACCACCGGTGGCCGTGGTCGGCGCGCTGCGGCGAGCGGCGTCCGCGCGGCCGTCCGCCCGACCGTACTGCCCGTCGATCATGGGATGCCTGCGATGAACGACCCCGGAGATGTGCTGTTCGGCGTGGGGACCGGGCCGAGCGGACCGGCCGGCACCGCGCTGGCGGTGATCGACGCCGGGGGTACGGTGACGGGCTGGACTCCCGGGGCCGAGCGGCTGCTCGGCTATCGCGCCGCGCAGGTGGTGGGACGGCCCGCCGCCGTCCTGCTGGCGGACCCCGAGCGGAACGCGCCCGAGGCGCTGCCCGCGGCGGAGCGCTCCCGCGCCCGGGGCGCCTGGTCCGGGCAGGTGCGGGTCCGGCACCGTGACGGGCGGGCGCTCCGTGTCGACCTGCGGGTCTGTCCGCTGGCCGGGGCGGAGGCCGACGGCCGCACGTCCTGGCTGGCGGTGGCCGACGAGCAGCACCAGGCCGCGCGCTCGCGGTGGAACGCGGCGGTGATGGAGTCGCTGATGGTCCGTTCGCCGATCGCGGTGGCCGTCTGGGACCCGCAACTGCGCTACATCTGGGTGAACGAGGCGCTGGCGGCGGAGAACGGGATCCCGGCCGAGCGGTGGCCCGGACACCGGATCGACGAGGTGCTGCCGGGGATCGTGGACACGCCGCCGTTCGAGACGGTGATGCGCGAGGTGCTGGAGAGCGGCGTCCCTTCCATCGGCTACGAATACTCCCGGCGGACCGCGGGCGACAGCCCTCACCACAAGCACACCTACTCCATCTCCTTCTACCGCGTCGAGGGCACCGACGGCGCCCCCATCGCCGTCGTCGGCGCCAGGGCCGACATCACCGCCAACCGCCGCGCGCGTGCGCGCCTTGACCTGCTCAGCGAGGCCAGCACCCACATCGGCACCACGCTGGACGTGCTCAGGACCGCCCAGGAACTGGCGGACTACGCCGTCCCGCTGCTGGCCGACTTCGTCACCGTCGACCTGTCGGAGAGCGTCCCGATCGGCGACGAGCCGCTGGCCAGGCTCGAATCCTCCTCCGGACTCACCCCCGTCTTCCGGCGCGGCGGTGTCGCCTCGATCCACCAGACCGCGGAGTCGTTGTGGCACCGGGGGGAGGCGGTGTACGTACCGCCGTCCTCCCCCTTCGTCGAGGCGCTGGCCACCGGCAGGTCCGTCCTGCAGCCGGTCCTGGACATCTCGCCGGGCAACTGGCTCGACATGGACCGGGCACGGGCGCAGGTCGCCCGCGACACCGGCATGCACAGCCTGATGGTCACGCCGATCCGTGCACGCGGGGAGACGCTCGGCGTGGCGGCCTTCGTCCGCAACGACACCCCGGCGCCGTTCGAGGAGGACGATCTGCTGCTGGCGGAGGAGCTCGTCACCCGGGCCGCGCTGAGCCTGGACAACGCCCGCCGGTACGCCGGCGAGCGGGCCGCGGCCCTGGCCCTGCAGCGCAACCTGCTCCCGCAGCACCTGGAGGGCGGCTGCACCCTGGACGTCGTCTCGCGCTACATGCCCGCCGACGTGGCGCACGGGGTGGGCGGCGACTGGTACGACGTGATCCCGCTGAGCGGTGCCAGGACCGCCCTGGTGGTCGGCGACGTGGTCGGGCACGGCATCAACGCGGCGGCGACCATGGGCCGGCTGCGTACCGCCGTGCGGACCCTCGCCGACATGGACCTGGAGCCCGACGAACTGCTCGCGCACCTGGACCGCACGGTGGTGCAGCTCAACGAGGAGGACCCGGAGGCGGCCACCGCGGGCGTCGGGCTGGGGGGCACCTGCGTCTACGCGGTCTACGACCCCATTCTCCGGTGTCTCGACGTGGCCAGGGCGGGACACCCGCCGCCGCTGATCATCGACCCCGCGGCGGGGGTGACCTTCCCCGACACCCCGGCCGGCGCGCCCCTGGGCATCGGGCTGCCGGTCTTCGAGACCTCGCGGATCCAGTTGCCCGAGGGGAGCACGGTCGTCCTCTACACCGACGGGCTGGTCGAGACCCGCGACCACGACATCGACTTCGGCATCGACCGGATCGCCGCCGCCCTGACGCCGCCGGACAGCTCCCTGGAGGAGTTGTCCACGGCGGTGAGCGACACCGTCCCGGCCGGCGGGACGCTGTCCGACGACGCCACCCTGCTGATGGCCCGCCCCCGTTTCCTGGCGCCCGACCAGGTCGCCGGCTGGGACCTGGCGGCCGAGCCGGCCGTCGTCGCCGCGGCCCGTTCCCTGGCGGTGGGACAGATGGAGGCCTGGGGCCTGGGGGACCTGGTGGAGGCCACCGGACTGATCGTCGGCGAGCTGGTCACCAACGCCGTGCTGCACGGCGCCGCCCCCATCCACCTGCGGCTGATCCGGCACGCGGTGCTGGTCTGCGAGGTCTCCGACGCCGGCGCCGGCCAACCCCGCCCGCGCGCCGCGGGCCCGGACGACGAGTCCGGCCGCGGCCTGGCGCTCATCGCCCGGTCGTCCCGCCGCTGGGGCACCCGCCGGATGGCCGAGGGCAAGACGGTCTGGGCCGAACAGACACTGCCACCCCCGGACTGACCCGGCGCCTCCCCCCACGTCCGCCGGAGGCGGCCGACCGGGCGACGGCCTTGGGCCGTGCCCGACACCCGGCCGCCCGGCACGTTCCACGCCGCCCCGGGGTGAACGCCCGGTCAGGCCCGGTGGGTCGCGGTGAAGGACAGCAGCAGCGCGGCGGTGGGGGCCGGGGCCTCCAGGATGGGGGTGTGGCCGACGCCGGGCAGCGGATCGAGCCGGGCACCCGGCACGGCGCCGTAGTCGGCGAAGGACGACGGACGCCATCTGCCGTCCAGCTGGCCGTAGATCACCTGGAGGGGCTTGCCGAGGTTCGCCAGCCGGTCGGGTACGGGCTGCTGCCCCAAGTAGCCGAGGGAGGCCTGCATCGCCGAGGTGAAGGCGTGGAAGGCCATGCCACGCAGTTCGTCGACGAGTTCCTGCGGGATCGCGTAGCCCTCGCGGAAGGCACCGCTCGCGAAACGCCGGATCTGCTCGTCGGTCGGCGGCCACTGGGCCGGGCCGATCGTGCCCGCCTGCTTGGCGGTGAAGGCGTCCAGGTGCGGGCCGGTGTTGATGAGCGCGAGGGCGGTTACCAGCTCGGGGTGCTGCTCGGCGAGGGCGACCGCGGTCAGGCCGCCGCTGGAGTGGCCGGCGACGACGGCCCGTTCGGCGCCGAGCAGGTCGAGTACGCGGGCGGCCCGGCGCGCCTGCTCGGAGATGCCGTAGTCGCCGTCGACCGGTTTCGCCGACCGCCCGTGGCCGAGCAGGTCGA